>NZ_RJTM01000179.1 GCF_003725735.1 Sinomicrobium pectinilyticum | reverse complement strand
AAGCGGGGGCAAAGATAAAACCTCTTTCCCCAATCCCACAAACAAAAAATGAAGTTTTTTTGATATTCTTATCTCCACCCTGAATATGAAACAATTAGAAATTACATTTCTGTTTTTTTGGGGTACATTCATCCTTATATTAAACACCCGGTCCCCTTCCTAACCTCAAAAACAGCTATAAAAAGATCATATTTTTACTTTCCTATATATACCTTACTTCCTTTTTTTATCCCCACAATTTTTATATATCTTTGTAACAAGAACTTTAGGGGTGCTTTACACTCCACACCGCAGATGATAAACGGGCGTGGAATAAGGCTGAGAAATACCCTCGGAACCTGATCCGGATAATACCGGCGAAGGGAAAAGGCGAATATTGTACTTTCTGAAAAGAGAAATCCGCTGCCCGGATTTTGTTTTCACATATTCTTACCTATAAGCATTTCCTATTGTTCCTGAAACTTTAAATCAAAAAGTATGGAAACAATAACGGTAAATGTAAACGACAAAGCTGTTTCTTTAGCTTCGCAAAGTACTATTACAGACCTCATCCAGCACATGGCCATTCCGCCACAGGGTATTGCCATTGCTCTCAGTTCGTCTTCAGAAGAAGAATTTTTCAGAGAAATCATTCCGCAAAAGCAATGGACAACCTACATATTGTCCGACAAACAAGATATCCTCATCATCAAAGCCACCCAGGGAGGATAGTTTTATCATCATTTCTCTTTATTCCGTATAACTTAAAAACTTTCCAATGAAAAAAGACAAAACACCGGGCAAACAAATCATCACCAGGACCCCTTTGCCCAACTCCAGAAAAGTATATGTCCCCGGGACCTTATATCCCGACATCCGTGTCCCGATGCGTGAAATAACATTGAGCGACTCCAAAAACTCTCTTACCGGGGCAACGGAAACGAATCCGCCTGTAACCGTATATGATACCAGCGGGCCCTTTACCGACCCTTCCATGACTATCGATGTGGAAAAAGGTATCCCCCCGGTCCGCAGTCAATGGATCGCCTCCCGGAACGACGTAGAGCAATTGCCCGAGTTCAGTTCGGCATATTCCAATAAAAGACTGTATAATACGGATCTTGATATTCTCCGTTTTAAGCATATCCGGAAACCACTGCGTGCCAGGCCGGGGCAGAATGTAACCCAGATGCACTATGCCAAAAAGGGAATCATTACCCCGGAAATGGAATTCATAGCCATACGGGAAAACCAGAAATTACAGGAAATACATCAACTATCTCAACAACATCCGGGAAACAGCTGGGGAGCTGCAATCCCGAAAGTGATCACTCCGGAATTTGTTAGGGATGAAGTAGCCAAAGGACGGGCTGTTATCCCCAGTAACATCAATCATCCGGAAAGCGAACCTATGATCATAGGACGTAATTTCCTCGTTAAAATAAATGCCAACATCGGTAATTCCGCCGTCACCTCCAATATAGAAGAGGAAGTAGAAAAAGCCGTATGGGCATGCCGTTGGGGTGCCGATACCATTATGGATCTTTCTACCGGGAAGAACATACATGAAACCCGCGAATGGATCCTCCGCAATTCCCCTGTCCCCATAGGTACTGTTCCTATCTACCAGGCCCTGGAAAAAGTCAACGGAATTGCCGAAGACCTTAGCTGGGATATTTTCCGCGACACCCTTATAGAGCAGGCCGAACAGGGAGTTGATTATTTTACGATTCACGCCGGAGTATTGCTACGCTACATTCCAATGACTGCCAAACGGGTAACCGGCATAGTCTCCAGGGGAGGTTCTATTATGGCAAAATGGTGCCTTGCACATCATAAGGAAAGCTTCTTATATACGCATTTCGAGGAAATATGTGAGATCATGAAAGCATACGACGTGTCTTTCTCCCTTGGGGACGGCCTTCGTCCCGGAAGCCTTGCGGATGCCAACGACGAAGCCCAGTTTGCCGAACTGGAAACTTTGGGAGAGTTAACCAAAACAGCGTGGAAACACGATGTTCAGACCATTATCGAAGGACCGGGACATGTACCTATGCATATGATAAAGGAGAATATGGATAAACAACTCAGCACCTGCGGGGAAGCGCCCTTTTACACGCTCGGGCCACTGACTACCGATATTGCTCCGGGATATGACCACATCACCTCCGGTATTGGTGCTGCCATGATCGGTTGGTACGGCACGGCAATGCTGTGTTATGTTACGCCGAAAGAGCACCTGGGACTTCCCAATAAAGAAGACGTAAAAACCGGGGTTATCACCTATAAGATTGCTGCACATGCTGCAGACCTGGCCAAAGGCCATCCCGGAGCGCAATACAGGGATGATGCCTTGAGCAAAGCGAGATTCGAGTTCCGCTGGGAAGACCAGTTCAACCTTTCCCTCGATCCCGATACGGCCCGTGAGTTCCATGACGAGACCCTGCCGGCCGAAGGTGCTAAAGTCGCCCATTTCTGTTCCATGTGCGGCCCGAAATTCTGTTCGATGAAAATATCCCAGGAGATACGCGACCTGGAGGAGCAGAAAATCACGGAAGGCATGAAAGAAAAAGCCAGGGAATTCACAGAAAAAGGAAGTGAAATATACTTATAACCGACATATTATCAAATCTATGACCGGACCTATTGTAATAACCCGACCGGATAATGATTTCGATGACCTACCGGATATCGTCCGCTTGTTTCAGACGGGGATGCCCCTACTCCACCTTCGGAAACCCGGAATGAGCCGGACAGAGGCGGTCAGGTTCCTCAAGGCCCTTCCGGATATATATCATCCGAAAATCGTGCTGCACGGGCACTATGACCTCGCTGATGATTATCACCTGAAGGGGATACATCTTCCTGAAAGGATCCGCGAAAGCAGTAAGGAGGATATTGAAATATTACCGGGCAGGTACCAGGATAAGGGATTCTCCGTAAGTACGTCTTTTCATTCTTTGGAAACTTTGAGATCCTACGGAGACCATCTCTTTGATTATGCTTTTCTGGGCCCTGTTTTTGACAGCATTTCCAAGGCGGGGTACAAAGGGCGCCGTTTTGATATATCCGGGGAAAATATTTCATTTCCGGTCATCGCCCTGGGGGGTATTACTCCAGGGAACATTTCCGGCGTATTAAAAACCGGTTTTTCCGGAGCTGCCGTTCTGGGATATATATGGAATGCCAAAGACCCGGCAAAGGCTTTTTCCAGCTTTCCTGAAACAGTACTGGATATCATTAATATTAAGAATGTAAAATCCGTAAAGCCATGATAAAACCCTATATACTTACTATTGCAGGACATGATCCCTCTGGCGGTGCAGGGATAACGGCCGATATCGATACCATCCGGCAACTGGGGGGTAAAGGACTGAGTGTTTGTACGGCACTAACGATACAGGACGATCTTACATTCAAAAAATGTATATGGACCGATGCGGGAATCATTTTGGAACAACTGGAAATCCTTATGGACAGGTACCCCGTACAAATCGCAAAAATCGGTATCGTGGAAACCACAGAGGTGCTTCATCAAATTCTAAACTTCCTGAAATACAAAAATCCGGCTATTCGTATTATCTGGGACCCGGTGGTAAAATCCGGCAGCGGCTATACGTTTCACGATAGCATAAAGCTGACGGAATTATATAAACTCCTGGAGCAATGTTACCTCATCACCCCGAACTATGACGAGATCAAAATCCTTTCGGGAGGCCGGAATATCGCGGAGACCATTACCGAAATATCTTCCCGTTGCCATCTTTTCCTGAAGGGAGGACACCGGGATGACCGCAGGGGGACTGATATCCTGTACAGAAAAAACCTCCTTCCTCTGGAATTTCCACCACGTGAAATTCTCAACATCGACCGGCATGGAAGCGGATGTGTGCTTTCTACGGCCATAGCCACTTATCTGGAGCAGGGATATTCTCCGGAAAAATCATGCGAACTGGCTAAAGAATATACCTATCGTTTTCTTCTGGACGGTTTACGGAAGGTAAAAACGGAAAAACTGTCTTTGCAATACATTTCCCAGGGACAAAATCCGGAAGAGCACCTGGAGCATATACACAATGTTTGTATATCCGGCGGTAAATGGGTGCAGCTTCGAATGAAAAATTATCCGGAGAGGGAGATCTTAAAAACGGCCTTTCATGCCCTGGACATATGCAGGCAATATGGTGCCAGGTTACTTATTGATGACAGTGTATCTGTTGCTAAAGCAACGGGAGCGGACGGTGTCCATTTAGGAAAAAACGATCTGCCGCCGGGAGAAGCCCGAAAAATCCTCGGCCCCGGCTTTACCATCGGGGGCACGGCAAACACTATGGAAGATATAGAAGAACTGGCCCGTGAAAATGTAAATTATATCGGGCTCGGCCCTTTTCGGTTCACTACCACAAAGACGAACCTCAGTCCAGTGCTGGGAATCCAAGGGTATTCCCGCATTATGGAAAAAGTAAAGCAAAAGAAAATAGATATTCCCATTGTAGCCATAGGCGGAATCACCGGCGAAGATATTCTACCCATCCTGGAAACAGGGATCACCGGAGTAGCTGTTTCCGGTCTTTTAACACAAAAACATAGTGAAAATAATAGCATTGAGCTGGAAAAGACTATTGCTACCATACAGGAGTATTTCCAAAAAACAACGGACAGGACCAGAACGGTTCCTGTCAAAAGATAATGATTTTATGAAAGATACCTTAATTATAGCAGAAAGAGAATTCACATCCCGTCTTTTTATAGGTACAGGTAAATTCAGTTCCGTAGGCCTGATGAAAAAAGCAGTCATGGCTTCGGAAAGCGAACTCGCCACGGTAGCCCTGAAAAGGGTAAACCCGGAAGACAAATCGGAAGATATACATACTTCTCTCCTGGATACAGGAATAAACCTGCTACCTAACACTTCGGGAGTACGAACAGCCAAAGAAGCGGTATTTGCAGCCCAACTGGCAAGGGAAGCCCTGGAAACCAACTGGGTTAAACTGGAAATCCATCCGGACCCGAAATACCTGTTGCCGGACCCGATAGAAACCCTGCTGGCGGCAGAAGAACTGGTCAAAAAAGGTTTTGTGGTCATGCCCTATATCCATGCCGATCCTGTATTGTGCAAACGCCTGGAGGAAGTGGGTGTACAGTGTGTTATGCCGTTGGGAGCTCCCATAGGCAGTAATAAGGGACTGAAAACCCTGGATTTCCTGGAAATCATCATTGGACAGAGCAATGTTCCCGTCATTGTAGATGCGGGGATAGGAAGCCCTTCTCATGCCGCTGCCGCCATGGAAACCGGGGCAGATGCCGTACTGGTCAATACTGCCATTGCAGTTGCGGGAGATCCCGTAGCTATGGCCCGTGCTTTTAAACTGGCCATTCAGGCGGGAAGAAGTGCTTATCATGCCCGTTTGGCGCCGGTAAAACCGGGAGCGGAAGCGAGTAGCCCATTGACCTCCTTTCTTAGCGGATCATTGTAAATTCCAAGAAGTAAAATAAAATGTCTGTAACATCTCAACATAGCAAAAACAGGGTACCATCCGGAAACAAAACGGGAAGGGACCTTTTTTACGAAGTATTCCGAGAATATGCATGGAAGGATATAGAAGAGGAAATATATGCGAAAACCGCATCGGATGTCCGAAGGGCCCTGCAAAATACCAAACGAAACCTGGAAGACTTCAAGGCCCTTATTTCTCCGGCTGCCAGACCTTTCCTGGAACAAATGGCCGGGAAAAGCATGCAAATCACACAACGCCGTTTCGGAAAAGTGATACAGATGTACGCTCCCATGTACCTGTCTAACGAATGCCAGAATATTTGTACTTACTGCGGATTCAGCCTCACCAACAAAATACCGCGGAGGACCCTTACCGATGAAGAAATCCTCCGGGAAGCTGATTTCCTGAAGAACAAAGGATATGACCATATATTACTTGTTACCGGGGAAGCGAACAGCACTGTAGGAGTACCTTATCTGAAAAATGCCATACGGCTGATCCGCCCTTACTTTTCCAATATCAGTATTGAAGTACAGCCGCTGGATACGGATGAATATCGCGAATTGATAGAAGAAGGGCTTTATGCCGTACTGGTCTACCAGGAAACATACCACGAAGAATGTTATAAAATCCATCATCCGAAAGGAAAAAAATCGAATTTCAAATATCGCCTGGACACTCCTGACCGCCTGGGAGAAGCCGGTATACACAAAACCGGGCTCGGAGCCCTTTTCGGGCTGAAAGACTGGAGAACGGACAGTTTTTTTACTGCACTTCACCTCAAATACCTGCAAAAAAAATATTGGAAAACGAGATATTCCATATCCTTTCCCCGGTTACGGCCCCATTCGGGAGGGCTGGAGCCTAAAGTCGTTATGACAGACTCCGACCTTGCACAGCTTATTTTTGCTTACAGGATACTCGATGAAGATGTGGAACTTTCTCTTTCTACAAGGGAAAACATGAATTTCCGGAATAACATTATCAGGCTGGGAATAAATTCCATCAGTGCGGAATCCAAAACCAATCCCGGAGGGTATGTGGTAGACCCACAATCGCTGGAGCAATTTGAAATTTCAGATGAGAGAAGTACGGAAGAGATCACTGACATGGTGCATGACCAGGGATATGAAGTAGTGTGGAAAGACTGGGAAAAAGGATATTAATATATACCAATATCCTCTTTACTATATTGAATTATGTAAATTTGTAAATATCGACAGAGTTTATGTTTTCCACAGCCGAAAAAGAACAATATCACAGACAACTCCTCCTGAAGGAAATCGGGGAAGAAGGACAGTCCGGATTAAAAAAATCACGTGTCCTGGTAATCGGTGCCGGCGGATTGGGTTCGGCAATACTCCCCTATCTCACTGCGGCGGGTATAGGACATATAGGCATTATAGACCACGATACGGTAGACCTGTCCAACCTCCATCGCCAGGTATTGTTTGAGGTAAAGGATGTCGGACAAAATAAAGCTGCTATTGCCGCGGAGAAATTATCCGCATTAAACCCTCATATCCGGATTACCCCTTATCCGACAGCACTCACCAAAGAAAATGCACTGGAATTATTTTCTTCTCATGACATTATTGTAGACGGATCGGACAACTTTCCGACCCGTTACCTTGTCAATGATGCTGCCGTGATATGTGGCAAACCCGTAGTTTTCGGTTCTATATTTAAGTTTGAGGGGCAGGTATCGGTATTCAATTACGAGGATGGGCCCACATACCGGTGTCTTTTTCCCGACCCGCCACTTCCGGGCACCTCCCCGAACTGTTCGGAAATAGGTGTTCTCGGTGTTTTACCCGGTATTGTAGGTACTATGCAGGCCAACGAAGTCATAAAAATCATCTGCGGTATCGGAGAAGTGCTAAGCGGAAAATTATTTACTATTGATTGCCTGACCATGCAAACCCAGGTACTCCGGTTCCGGAAAAATGTTTTTGAAGTTCCCGAAGGACTCAACAATGTGGAATATGCCTGTATTAACGAAAGTGGCATTGTGTCGGAAGTCACGATCGGGGATGTTATAAAAAAAATGCCGGAAAACCTCGTCTTAGTTGATGTCCGGACAAAAGAGGAACGGGAAGTATCGAACATCAGTACCCTTTTCCCCGGGTATGCCGATCTGCATATCCCGCTGAACGAATTAGCACAGAGACACCCGAATATTCCCGGCAATAAACATATTATATTTTATTGCCAAAGCGGCGTCCGAAGCTTGCAGGCCGCACAATGGTACTCGGGTGAGTACCCTTCGGAGGTGGTTTCGAGCCTTTACGGAGGACTTAATGTGCTGTCGAATTCCATAAACTGAAACAAATAACTATTTTTGCGGAGGAAAATACAAACGCAAAATAGATGGACTACTTTTCTTCCGATTTTAAACTGGGGATACTCGGCGGCGGGCAACTTGGTAAAATGTTGTTATATGAAACCCGCAAATACGATATATTCACCCGGGTGATGGACCCCGGAGAAGATGCACCCTGCCGGATTGCCTGCAATGAATTTGTTAAAGGTGACCTGATGGACTTTGACGCCGTATACCGGTTCGGAAAAAAAGTAGACGTATTGACTTTCGAAATTGAAAATGTAAATGTTTCTGCTCTCGAAAGACTGGAAAAAGAAGGAGTAAAAGTTTATCCTTCACCGGCTACCTTAAAAACTATTCAGAACAAAGCGAAACAGAAGCTGTTCTATGTGGACCATAATATCCCGACAGCTCCTTTTACCAGGTTTGCATATACCAGTGAAATCCTTACCTCCCTGAAAAACGAAAGTATCCGTTTTCCTTTTGTCTGGAAAAGTGCACAGTTCGGTTATGACGGGAGAGGCGTAAAAGTCATCCGCACCTATTCCGACCTGGATGACCTCCCTAATGTGGAATGCATTACGGAAGAAATGATCCCCTTTAAAAACGAACTTGCCGTTATTGTCTGCCGAAGTACAGAAGGACAAGTGACTACCTATCCGGTAGTGGAAATGGAATTTCACCCCACAGCGAACCAGGTGGAATATGTCGTATGTCCGGCAAGGATAGATGCGAAAGTAGCAGAAAAGGCACAACTGGTGGCCCTGAGGGTTTCCGAGGCCTACAAACATGTAGGTCTTTTGGCTGTGGAGATGTTCCAGACGCAAAACAATGATATACTGGTCAACGAGGTTGCTCCACGTCCGCATAATAGCGGGCATTACAGTATTGAAGCCAGTTATACCAACCAGTTTGAACAGCATCTAAGAGCCATTTTAGGGTTACCGTTAGGCAGTACGACCAGTAAAGTAGGTGGTATTATGGTAAACCTTACCGGAGAGGAAGGATATACGGGAAAAGTAAAATACCGGAATATGGAAGATATCATGAAGTTGGATGGTGTTACTCCGCATATCTACGGCAAAAAAGAAACCAGACCTTTCCGGAAAATGGGGCATGTTACCATAGTGAACAAAGACATTGACAAAGCCCGGGAAATTGCCGAAAAAGTAAAGAATACCATCAAAGTGGTTAGTTAAAATCGCTTTGCAATATTTTAAACACAATGCAACGGGGAACCTCTGTCACCGGATTTTTCCCCGCAATACAAAAAATAAAAAACAGATCGGATGAGCAAAGTAGCCGTTATTATGGGAAGCACGAGCGACCTGCCCGTTATGCAGGACGCCATAGATATTTTAAAAGGTTTTGATATTGAAGTGGAAGTAGATATTGTTTCCGCTCACAGAACCCCGGAAAAAATGTTCGAATTCGGGAAAAAGGCCCATGAAAGAGGTATTTCCGTAATTATAGCGGGGGCCGGCGGGGCTGCTCATCTCCCCGGAATGGTCGCCTCACTCTCTCCCCTGCCTGTTATCGGAGTACCCGTAAAAAGCAGCAATTCTATCGACGGGTGGGATTCCGTACTCTCGATCCTTCAGATGCCCGGAGGGGTTCCTGTTGCCACTGTAGCGTTGAACGGGGCAAAAAATGCGGGAATACTGGCCGCGCAGATCATAGGAAGCAGTGACAAATGTGTTCTTGACAAAATACTGATCTATAAAGAGGGGTTAAAGAGCAAGGTTATCGAAGGGGCCAGGAATGTTAAACAGTAAGAAAAACAAAAAGGCATCTTTGAAATGATCCTTTTTTGTTTGCCCTGTTCAAAAACTATAATATCGCATTAGATATTTTCTTCGCTTTCTTTTTCCTGGCTATGGAAGATCGGTAATACCGGTACAGAAAATCATAACACACCATTTCGTGCATACGGTTTTTAGATTTGAACAAGCGGTTCATGAGCATATGAATGTAGCTCCCCATAAGATCATTCAGCGGTACATCCAGTGTCTCTTCCTTCCGGTGCTTTAATATTTCCCGGACTATGGGGGCAATACGCTTATTCTTTTCTTCAAGTATTTCCAGTATCGGGGCATAATCCGGATTATCCTCTTCCCGGAATACCATAAACCGATCAATTTTTTCCCTTTGCTGGCGATATTTACCGTCCAGCTGTTTTTTCAAAGGTCTTCCCATTCCGAATTCCTCACCAAAACCTGTTTTCAGTCTTTCCATTAAATGGAGTTTTTCCTCTTCGGAATACATAAAACTATCCAGAAGGGAATCCATGGCACGCAGGGAAAAGAGCCATCGTAACTCCTCCCCTTCGTCTCCTTCTATCATATTGAGAAACTCCACTATCATTTCACTGTCATGAAAAAACAGGGATTCTGCCAGCTCTATAGTATTATTCCCGTAACGTTCCAATTCCCGTTTGTAGGTATCTGCCTGGATTTTCCACACAAGGTCTTTATCGATAAAGTCCCGGAACAAAGGCAGCAGGCTGTTGATTATTACGGCGATATTCTCGGGGGTGCTATAGTGAAAACGAACCCTCAGGTGATGCTTGGGGTCGGAATAGCGGATGAAAAACCATTTATCTATAATTCCTTCCTTTACAAGTTTACCGGCAACAGGCCGGATTACCTCGGTAAGGACGACATCGGAAGTCTTGGGCCCGGTATATATTTTATAAAACAGCCAGCTATCGCCGAGAATAAAATTGCGTTGTGTATGTTTACTGTCCATTTTTCAATCTTTCATTATTGTAAAAGGAAAGTACCACCTGATTGGCATAGTGGTGTTTTTTTCCGTCTTTTACCTTCCCTTCTTTGGCAAAGAAAAATTCTGTCAGTTTAAAGCCTGTCCTTTTCCTGACCGTATCCAGCAGCATCCGGACCGAAGTGAGGTTATTAAAATTAATCAATAATTCATTATCGCCATCCGTAAGCATGGCGTATTGCGGAATTTTTCTTTCTTTACAGAGTTCTCTGGTCGCCTTCCTCAGTCTCTCGTTATCCTTTTCCTGTTTTTTAAGAGGCTCTATATCTTCTTTTTTAAGGTTCCAGGTAGCTTCGGAGAGGATCAGGTTCTTATATTCCACACGTGGAATAAAGGCATATTCGCCCGCAAAGGGTCCCAGGTGAAAGCCTACACCGGACCGTAATCCCTGGGTCTGCATATCACATAAAAAATGATAAATAGGCAGGGAATTGGCCCCATAATTATGGGCATTTGTAAGGTGTGGCACTACCTCTTTTCCGAGTTTTTCCGATCTCAATCGTACTTTCCTTCCGAATTTTACGGAAATACGAAGATCCTCTATAGACAATTGTCCTTCTTCGGGTAGTAAGGATTTGGCAAGATAAGGGATTTCATACCTTCTGAATGCCGGACGCATTAATATATTACCTACTCTCGATTCGGGTAAATGTACCACTTCGGCAAGTATCCTGTCCCCGTTTATACTGGTTTCCGTATCTATGATTTGCTGTGTATATGCATTCAGCTTTTCGTCACCATGACAAAAGCGTCCCAGTAAATTAGCCGCACTGGAACCACCAGCTCCGCTAAAACGGATCTTTTCTTTACCCTTCTCTTCGACAACCTCAATCATGGTGGAGATAGTATCCGGCAAATCCTGCCAGTTTTCCTCAAAGTCCCTGAAATCTTCGTCCTGCAGCGTAATACGGTATTCTCCCCGTCCTATGGCATATACCAGTTTCTTTTGCAATATACTGAGCACACTACTCCAGCGAACTTCCGACACTTCATGTCCGGTTTTCTTGCCGGGAATGATAAGGTCATCTACCAACGGATTGACATCTCCCGCTCCCTGATCCTGCTTATAACCGATCCCCATTTCCACATCCAATGCTTTTGACAAAGGCACTTCCCGCTCTTCGAACCGCTCATAGAAGGCTGTCCTGAACTTATCGAGCAAAGTATCTTTCGGAGGGAGCGTTATTTTATTGAGAAATGTTATTCCCCTTTTCACCGTGTCCACTACCGATCTGTCCAGCATATTCTTATCCGCTCCAAGGGTCATATCGGTCTGAAACAGGTATTTCAGCTCGAAGCCGGTTCCGAGTTGTTTCAGAAATTCACTGAGTTCCAGATACTGTTCGGGAGGGTTTCCTATCTTTTTGTCAAGTTCTTTGATACGGGAATCGACCTCATCCAATATACCCAGTAAACTTTCCGTGCCTTTGAGTTTTTGAAGCACACTTTTTATCTGTTCCGCAAATTCCGGACCGGAGACAGAAGGCTCCAGTTCACTTATCAAAAGCTGGCTTTCCACCAGTTCTTCCACAAAACCGGCGGCTTCTTCATAGCCAATTTCCTCATCCACAAGAGTCCGGGCAAGGTCTTTCAGTAAAGCTCCCTTCGCTGCCTTTTCAAGTACGCCGGAGAGATATTCCGAATTATCAACTGCCACAATATGATGATGCCTTTTACTGTTCACATACTTGTATTCTATGTAACGCAACTGATCTCCTGCACGATAAATACTGGAATTGGGATAGAACAGCAACTGCTCACGGATATTACTGTTTTTGACGAGATCCTGTGACAGGGCCACCAGGTAATTCATATCCAGCCTTGTATGTCTTTGGTTGTTATCCGCCCCCTGCAGTTCTATTGTTGTTTTTTCGCCCAGCCCGCCTACATTGCACCCGGCAAAAAGGCCAAAAGGTGTACAGCGCGAAGACATACGGGAAAGGTATTTGAGAAAGGAATATTTTAGCTTGTCTGTCTTTTTCCGGTCCCTGATCTCTGCTTCTTCCCATCGGCATAACTCTTCATAAAGTGGTGGGGATGCCAGAAAAACAGCCTCGCGTATCACCGTATCTTTGAATAACTCCTTTAATTTTTGTTCGGAAATGCTTTCTTCCGCGGTAAGATCTCTATAAAAATCGAAAGGTAATAACGGCGTTCGCAATACAAAACTGGGAAAATGCTGGTATGGGTTATTGTTCATTGTTCAGATTTTGGACTTGGATTGTAATTTAAAAATACGATTTTTTGTTTTCCGGGTATGGTATTACCCTATCATTAAGCATTCATCCCATGAATTATCCCCGGACAAATGGCTTATGATACTAAGCCCTATTCCGGCAATACCTTCGAGAAGATTGATCTCTCCTTCCCATATGCCATCCCGTCCCTTCCACTGTTTATACCCGGCATACCCATCCTCGTGGATTGCCTTTTCAAGCCCGTCCGCTATCCAGAAAACTGCAGCTTCCCGGAATATTTCCTCCCCGGTCTCAGCATACATACGGTTGAATATCTGTGCATTGCCATAAGAACCATGGCATAAACCTGCATCTTTTACCATATGACTTTCGGGAGAGGTCCTTCCGGCCGAATGCCTGAGAATTCCCAAAGCAGTCCTGCCCAATTCTTCATCTTTGAGACTTTTTGATGCCTGCCACAGGGAAACTCCCACACCAAGATCTCCGTAACACCATGCCAGACGGCTTACACTGTCTTCTTCATCTTCATCTTTGACCCAACTGGGAAACAGGGAAATGGTCTCCGGATCTTTATTTTTACGGCTTAATATATATTCAACCCCTCCCTTCAGCATATTCTGCACCTCGGACCGGAATACCTCATATTTATATAAGCGGGACAAAAAATTGACAATACTGGACATACCGTGGGATAAACTGAGATTATATCCTTTTTCCCTTGTCTCTGCAAAGAGAACAGAAAGCCATTTTGTGGTATTTCCTTCTGTTTCCCCAAGTTCCTTTAAATGGGCTATGAGTTCCTGAAGGTAATTTTGGTATTGTATTTTTTGTTCCGGGGAACTGGCATTTTCATATCGTTTTAAAAAATAGAATCCGTATCCTAATGCCCCATGTAAAAAATCATAATTCCCGCTTTTCATATCGGAAATCATAACATTGTGGAGATACGGATCGAGTTCGGCAAGCAATTCATCACTTTCCGCATCCATAAAATCCTGCTGTTCCAGATGGTCCAGGACCCATCCTGTTCCTGCAAGACCCGAACAATACGTCGGAAAACCATATCCGTTATTAATACGGTCAATACAATCGGTTAGAATGTCCACTCCGGTGTCGGCAAATTCATCGGTGTCCGTATATTTAGCATAATAAAAATGAAACAAGGCGATACCCGACATTCCGGCAAGTACTCCGGTCTGATCGCTTTCTTCGTATTTTTCTTTTAGAATTTGGTTTATTTTCTTCAGTTTGTTGTGAAAAAGTTGTTTATCCATGCATGTTTATTATGGGTAACTTATTTAAGGTAGTATTGTCATCAGGTCAATTAAGGCAAATGGTATTTAAAGTCCTCTTTTGCATTTACTAAAGTTTTGTAATTCGATCCCAGACACAAACAAAGCTATACTGAAGTAAATCAAATATAGCTTTGAAATAAATTAGGTTTCGGGTTCCTCTCTACATACAGGGACCACATGTTCTGCAATGAATAGGATCCGTCACAGGGTGTACATCTGTTGTACAGTTATACTCTGT
The DNA here is from genome assembly GCF_003725735.1 of Sinomicrobium pectinilyticum. GTDB lineage: Bacteria > Bacteroidota > Bacteroidia > Flavobacteriales > Flavobacteriaceae > Sinomicrobium > Sinomicrobium pectinilyticum. Next base: position 14,653 of record NZ_RJTM01000179.1, on the reverse strand, counting down.
TACACATCCCCCTGTTCCGCAATTGCCGGTACCACATCCTCCTGTTCCACAATCATTTGTAGCACAAGTATCATACTCATCCGTATTACAGCCAATTGCTGTTTCCCAACCTCCTTTTATACCATCAAGATTAGATATTTTTTCTTTTTTGAGGATGAGTTTTCCGGTAAGTTTCTTTTTTTTCATAATGTTTATTTTTGGTTAGTAATCTTCTAATTTAGAAAAATTAAACAAAAAACGCCCGGTAATTACGATGATTTAACATTAAAAAACCACCTTTGGGTTTTCAACCTTAAAGGTGGCAGTACTTTACATGTATACTCAAATACAATATTTATATAAGGAAATGATTTTACGGACATCCCCCGGTAGTCCCTCCGCAATTGCCATCTCCCGTAACGGGATCACACACCTTCATTGTTGCAGGGTTACAAACAGGTTGCCAGGTATAACCACAACCATAACTTATCCAGTCTCCTCCTTTGATATTCTCCGAATGGAGGGCAGATATTGTCCGTTTATTTAACTTCAAGGCTTTTAAGGTTCTTTTTTTCATGATAATAAGGGCTTTAATTATTACATACTGTCGGGCATGGCTCTTTTAAAGACAGGGTGGGTCCTGGGCAGCTTGCGCAACTAATCCCGGTTTCTCCGCCTAAAATTTCACCGGCAGTTTTCCGGTCCAGGCGGCTAACTACTGTTTTGTTCAGATTCAGATTTTTTAAATTCTTTTTTTTCATGGTAATTAAATTTATGGTTAACGTGTAAAGGAAAGATTCTTATTTGCTTTTTTACCATCCGCGACAGAAACCGGGTATGATAAATCAATGGGGGGCTATCCCACACATGGCCGGGCCACACTGCATTCCGGAGGCCAGGAACCTGTACAGGCAGGGCTGGTCCAGTTTTCTCCACCTTTCAATTTGTCAGGAACAAAACCGGAAATGGTCTTTTTGTTGAGCTTTAGTGATTTTAAGCTTCTTTTTTTCATAGGAAAAATGTTTGGATTCGGTTGAAAGCGGGACGAAGTAAAAATAGGCCGGTATGGTATTACCAATTCTTGTGGATATGGCAAAAATATACCGCTCTATTCCGGATAACCCTTGTACAGAAGAAAATCTGGAGTAAAAACCCTTTGTTTCTCTTCTTCCTATAACACAAAAAATAAAATAAGAAAATCTCCCCCGAGCGGGAAAATTAAAGATCAGTTTAACCGATACAAGGTCTTGCAGCCGAACATGCCGGTGGCCAGGAATCACCGCAACCATAGGTGGGCCAGTCTCCCCCTTTTACTTTTTCCGGATTGAAACCGGAAATTGTTTTCTTGTTCAGCTTTAAGGATTTAAGACTTCTTTTTTTCATGGTAATTAAAGTTTAAGATTTGGACTTTCAATATAGAAAAAAAATAACAAATCTTAAGCATTGCGTGAAAAAATTTTCGTCAGTTGATAAAAAATCCTTTGTAATATACTGAGTTCTTCGGTGATAATCTCCGCATTTCCCTGCATTTCCTGACGGAACTCCAGTTTTTTATCAAAGGAAGTTTCCAGGCTTCCCACATTAACATAAATAGAATAGATGGCCTCCCCTTTTTTGGGTACGGCTGATATATCGACAATTTCGCCGCTAAGACTTCCCCATTCTTCATACGGATAATTATCCAGTTTTATTATAACTTTCTGCCCTACTTTGACCTTACCGGAATTCTGTACCGGCATGGTCATCTGTCCTATAAGGGAATCCGTTACTTCGGGGACTATGGTAAATACAATATCCCCCGCCTTAACATTCTGATATTTATGCCTTATGTCAAACATGGATACTTTACCTTTCATCGGGCTTTTCAAAACATAGGCAAGTTCCCAGTTGTGTATTTCGTTCTTCAGGGTTTCGAGCCCTCCTTCGAGTTCCTGGCGATAGCTATAGGTCAATTCTTCTCCTGTTATGGTCGATTGTGTCTTATTTCCGCTTAAAGATGCTATGGCTATACGGGTATTGGATATAGAACTCTTCAGGCTTTCATATTGCTGTTTGTCCGCAAGATATGCACGGGAAACTGTTTCGAATTCAGATTTGGAGATCACTCCCTTATCCAATAAGGCCTTGTTACGTGCATATTCCGATTCGGAAAGGGCCAGTTGCTGTGCAAAAAGTTGAAGTTGATTCTGTTGTTTTGCCAGAAGTTCATGCTGCTCTTCTATCTGTTGCGTGGCAGCGACAATCTCCTTTTTATTCGGTTCGAGCAAATGAAAAAGAACATATTTCTGATACTGGGAAGCAAAATCGGAATATGCCGGACGGATACTTCCCAGTTTCAGATGTGGCGGAAAAATCTTCGGTATGGAATCCGGCGGAATTAACGCAGGGGTAAAATCCGTCAGTCTTTTTTTCAACCAGTATACATCCCTGAGGCTGGCTGTATTTTCTATCTCCGCCAGTATTTCATTTTCTTCCACGGACTCATCTGCCGCTACATACAAGCCTGTCAGTTTTCCGGCGCTGTTAGCCTGAATATATGCCGGAGGGTTTTTGGTGGTAATGGTTATACGGGCCGCAATTATATCATCGTAGCTTATAAGTGCGCTACCCACGATCAGAACAAAGACAATAATGAAAACCAAGGTGGTCCCCCAACTGATCATCCAGCCAGGCGCCTCGCCAAGAATTTCCTGGACCTGATCGGAACGCTCGTCCAGGTAATCGATTTTTTTCTTTTTATCTTTGGTTTCGCTCATAGGTGTGTCCAAAAAAGATTTGAATGGTTAAGGAAATTACTCTCCCAGTTCCAGCTGATTTTTTACCAGGGTAAAATATGCTCCTTTTTTCTTTGCCAGCTCCCTGTGTGTTCCCTGTTCTATTATTTTTCCTTTTTCCAGCACTATGATCTGATCTGCATTTTTCACTGTACTTAGCCGATGTGCAACGATAACTACAGTCTTGCCTTTGTAAAATTCCTCCAGGTTTTCCATAATTGTCTTTTCGTTATTTGCGTCCAGTGCACTGGTGGCTTCGTCAAAAAAAATGTATTTAGGGTCTTTGTATACAGACCGGGCAATTAAAATCCGTTGTCTTTGTCCGCCACTGATATTCACGCCGCTGGACCCGATTTTAGTATTATATCCGGATGGTTGTTCTTCGATAAAATCTTCGATATTCGCCACACTTACGGCATGTATCAGTCTTTCTTTACTGATAACACCTTCCGAATCCGATTCCGTAATATTCCGTGCAATCGTGTCGCCGAACAGGAACCCATCCTGCATCACGGAACCGCATGCCCTTCTCCAGACCGTAGTATTGAGGTTTTTTAACCTGGTGTTTCCCACCTGTATTACACCTTCCGAAGGTTCGTAAAATTTGAGGAGAAGCTTCACGAGGGTGGTTTTTCCGCTTCCGCTTGCCCCTACAATCGCCGTGACCTTTCCTTCGGGTATCTCAAAATTAAGATTATCCAGAACTAACGGAGATGATGTTCCCCCATAACGAAAACTCACATCCCGGAACTCAATACTCTTGTTTTCCGGTAACTCGGTTATATTGTCTTCATACGGATTCTCTTCATCTTCCTTGGAATGGATTTCAGATAATCTCTCCAGACTTATTTTGGCATCCTGTCCGCTCTGGATAAAAGTAATAAAGTTATTAATAGGCAGGTTCAGCTGTCCGATTATATATTGAACGGACAACATCATACCCAGCGTAAGGTCGCCATCTATAACTGACTTTGCCGCTATAAAGGTGATGAGGATATTTTTTAATTCGTTCAGAAAACGCCCTCCGGTATTCTGGGTCTGGGATAGGGACAGACCTTTTATTGAGATTTTAAATAACCGTACCTGGATAGCCTCCCATTCCCATCGCCTTCTCCGCTCCGATCCGTTCAGTTTTATTTCCTGCATTCCGGATATCAGCTGGTACAGGCTGCTTTGGTTATCCGAAGACTGATCGAAACGCTTGTAATCCAGCTCCGCCCGTTTCTTCATGAAAAGTAAGGTCCATCCTATATAAAGAATAGACCCGAACAGAAAGACGAGAAAGATACCGAGGTTGTAATAAGCCAGTATCACTCCGAAAATCACCACATTAAAAGCTGAAAACAACGTGTTTAAAGTGGTTGTGGACAAAAAATTCTGTATACGGTTATGGTCGTAAATACGCTGGATAATATCTCCCGTGTTCTTGGAATCGAAAAATGCAATAGGCAGACGCATCAACTTAATAAGAAAATCGGAAATAAGATTGATGTTTACCCTGCTGGTTACATGCAATAAAATCCATCCTCTGATGAGTTCTACCGTAGTTTGGGAAACGAACAGCGTTAATTGTGCAACCAGGATGAGATAAACGAAGTTCAGATTCTGGTAATTAATACCATAATCCACTACTGCCTGAGTAAGGAAAGGAAAGATCAATTGAAGTAAGCTACCCACAATCAATCCCAAAAACAGCTGGGCCAGATGTTTTTTATAAGGTTTGAAATACCACAACAGGAATTTAAAGCCATACTCTGTTTGTACATCCTTTCCACTTTCGTAAAAACTGGGCGTCGGTTCCAGCAAGAGCAGGTAACCTTCATCTTCGATATCTGCATTTTTACCGATCCACCCGGATATGAATTCCCTTTTACCATATTTAACAAGCCCGTGAGCCGGATCGGCTACATATACCTGTCCTTTTTTTATAGCGTGGACAACTACAAAATGCCGTTGTCTCCAATGTGCTATACAGGGCAGGGGTACTTCTTCTTCCAGGGTTGTGAAATCAATACTTACCGCCAGTGAATGAAAACCAATGCTTTCGGCAGCTTCGGCAATTCCTCCGAGAGATACCCCTTCCCGCGTAATATTTGCCTTCCGGCGTAAAAAATCGGTAGCATAAGACCTTCCGTAATACTTGGCTATCATTCGAAGACAAGTAGGACCGCAATCCATTTGATCCAGCTGCCTGTAAAACGGAAATTTCTTTAGGTTCATAAATAGGTTTTAGCAAGTAGAACTCCTTTGTTGTATCGGGCAAGGAATTATGTTCAGCTTACTAAAATAAAAAAAAGTAGAGAAGTATGTACCAAAAGGTACAACTATAAGAACAGATCATCTGCAATTACGTACCCCACGAGCATTCAAAACACTAAATTATAGATATTTATATTTTTACAATAAATGATTAATTTATCGAGGAAATTCTGGTATTCTACCAATTATCTTTTAAAATCGGCAAAAGGTTCATTTTCTGATGACCATAATTTCCTGATATCATATTCCGGCACCTGTTCATGCTCCTGCCCTGACTAATGATATAAAACATTTTTTCCATACAGATAACATTACCAGCTTGTCGTACATTATGCTGAGGAAGTTTCAGGATATCACGGAAGGGATGTTACCGGAAAGAGGACTTGAACCGAAACCCGAAAGCTTTCTTGTTCTCGATCCCGGAAAAACCGTAAGATCATTTCCACACACCAGAAAAAACTCGCCCCTACCTCTGAAAATTGCAAGTAGAAGAGGTTCTTTATTATAATGACTGAATCCTTTATACCTTACAGAAAGAAGAACTTCTTTTTCATACCTTTGCCCCATGCAAAAAGACTATCAGATATTCGGTATCCGGGCAGTAATAGAAGCCGTTAATGCCGGAAACACCATTGACAAGGTCTTCATCCAGAAAGGGCTCAAAGGTGCACTATTCTCGGAACTGGAAACCTTGCTCCGCAAAGAACAGATAAACGTATCGCATGTTCCCCTGGAGAAACTAAACCGCCTTAGTAAAAAAAATCACCAGGGTGTTATTGCCAACATATCACCGGTGGAGTTTCATTCCCTGGAAAACCTGGTCATGAATGTTATGGAATCCGGGGAAACGCCTTTCTTTCTCCTTTTGGACCAGCTTTCGGATGTGCGGAACTTCGGTGCCATTATCCGCACTGCCGAATGCACCGGAGTACATGGCATCATTGTTCAGAATAAAGGCGGGGCCCCTGTAACAGCCGATACAGTAAAGACTTCTGCCGGCGCAGTTTTTAATGTGCCGATTTGTCGTGTAGACCATATTAAAGATGCTGTTTTTTATATGCAGGCTTCGGGTATTCAGGTCATTGCGGCTACGGAAAAAACCGATGATACTCTTTACGATCTGCAATTGAACATGCCCCTGGCTGTTGTTATGGGAGCCGAGGACAAGGGGATTTCACCTTCCGTCCTGAAATCTGCCGACCATCGGGCCAAACTTCCCCTGTATGGCAATATCGGTTCGCTTAATGTCTCTGTTGCCTGCGGCGTTTTTTTATACGAAGTAATACGGCAACGAAAAAATAACCTCTAAATTTGCTATAGTTAAATAATATTACTTTCCGGGGATGCCGGATAAAAAAATAAAAAATACTCCCATGAAAACAGAAGCGATCCCACAGATAAAACATATCGGTGCCGGAAATTTTTTCCTCCTCGCCGGTCCCTGTGCCATTGAAGGAGAAGAAATGGCCATGCGTATTGCAGAAAAAGTAGTAAGTATTACTGATAAACTACAGATACCATACGTTTTTAAAGGAAGTTTCAAAAAAGCCAACCGTAGCCGTATAGACAGCTTTACCGGTATAGGAGATGAAAAAGCATTAAAAATACTACGCAAGGTATCCGAGACCTTCCACATTCCTACCATTACGGATATTCATGAAATAGATGATGCTGTCAAAGCTGCAGAATATGTGGATATCCTCCAGATTCCTGCATTTCTTGTACGCCAGACGGATCTCGTAGTTGCCGCAGCCAAAACGGGCAAGACCATTAACCTTAAAAAAGGCCAGTTTATGAGCCCGGAAAGCATGAAACATGCTGTACAGAAGGTCCTGGACAGCGGCAATGAACAGGCGGTAATTACCGACAGGGGGACTATGTTCGGGTATCAGGACCTGATCGTCGATTTCCGCGGTATTCCCACAATGAGGCAATACGCCCCGGTTGTGCTGGATATTACCCACTCGCTTCAGCAGCCTAACCAGAGCAGTGGAGTGACCGGGGGAAGGCCGGACATGATCGAAACCATAGCCCGTGCAGGTGTTGTAAATGGTGTGGACGGATTGTTCCTCGAAACCCATTTCGATCCGGCCAATGCCAAAAGTGACGGGGCAAATATGCTCCATCTCGATCACCTCGAAAAACTGCTGACCAATCTGGTTGCCATCCGAAGAACAATCAATTCCTTTAACAGGTAAGGATCAGCCCGGAACATACCATTTCAATCCCTGAATGAAGTCTGTTTTCATGTTCAACAGGGCGCTGCCATGGAGTAAAACAGGTACGTGTATTAGTTGTCTTTTCGGACAGAAAAAGCTATCTTAGTATAAACAAATCTTTAAAATAACAGAAAGATATGAGTATCCTTAGAATTATATGTGCAATTATCCTCCCTCCTTTGGGTGTATTCCTTACCGTAGGCCTCAAAGGAGCTTTCTGGCTGAATATTCTTTTAACCCTGTTAGGGTTCCTTCCGGGAGTTATTCATGCTATTTGGGTTATTGCAAAACACGATAGATAGTGCAGACTCCGGAAATAGCGGTCATCGTACTTTCTTCCGCTTTTATCATTTTCACTCTTGCCCCACTCCTAAAGTGGGATAACTGGTGGATACGTATATTCGATTTCCCCAGGCTTCAGCTATGGCTATTGGGAATGGCTGCACTCTTTCTATGTCTTTGTTTCTGTCGCTATACCACTCCGTTCCCTTTTGTTTTTACAGGCGTTTTAATACTCGCTATTGTTTATCAGACAATAAAGATTTTGCCGTATACGCCGTTTTTCAAAAAGGAAGTCATTCGATATAAAGGTAAGAAAGATGATGACAACCGTGTTTCATTACTGGTAAGCAATGTGTTAACGTCTAACAGGAGTTCCGACAAGCTCATCAGGCTTATATACCGGAAAAAACCCAATATGGTACTTACGCTGGAAACCGACTCCTGGTGGGAAACGCAACTGGATGTACTGGAAAAAGATTATCCTTACAGTGTTAAAATCCCATTGGACAATTTATACGGTATGCACTTGTATTCCAACCTGGAACTCGAAGATGCCAAAACCATGTATCTGATAAAAGATGATATTCCCTCGATAGAATCCTATGTAAGACTCCCTTCCGGAAAGCGGGTTAAAATATACTGCCTTCATCCCATGCCACCCAGTCCCACGGAAAGTGATACGTCCACGGACAGGGATGGAGAGTTATTATTTGTAGGCAAAAAAGTAAAAAAAGCTGACGAAACCACTCTTGTCTTCGGAGATCTTAATGATGTGGCCTGGTCGTATACCACCATACTTTTCCGTAAAATAAGCGGTTTGCTGGACCCAAGAATAGGCAGGGGGATGTTCAGCACATTCCATGCCGGTTATTTTTTTCTTCGATGGCCGTTGGACCATGTATTCCATTCCGGGGATTTTATGCTCAATGAAATCCGAAGATTACCTGGAGTCGGATCAGATCATTTCCCCATATATGCCGATTTCCAGTTCCGTTCTCTTGCGGAGAAAGTCCAGGAAGAACCACAGGCCGACAGTGAAGATAAAGAACTGGCCCGTGAAAAAATCATCAAGGCAGCACCTATCGTCAGAACAGAAGAAATCCAGTACAAAACAACTGATACCTGACCGGATCCTCTTTATTTTCCATCTACATAATCCTGCAAATAGGCATAACGGTCTGTCAGGTGCCCTTTACTGGTCATCCGTGCACGTTCCAGGATACCATCTTTATCTCCATTGAAAAAAGCGGGCATTACATATTCCGTAAACATCTCTCCGAACCCTTCACTGGCATCTTTTGGCAATTCACAAGGCAGATTATCCACCGCCATTACCGCTATAGCACCTTCCTGCCTGAAATCCGTCTCCGTTCCGGTCTGGGGGTCATAACCATACACAGGATCTGCAATAGTAGACGCACGAATCGTAGAAGCCACCGGGCCGTCGATATCACAACTGATATCTGCCACAACCCGGATATTGAAATCAGGAGATACCGCATCTTCCCGGGTAAATATCGCGGGAGCTCCCTGCCCGTAAAAATGGCCTGCTATATACAGGTCCGTTACCCTCGAAAATCGCATAAAATCCGATTCGTATTCCTGTGGGTTTTCATAAAAATCCTGAAAAGAAGCGGGTGTTCCATCCTTTCTCTTATTATATTCCAAAACATCTATCTGACAATATACAGGGTATGAAAATGTCCGGGTGAGATAAGTGTCACAATCCACCTGTTTAAGCCCCATACCGTCCAGCATTTCCTTCACACCGCTACCTACCCTTCCCTTCCCGGTAAGCAGTATTTTAATATCCGGAAGTTTCGTTTTTTCCAGGGCTTCTATCAATGCCAACCGGTCAGGAAGCATTTCAGCTTTAGGTATATCATATAAACCCGATTTCAATCCGTAAGCCCTTATTCCGTTATATGCTCCTACAATTCCCGCGTAACGGCCGAATGCTACCAATCGCTGTCCATTACGCCCGGTTATTACCTCATGGTCATACAATTCTATATTTTTTTCCAGAACGGCCTGTAAAAGTTTACGATTATATGGTTGTTTTTTTATCGTATGCGAAAAGAAAAAATATTTTTTGCCCGGGACCAGGGCATCCACCGGAACCTCTTTCACTCCCAGAAGTATGTCACAATGACTTACTTTATCCGTAACGGGAAAACCGGCCTCTTCATAATCTCTATCCTTAAAAACCCTGATATCCGAAGTTTCCACATATAATTCTACTTCCGGGAACTGTTCTTTGATCCATAAACAGGCTGACGGAGACAATACCACCCTTTTATCCGGAGGGTTTTTCCTTTCTCTGATTATTCCGAACTTCATGTAATTATATTTTTTATAACTTTTTGGCATACTATTTGTTTCAAATGTAACCGTTGTAATTATTCTCCGCAACATTTTCGGCGAATAATTTTTTATAGTACCTTTGTACTCTTGTAATTATTTTATAACGTTCTTTACATACTGGGGTCGACTGGTTTTGACAGCGGGTCGAATTGAAATGTAAGCATGCAGAGCGCTGGGATATAGCTCTTAAATCTCATGTTTCACACCTTTTAAATGGCGAGAATAACTACGCTCTTGCTGCATAATCTGAATTATAGTAAGATTTAGCCACGTTTCCGCAAGGCGGAAAAGCAGGATGTCTCCGGATAGCCCTTGTTGACGGCGGTCCGCAAGGAGACACCATAAAAGTCAACATAGAAATACTGCAGCTTCGTCAGTATTTTAAATTTTAAGAAGCTAAGCGCATGGTAGGCGGTTTTCGGTCAGCCCTGCGTCGAAAAACAAACGAAGACTAAGCATGTAGAAAGCTTTTTGATTGCCTGTTTGGACGAGAGTTCGATTCTCTCCGACTCCACATTACAAACCATCATCATTTCGCATGAAATGATGATGGTTTTATTTTTTATAGGAAGTGGTTTGCTAACGAAGAAGTTGGCCGCAAGCAGTAAAAGAAGCTAAAAATACCATCGTGATTTCCGTACAGTTCTGATATTATTGATAATTTTCTCAATGTATTAAGGTCTTTAAAAAGAGATATCCCATTGCACCCGGAACCGGACTTTATCATCTATACCATTATTCGCCAGTTCATAATCAAAATGGCTGATCTCCAGGGTAAGCTTGTTTTTATGCTCTTTAAAAAACCAGTTAAACGCCAGGGTTGCTTCCTCCTGAAAATCATTTTTTAAATCGGTATCCGGTGTAAACCGGGCATATCTGCCTGCAATTTCCAGTTGTCTCGGCCACCATTCAAATGTAGAATTGGCCAGGTATCCCGCCTGCAGATAAAACCCTTCCATCGTAGTCAGGTCGTTTGTTTCGGTGAGGCGGTCTATAATATCCTTATGGTGCCATTCGGACTGCCAGCTAAACCCGTTGTATACAAATGCTGTTTCCAGGTTATACTGGTTAACCCTGTACTGACTGGCAACACCATCTTCAAACCCGTTCAGATATCCTCCTCCGGACTGCGAGAACCTGGTATACGGACTACGGTTGGTAATCCCCGCAAGGGCAATAATAGCCTGTGGTTTACGATGAAATTCAAAATCACTGCTTTTAAATCCCAAATCCTCTCCGAATACGTTCCATTGTATTCTCCCGAAATACATAAGATGCCCGTCATCATTGCTGTCGCTTCCTCTTCCGGTACCGGTAAATACTCCTGCCCAATAGCTAAAGTCAAGTGTTCCGCCATTTTTGAGTCTCCCGTAAAGCTCTACTCCCTGTTGCCTGTCTACGGTAAAAGGCCTGTTTATAATAGACCGATCCATCAGTCCCTGTTCACCGCTACTGATTCGGCGTTCCCTTGAATATTCCACCTTCCATTGTCCTACCTTCAGTTTAAACCAGTCCCACTTCTCTACCATTACCCTAAAATCCAGAAGATTCGATCTTTGAAGTTCGTACTCCCAGTAATATTTAAGCCAGGGTTGGTAAGCATTTCCTCCGACCTTCAAACGCGCACGGTTCACTTCAAACAGATTGTTGTTTCCCCCATTATAATCGTCAAAAGTAACAGGGTCCTGATCGTCGGGAGTTGCAAAGCGAAATTGTACACGTCCCTGTATCTGTAGTGAATACCGGTCATCGGAAGATTTCAGTTCAAATCCCCTATCACCGTAACCTATTTTCCAGGAAGGAGGTATAGTGTCCTTTTCCGCCTGTTGGGCAGATGCGTGAAGGGCAAAAAACAGACAAATAACCAAAAAGGCAGGTGAGCGAAAAAAGGTGTGGTCAGTCATTCCTAAAAATAATTTTAAGCTAAGATTCTCCGATCCCGCAAGAAGCAATACTATGCGTACTCCGGGAGAAAACCGGACAACAAAAAAGTGTTTAATCTTCACAAACACAATGGGTAACAATGTATTAAATGATGACAAACACCCCAAAAATGAAAAGCCAAAAGTACGGAATTCTTTATAAAATCAGACCTGTTTTACCAGAAAGTTAATTTTTAGTGGTCTCAGTAAAAGTCAAACCTATGCACTTTAGTGCATCTCGCTTTAGCTTCTAAAAATTTTTATCTTTGAGTATGGGAGATCAGCGAGTCAATGGTCATACGGTATCACGTTTAACAGTACACATAGTGTGGAGCACGAAATATCGTTTCGGCGTTTTAACGGGGGATATTCAACGCCGTTGCCGCTCCATTTTGATTCAGGTTTGTGACGTAGAAGGCGTACAGATTCTCAAAGGAGTTGTGAGTAAGGATCATGTTCATATGCACCTCGAGTATCGTCCCTCACAATCTATCAGTGGCTTAGTAAAGAAGTTGAAAGGGCGCAGTTCCCGGAAATTACAAGAAGAATTTCCCTCCTTGAAGAAGCGTTATTGGGGTCGTCATTTTTGGGCGATCGGATTTGGATGTTGGAGTACAGGCAATATTACGGATGAGATGGTCAATGAATATTTGGAGCATCATCGTACCTCAGATAATGATAGCGATGCTTTTATATTAGAGTAATCACGTACTGCTGACTTTAGTCAGATTTAAAAACCTATGGACTTCAAGTCCATAGTGGTTTAGTTAAGTAAAGTGTAGCATTGAAAGAAATTCAATGTCCTCCCGTCTGTATGCTTCCATACATTGTCACTTCCGGTTTATGATCACTCTCGTACAAACCGGCAAAAGGGAATTTATTTCTCGCCGTCGTTGTTCATAAATTTTCGTTCAAGTTCTTCCTGTAATTCTTCCATAACCGGCTTTACCGTGCTCTCCGGAAGGTCTGCTATCCGTATGTACATTAATCCGTCTACGGAATTATTGAACAAAGGATCTACATTAAAGGCAACAACTTTGGCATTCTGTTTAATATACTTCTTGATAAGCACAGGCAAGCGCAGGTTACCTGGTTCCACTTCATCGATGATCTTGTCAAATTTATTCAGGTCAGCTTCGGTTTCATCAAAAACAAAATCCTTATCCGCATCCTTGAGCTTTACCTTAAATTCCTTTTTCGGTTTTATATACTGTGCTACATACGGATCGTAATAGTTGGACTTCATAAACTCTATCATCAGTGATTTCGAGAAATTCGAAAACTGGTTGCTGATACTTACCCCGCCAATAAGATATTTGTGCTCCGGATATCTCAGGGTCGTATGAACTATACCTTTCCATAAAAGGAAAAGTGGCATTGGTTTTTGCTGGTATTCCTTAATGATAAACGCTCTTCCCATTTCTATGGATTCACTCATCATTTTATATAGTTCCGGTTCAAAACGAAAAAGGTCCTGTAAATAGAAACCATCAATACCATAGGCAGCAAATATCTCAGAACCAAGCCCCATACGGTATGCCCCTACTATTCTTTTTTCCGCATTGTCCCATAAAAACATATGATGGTAATAGGTATCAAAATGATCCAGGTCCACCGCCTGGTTCGTTCCTTCACCCACCTCACGAAATGTTATTTCCCGCAATCTTCCGATCTCCTGTAAAACATGGGGAATGCGCCCGGAAGGTGCTAAAAACACTTCGTAGTCCTTACTCTTTAACAACCTGCAATCATTTTCCCGGAGTGCATTAATTTCATCATCCATCAGATCGGGTGCTACGGGGGTAATAATTTTCTTAGGAACTTTCGGAAGCTTTAATGAGGAGGGAACCTTTTTCAGAAGGCTTTCTTTCTGATAAGGGTTTGCCAGCATGTATGTCTTTTTTCTCAAGAATTCGGTGAAGGAGTTGAGAGTATCGAACTCTTTCTGGGTATCTACCGAAATAGGTCTTCCTATACGTACCTTAATCACCCTGTTTTTCTGCGTAAGTAATTCCGACGGTAATTTTGCCGTACGCAAGGTATCACTGATTCTGGCAAGCCTGTAAAACAAACGGCTGTTTTTCGCATGAAAATAAACCGGAATAACCGGTACTTCTGCCTTTTTAATCAGTTTCATTGCCGCTTCTTCCCATGGTTTGTCCACAATCAATTTACCATCCTTATAGGTAGATACTTCCCCGGCCGGAAAAATCCCCAGGGGATGTCCGTCTTTCAAATGGCATAAGGATTGTTTAAACCCGGTGATGCTGGACCTGGCATTCTTATGCTCTTCAAACGGATTAACCGGCATTATATAGGGCTTTAGGGGCTCTATACGATGTAACAGGAAATTGGCGATAATCTTGTAATCCGGTCGCTCTTCCAAAAGGAGTTTCAATAACAATATACCATCTATTCCCCCTAGAGGATGATTAGATATGGTAATATAACTTCCTTCTTTGGGAAGGCGTTTCATGTCCTCCTCCGGGATCTCGAACCGGATCTGAAACTCGTCGAGTATCCCATCTAAAAACTCTATTTTGTCAAGGTGCTTATTCCTGTTATAAATTCTGTTCAGTGTAGATATTTTTAGCAATTTCATTAGGAGCCAGCCCATAAAGGTTCCGAAAATACCATATTTGTCCACATGAATTGCCTGAGCAACTTCTTTAGCAGTTACTAATCCCATTGGTTAATTGTTAAGCGAACTACAAATTTACACAAAATAGTTTCACCGTCTATTCTTACACACGAACTTAAATTTTAAACTTCATTCGTGCCTGAATTTATATGTTTGGAATAGTGTTTTCTTTCGGTGTGGGGTATAAAAAAACCCCTCACTGTTTAGTGAAGG
>NZ_RJTM01000178.1 GCF_003725735.1 Sinomicrobium pectinilyticum | reverse complement strand
CATAGAGGTCCCCTATGGGGGCTAGCCAAAGCCACCTTCTTAGAAGGTGTGATTTTTACTTGGGTTCTCATTTATGGGGTAGTGTTGGCGGTGGCTGTTCCGTGGAGGATGAAGGCTCCCGTTGTGACGGAAGTACATCGCAGCCCCGGAATTACCGATTCGGCAATTAATGACTCCCGAACTCCAAACTCCCCAACTAAAAAACTCCATAACAGTCTCCGGAAAGTAAAGCATGAGGTGATTTGAAATTAATCTAAATAAAATTGGATTGTCTGTATTCCGTTATTATATTTGCGATTGTTTAGATTTAGTCAAAATAAACTGTACGACATATGACTAGCTTGGTTGTTGCCATTACTTTTTTAGGTTTTTATACACTCTACAATACTTCAAAGAGAGCAATGTTAAGTCGTTCCCTTAAGATAGAGAAGTGGATGCAGGCCCATGGGAGGGAAAGTAAAGCGGCAGGGTTAATTCTGTTGTTTATTGCCCTGGTACTTTCCGTATTTCATTACGGGGTCGGGGCAGGCATTTTTGCTTTTTTCGTGATATTAATGACCCTGGGGAGCCTGATCGTGATGGTAACTCCGTTGCGTTTTATACGTTATCAGGCACTTGTCCTGATACTGATTCTTGCGATAACTTTTGAATTCCTCTAGGATTATGCCTGCCAATAAAAAATATTTGACAACCTCCGTCAGTCAGCGTTTCGCTAAAATAAGTGCGGGATTTATCGGCGGATATATGGTTACCGTGTCTCTTCACATTGGCCTGGCCTATTGGATAAACCATGTCAATGTGCTGATGACCCTGAGATATGCCGGTTTTCTGCTTTGGTGTGTTTTGTTCCTGCTCGCTTTTCTGGTGAAAAACGGTTGGAAAATATGGGCAATCTACCTGTTTCTGACACTTCTTTTTTCGGGATGTATTTACCTGGGAAAAACCTTTGGACTGGCGGGATGAGGAGTAGCCGGAGATATGAATAGCTATTGAAGCCACAATTACAATTCGGGACCTGATGAACAACAGAATCTACAATGTTCTTTTTAATATTCATACCATAAGCGGGATTATTATCAGCGCTGCCCTTTATGTCATATTTTTTGCAGGGTCATTTTCTTTCTTTCGTGACGAGATCATAAGCTGGGAACGAAACGAACCCGTACAGGAAAGAGGACTGACGGAAGTGAATTTCGACCTGTTGCTCGATACGATAAACAGCAGGGAAGCAGCTTACGGGAGGGATATTACCTTTAATCAGCATTACCAGGAAAGAAGGGTGGCCGTAAGCCTGACTCCTTCCAAGGATAGCCTCGCGCCGAAAGAAGCAGCAACAGGGGCATTCTTTTATATGGATAAAAAGAACTTCGGGAACTATAGTTATCCCGGTTCCTATTCCATCGGGGAATTTCTCTACCGTTTGCATTTCTTTGCACAGCTCAACTTTTTCGGAACGTCCGGTTATCTGTTGGCAGGTCTTGTTGCCTTCTTCTTTTTGTTTGCCGTAATAACGGGAGTCCTGGTACATTGGAATAAAATTGTGTCCAACTTTTATATTTTCCGCCCGGGAACAAAATGGAAGACTGTCTGGACAGATGCGCATACGGCACTGGGAATCATAGGGCTGCCCTACCAGTTTGTATTTGCCCTTACCGGCACTTATCTGATAATCAGTACTACGGTGATGGCCCCTCCGGTGGTAGCACTGTTCTATAATAATAATACAGCCGAAATGTATGAAGATTTCGGTGTGGGGGGCGGGTATCCCATGCTCATGGAGAAGCAGCAGGGCCCTGTACATATTAATGAACTGGTTAATAAGGTGCGTAACAAGTGGAAGGATTTTGATATCCGGTCCGTAACAGTTTTCAATTACGGGGATGCGAATATGCATGTTGCCGTAGAAGGATTTCCTTTGAACCACCGGAGTTTTGCAGGTAAGGGAAAAATGGTGCTCAAGGCGTCTACAGGTGAAATAATAGAGGAGAAAGATCCCTTTAACAATACTTCTTACCTGGACGGGGCCACGAATGTACTGGCCAAACTGCATTTCGGGGATTATGGTGGCCTAGGGTTGCGCATTATTTATTTTATCCTAGGCCTGGTCTCCTGTTTTGTCATTATTTCCGGGATAATGATATGGCTCGTTGCCAGGGATAAAAAGAGTGTTTCGGAGAAAAAAAGGCGTTTCAACTCCTGGCTGGTATGGATATACCTGGCAATATGCCTTAGCATGTTCCCGGCAACGGCCATTACCTTTGTCGGTGTAAAAGTGTTTGTACCGGACTTCGATGCGTCACGAATGACCCGTATTTACCAGATATTCTTTTACAGTTGGCTGCTTCTTTCGGTATTGTTTACCCTTAAAAGAGATAATTATTTTACCAATAAGTACACGCTTATCAGCGGTGCACTGATAGGTTTCCTGGTTCCTGTAGTAAACGGAATAGTAGCCGGTAACTGGATGTGGGTCACGTTCCGGGTCGGGTACTACGATATCTTTTTTGTAGATGTGTTCTGGGTACTGCTTTCTGCTACTGCACTGATTGTTGCCCTGAAACTGAAAAGACAAAAAAAATCTCCCGTTTTAAACAAAGGCCCGAAGAAGACTGCGCACAGGGAAAATCTTGCACCTGTAGAATAGGGACGGATCACAACACGGAAGAACTGTGGTATTCGGAGATTTATAAAGTTGTGCCGAATTCCTTTTTTAGTTTTAAATATAACTTAAAAAGGAAAAATAACGGAAAGGGTTTTGTTGTTAACTTTTCCTTAAATAGATTTGTATTTCATTAATTAAGTCTAAATAAAAATAGATTGAAATGAAAATCAGATTCATACTTGTTGTCTGTTTTACCGTGATTTCGTTTTGCACCGTTGCACAGCAAAATCAGGCCCTGTTACGTGGTTATATCACAGATAAGGAAGGTAACCTCGTAGAAGGTGCCAATGTGGTTTTGGAAAATTCAGGTCGCGGGGTTTCTTCTAACCCTGACGGATATTATGAGATTAAAAACCTGCATTTCGGTTCCTATACCGTTAAGGTTTCCGTTGTCGGTTATAAGACTGCTCAGCAACACATAACATTAGAGCCGGGAAGCAACCGCCTGGTAAATTTCGAACTGGAACCGGAGGTGAGCCAGTTGAGTGAAGTTATACTGTCCGGGCACCGAAAGGAGAAGTACAAAGTAGAGAATATATCCTTCAGTCTTCGCCTGAACCAGGAGCTTATAAAAATACCTCAGAACATACAGGTGATCACCGATGACGTTCTCAGGGACCAGCAGATTTTCGGAATGCGTGAAGGGGTCGGACGAAATGTCAGCGGTGTGATGCTTCTGGAACACTGGGGTAATTATGCCCGTGTAAATATGCGTGGTTTCCGGATTCCGGCATTTCGTAACGGAATGAACTTTACCACACAGTGGGGGCCTGTAGCCGAAGACATGGCAACGGTGGAACGTATAGAGATCATAAAAGGTCCCGCAGGCTTTATGCTGTCCGCCGGAGAACCGGCGGGACTATATAACGTAGTGACGAAGCGTCCGACCGAAAACCCCAGGAGGGAAGTAACGCTTTCTACCGGCAGTTACGGCCTGCAAAGGGCCACCGTGGATATAGGAGGAAAAGTGGATAAGGCAGGAAAATTGCTTTATCGTTTCAATGGGGTAGGGCATACCCAGAAAACCTTCCAGAAATATGGGTTTCACGACAAATACATTCTGGCCCCGTCCCTGAAGTACCGTTTTAATGAAAACACAAGTATTACGGCACAATATACCTATTATCACTCCAGGGTACCCGACCTGGGCTCACCTTATGTTTTTTCGCCAGAGGGGTATAAAGACCTGCCGAGAGATTTCAGTCTGACGCATCCGGGAATAGATCCTT
Organism: Sinomicrobium pectinilyticum; assembly: GCF_003725735.1. GTDB lineage: Bacteria > Bacteroidota > Bacteroidia > Flavobacteriales > Flavobacteriaceae > Sinomicrobium > Sinomicrobium pectinilyticum. Next base: position 25,847 of record NZ_RJTM01000178.1, on the reverse strand, counting down.
CTTTAAACAAGGAGCATTCCGCCTTTGTGACTTTTGAGCATAAACTGGATGAAAACTGGAAATTGACTGCCCAACTCGGGTACCTGTACGGCACCCAGGTAAGTTCGGATATTTGGCCGGATGCGGTGGAAGAAAACGGTGATGTATACCGGAGATTATATATTTTTGACGGATTGGAAGAGCACAAACTCGGACAGGTTTTTGTGAATGGGGAAGTACAGACCGGGGCCGTTTCACACCACATACTTGCCGGCATTGATGTGGGTTCCAAGGATGTATGGTACGATTGGGGGGAGTCACATCTGATCGATGTTAACCAGCCTTTTAATATCTATGCCCCGGATAATTCTCAGGCTGTAATTCCCGAACTGGACCATGAGACCAGCATCCGTAAACGTGCGGGGACAGCCGGAACATTCGGGCAACAGCAATATACGGCCTATTATGTTCAGGACGAACTCGGTTTTCTGGAAGACCGTCTCCGTCTTACCCTGGCAGGCCGCTATACCGATCTGCAGGAAAGTATGTATAATGAAAGTACTTCAGATGGTAAATTTACCCCGCGTGCAGGCCTGAGTTTTTCCATAGATGACAATACTTCCGTTTACGGATTGTTCGACCAGGCTTTTCTGCCTCAATCCGGAACGGACAGAAGCGGTAAGGCCTTTGACCCGATAGAAGGGAATAATATTGAAGGAGGGATTAAGAAGAAATGGTTCGACGGAAAGTGGAATACATCCTTTTCATATTTCAGAATCACTAAAGAAAATATGTTGACTGCGGACCCTGAAGATCCTTTAAACAGTTCTGTACAATTAGGAGAAGTAAAATCCATGGGAGGAGAATTCGACCTCCAGGGGGAAGTAGTATCCGGATTGAACCTTATCTTTAACTATGCCTATACGGATGTAAGAATAAGCAAGGATACCGATGAAAGTCTGGTGGGTAACCGCGTAAGCGGTCATGCCAGGCATATGACAAACGGCTGGCTGAAATATACTTTCGGAGATTACAGTCCATTACAAGGGCTTAGCATTTCCGGCGGATATCTGTATATGGCAAAACGCGCTTCCTGGGATTCTGTATGGGGAGTGACGGGAGCCCAGACCTTACCGGATTACTTCCGCCTGGATGGGGCCCTGAGCTGGGCAAATGACAAGTTTTCCGTAGCCCTGAACATTAATAACCTGCTCAACGAATACCTGTTTTCCGGTTCCTCTTATCAGGCAGGTACAGGAGACAATACCCGTTTTTATTATTCGCAGCAGAATGAGCCCGGAAGGAACTTCCGTTTGACACTGGGATACCATTTCTGAACATGTTCTGTGCTTTAATATACGGCAGAGTTAACGACAGACCGATTTTCCCGTATAGTCAGGGTAAAAAGTCTCCCGGCATTTATGGAAACCAGGTTTTATCATGTACTGAAGTTTAATATATAAATAACATAACCAAAAAGTAGAAAGATGAAAAAAATAATATTGGCATTAGTAGCTGTTCTGGCACTGCAACAGGCAAACGCTCACTTTCTGTGGCTGGAGACAAAAGCTACGGGTAAACTGAACAAAAAGCATGAGGTAAAAGTATTTTTCGGAGAGTACAGTTACGGAGAGCGGGAGAAAACAGACGGGCATTTCACCTTTGCCGAAGACTTTACCCTGCACCTGATTGCCCCGGACGGCAATAAAACCACACTGGATAAAAAAGCGGCCACCGACCATTACAGTGCATCTTTTACACCTGGAGCCCCGGGAATTTATCGTGTAGTCCTCACCAATAACAACCTGGAGGTGGTGGACTATACCCAGTACGACCTGGGGATTTTTAAAACCGAATACGCTTCGGTTGCTACGGTACATGTAGGTAAGGAAGATAAAAATGCCACCGGAATATCTTCTTTGTCCAAACTGGAAATAATACCCGAAAAGGAAGGAGAAGAGATTGTCCTGCAGGTCATTTACGACGGAAAACCCTTGGCGGAAAATGAATTGAAGGTTTTCCTTCCGGAAGGATGGTCAAAAACCTTGCATACGGATGAGCAGGGTAAAGTTTCTTTCGCTATGCCGTGGAAAGATACTTACGTGGTGGAAACATCTTATAAGGAACAGGTGCCCGGAACATATAAAGACAAGAAATATGAATTTATATGGCATTTCACTACCTATAGCTTCGGAAAGGAGTAATAAGCAGAGAGGATATATTCCAAGGGATTTCTTTTGGATCCGCTTCCCTTTATTTAGAAGTATCAGGGGGAGTAACACCAAACCAAAGGGCGGCTGAAGGCTTTTCAACCGCCCTTTGTCTGGTTTCGTATAGGTGGTGGTATTATGCCGCTTATACGAGAGTGTACAACGATAAATTATGGTAGTACGGAAAAACAAAGAAAAAAGTATATCGACCTGAAAAGAGGTTCGGAATGACAGTTTCCGGATTTTTTGAAACCTCATTCATCTCTTTGTGTTTACCCCGGTTCTAATGTTGTTTTTCCTTGTCTTCCTGCCGTTTAAGCTTATGTAACAGTTCCCTGCTGAAATCTTTTTCTGCCCTTTTCAGGAGCAGGATTTTCCTGGCAGGTAAAACTCCTTTGAGGTTTCGGGTAAGCTGCATGTTTTCTTTGCAGATCTGATTTTCAATGTCTTCCAGTTCTGCCAGTAAACGATTGACTTCCGCTTCGGACATGTTGTTGATATCCCCGTTTCGTATAGGTTGTTTAATGTTTTTATACTCCTGGTGCCACAGCTCCGAAACATTATCATAATACTTATTGTAGACAGGCCACAATTTTTGGGCTTCCTCTGTAGTGAGAGAAAGCTTTTCGGTAATATAAGCTACTTTCAGGGCTCTTATGCGTTCTTTTTTGCTCTTTTCCTGTGTGTGCCCCGTTGCGGAGAAAAACAGCAGGAAGAGCGTAAAAAACAGGATCTTTGATACTTTCATTAATCTTGGATTTTTATGAGTACAGGGTTGCCGGGGGATCATTGGTTTAAATTTATTTCGGAATAATTAATCATGTTTTCTTCCAGGTAATTGATAAGCTCTTCCTCTTTAATAGAAGAAAAACTTATGGCGTTGAGGTCGGTAGTATCAAATACATCGGTAATATTTTCCGGGTATACGGGCAGCATATGGTTTTCTATGTAAAATTCCACCTCTTCCGGTTTTATACTGGATATGGAATAGGCATCGCCGGACCTTTCGGGAGATAGGATGGCAGGGAATATGGCCAGCATGATCAGGATGATGGCAGCTACTGCCGATATGGAATACACGACCCTGCGGAGCGTGAAAACGGGGACTTTTTTATCACGAACCGAACCTCTGTTCCTTTCCTCTTCTTCTCTGATAGCACTAAAGAGGCGATCGTCCAGCTGTTCCATATAACCGGAAGGGGCTTCAAAGCCATCCTGTCCGGGAATATTCCGGCTTGCGGAGACCGATTGTAAAATCCGCTCCTCCAGAGTGTCAAAATAGTCCTCCGGGATCCGGAATCCACTTTGGTTATTTTTTTTCTTAGGGTTCATAACTATTTGACTGTTTTAAAGATAGAAGGTTTAATCTTCTGTTAAAAAGTGCTCTATTTTTTTTACGGCATGGTGGTATGAAGCCTTCAGGGCGCCCACGGAAGTATCCAGTATACCGGACATCTCCTCATAAGTTATCCCTTCAAAATACTTCATATTGAATACCAGTTTCTGTTTTTCCGGCAATTTGGCTATGGCTTGTTGCAGTTTAAGCTGTATTTCGTCTCCGCTGAAATAAATGTCGGCCTTCAGGTTTGCCACCAGGGACTCCTGCAGTTCCGTACTGTCAATGCCTTTTCTTTTTGCCTTGGCATTGAGGAATGTAATGGATTCATTTATGGCGATGCGGTACATCCAGGAGAACAGGCTGCTTTCTTCTTTGAATTTATCGATATTCCGGTATATTTTTATAAAGGTGTTCTGAAGGACATCATCTGTATCGTCATGGTCAATTACCGTCCTCCGGATATGCCAGTACAATCTCGCTTTATACAGGGAAACTAAGGCTCTGAAAGCCTGCTCCCGTGTGTCGTTGTCTTTTAACTGGCGTACTAATGTCGAATCTGATACCATAATTATGTATGGTTTAGACCATAGGAATATTGAAAAGTTTAAAAATATTAAATTAACAAAAAAACAGGGTATAGTTATGTTTAATGATTGTTTTTTATACTATTTATAAATAAATATGAAAAAATATAATTATCTTCGGGACAACTTTTTGACCAACCAATTCTTTTTTTGCTTTATATAGGGTGAAAAAAGCCCAAGTCTTACTGTGGAAGTAGCATCCGCCCGAAAGGGCGGATGTTTTTTTGTGCTTTTTTGTACCGCTGAATGATCTGCCAGTCCCGATTTTAATCTTCCCCCTTACCGTCCGGAAGGTAGTTTAGTCAAACGACTGCATGTCCACCAGTTTCTTATAGGTACCATTTCTGTTCATTAATTCGCCATGCGTACCCTGTTCGGCAATTTCTCCTTTTTGCATGACTACGATGAGATCCGCATTCTGTATGGTGGAAAGCCTGTGTGCTATAACTACGGAAGTCCTGTTTTTCATCATATTTTCCAGAGCTTTTTGCACCAGTTTCTCGCTTTCCGTATCCAGTGCGGAAGTGGCTTCATCCAATATCATTATAGGTGGATTTTTCAATACGGCCCGGGCAATGCTGAGTCTCTGTTTTTGTCCCCCGGAGAGTTTGTTCCCGCTATCTCCGATATTAGTATATATGCCCTGTGGCAGAATAGAGACAAACTCATAGGCGTTGGCCACTTTAAGGGCTTCTATGATCTCTTCGTCCGTAGCATTTTCTTTCCCGAGAGAAACATTGGCCTTTATGGTATCGTTAAACAGTATAGAATCCTGGGTTACCAGTCCCATTAATCCCCTGAGCGAGTGGAGTTCCATGTTACGGATATCGGTGCCGTCTATGGAAATATTTCCGTCCTGTACATCGTAAAAGCGTGTAAGCAGGTTGGCTATGGTACTTTTTCCACTGCCCGATTGGCCTACGAGGGCTACGGTTTTTCCTTTTGGAATGTGCAGGGAAAAATCTTTGAGTACCTTTTCCTCTTCGTATTGAAAGTTAATATGCTCTATCCGGATATCCCGTTCGAAACTGTTTTTTGATATGGCGTCCGGAGCGTCAGCAATAGGGTTTTTTTCCTCCAGGATGGTAAGGACCCGTTCTGCGGCAGCGTTCCCCTTTTTTACACCGTAAGAGGCTTTGGAAATCGCTTTTGCCGGGGTGAGTATATTGTATGCCAGTCCTATGTAAGCAATAAAAGTAGGGCCGTTAAGGCTTCCTTCTACCAGGACCATATGGCCACCATACCACAATAAAATGGCAATAACGATAATACCCAGAAATTCGCTCGTAGGGGAAGCCAGGTTCTGGCGGTTGAGTATGGAATTGGACAATTGATAGAACCGTTTTGTGGAATCCTGGAAACGGTTGTAGAAATAGTTCTCCGAATTAAATCCCTTGATTACTTTTAGGCCTCCCAGTGTCTCTTCTATAATCGATAAAAAATATCCCTGTTCCAGTTGTGCCTGGTCCGACTGTTTTTTCAGCCTTTTGCCTATCACGGATATGATAAAACCGGAAATGGGCACAAAAACGAAGACAAAGAGGGTGAGCTTCGGGCTTAGCGCAAACATCGTTACGATAGTGAAAATAATAGTAAGAGGCTCCCTTACGATCAGTTCCAGAATGGAGAGAAAAGAATGCTGTATTTCCAGTACATCCGAAGATATACGTGCTATAACGTCGCCTTTTCTCTTTTCCGAAAAATAGGCTATGGGCAGTTCCACCACCTTCTTATACATGGCATTTCTCAGATCCTTCAATACGCCGTTTCGCAGGAAAGTTATGAAGAACATGGCCAGGTAATTGAAAAGGTTTTTCAATAAGAACAAAGAGATAATGATAGCAACCATTACTCCCAGTGTATATTCAGGCCCCCTGCTGTTTCCGGTGGTGGTAATATAATAATTGAGGTAATCCTCCAGGAATGATTTCAGATGTCCGATACCTCCATAGACCGGGGGAGTGGTGATATTTTCCGCTTCGCCGAACAGTACGGTAATCATGGGGATCAGGGAAACCATAGAAAGGGTGGCGAACAATGCATACAGAATGTTACAGATAACATTGAGCACCGCATACTGTCGGTATGGCCGGGCAAATCGAAAAATCTTTTTAAAATAATCCATTCAAAAAATGTTTTTAAACATGTTTTCCCGGGGGGGAAGCCACGGGGAAAGATCAAAAGTAAGCAGACAGAGACTAAGCCTCTATTCCCAGGTCCAGGACAATATTGTCTATTTTTTGGCGCAATGTTTTGTCGGTTGCTTCAAACCGGTCTGTCGAAGCCAGATCGGTATTGACGCTTATATAAAATTTTATTTTCGGTTCGGTTCCGCTGGGCCTGGCAGCAATCTTACTGCCGTCTTCGGTATAATAGATAAGCACATTGGATTTGGGAATGTCTATGGTTTTCTCTTTTCCTGTTATCATATTTCGTGCCACGGAACTCTGGTAATCTTCTACGAGGGTAACCCGGGAACCATTGATCTGTTGTAAGGGTTTGTTCCTCAGGTCCGTCATGATTTGTTTTATCTCTTCGGCGCCTTCCATACCTTTTTTTACCAGGGAAACGAGGTGTTCTTTATAGAACCTGAAATCTACATACATCTCCAGCAGTTTTTGATAGAGGGAACTGCCTTCCGCTTTGGCTTCCGAGGCTATTTCACATGCCAGGAGAGACGATGTAATAGCATCTTTGTCCCGAACAAAATCGCCCACCATAAAGCCGAAACTTTCTTCGCCTCCGCCAATAAACGGTTGTTGCGGATGATCTTTTATCATTTTGGCGATCCATTTGAATCCCGTAAGCCCGGTTTTGCATTCTACGCCGTAAGCTTCGGCCAGCCTGTTCATCATAGGAGTGGACACTATGGTAGAGCCGATGAACTCTTTTCCTGTAATCCTGCCTTCTTTTTTCCATTGATCCAGTAAAAAACGGGTCATTAATACCATGGTCTGGTTGCCGTTGAGGAGGATGAGTTTTCCTTCGTTGTCCCTAACGGCTATACCGAGGCGGTCGCTGTCGGGATCAGTACCGATAACCATGTCAGCCCCGGTTTCTTCTGCCTTTTTCATGGCTATGGTCAGGGCCTCCGGCTCTTCGGGGTTAGGAGATTTTACGGTGGGGAAATCACCGTCCGGGGCGGACTGTTCTTCAACGACATAAACGTTCTTATACCCGGCTCTTTCCAGGACTTCGGGCATAATGGTAATAGAGGTTCCGTGCAGGGAAGTAAACACTATTTTAAAATCGTCTTTTCCTTTGGCATTAAAGCTGCCGTTTTTCACGGAGGCTGAAATAAATGCTTCGTCCACCTCTTTATCTATATAGGAAATGAGTTCCTTTTTCGGTGAAAACCGGATGTCCTCAAAAGAAAGGCTGTTAATTTCCGCAATGATCTCCGCATCCTGAGGGGGTACTATTTGTCCGCCGTCTGTCCAGTATACTTTATACCCGTTATATTCCGGCGGGTTATGCGATGCGGTAAGTACAATACCGCAGTGGCAGTTGAGGTGTTTTACGGCAAAAGAAAGTTCGGGAGTAGGGCGCAGAGCTGAGAACAGGTATACTTTAATGTCATTGGCGGAGAATACCTCTGCCACTACGTTGGCCAGGGTATCACTGTTATGGCGGCAATCGTAGGCAATAGCTACTTTCAGCTCCTTGTCCGGATAAACCTTTTTAAGGTAATTGCTTAATCCCTGGGTGTTTTTCCCCAGGGTATATTTATTGATCCGGTTACTTCCCGTACCCATAATGCCGCGCATACCACCGGTACCGAATTCCAGGTCTTTATAAAAGCTCTCCGTAAGTTCTTTGGGAGAGTTTTCCATTAATTGTCTTATATTTTCTTTGGTTGCCTCGTCAAATGCCGGGCTGAGCCACTCGTTTACCTTTTCGAGAATTTTTTCGTCTACTTGCATTTTTTCGATTTATTGTAAGTTCATTATTCGGAATCCGGACTATCTCAAATGAATACGTTTTCTCTTTTATCCGGGAATACTGTTTTTTATATTGTCCTGTCCTTCCTTTTGTTCTTCTTTACGAACATCAACGTTCAGAATATCCGATATCTTATACCTGTCGTTGTTTGTTTTTGTACGTAGTATGATTTCGCCGAGAAATCCGGCCAGAAATAATTGCGAACCGATGATCATGGTGACCAAAGCTATGAAAAACCACGGATTCTGTGTTACCAGTATAGTGGGCTGGTGGTGATAAAGCTTGTAGAGCTTGTCGATCCCTATGTAACCGGCAGATAAAAAACCGATCAGGAACATGACCACGCCCAATGCTCCGAACAGGTGCATGGGACGTTTTCCGAAGCGGGAGAGGAACCAGATGGTAATCAGGTCAAGGAAGCCGTGAATAAAGCGTTCCATGCCAAATTTGGTTTTTCCGTATTTCCGGGACTGGTGCTGTACTATTTTTTCTTCGATCCGGGTAAATCCCGCATTTTTGGCAAGAACAGGAATATAACGGTGCATTTCACCGTAGACTTCAATGTTCTTTATGACCTCTTTTCTGTAGGCTTTCAGGCCGCAGTTAAAATCGTGAAGTTTCAGTCCCGAAGTTTTTCTCGCCGCCCAGTTAAACAGTTTGGAAGGGATATTTTTGGTGAGGATATCATCGTACCGTTTTTTTTTCCATCCCGATACAAGGTCGTATTGCTGTGCGGTAATGAGGTTGTAAAGCCCCGGAATCTCTTCCGGGTTGTCCTGAAGGTCGGCATCCATAGTGATCACCACTTCACCGCGGGTCATACGAAAGCCTGCATGCAGTGCCTGCGACTTGCCGTAATTGCGGAAAAAACGGATGCCTTTTACCGCTTCGTTCTCTTCGGCAAGGGCGCATATGGTTTCCCAGGAGCCGTCCGTACTGCCGTCATCAATAAAAAGTATCTCATAAGAAAAGCGATTGGATTGCATTACCCGTGCAATCCAATCGTGTAATTCCCGTAAAGACTCCTGTTCATTCAGTAGTGGTATTACTACAGATATATTCATGGGCAAATATTAAAATACTTCCCAAATTTAAGCAAAATTGTTTCATGGGATTTTTTCTTTGTAAATCCTCTATCGACTTGCCAGTCTTAAATCAATAATTTGTCGCTTTTTCGGGATTATTTTTTTTCATTATTAATGTAGGAATGAGTGATAGAACAAAACCGAAGAAAATACTCATCAATAGTCCGAAAGCGATTTGGATAAGAGGAGAAGAAAATTTTTGAGCCATCTCAAGTTGTGCATCTATCTGTTCCTGAGACATTTTGGAATCCTGCATTTGCATACGTGCCAATTCGAGTTGTTTTGACATCATTTCCGGATCAATAACATGAGAAAGTAAAAGCTGATAAGCCATGGAAATTATACCGCCGATGAGGCAAATACCTATCCCTATTTTCATGCCTTGTCCAAAGGACATATAGCCGTTGTTGGCTTTTTTGAACTGTAATAAACCCACTATAATACAGCCCAGCATTATGACTAAACTAACCCCCAGAATACTTAAACCTCCCTGATAATGAAGCTCCATGCTGTAAAGAATAATACCTAAGACAACACTGATACCTCCCAGTAGAAGCCCGTATAAGATCGCATATTTACTTGTTGTCGGTCGTTGAGTTTCTTCCATGATTAAAAAGTTTGGTTAAAAATACTTAATTAGTGATTATAACGGGGAATTTTGTTACACATTTGCATACAATATTTTTATAAGAGCATATTTTTTTTGAAATGGTATTGTATATTCTGTAAATATACTTAAATTTGCACCTCGAATTTTAGGAGAAAGAAATAAATATAACGGCGATGAAAAAAGGCATACATCCGGAAAATTATAGATTGGTGGCATTCAAAGACATGTCCAACGACGAGGTTTTTATCACCAAATCCACCGCAAATACTAAAGAGACTTTAGAGGTAGAAGGTGTCGAATACCCATTGGTAAAACTGGAGATCTCCAGGACATCACATCCTTATTACACCGGTAAATCCAAGTTGGTGGATACTGCCGGACGTATCGATAAGTTTAAAAACAAATACGCGAAATTCAAGAAGTAATTTTTGCGAATTTAAAAATACAGAAACCTCTGAGAAATCAGGGGTTTTTTTATTTTTACAGAAAACTCACACACATGAATTACATTCTTTTTGACGGCCCCGCCCGCAATGCGCTCCTGCCCTTTACCTTTACAAGGCCGGTAGCAGATATCCGGGTAGGGATACTGACTATAAAGGAAAAATGGGAAAAACTGCTCAACAAAACAGTTTCCACGCTGACGCAGGATTATCTTTCCGTTAAATTTCCACTCGTACGTGAAGAAGAGAATATTCTGATAAATGCCTCTTTTTTGCCCGAACCCGTACTGGTGGATATGATAAAACAATTAAAGCCCGGTGAAGCTATATTGCTGAAGGAAGCCATAGTGGCTTATCACAGTGAGGAAGGTACGGAAGTGACAGATTTTTCTACATTCCGGATGAAGGAATATGAAGGGGGCGCTATACAGATAAAAAATACCTGGGATATATTTTCCAGGAACGGGGAAGCCCTCCTGGCCGATTTCAGATTGCTTACCAAAGGAAGGAAAAGTATGCCTGTTCCGGATGGGGTGCAGGTAATAGCCCCGGAGAACATATTTATCGAGGAAGGGGCAAAGCTTTATTTTACTACGCTGAATGCATCCGACGGACCTATTTATATAGGAAAAAATACCCTGGTCATGGAAGGTTGCCATATTCGCGGAGGGTTTGCCCTTTGCGAAGGAAGCATAGTCAAAATGGGAGCGAAAATATACGGAGCAACTACGGTAGGCCCTTATTGTAAGGTGGGCGGGGAGATCAATAATTCGGTCCTTTTCTCCTATTCCAATAAAGGACACGAAGGTTTTCTCGGAAATGCGGTTTTGGGAGAATGGTGCAATATTGGGGCGGACAGCAATAACTCCAACATGAAAAACAACTATGATGAGGTAAAACTGTGGAGCTACGAGGAGGAAGAGTTCAGGAAAACGGGATTGCAGTTTTGCGGACTTATGATGGGTGATCATAGCAAATGTGGTATTAATACGATGTTTAATACGGGGACAGTTGTCGGGGTGAATACCAATATTTATGGCAGTGGCCTTCCGCGTAATTTTATCCCTGATTTTTCATGGGGAGGGGCGAGTGGTTTTAGCGTGTATGTTTTATCCAAGGCAATAGCTTCCGCTCAAAAGGCTTCGGCAAGGCGCAACGCAACATTTACCGAGGAAGATGCCAAAATCCTGGAATACGTTTTTGAGGCTACCAGGAAATGGCGTAGGGATTAAAGGCTTTTTCGGAAAAGGACTTTATCGGTATAACACAAAGCCGGGAGTATCAATGCTCCCGGCCTTGTTTTTGTGCCCCGGTCAAAAGTCAGTTTTTCAACAAGGTAGTGTTGAATATCTTTAAGATTCGTTTGTATTCGTCTGTCCAGCTGCTCGGTTCTACAAACCCATGGTCTTCCGCAGGGTAAACAGCCATTTCCCAGTTGTCTTTTCCGAGTTCTATCAGACGCTGCGAAAGCCGGACCACATCCTGGAAGTGTACATTCACATCGACCATGCCATGTGCGATGAGCAGGTTGCCCTTCAATCCTTCGGCGAAGTAGATAGGAGAGGACCGCCGGTATGCTTCAGGGTCATTAAAAGGTTCGTTCAGTATATTTGATGTGTATCCGTGGTTGTAATGCGCCCAGTCGGTAACAGACCTGAGGGCGGCCCCTGAGGTGAAGGTATCTCCTTCTTTGAACATGGCCATCAGGGTGATAAAACCACCATAGCTGCCTCCGTAGATACCTATCCTTTTCGGGTCGATCCCCTGTTTGCTGACGAGGAACCGGGCCCCATCCACCTGGTCAGAAAGGTCTTTGCCTCCCATATGCCGGTAAATGGCCGTGCGCCAGTCTCTTCCGTACCCTGCACTGCCCCGGTAATCGATGTCCAGTACGGTGTAGCCCATATCCGTAAGCAGGTTATGGAACATGTATTCCCTGAAGTAGGAAGACCACCATTTATGTACATTCTGGAGGTATCCCGCACCATGTACAAATATTACTGCGGCATTGTTTTTTACATCCTGTTCCGGAACATACAGCCGGGCCGGGATTTCCGTACCGTCTGCTGCAGTAAAATGTACGAGTTCCGGATCGCGCCACGGGTAAGCGGCAAAGGCGTCGGATTGTCCGGAGGTAAGTTGCATTTCCCTTGCATTGGCAGTATTTTTTCTGAGATAGAGCTCCCAGGGTCTGTTGCTGTAGGAGTGCCGTATAGCCAGGTGTTTTTCGTCCGGCGAGAGGGACACTTCGTTGTTCCCGGTCATGGAAGTGAGTTTCTCCATTTTACCGCCATAAACAGGCATGCTGTAAAAGTGGCGTTCGCCCGGATGGACTTCTGAAGTCGTGAGGTACCAGCGTTTTCCGTCTTTGGATAAGAACGGATCAAAGACTTCGAAATTACCCGAAGTTAACGCTTTTTTCTTTCCGGTGGTCACGTCCAGCAGGTACAGGTGGGAATATCCCGTTTCTTCGGACTGAAAATAAATATGTTTATTATCCGGCAACCAACCCAGTATGCCGCCTCCCATACTCCAACCGATACCCGGACCGGCTATCCAGGCCTCGTCCCGTTGCCTGTCCAGGTTTTTCAGGCTGCCATCTTCCGGGTTGAGTAATGCTATCCATCGGTCTTTATTGTCCCTGGAACGTATATTTACAACAATATATTTACCATTCGGGGAGAAAGAAGCCCCGGAAATCGTAATCTCTCTTTCCTTTGGTTCCCATTCCCTGTCCGGGTAATCCTTTACGTAATCCGGTAGGTCTTTCAGGCCCGGAAGGCCATCTGTCCTTACCATGTACACGGTGTCTTTTTGCAGGTTGTAAACGGCCAGTTCTGTCTTTGTGGTCTCTTCGCCTACTTTTGTACGGGTATTCAGATCGGTGGTATACCCGGAAGCATCGATATAATTGGGGACTATGGTTCTTTTGCTGTCCCCGCGGGCACGGAGACTGAAAACAGCAAATTTTTCATCCGGGGACAGTTTCAGGTTGAATACTTGTTTATCACCGGAATAGAATGTATAAGGTTCTTTTTCCGACACCATTTCCCGGTATTTTTTACTCGTTTCTTGTTTTTCCTCCCTTTCACGGACCACCCGGAGCAATTCCAGATTGTCTTCCCGGAGCCATTTTTCTTTAGGAGAAACTTCTTTTTCTTTTTTATTATCTGCTTCCCCTTCCTTAATACTGGTAACCTGCCTTAATTGTCCCGAGGCCAGGGAATAGGTAAAGAGGTTATTACCTGCCTGGAAGGCAATTTTGTTTTCATCAGCAAGAAATTCCGGAGATCCTACAGGGTTCTCCATCTGCAAAAGCGCTGTTTGTTCTCTTTTTTTCAAGTCGTAGACAAAAAGGTTTTTGTCTTTGCCGAATATTTTTTTTGTCCGTGCTTTGTTGTAGCTTCCGCCTGCCGGGATCAGGGCCATGACTTCTTTGGCATTTACCTTTTCAATGGTTTGCGGGGACTTTATTCTTATCCGGTAAAGGGAATCCGAGGGGTCGTTGTCCCGGTTGTATTTAAAATACAGCGCTTCTCCGTGTTCGTCCCATTGTACATTGGAAGGGAAGGTGCCCATCCAGCGGGGGTCCTGCATGATCTTTTCAATACTGAGATTGTTTGTCTGGGCGTTAACACAGCAGGAAACACAGATAAAGAGGGATAATAGGGTAATTTTTTGCAGCATGAGTAAACAGTTTTAAACCTGACCTGCGAATCTACAGATTTTTTTTAACTTGTTCTAAATACTTTAAGTAACTTTGCACTCTCCGAATATTTTCAAGGATCTCATTATGAGTGTATTCGGGGGGTGTTGAATTTATAATCAGGCAGGTACATGGATCAAAGAAAAAAGATCGCTTTTTATACATTGGGATGCAAGCTGAATTTTTCGGAAACATCAACCATTGCCCGGGGTTTTCAAAATAAGGGGTTTGACCGAGTGGATTTTGAAGAAAGGGCGGATATTTACGTGATAAATACCTGTTCGGTAACGGAAAATGCCGACCGGCAGTTTAAGCAGGTGGTAAAAAAGGCTCTGAAGAATAATGAAAATGCTTTTGTGGCCGCTGTGGGCTGTTACGCTCAACTAAAGCCGGAAGAGCTTGCTGCAACGGATGGTGTGGACCTTGTATTGGGAGCAACGGAAAAATTTAAAATCACCGATTATATAAATGATCTTTCCAAAAATGACTTCGGGCAGGTACATTCCTGTGAGATAGAGGAAGCGGATTTTTATGTAGGTAGTTACTCCATAGGAGACCGGACCCGCGCTTTTCTGAAAGTACAGGACGGTTGTGATTATAAATGTACATATTGTACCATTCCGCTGGCACGGGGAATATCCCGAAGCGATACACTGGAAAATGTATTGCACAATGCAAGGGAGATATCCCGGAAGAACATCCGGGAGATTGTTCTTACCGGGGTGAATATCGGGGATTACGGTAAAGGGGAATTCGGCAACAAGAAACACGAACATACCTTTCTGGACCTGGTGCAGGCGCTGGATAAAGTGGAAGGCATAGAACGCCTTCGTATATCCTCCATAGAACCCAACCTGTTAAAAAACGAAACCATAGAATTTGTAGCGGACAGCAGGACTTTTGTTCCGCATTTTCATATCCCGCTGCAATCCGGAAGCAATGATATCCTGAAAAAAATGCGACGCAGGTATCTGTGTGAACTTTATGTGGACCGGGTACGGAAAATAAAAGAAGTGATGCCGCATGCCTGTATAGGGGTAGACGTCATCGTCGGGTTTCCGGGGGAAACGGATGAACATTTTCTGGAAACCTATCATTTTTTAAATGAACTGGATATATCCTATCTCCATGTATTTACGTATTCCGAAAGGGACAATACCCTTGCGGCAGAAATGGACGGTGCGGTGCCGAAAAAAGTCAGGGCGAAAAGAAGTAAAATGCTCAGGGGATTATCTGTGAAAAAACGCCGGGCATTTTATGAAAGTCAGCTGGGAACTATACGGACCGTACTTTTCGAGGGAGAGAACAAGGCAGGGTATATACACGGATTTACCGAGAACTATGTAAAAGTCAAGGCCCCGTGGAACCCCGAACTGGTAAATACCCTGCATACCATTGTACTTACGGAGATAGACGAAGACGGACTGGTCCGTTTTGATTTTGTCAATGAAGAAGTCTGTGCTTCCTGAATCACAGTCGCTAAATAAGACCTTCCCTGTAAACGTGATGAGATATAGCCTGTTTTCTTTTTTCGGTTTGTTATTGTTGGGATGCGGCGCCGGAAAACCCGTGGTCGCTGATAAAAATTACAGTTCGGACAGTCTGCAGGTCCGCCGGATTTCCGACCATGCCTATGTCCACACCTCTTATATGGATGTGGAGGGGTTTGGCAGGGTTTCCTGTAACGGGGCAGTATTTTTTGACGGAAAAGAGGCTGTCGTTCTCGACACCCCCGGAGATGAGATTGTTTCGGAAGAACTGATCCGCTGGGTGGAAGATTCCCTGCATTGTAAAATCAAGGCAATTATTCCTACGCATTTTCATAGAGATTGCCTGGGCGGACTGGAGGCATTCCACCGCAGGGGCATACCTTCATATGCGGGCAATGCTACTATTGCACTGGCAGAATCAAATGCTTCCCCGATTCCTCAACAAGGTTTTGATCGCTCCGGAACATTTCGTGTAGGAGGTAAAGACGTTATCCTGGAATACCCGGGAGCAGGACATACGAAGGATAACATAACAGGTTACCTCCCGGATGACGGCGTATTGTTCGGAGGGTGCCTGGTCAAAGCTTCCGGGGCGAATAAGGGTAATCTGGACGATGCCAATGTCACTGCATGGCCAGAAACCATCCGGAAAATAAAAAAGGAATATCCCGATTTAAAAATTGTTGTCCCGGGTCATGGCGATGCGGGAGGGGCGGAATTGCTGGACTATACCATAGAACTATTCCGGCCGTGATCGGAAAGACAGACATTTCGGTGATACGGTGACGTCAGCAATAATACAACCGTTGAATTCCAAAAGACGACAGAACCTGGTTTTGCCTCAGATGCGGATGCCTACGGGAAGCAGATTCTTGTATTCTTTGTGTTTTCGCAAAAAACGTGCTATCTCCGGGCTTGTGGGGACTACCCGCATATTGCGTTCCTCTACAATGTGCAGTACGGATTCGATAAACTCGTCTTTCAGGTGCTCATCGAAATTCTCGGGAAGGACCAGTTTGGTCAGGAAGATCTTTTTGTCTTGGGAGGAATACTCAATTTTGGCCAGTTTGCCGTTGATACGGGTTTCGAACTGGCGCAAAAAGTCATTGTCTTTAACAGCTACTTCACTCATCGTTTTTAGTTTTATTTACTGGAATTATAATGTAAGCGGAATCCGGGAATGGCATTTGAGTGCCGGGTGGCCCGGGTTTCGTTGTGCATGAGATATACACTTTTGTTTTTCATCTTATTTTTTCCCTGTGCAAGAATTGTAGGAGAAATGTTTCTTTTTCTTCCGTAAAGCCTAAATTTGTAGAGAACTACGAAATAACCCGGACTTTACGCTGGATTGTCGTTTCCCGAAACCGTTCTGAAAAACGGAAGGAAACCATAGCATTTGGTGATTTGCGGGTACAAAGATACGAAAAAATACTAAGAGTCTATTATACAATCATATAACAAATTGATGGATACGCCCAGAATCCCTGTTTACTTTATGCCCGGCATGGCTGCGAGTCCGCTTATTTTTGAGAATATCCGGTTACCGGAAGACCGTTTTGAGATACATTATCTGGAATGGATGCTGCCCCTGGAAAACGAATCTTTAAAAAATTATGCCCTGAGAATGTGCGTTCATATAAAGCACGAAGCACCGGTTCTTATAGGGGTGTCTTTCGGTGGCATGCTGGTACAGGAGATGGTGGCGTATGTAAACCCGCGGAAAGTAATTATTATTTCCAGTGTAAAGTGCCGGGAAGAACTGCCTGCCAAGATGTTATTTGCACGGTATACCAGGGCATATAAACTGCTCCCTACCGGTTTGATAAACAATGTGGAGCTCCTGGCCAAGTACGCTTTTGGTGAAGCGGTTACCAAGAGGATACAACTCTATGAAAAATATTTGTCCGTCCGTAACAAGAAGTATATCGATTGGGCTATCGATGCTATTGTCTGCTGGGACAGGGATGAGATACTGCCGGGGATAATCCATATTCACGGAGATAAAGACCCCGTGTTCCCTATAGCCAGGATCAAAGACTGTATCCGTATCGATAAGGGTACGCATATTATGATCATTAACCGTTATAAATGGTTTAACGAGCATCTTTCTTCACTTATCGAGAATTAAAAACAACCGTTTGTTCGAATCCTGTGACAGGGATTTTTTTTACCTTTACAGCGTATTGGTTTGCTATATCCGTGGTTTTCTTATATGATTACGGAAAAACAAGCGTTAATGTTAAAGAGTAACAGAGATCAAGATGAGAGTTATGGAATGGTTGAAAAAAGGTCTTATGGCCATAGGGATTGTTGCATTGGCAGGTTTTTTTCTGAGTTCGGTGCAGGGAGAAGGGAAAGATGTGATAGAAGTGGAAAAAGCATCTGAAGTAAGTGATAAAGCGGTAGGTGATTATAATGTATATGCTATCGATTTCATAGATAATTTGAATTTTGCCGGAGAGACGGTACCTCTGGATGAACCCGATATACAGGAACGTATGGACCGGGAAATACTGGTAAATACGTACTGGCAGTCCAACGGGCTCTTGCTTATTAAAAGGGCGCATAAATATTTTCCTGTTATCGAACCTATACTGGCAAAACACGGTGTTCCGGATGATTTTAAATACCTGGCGGTTATCGAAAGCGGGCTGCAGAATGTGGTGTCGCCCGCAAGAGCTACCGGGTTCTGGCAGATTATGAGTGCTACGGGAAAGGAATACGGGCTGGAAGTGAATGATAATGTGGATGAACGTTATCACCTGGAAAAATCTACAGAGGTGGCCTGTGATTATCTTAAAAAGGCTAAAAACCTGCTGGGAAGCTGGACACTGGCTGCCGCAGCATACAATGCCGGAAGAACCGGAATATCCAGGCAACAGGAAAGACAGAAAGAAAGCGATTACTATGATATTCTACTGGGTGAAGAAACTGGCAGGTATCTTTTTCGGATACTGGCCATTAAGGAAATACTTTCCAATCCGCAGAAATACGGGTTTAATATCGAGCCCAGGCATATGTATACTTATATCCCCACGCGAAAAGTTGAGGTGGATTATGAAATAGACGATCTGGCGGATTTTGCCAAGAAACAGGGAATTAACTACAAGATTCTTAAGATACACAATCCCTGGCTCAGGGAAACTAAACTCAATAATAAGTCGAGAAAAAAATATTTTATAGAGATTCCCGAAAAGGGATATTACAACGTAGGAAGTTAAAAACCGGAGATACGGAGTCGGAATATTTCTGCCTCCGTACCTCTGGCGTTGCTATATTTTTTTCATTTGCTGCTGCATCATTTTTATCTGGTCGGCAAGCATGTTTTGTTTGTCCAGCTTCTTGGCTTCGTTAAGCAGGGTAGTAGCTTCACGTTTTCTGCGTTTTTGCATGGCTATTCCCGCCAGGCTCAGTTTGGCCATGGCAACATCATAGTTCATGGAGAGCCCGAGTTTCAGGGCCTTTTTGAAATATTTCTCGGCCTGGGTCAGGTTGTTCTGGGAAGCCATGATACCGTGGAGGTAATTGTAATATCCCTGTTGTTTGCGGATAAGGGCCGTTTCGGGGTTTTTGATCTTGTTCAGCCATTTGGCAGTCCCTTCGAAATCCTGTTTGCGCATGCGAAGAAAGGCCAGAAGTATCATTTCATTTCTGAAGTAAAGGAAAATGAAGACCAGCGAAAGTAATATCAGGAATATACCGTTGCCTATGTTACCCTCGATAAACTGATAAACAGCATAACCGATAATAAGCGCCGCGATAACTAATTTTAGATTTTTATTAAACATGTTGTGGTTTTTTAAGAATGCACTTTGGCGAACAAGAATGCAAAGTTAAAAAAAAGTCATGGAGCGTGTACCGTATATCTCAAATTTCCGTGCAATAAATACCTGAAAAATTATATTCGGATTAGGGATGTACAACAGCCGGGTTACGGACATACGGAATATCAGGTGGTTGCCGGTGCCAGGGACCAAAAACGGAAGAGGGAAATATTTTTTTGAAATGGTTTGTCAAAGTAAAAACTCTTCGTATATTTGCGCCGCACTTTTGTGAAGGAATCTCGTGCATAATGAATTAGGTATTTTTAAAGAAGTTTTAAGATATTAGACCATGAAAAGAACATTTCAACCCTCAAAGAGAAAAAGAAGGAACAAGCACGGTTTTAGAGAGAGAATGGCGTCTGCGGACGGTAGAAAAGTGCTTGCCCGGAGAAGGGCAAAAGGAAGAAAGAAATTAACCGTATCTTCCGAACCAAGGCATAAGAAATAATGCTATTGAAATTCTATTCATATAAAGGTGTTGCTTTAAAGAGTGACACCTTTTTTTATACCTTATCAGCACATAATTTGTTTAAATAACACAATACCAAAGAAATGCCAAAAAGAAAAGATCTAAAATGTATTCTGATTATCGGTTCGGGACCTATTATCATAGGTCAGGCGTGTGAGTTTGATTATTCCGGTTCGCAATCCCTGCGTTCCCTTAGAGAAGACGGAGTGGAAACTGTTTTGATAAACAGTAACCCGGCAACTATTATGACGGACCCGTCCATGGCAGATCATGTGTACCTGAAACCGCTGACCACGAAATCCATTATAGAAATACTGAAGGCACACCCAAATATAGACGCCGTATTGCCGACTATGGGGGGGCAGACTGCATTAAATCTTTGTATTGAGGCCGATGAGAAAGGGATCTGGAAAGATTTTGACGTAGAGATCATAGGGGTGGACATCGATGCGATTAATATTACCGAAGACCGTGAGAAGTTCAGGGAGCTGATGCTGAAAATAGGTATCCCCATGGCTCCCCAGGCCACGGCAACATCGTATCTCAAAGGAAAAGAAATAGCTCAGGAATTCGGTTTTCCTCTGGTAATCAGGGCCTCTTTTACCCTCGGAGGGGCAGGAGCCTCTTTTGTACATCACAAAGAGGATTTTGATGAAATGCTGACCAGGGGACTGGAGATTTCCCCGATCCATGAAGTCATGATCGACAAGGCATTGCTGGGATGGAAAGAATACGAACTGGAGTTGTTACGCGATAAAAACGACAATGTTGTAATTATCTGTACGATCGAAAACATGGATCCGATGGGAATCCACACCGGGGATTCCATTACGGTTGCGCCTGCAATGACCCTTTCGGACAGAACCTTCCAGAGAATGCGGGATATGGCTATCCATATGATGCGCAGTATCGGTGATTTTGCGGGAGGATGTAACGTACAGTTTGCCGTGAGCCCGGATGATAAAGAAGACATCATCGCTATTGAAATAAATCCCCGTGTGTCCCGTTCCTCCGCGCTGGCATCTAAAGCAACAGGATACCCCATTGCAAAAATAGCTTCGAAACTGGCCATAGGGTACACACTGGATGAGCTGGATAACCAGATCACCAAATCCACATCGGCATTGTTTGAGCCTACGCTCGATTACGTTATTGTAAAAATACCACGATGGAACTTCGATAAATTCGAAGGTTCCGACAGAACACTGGGACTGCAAATGAAATCCGTTGGAGAGGTAATGGGTATAGGACGCTCGTTCCAGGAAGCGCTTCACAAAGCTACACAATCTCTCGAGATTAAGAGAAACGGACTTGGTGCCGACGGGAAAGGGTATAAAAATTACGATCAGATCATCGAAAAACTGACATACGCCAGTTGGGACAGGGTCTTCGTTATTTACGATGCCATTCAAATGGGAATACCCCTCAGCAGGATACATGAGATCACCAAAATAGACATGTGGTTCCTGAAACAATATGAAGAGTTGCATTTCCTCGAAAAAGAAGTATCCACATATACCATAGAATCCCTGCCCAAAGAACTGCTGCTTGAAGCCAAACAGAAAGGTTTTGCCGACAGGCAGATAGCCCATATGCTGGATTGCTGGGAAAGTGAAGTCTATACTAAGAGAGAAGAACTCGGTGTAAAACGTATTTATAAACTGGTAGATACCTGTGCCGCTGAATTCAAGGCACAGACGCCTTATTATTACTCTACTTTCGAAGACGAGATAGAAACCGTGGACGGAAAACGTTTTGTGGATAACGAGAGTAAAGTCACAGACAAGAAAAAGATCGTAGTACTCGGTTCCGGACCCAATCGTATCGGGCAGGGGATAGAATTCGATTACTGTTGTGTGCACGGTGTGCTTGCAGCAGCGGAATGCGGATACGAAACTATTATGATAAACTGTAACCCGGAAACCGTTTCCACGGATTTCGATACCGCGGATAAGCTGTATTTTGAGCCTGTTTTCTGGGAGCATATTTACGATATCATCCGTCACGAGAACCCGGAAGGAGTGATCGTACAGTTGGGTGGGCAAACTGCACTTAAACTAGCCGAAAAGCTGGATAAGTATGGTATTAAGATCATCGGTACCAGCTTTGAATCGCTGGACCTTGCGGAAGACAGGGGGAGCTTCTCCACTCTGCTTAAGGACAACAATATCCCATACCCGGAATTCGGCGTGGCCGAAACGGCCGAAGATGCGCTCAGGCTCTCGGATCATCTCAATTTCCCTATCCTCGTAAGGCCTTCTTATGTGCTTGGCGGACAGGGAATGAAAATCGTGATTAACAAGGAGGAACTGGAAGAACATGTTGTAGACCTTCTCCGCAAGATACCTAATAACAAATTGTTATTGGACCATTATCTCGATGGTGCCATAGAAGCAGAGGCAGATGCGATATGTGACGGAGAAAACGTATACATTATAGGTATAATGGAGCATATTGAACCCTGTGGTATCCATTCCGGGGATTCCAATGCAACGTTGCCGCCGTTTAATCTCGGGGAATTTGTTTTACAACAGATAAAGGATCATACCCGAAAAATTGCGCTGGCGCTCAATACCGTGGGGCTTATCAACATCCAGTTCGCTATCAAGGACGATGTTGTCTATATCATAGAGGCCAATCCGAGGGCATCCAGAACGGTACCGTTTATTGCTAAGGCCTACGGAGAGCCGTATGTGAATTACGCCACCAAAGTCATGCTCGGAGAAAAGAAGGTAACGGACTTTGAATTCAAACCGCAATTAAAGGGATATGCTATAAAACAACCGGTCTTCTCTTTCAATAAGTTCCCAAATGTGAATAAAAACTTAGGGCCCGAAATGAAAAGTACAGGAGAAGGGATACTGTTTATAGACAGCCTTAAGGACGATCAGTTTTACGAACTGTACACCAGGAGAAAAATGTACCTGAGTAAGTAATTGCCGACGGTACATAAATTATAATAAAATTGCCAGGGTATATAGAAAAGCAGTATATACCCGGGCAATTATTTTTTATGGGGAAAGCAATGGTTTTATCGATACCAATCTCTGAGCCTGACCTCAATATCTTTATTCCCGGCATCTACGAGTTTTTTAAACTTTCCGGTGTCGCTCATGTCGGGCCGGCCGCGATAGTGATACGGATACACAATTGCAGGTTTAAAGTCCAGGACGGCATCGGCCGCCTGTTCTACGGGCATGGTGTAGGGGAGGTTCATACATACGAAAGCGACATCGATATTTTTCAGGGCTCTCATTTCCGGGATATCTTCCGTGTCTCCGCTGATATACACTCTTTTATCGTCCATAATAAGTACATAACCGTTCCCTCGCCCCTTTACATGGTGAGCATCTTCGCTTTCCGGGAGATTATACATCGGTAAGGCCTTTACGGTAATGCCGGAGACTTTTTCCCTTTCCCCGTTTTTCATTATTACCATATTACTTTTATAGTTTTCGGGTAACTGGTCCGCAACGGCCTGTGGTACTACAAAGATAGCTTTGGATGTATCCAGCTCTTCCAGGGTGCTTTTGTCCAGATGATCACCGTGAATATCGGTAATGAAAATAATATCCGGGGCTTTCAAGCCGGAAAATTTACCGACGCCCCCGTAAGGGTCGAAATAAATGGAAATATCTTTCCATTGCAGGGCAAGGGTCCCATGGTGTACGGGTTGGATAATAATGTTATTTCCATTCCCGGTGACCAGGGTATCGGGTTCTGCCTGAGAAAACCCGCTCCGGATAAAAAAGCAGCTGAGAACAATGACGCTCAGAGGGACAATATATCTTTTCATAATTTCGTTTTTGCAGATTATACGATCTCCCAAAATTACGAAAAGATTCTGATCCTATTCCCGGAAAGTTGTATATACCGGGCCTATTTCCGGATGAAATCGGTAACGAGATAAGAAATAAGTTTACCGGTCAGGCGGGTTTCATTGTCATTTTCCGGTTGTGGAGCCGCTTCGCATATGTGCAGGTACTGAACATTTTTATTGCTTTTCCAGTGATGTATAAGTTTTCGTACCTGTTCTAAGGTAAACCCGGCAGGGGTCATGGCACTGCTGGGGGCGTTCTGTATGGCATCGCAATCTATTTCTATACCGTATGGATCTCTTTTTATAAAGTGCAGGGCCTGTTCCATCTGGTAGTCCAGGCCGTTCTCGGAAGGGAGTAACAGGTCTTCCAGGGTATTGAAGCGTATGTGGTCTGACTGATCTTCGAGTTTTTTATAAATGGATTTGGAGGTGTAGTTTTTATGCAGGCCGAAAATAAAGTACCGCTGTAGAAAACCTTCCCTGAAAGCATAGGAAAAACCATTACCGCTATGTCTTCCTTCCAACGACCGGAAATCGGTATGGGCATCTATGTTAATGCTGTTCACAGGTTTGCCCAGGGCAAGGGCACATCCTTTTATGATACCGTAACAATTATTATGTCCCCCTCCGATTACGATGGGCTTTTTACCGGCCGTTACGATTTTCCGGACCAGGTCGGTTACTTCCGCATCTATTTGTGCCGTGAGTTCCCGGGCTCTTTCAATATAGGTATCCCGCGAAGGGTCCATTGCATCGAGCTCTTTCATCTCTTCCGAAAAATCAAGATGGCCGAGTAATAAAATTCTTTTTGCCTTATTATTCCGCTGATTTTGTGTGTTGAGCAGTTGCTGCAATGTAGCGGCCCAGGCATGCCGGGCACCTTTTCGGCCGTTATTGCCTGCGATACCTATATCTTCGGGTATTCCGAAAAGGACATATTTGGCCTTGGATTCCAGGAGTTGTTCCTCCATCTCCTGCCCCTCGTTGAGTAGTCTTATACGCTCTCCGAATTTAACTTCTCCCTTTCTTCGGGAGACGATTTTTTCCATATCCCTGAGGGTGTATAAACACAAAAAATTTCGCATATACCTGGTTTAAATCTTAAAGCAAATATGAAAATAAAAAATCTATTTGTTAAATTTATTCGTATATATATTCGTTGACCATATAACAAAAATTAAAATCAGGCGTTAACAGTTAAAAAGAAATCATTATGACTGAATCAAAGAGTAATAACGGTTTGAAAGTTATAGCTGCATTGCTGGGGGTGGCCCTTATAGGGACATTGATCTATACCTCAAGCTTATACAGCGATAAGAAAAAGACTACGGCAGACCTTACCAATCAGAAAAATATGGTGGTCGAAGATCTGAATAATCTCAAAGCGGACTATGACAGAGCAATCACGGAAAGCGATTCTACAAATCAGGAATTGCTGGCTGCACGGGCGAGGATAGACCAGTATATAGATTCCGTAAAGAACATGAAAGCGGATATTTCTGCCCTGTATCGCTACAGAAGACAGGTAAACGTACTTACCAAGGAAAGGGAATTTCTTCTGGCCCAGAACGACTCCCTGCGGCGGTCTAACGAAATGCTGACCATGCAAAGGGACAGCACCAGGACCACACTGGAGAGACAAGCGGAGTATGCCGATTCTATCCTTACACAGAACGTCCAGCTGGCAAAGGTAGTGGACGCAGGATCAGCACTCAGCCTTTCCAAGTTTTCCGTGGAAGCCGTGAGAGAACGTAACAGTGGGAAACTGGTTTCCGTAAACCGTCACAGGAGAGCGGATAAACTGAAAATCTGTTATACCGTTGCGGCAAACCGTATAGCATCTTCCGGGGATACCCAGTTTTATGTACAGGTAACCGGTCCTGACGGGGTAATAATGGGAGAAAATGCAGTTGCCAGTTATACTCCCCCGGTAGCAAAAAGTATTACCGCAGTTAAAAATGCCATTGCAAGTGATACGACATCCCTCGGGGATTCGGATATCGTAGAGGATGCGGCCGAGGAAATGGAAGCCGTACAGAAATCCGAGACCAAGAACCTAACATACAGTAAAATATCCAATTTCTACTATGAAAATGCAGCTTTGGATGTATGCGATTATGTAGATAAGGGAAGTGAAGGTTTTGCAGAGGGAAATTATGAAGTAAAGGTTTTTGACAGTAAACTGAGGGAGTTAGGGTCTTCCACGTTTACACTGAAATAAAATCATCAGAAGCATATTTGGTATAACCACTATCCGGACAACAGGGTAGTGGTTTTTTATTATAGAACTCATTTAAACTTTTTTAATAGAAGCGAAAAATAGCAATTTTTGTTCCACAGGCAGGC
>NZ_RJTM01000177.1 GCF_003725735.1 Sinomicrobium pectinilyticum | reverse complement strand
GGTCCAAAATAATCATTCCCCTGTGTGTTTAAAATTTAATCATGGATGTTTCATTATTATGATTTTTTTGATGGGGATAAAATTATTTTCTATTTTGTAGTTTTACAATGCTTCGGAAAGTTGTTAGAAGCACACAATTTTGTTAGTCATGGCAGGCAGAAAAATATCGAGTACCAATAATGCTAATAGAAATCAATTGATAAACGAATGCGGCACAATGTATGCCCTGATCCTTTTATCGGGCAGATGGAAAATGACTATTCTGCATAAATTATCAATTAAGGACATGCGTTTTACGGAGCTGAAAGAATATATCCCTAATATTTCTGACAGGATGCTTACGCTTCATTTAAAAGAGATGGAGCGAGATGGACTGGTGGAAAGGACCGTGTTTGCAGAAGTTCCACCGAAAGTTGAGTACAAGCTGACTATCAGTTCGAAAAAACTGGTGCCTATTTGGGAACAATTGGAAGTATGGGGTACCGAACATTATAAAAAGCAATTGAAGAAATCAGGTTCCGTAACGGGGGTTTAAGGTGCAAACGAGCACCAGTCGAGTGGGATATAATTTAACCGGGGATGTCTACTTTATATGAAGGGGTGTCAACTTTATTAGCGGGGACGCCGACTTTATTCATGGGGGTGTCTACTATACTCCCGGGTATATCTACTTTGACTATGAGGATGTTTACTTTAGCTATGAGGATATCCACTTTATTCCCGGATATGCTTTCTTCTCTGTATATATGCTGAAAAAAACAAAGGCACAAAACAACTTTTCGCCTGTTTTGTGCCTTTTATATACGGTGTACGTTAGAAAGCGGACATTTACAGGTCGCGTTTCTTTAATAGGGCATAGGACCAGTAAATAAACAGAGTGGTCCATACGAGTACGATAGCTATTTCATACCAGTGTACGCCATAGTCTTTGGTGATGGTCTCGCCGATCTGGCTGGCTACCGTACGGGCGGCATTGAGCCGTGTCAAGGGCTCTTTTATAAGGTTGCTCATGGCATTCAACGGAAAGAAACTGGCTATGGCCGAGGCTGTTTTTCCGTCAGATTGCCATTGGATAAGTCCGTATAATATCCCCTCTATGGCCTGCCAGAGTACCAGGAACCCTAAGGCAAAAGCGGACCGCTTTATAAGCATGCCAAGGAAGAGACAGAAGGAGAAAAAGCCTACCAGTTTTATAAAATAGGCCAGGAGGTATTCCAGGTCCGAGAAAATAATGGAAATCTCATTATAGTCGGAGTAAATAAGTCCCAGTATCATGGAAACTGCAAAGACAAATACAGTAGATATGGCTGCAAAACTCAGGACGGTGAGAAACTTGGAATAGATGAATTCCCATTTGCTCAGTCCGTCTATCAGGTTCTGTTTTATGGTTTTGTTGCTGTATTCATTGGCAGTCATGGAAACGATAATGATAGCCAGGAACAACTTTAACCAGGCTGCTATATAGGTATTAAAATGCCAGATGTAAGGGAAGTTAAAGATCCCCTGTTCAGCCACCTGGAAATGTACCTGGCCGATATCGAACTTAATGGTTGCTATGAGCGCAATGCAAAGCAACAGTGCAAAATACGCGGTAATCAGAATCTTACTGGAACGGTTGTTCCAGAGTTTTATAAATTCTATCTGTAATAGGCGAAGCATGCTTAATAGTTTTTTAGTTTGTTAGTTGGGAGTTTTTTAGCTTCCTGTTTTTTTGTATTACGACGGATTCACGGATGTTTTTTTTGGTTGTCCTTTCGGGACTTTTTTAAACTTTATCACAGCGGTTCGGAGATGTTCTTCTGTCATGGGTATGGTGTTTCTTTATAACCTTTCAAAAAATTATAGGTCAGATTTCTTAATAACCCGGTAACCTAATAATTTATCAACTCCCCGTAAGTGTAAGGAATTGTTCTTCAAGACTTTCCTTGCGTTTCACCAGATGGGAAAGCACAAAACCGTTATCGAACATAAAACGGTTAAAGGTCTCCGCTTCCATGGGTTCGTTGAGAAAAGCGGTGATGAGGTCGTTTTCTTCCTTGATTTCCCGGAAGGCATTATTATTTTGCAGCAGGGCGACGGCTCTTTGCTGCTCCGAGCATTTCAGTTCAAAAAAGCCGTGACTTGCAATCATCTCATCTACGCGTCCGGAGTACAGTTTTTCTCCCTTGCGGAGTACTACTACATGCGAACATACTTTCTCCACTTCGTCGAGCAGGTGTGATGCCAGAAGAATGGTGGTACCGTCTGCCGCAATCTGTTTAATCAGTTGCCTTATCTGGTGTATTCCCTGCGGGTCCAGTCCGTTCGTCGGTTCGTCCAGTATAAGTATTTCCGGGTCATTGAGCAGGGCAGAGGCTATGGCCAGACGTTGTTTCATTCCCAGGGAATAGGTCCTGAACTTGCTGTCCTTACGGTCGGCCAGTCCTACCACTTCGAGTTTTTCAAGTATCTTTTCATGAGGTACTCCCTTGATCTTACATACCAGCTCCAGGTTTTTTTCGGCAGACAGGTAAGGGTAGAAGTTAGGCCGCTCAATGATAGCGCCTACTTTTTTAAGGGCATTGTGTGTAGATACTTTTCCTTCAAACCAGTCGAAATCTCCCGAAGTTTTGTTTACCACGTTCAGGACAATACCCAGGGTGGTCGATTTTCCGCTGCCGTTCGGCCCCAGTATACCGTAAACGTTCCCCTTTTCTATGGTAAAAGACAGGTCACGCACCGCGGTGAGATAGCCGAATTTTTTGGTAAGGTTATGAATGCTTAAAATGGTTTCCAAAATATATGGTTTTTAGTTTTTTTTAGGACATGACAAAATCGGGCTTGAAATCCGGGGTCCCGGCAAGGGACCGAAAACAAATTTTACCATGGACCAGGGTCTTTTTAGTAAACATGACGGGTAAAGTACGATTTTGTTACACACCTTCGCATAATTTCCGGAATTTTTTTCGCACACTCTTGTCGCATCCTACCTGAAAAAATGTGTAAGTTTGAATACAGAATCCTTTTATACGAAGCCGATGTCCGAAGAAAAGCTCATGTCGAAGAAGAAACCTGCCTATCCCGTAACGGAGCAGCTGCACGCGTACCTGAAAGAGTATAACCGGGATATAAAGATCCCGATCTTTTACGAAGACCTCCTGCGGTTTTCAGGTTCTGTGGTGGTATACGACAAAAACGATGAGGATACGTTGTGGATACGGGTTTTTTATAACGAATTTGACCGGGAGGAGATAGACCTGAGCCTTAAAAGGGTATATTCCATTCTGCATTCGGACGGTAGCGACCGTATTTTGCAGTTCCTCAATGTAGATGCCATTGATTACTGTACATTCGGTAACTCCAAGCCCTTTCGCGTGAAGATCCGTAATGTGCTGAACGACAACTATACCTATTTCTATGTAAAAAAGGCCGATGCCTCCCGTGTGTATGGACTGGAACTGGAACACATGCTCTCGCCGTACAACCTGAACTTCCTGGTATACAAGGATACACTTATCGAAGAACATATAGCCGGAATTCCCGGAGATGTGTTTATCAAGGATTTCCTTCCCAACTGCACGGAGATGGAAAAAGCGCAGATAGCCAAGGAGTTCGTAAAATTCAATGAGCGCTGTATGATACGACTGCTGGGCGATATGCGGTCGTATAACTACGTTATCGTGTCTACCCACGATTTTGACCATGTAGTGTACCGCATCCGTGCCATAGATTTTGACCAGCAGAGTTTTGAAGGCAAATTTAAGGTGTACCGTCCCCAGTTTTTCAAGGAAAACAATGTTATGGTAAATATGGTGCGTGACAAATTGCAGCGGAGTTCGGTAGACCAGTACAAGGTAGAAGAGCGGTCTATCGTAGCCAAAAGGCTCATCAGTTATAACGAACGGATGGAAGAATTGCTGGCCTGTGCCAAAAACGATACCATATCCGTCCCCGAAAACGTAGAAAGGCTAAAAATGGAGATCCTGCATTTTGTACAGGACGTGGAATTTAAAAAGGCCACCAATATGGGACAGATTCTCGAGGCTGCCCTCGATTTCGTAAAGCGCAATTACGAGGATATCAATACCAGGGGATTGTTCAGAAGGAAGACTTAATGTCTTTTTTGGCCACGGATTCACGGATGTTTTTTTGTAGTTCCTTGCGGGATTTTTTTGTGGGGGGTGGTTTGCCACGGATGCGCTGATATTTTTCATTGTCCCTTCGCGGTGTTTTTCCGGACATTTATCATCGTGGTCCGATCAGGTCCGGGTCCCCTTAATAACCCATCAACTTCCAACTCCGAAATTGCCAACTCCTCAATAAAAAAGAGCGAACCCGGAAGTCCGCTCTTTATATGGTAAGCCTGTCTGACATCTCAAATCTAAGTCTGCTTAACTCTTTTCTTCCCGGTTAAAATACACCAGGTAATAATACATCTGCTTTTCTTCGTCCCAGCCTTTTTCCACGAACTTTTCGGCGGATTCGGGGTTTACGAAATCCATTTTTATCTGGATGTTGGTGTCCAGGTTAATGACGTTCTTGATTTTTTTCCGCGCTTCCGTAACGGCTTTGTTGGCTATGGGAAAGCTGGATACGTCCTCGATGTGGTATTTGGGACCTTTTTCAACCTTGTAATGTTTGAACTCAGGGATGAGTTCCGGGTTGTCCATGACCTCATTGAGGAAGCTGGTTTCCTCGAAATCGTCGTTTTTGGCAAAGTGGTTTACAGCACGGTTCATAAACATCACTTCCTGCTTTTTGTCTTCTGCAGGGAGCACTACGTCCTTGGCAAAGTCCTGGCAGAACTTCAGGTATTTTTTGGTGATGAAATTTTCGTCCGTAAGTGCATCCACTCCCAGGAAATTTTCCAGCCAGTACTTGGTATCGTAACGGTTGCTGTCTACGGAAAGGATTTTATAGCCTTCTTCGCGGTTGGTGTTGAAGATAATACAACCCTTATCCAGTTTGTTGATGTTAACGCCCTGCTGAATAACGATGTCCAGGTTGCTTTCCTCTTCGCGGAACTGGAGGAAATCGTGTTTTAATTCGCTCTTGAAAATACCTATGGCATCGACCTTCTGGTTGTCGAGCACCATGTCACTGAAATGAGCCACGTACACTTCCCCGCTTTTTATATGAGGGTGGTTGGACTGATCGAAAAGGTGTGTGGCAATTTTTTTGGAATTTTCATGTACGGTTGCCGGTTCCAGAAAGGTATTGGAAATAATTTCGAACAGCGGGTGGAATTCCACGTCTACCTCATTGGCAAAACGAAAGTAGTTCTCTTCCTTTTCCCGGAAAGGTTTCAGGAAATATTCTTTGAGTATCCCCGTGATTTCATCGTTCAGGAGATACGGTTCGCGGGAGAGGAAAATACCTTCGTTCCGGCTTTTATTACCTACCCGGTGTACGGAAAGGCTTTCTATTTGGCATGGATACAGGTTCAGCATATGGTTTTTATCGTATTGTTTTGCCACGGGCCTATTGTTTCCGGATGGAATACCGGTGGCGATTGTAGATTTTGTTAATGTGTTAACGTGTATTTACGGTTTTGTCACGGGTTAGGTTTTGCTGTTACGCGGCCCGGTTTTCCGTTCCGGGTAACCCTGCAATTCTTTCAGTTCCAGTTTTCATCAAAGTCCAGGTTATCATAGTCGTCTATGTCCATGCCGAAGTCGTTAAAATCTTCGCTCATGCCTTCTTCGGACTCAAATTGTTTTTCGGGAGGGAATTCCGGAAGCTGGCCGTGGGCGAACAGGAGGTTGGGATAAGACCTGCCATCCTCTTTCCCGGCGATATCCGCAAGTTCGACAAAGAAAGTCCACATGTTCAGAAAGTCATACACGTAGATAAGCCTGTTGTTTTCTTCGTCTACGACATCTTCAAGTATGGTTTCGCTCATCAGGCGTACGTCTATCTGCCCGTCTCCCATGTCAAAAAGGGCAATTTCCTCGCCCTGGTGCCATTCTTCGTTACTGAGATAGAAAGAGGCCATTTCCGAACCTTCAAAACCGAAAGCCTGGGTAATGGTATTGTGAAACTCCTCCATGGAATCCCCGGATTCTATTTCTATGTCCCTGAAAACGTCTTCTTCCGCATCTAATATTATCCTGAATTTATAAATCATATCCTATAGGTTGTATTTCTGTGTGTTATGTATGTTCCTGCCTGTAAGATGGCAACTTTTGAGCCTGTAAAGTTACAAAGATTTCGCCGCATGCCGTGTATCGAGCAACAGATAATACTGCACACCGAACAGAACGGACGCCAGGACCAGGTGCAGGGGTTGCGAAGCGAACGGAAAATCCAGGTAAGCCATGGCCACACCGCTGATAATCTCCAGCGCGATAAGTAACAGCACCCAGTTTACACGGGTGAAATACAACTTTCTGTTACGGTTGAGGATAAACAGGAATATATTGACAGCCAGTACCAGTATGGAAAAAGAACGGTGCAGGTAAAAGTCCAGTCCGGGATTGTTGAGCCATAAATCTTTGGCGGTATCTCCTACTATTTTTACCTGTTCGTCTACGAACTGCCTTACCTGCGTACCTAATACTATCTGTATGAGCGTGAGGAAAAGGGCCAGCCGGATGAGATTGGTAAAGAGCCGGTCCGGCTTATATTCGCTTTTACCCGTCCTGGTAAGGTGCAGTATATACAGGATAAGGGCTACAATGGCCAGTGCCATAACCATATGAACGGTGATTTTTACCGGGGCGAGGACGGAATAAACAACGGTAGCTCCCAACCAGGCCTGGAATCCCATACTGAATACGGCGAGCCAGGAGAGCAGGGTAATACTGCGTTTTTCTTTCCAGTAGACAAAGGAAGCCACGGCCATAAAGAGCGTAGCCATCCCGGCAACTGCTCCGCAAAGCCGGTTGATGTACTCTATCCAGGTGTGTCTGGGATTGAATACCGCATAATCGTGTTTGGTGTACGGGGCCCAGTTGCCGGAGCTATACGAGCCGGAAGTGGTAAAATCGGCCTTTGCAACCAGTAATGATTCGTCCCGGATGATGACCTGGCCCTTTTTATACGCTCTGTCCGGATGCCAGAGTAGCTGTGATTCTTCTGTGGGGGGAATGTAATACCCGAAACATTTGGGCCAGTCCGGACAGCCCATGCCGCTTCCTGTCATACGGACCAGGGCACCGGCAATGATAACCAGGTAAACGAGGATGAGGGTCGTTTTGGTTATGGTTCTGAAATTCTTTTTAAGCCACACGCGCATGTTGTTGTTTTTATGTGTTTACCACGATATTTAAGAACGGGGTTTTTATGGATTATATTTTTGTCCGTGTTTATTAGTTGGCACAGATACACTGATATTTTTGTGATTTCTTGCGGAACATTTGTTTTTGTATTGCCACGGATACACTGATGTTTTTTACGACTCCTTCCGGAATATTGGTACGGGGCTTTACCTTCAGGGATAAATTATTTTTGAGTTATACATTTAATTTTTATACAATACTTTGTGCAACCCTGCCTATGCCGGCAGGCAGGTCTGTGCCTGCTTTGTGAGTCTTTGTGATAAAATAAGACCCGTACAGTGAAAACCACAAAGAGCTCAAAGTTTTTCGCAAATCCCACAAAA
Organism: Sinomicrobium pectinilyticum; assembly: GCF_003725735.1. Taxonomy (GTDB): domain Bacteria; phylum Bacteroidota; class Bacteroidia; order Flavobacteriales; family Flavobacteriaceae; genus Sinomicrobium; species Sinomicrobium pectinilyticum. The sequence goes on along the minus strand of NZ_RJTM01000177.1, from coordinate 22,595 downwards.
TCAGTGATATATCGATATCTGTCGGGATGAAATGCCTATTTATTTTATAAGGATACAAATATTTAACTCTTTGTTTATGAGATTGATACCAATAGTGTCTATGTGCATAACTCACACTCTTTTTACCTTTGTTTGCCTAAATAACTCAATAACCAAATAACTCCTATACTCCGAACTCCGGAACTCCCAACTCCACAACGAAACCACCTTATTTCCCGGGTTCTAATCCCAATTCCTGACCCTTCTTCAGCATAAAATCGCGGGCAGCTTCATATTCGTTAGGGATCTCCCCTTCCAGGATAGCTTCTTTGATGGCGTCTTTGATAAGGCCTATTTCGCGTGAGGGTTTCAGGTTAAAGGTATTCATGATATCCTCTCCGCTAATGGGTGGCTGGAAATTGCGGATGTGATCGCGTTCCTCCACTTCCACGATCTTCTGCCGGACGATCTGGAAATTATGATGGTACTTTTTGAATTTCTTCGGGTTTTTGGTCGTAATATCAGCTTCACACAGGGTCATGAGGTCTTCTACATGGTCACCGGCATCGAATACGAGGCGGCGTACGGCAGAGTCCGTAACGGTATCCTGTGCCAGTACAATGGGCCTGGAGCTCATTAATACCATTTTCTGGACGAACTTCATCTTTTCATTGAGCGGCATCCGCAGGCGTTTAAAGAGCCTGAATACCATTTTGGATCCTACAAATTCATGTCCGTGGAAGGTCCATCCTATCTTTTTGTCGAATCTTTTGGTGGGGGCCTTTCCTATATCGTGTAACAGGGCCGCCCACCGGAGCCACAGGTCATCCGTATTTTCGGATATATTGTCTACGACTTCGAGCGTGTGCCAGAAGTTGTCCTTATGCCGTTGCCCTTCTTTTTCTTCTATACCCTGTAACCTGGTGAGTTCGGGAAGGATAATATGGAGGAGCCCGGTTTTAAAAAGCAGGCTGAGACCAATGGAAGGTTTGTCGCATTTGAGTATTTTGTTGAGTTCATCTACGACACGCTCTTTGGAAATGATCTTTATCCTTTCCCTGTTCCGGGATATGGCCTCGAGCGAACCGGGAAAAATCTTAAAGTTTAATTGCGAAGCAAAACGAATGGCCCTGAGCATCCGCAGGGGATCGTCGGAATAGGTGATGTCCGGATCGAGAGGTGTGCGGATGAGTTTCTGTTTCAGATCGTCAACGCCCCCGAAAGAGTCCAGCAGATCACCAAAACTTTCTTTGTGTAGGGACAGAGCCAAAGCATTGATGGTAAAATCGCGCCGGTTCTGATCGTCCTGCAGGGTGCCGTTTTCCACAATGGGCTTACGGCTGTCCGAGCGGTAACTTTCTTTCCGTGCCCCTACGAACTCGACTTCCAGATCATTCCAGCGAAGCATCGCCGTACCGAAGTTTTTAAATACCTGTACTTTGGGTTTCCTGGGTAATTTTCCGGCTACTTTTCTGGCCAGTTCTATCCCGCTGCCTACCGCTACTATGTCAATATCTTTGGGCATATCGCGCTGCAACAGGTAATCCCGCACAAAACCGCCTATGACATAGCTGTCCACATCCAGCTCGGCAGCGGCTTCCGATATCACATTGAAAATCTCCTGTTGTAATGCTTCTTTATAATTCTGTACAGTCACCTTAAATTCTTTTTTTTGTTTCCACGGATGCACGAATGTTTTTTATGGTTCCTTGCGGAACTGATGTTTTATGCTATTCCTGGCTAAAAAATAATTCTTTTGTGGTCCGGCAGGTCTTTGTGAAAATTAGCTAACAGAGCCAACCGGCAACCGGATACTTTTAAATAATTAATACATTGTGCTATATGAGTATCCAGCATACTCTCTACACATTTTATTTTCAAAATTATTTTATCGAATATCACAAAATCCGCATAAAATTTATGGGGTAAAACAATATCTTTATAATTTACCCTGTACTCTTTTTCCCTTTCGAAGGGGATATCTTTAGATTTAAATTCGTGTTCGATGGCCTCTTTGTAAACAATTTCGGAAAAGCCATGTCCCAAATGGTTATACACTTCGAATAATGTTCCGATGATCGTATAGCTTTCTTCTTTATAAATTAAATCAGCCATGTTGATGTGGTTGGTTAGGGAATATATTTTACCCTTTTTAATTTTCCTGACAGGACTATAAAAACTTCTGCTCCTCCCTGCCGTCAGGCAGAAAAATAAAAACATCCGTGCATTCGTGGCAAAAACTACTTCCGGATGATCTTTACTACCCCGTCTTTACTGATCTTAATGATAGAAGAGGGCTTACCTCCTTTATTTTCGCGGTGCAAATTTACTACATAGTCGACACCTTTTAAAATTTCGTCACTTATTTCGGCATAGGATTGCGGGGTGGGCGCGCCGCTGATGTTTGCGGACGTGGAAACCAGCGGCTTCCCGAATTTACGGATAAGCCTTTGACAGAAGGTATCGGATGCCACCCTTATGGCAAGGGTATTGTCCGGTGCCACCAGATTGGGGGCGATGCCAACGGGATTGTCATAGATTATGGTCGTGGGGCGGGTAGCGAGGTCAATCACATCATAGGTTACATCGGCTATTTCCGGGATGTACTTTTCGAGCATGGGAACATCGGGTACCAGGCAAATGAGCGCTTTGGCATCCGGTCGTTTTTTTAATGCGTACACTTTGGCAACGGCTTCGGCATTGGTAGCATCACAGCCTATTCCCCATACGGTGTCGGTAGGATAGAGGAGAAGCCCTCCTTCCCTGAGCACAGTTACGGCGTTGTTGATTTCGTCTTGCATTTTACCGGGTTACTTTTTATTGTTTAACTAGCATTTAAACTTGTGCCTGCCGAAAGCAGGTCTGCAACTTTATTACGGTGACGTTGGTCCCTGCGAATTCCAGCTACTGATTTACGGGCGGTAGCAGTGGTTTTCTGAAAATTATTCGCGTCCTGGTATCAAAACATACCCTCGGCCTGTCCGTTGTCTTTAAACAGCGTTATGCCGAAATAATCGGCCAGGGCCTGCCATTGTTCCCTGTTCTTGTCCTGCCGGATGTTTTGTTTTTTCAGGCTGACTCCCTGCGTGCCTATAATGGGGATTACTTCTTTATTATAGCCCCTTACTTTTACCGATGGCGTGTCATTCAAAAGGGACATGGCCTTAAACCACAGGTCATCTGCCTTCGGAGAAAGCTTTAAAAACAGTTTTTCGTCGGTTACGGACGGGTGAAAGCTATCGGGGGGATATAAAACGCCTGAAGAACCGATAGGCAGAATGGCTTTTTCATCGATCCCGGACACATCTTTGTAATTCCAGTTTTTATAGGGAAGAACATTTCCTTCGCGGTCGTACCGGATAAGCCTTGTGGTAATGGCTACTACCGTTCCCGGTTTTTTCAGGTGTTCGTCGTACAACGTCATAAGCCAGTCTTTCGGGTAAATAAAATCATCGTCACAGGTTACGATCACCTTGTCCGGGAAGGATTTTAAGGATTCCACAAGTTTCAGGTGCGGACAATCGAGCGTGGAGAACCTCACTTCGAAAATATCCCCTTCCAGTACTTTCAGGCTGTCAGGGATCTGGTTTTTCAAAGATTCATGAAGCCATAAAACTATTTTTTGCGGCCTGGTCTCCTGCACTAAAATGCTTCGTATGACAATGTGCAGTTTATTCAGACGGAAAGGGATAGTGGTCAGCGAAACGATTACGGGAATTTCTTTTCCTGTTTTATGCCTGAGTTTATGGGCCGGTATGGCACGTAGTTTTAAGGTGTGGTATAGGGAAGGCGGTATTTCCTTGACTTTCATGTGTTTTAGTTGCTTAATTACAGGGATGGTACAAACGGTTTTTCGCTGTACATCCGGTTATAATATGAATTTCAGACAATTTGTACATCAATTATTTTTGTTTGTGTTGCAGCAGCCATAATTTTATATACCGGGTCATTACACCATAAGAGTTTATATAGGCACTTACAAATCCGGGAAAACCATCCATAAATCCTCTTTTCAGGATGTATTCACTGAAAAAGCGGAAAGCCGGTTTGACGAGGATATGGAACAGGTTTGCCTTTTTACCTGTGGCAAACATTTCCCTGGCCTGTAACCACGCATAGTGGTTTTTTTTACCGATAAAATGATCGAACCCCCTGTAGGTGTAATGCATGATATGGTTTTTCAAGGCGCCTGTTTTACCTTTAACCACCAGGTTTTCATGTACAAGCTTGTTACCGAACCTGCAATGTTTCCTGTTAAACAACAGGGTTTTGGTATCGTTTTTTGCTGTTCCGTACTGCATTTCCCTTCCCATAAACATGCGTACTGTTCCCACTTCATATGCGGAACAGGTGTCTTCTTTCAGCAGTTCGGAAATAATCTCTTCCCGGAGTCCGGGCATTATAACTTCATCGGCATCGAGGATAAATATCCAGTCGTGCCGGGCCTGGTCAATAGCATAATTTTTTTGGCTGGAAAAGTCGTCGAACTCCCTTTGACAAACCGTGACAGTGTGTTGTCCTGCAATTTCCAGGGTGCGGTCTTCACTATACGAATCGATAATCAGTATTTCATCGGCAAATGCAGCAGACCGGATAGCCTGCGCTATGAATTCTTCTTCGTTAAACGTAGGTATGATAATAGTTAGTTTCGTCAATTTTACCGATTTTTAGTAAGATTTAAGGCAAAGATATATATCTGTATTCATACTTTTGCCTTTATATAGATAAATCGAAAGCATGAGCAACAAGACGATTTCGGTGATTATTAGCACTTACAATGCCGAATCCTGGCTGGAAAAAGTATTGTGGGGGTATAATGCGCAAACTTTTAAGGGTTTTGAAATGGTCATTGCCGATGACGGCTCCGGCCCGGCTACCAAAGTACTCCTGGAACGTATACAGAAAGAGGTTTTTTATCCCATAGTGCATGTCTGGCAGGAAGATGACGGTTTTCAGAAGTCGAGGATACTCAATAAGGCCATAGAGAAATGTTCGGCGGATTATATTGTAATGAGTGACGGGGATTGCATCCCGAGGAATGACTTCCTTGCAGTACATAACAGGTACAGGGAGAAAGGATATTTCCTTTCCGGGGGGTATTTTATGTTGCCCATGTCCATATCCGAAAAGATCTCTGCGGAAGATATCGAAACCGGACGGTGTTTTGATGTGAAGTGGCTGAAGGAGCACGGGCTGAAATCTTCGTTTAAGAACAACAAACTGACTTCCGGAGGTTTTAAAGCAGCCTTTTTAAATGCAATAACCCCCACCGGAGCAACCTGGAACGGGCATAATGCCTCCGGATGGAAAGGGGACATTGTGGCGGTTAACGGTTTTGATGAGCGTATGCAATACGGCGGACAGGACCGTGAGCTGGGAGAAAGACTGATGAATTACGGTATAAAGGGAAAACAAATACGTTACAGTGCCATATGTGTGCACCTGGACCATGCCCGGGGGTACAAAACCCCGGAATCCATCGCTAAAAACCAGGCCATCCGGCAGCATACCAGGAACAGTAAAAGTGTGTGGACGTCCTTTGGTATAAAGAAAGAGAAATAGATAATGGAAAATTCTAAGATATTGGTGACCGGGGCAGCCGGTTTTATAGGGTCGCATCTTGCAGAACAATTGGCTGCCGAAGGACATACGGTCTACGGGGTAGATAATTTTTCGGACTATTATGATGTGGCGCTGAAGAAAAGGAATGTAAGGGATATCCGGTCTGCAGGAGTGATTTTTATTGAAGCGGACCTGACAGGACCACTAAAGGACATCTTGCCGGGAGCTATGGATTATATATTCCATTTTGCCGCACAACCCGGAATTTCCCCGGATGTTTCCCTGCAGGAATATGTAAGGAATAATCTTTTTGCTACACAGAACTTGTTGCAATGGACAAAAGAAGAGAATAAAAACCTGCGTTTGTTCGTCAATATAGCTACGTCATCCATTTACGGAAAAGAGGCAACCCTGCCCGAGACAGCGGTCCCCGAACCTATTTCTTTTTACGGGACCACTAAGCTGGCGGCAGAGCAGTTGGTACTGGGAGAACAGCGTGTCGGAAAAATCAAGGCGTGCTCACTCCGCTTATATTCCGTATACGGCCCCAGGGAAAGACCGGAAAAACTGTATACCAAACTGATCAGGTCCATTTTCGAAGAAACCCCGTTCCCGCTTTTCAAGGGAAGCGAGAAGCATTCGAGAAGTTTTACTTATGTAGGTGATATAATAGCGGGAGTAGCCGCCGTGATAGGAAAGGAGGACGTAGTGTCCGGAGAAATTATCAATATAGGTTCGGATAAAGAATACACTACGGGGGAAGGTATAGGACTTATAGAGAAGATCATCGGAAAAAAGGCTAAAATAGAAATTACCCCGCCACGTCCCGGAGACCAGTTGCGCACTACCGCTCTTATTGATAAAGCCCGTAATTTGCTCGGATATAACCCTGCGACCTCTTTTGAAGAAGGACTTGCGAGGCAGGTGGAATGGTACAGGAATAATTTTCTTTAACGGTGAAGGACCAAAGAAAAAGCCCCCGACTAAAATTCATATCCCATGAAAGATAACTTTTCCGGACATTCCGGTGCTTATTCCAGGTTCCGTCCGGGGTATGGCCCGGAACTGATATCTTATCTCGTTTCACTTGCCGGGCAACGGGAATGTGCCTGGGATTGCGGTACGGGCAATGGCCAGCTTGCCGTAAAGCTGGCAGATTATTTCGAAGAGGTGTACGCTACGGACCTCAGTGAGAACCAGATAAAAAATGCAGAGCAAAAGAAGAATGTGCGGTATAAGGTGGAAAATGCCGAAAGCACAGGTTTTTCCGACGACCGGTTCGACCTGATCACCGTGGCCCAGGCTATTCACTGGTTTGATTTTGCCGCATTTTATGCCGAAGTGAGAAGGACCTTGCGAAAGGACGGGGTGTTGGCGGTATTGGGTTACGCCCTTCTTCGGACAGATGAAAGCACGGACAGGGTGATCCGGAAACTTTATTCCGGTATCCTCGGTACATATTGGGACCCCGAAAGAAAGTATATAGATGAGTTATACCAAACCATTCCTTTTCCGTTCCGCGAAGAAAAAACTCCCGTATTCCGGAATGAATACCAATGGACCCTGGAGCAACTCTGCGGTTACCTGGAGACATGGTCGGCCGTAAGGCATTATATCCGCAGAAATGACAGGAACCCGGTGGCGATGATCTATGACGAACTGAAAGAAAGCTGGGAAGGCCGGGAGACCAAAACCGTCACTTTCCCCATTATGCTTCGTGTGGGGCGGACAGACTGATCCGGTACCTTTAATAACATACGCTCGAAAAACCGATCTTTTCCGGTAGTGTCAGCTGCCCTAATACTCCGAAGAAAAATGCAGTTTTACCGACGGGTATTTCTGTTGTGTCATTTGTATGGAAAAGGCAGAATCTGCCAGGAATACCAGTTGTCCCTGTTTGTCCGTAGCCAGAAATTTCTGTTTAACCCTTTTGAATTCTGCAAATTCTTCGCTTTTCGGGTTTTCCGGTTCTACCCAGCACGCTTTGTGGACAGGGAAGTTTTCATAGGTACATTTAGCCCCGTATTCGTGTTCCAGGCGGTACTGTATGACTTCGTATTGCAGTGCCCCGACGGTGCCGATTACTTTACGGCCGTTAAGCTCGAGGGTGAAAAGCTGGGCTACTCCTTCGTCCATCAGCTGATCGATCCCTTTCATCAATTGCTTGGCTTTCATGGGGTCGGCATTATTGATGTAACGGAAGTGTTCCGGTGAAAAACTCGGAATCCCCTTGAAGTTGAGTATTTCACCTTCAGTAAGTGTATCTCCTATCTTAAAATTTCCCGTGTCATGAAGCCCTACGATGTCTCCTGCATAGGAAATATCCACAATCTCTTTCTTTTCTGCAAAGAAGGCATTGGGACTGGAAAACTTCATTTTTTTATTATGCCTTACGTGCAGGTACGGTGTGTTCCTTTCAAAAGTACCCGAAACGATCTTTATAAAGGCGAGACGGTCCCGGTGTTTGGGGTCCATGTTGGCGTGTATCTTAAAGACAAAACCGGAAAAAGTCTCTTCATCCGGCTTAACCAGTCGCTCTTCACTTTGTTTAGGCCTCGGAAAGGGTGCTATGTCTATAAAACAGTCCAGTAATTCCCGTACGCCGAAATTGTTTAATGCCGAACCGAAAAATACAGGCTGCAATTCACCTTTCAGATAGGCATCGCGGTCAAACCCCGGATATACGCCGTGTACGAGTTCCAGGTTTTCCCTTAGTGAATCCGCCGCATTCGCCCCAATAATCCCGTCCAGTTCCGGGTCTTCTATATTATCAAAGGCAATGGTTTCTTCTATGTTCTTTTTACTGTCCCCGCTAAAGAGGTTGATGTTTTTCTCCCAGATATTGTAAATTCCCTTAAAGTCATACCCCATACCAATGGGGAAACTAAGCGGGGTAACCTGCAATCCGAGTTTTTGTTCCACTTCATCCAGGAGATCAAAAGCATCTTTTCCTTCCCGGTCCAGTTTATTGATAAAAACGATCATTGGAATGTTCCGCATCCGGCATACCTGTACCAGTTTTTCCGTTTGTTCCTCGACCCCTTTGGCAACGTCTATTACAACGATAACGCTGTCTACGGCCGTAAGGGTACGGAAGGTGTCTTCTGCGAAATCCTTGTGTCCCGGCGTGTCCAGGATATTTATTTTCTTGTCTTTATAGTTAAAGGCCAGCACGGAGGTGGCAACGGAGATACCTCTTTGCCTTTCTATTTCCATAAAGTCGCTCGTGGCCCCCTTCTTTATTTTATTGCTTTTTACGGCTCCCGCTTCCTGGATGGCCCCTCCGAAAAGAAGTAATTTTTCCGTTAATGTGGTTTTTCCGGCATCGGGGTGTGAGATGATACCAAATGTCCTTCTTTTGCTGATCTCTTTAACTAAGCTCATAGATTCTCGTATTGCGGTTGCAAAAATAGTATTATAATACAAATCATTAAAGGTTAACGAAGTTTCATTTTTAATATCGATCTCCTGAGATGGTATTTGGAACTTATCGGAGTACCTCATGAACGTATTCCCGGCATATTTACTTCAAAAGTTTTTACAACTTTTTTGAGAAAAAGCTTTAATGGGTGTCGTAGGGATGTTTTTCTTTTTGCCGGTAGAAATTTAATAGTCTGTTTCTTTCTTTTATGAGTGTAAAAAAACAGTACAGGAAATCGCATATTGAAAGTTTAGTTTTATATTAGTATCCCGAAAAGTGTCTTTCGGAGAATTTTTCGAGATGCAATATTGCATTTCAGGGCGATTAAATGTGAAATTATGAAGAAAAAACTACTACTGTTACTTCTTTTGGGGATGACCTGGTCTTACGCACAGCAGCGGACTGTTGCGGACCGTTATTTTGAGAAACTTGCTTATGTAAAGTCGGCAGACCTTTATGCAACACTGGTCAAAAAAGGAGATTCGTCTATGCACGTACTGAGCCGGTTGGGTGACTCCTATTACTATAATACCAATATGAAAGAAGCCGAGAAATGGTACGGGATCTTACTGTCCAAATACGGGGAAGAGGTTAAACCGGATTATCTTTTCCGGTATGCACAGGCCCTGAAAGGCAATGAGAAATATGAAGAAGCCGTAAAATGGATGAAAGCTTCCGCCGAAAGAGGGGGGAGCGATCCCGAAATGTTACGCCTGCTGGAAGAAGGAGATTATTATACCCGTCTGACCAACCCTAAGGCGCGTTTATTCGGTAATGTACATAACCTGGCCATTAATACGGAGTATTCGGATTTCGGATGTTTCATCTTCGGGGCCCGGTTTTATTTTGCATCCACACGGCCATCCAAAGGGAGAACCAAAATATACGACTGGAACAAGCAGCCATTTCTTAATATCTATGCCGGGAACAGGATAGGTAACGAGATAGACGAAGCGCATAAGCTGGAAGGGGAGATCAATACTCAGTATCACGAAGCCACCATGGTTATCACCGGTGATGGCAAAACAATGTATTTTACCAGGGACAATTCGGATAATGGCAGGAGGTCCGAAAAAGATGAGGAGGGTACGGTGCACCTGCAATTGTACAAAGCTACGCTGGACGAGGATGGAAAATGGGGAAATATTACCGAACTGCCATTTAACAATGTGAGTTATTCCGTAGGCCATCCTGCCTTAAGTCCTGACGGAAAGAAGCTTTATTTTGTTTCCGATATGCCCGGCGGATACGGTGTTACGGATATTTATGCAGTAGACATTCATGACGACGGAAGCTATGGCGAACCGCAAAACCTTGGGAATACGATTAATACCAGGGGTAGGGAAATGTTTCCGTTTATAGATAAAGACGGGGTGCTTTACTTTTCTTCCAACGGACATCCCGGCCTCGGCGGACTGGATATTCTGAAAAGTGAGCCGCAAAATGGTGGTTTTGGAAAAGTAACCAATCCCGGGGTGCCGATAAACAGTGCTCTCGATGATTTTGCTTTTATGATGAATGAAGATAATACGGAAGGGTACCTCTCTTCCAACAGGCTGGGAGGAAAAGGTGACGACGATATCTATCATTTTACGGCCAGGGAATGTACGGTTACCATAAGTGGAGTAATTACCGATAGCCGTACGGAAGAGCCCCTGGTGGAGGCATCGGTAAGGTTTATAGAACCCGGAGGGGGCGTTGTGGCAAAAGCCCTGACCGATGTAGACGGGATCTATCGCTTAAGAGGGGATTGCCTGGATGGCGCCTATACCGTAGTGGCCGAACAGGAAGATTATCGTTCGGGACAGAAAGAGGTAGATGTAAAAGGGAAAGAAGAGGCGAAAGCGGATATAGCCCTTACACCGCTTATTATTGAAGATGAGATCGTCATTAAACCTATCTATTTCGATTATAATAAATGGGATATCCGTCCGGATGCGGAATACGAACTGGAACATATAGTAAATGTTATGAATGCGCATCCGGAGATGGTGATCAGGATAGAATCGCATACCGATTCACGTGGAAATGACGCTTACAATGAAAAACTTTCCGATAACCGCGCCAAAGCTACCCGCGACTATATCTATTCCAGGGGTATTGCCGAAGACCGCATAGAAAGCGCCATAGGGTACGGAGAAAAACAATTGCTGAATAATTGTGCCAACGGGGTAGACTGCACCGAAGAAGAACACCAGATGAACAGGAGGTCCTCTTTTATTATCGTCAGGAAACAATAAAGAGGAAAGACGGAACAGATCGGGGTAGTCCAAGGTATTGACTATTGGACATAAAACAAATAAGCTATCTTTTACAGATGGCTTTTTTGTTTGTAATCCGGAAGGTATGGCAAGATTTTCGGATCGCCGGAACAATTCTGAAAGTAGATCTCGTAACCCATATCCATGCTGCCGGGAACGGAGGTAAGGCATACCGTGCGGTTAAGGATTAGCTGAATTCCTGACCTTCGGAAGCAATGTCCCGGCTCTCCTGTTTTCGGAATTACGGGGCTTTGAACTTTATAAGTAAAGGAGTAACTTTGCACAAAATTTAAAAAAGCAAATGGCGACAAACAGAACATTTACCATGATTAAACCCGATGCGGTAGAAAACGGGCATATCGGGGCTATCCTAGAAAAGATCACAGCTGCCGGTTTCAGGATCGCAGCTATGAAATACACGCAATTGAGCAGGAGAGATGCGGAAGAGTTTTATGCTATTCACAAAGAACGTCCTTTCTTTGGTGAACTGGTAGATTTTATGACCAGGGGGCCTATTGTAGCGGCTATACTTGAAAAAGAAAATGCCGTTGAGGATTTTCGTGCACTGATCGGGGCCACCAATCCGGCAGAAGCCGCGGAAGGGACTATCCGTAAATTATATGCGACTTCCATAGGGGAGAACGCGGTACACGGCTCGGACAGCGATGAAAATGCAGCTATAGAAGGCGCATTCCATTTTTCCGGAAGAGAAATATTTTAATAGGTAATCATCAGTAAATGTGCCAATGTGTTAATTAGCAAATGATCACATTGGCACATTAGCTATTTTTATTATGTAGGGGGAATGTGTTACCTCAGGACCAGCTTTTTTACCAGTTCTTTTCCCAGTTCATCATTGATCATCTTTACGATCTTCTCCCTGCCATAGCTGAGTTCTTCCCGAAGTACGGAAGACGTAAGGTTTACATAAAGAGTATCTCCTTTTAATTGAATGTCTGAAGTGTAGTTGTTAATACCACTGCCCATAAGTTGTTTCCAGGCATCACGGACATCGATCTTGTCCATTCCCGGTTGCAGCCTGTTTTCGTCTATAAACGCTCTCAGTGCTTCCGACAGAGATATGTGTTCGCTATATCGCTTTGCCATTTCGCGTTTGCCTGTTTATTTGTTAAGTTAACGAGTTATCGGGTGTATGTACGTTGCCTGACTAACTGAATAACCTGGTGCCGGCAACTAAACAGCAATTTCATTGCTTATCAGAACCTCTGTACCTTTCAGTGCAATGTGGTCTAGTGTTGTAATGCCTCCAGGTCCATAGGCTCGAACCGTTTGTAAAAGTAGTTCAAATTATCCGTATTCCGAAGTATAAGCCGTTCTTTAGTTGCCTTTATTACCTTTTCTTCCCACTGGCTGAGTGAGGTATGGTAATGCAGTGAAATATTGCCGTCTTCTACGGTTATTGTAAAATTTTCCCTGTCATCCGAACCGTAAAAACTACCGTCAAGACCGGGTTGCAGTTTTTTGCGGAAGCCGCTGCTGTCGGCCGTTATTTCAATATAATCTACAGTGGTGTTTACCTTGTATTCCTTTTCCTGCCCGTCCGGAAATTCGACTTTTTTAATTTCCCAGTACCCGTTCATGTTCTTTAACTGCTCCTTCGGGCTTTGCGTACAGCCCCAGGTCATGAAAATTACGGAAAGGAGGAGTGCTGTCCGGATTGAGGATTTATAATATATGTTTACCATACTCATAGCCTGAACATTTTATAAGATTGATGGGTTTCCTTTACTACCGCTTCGGTCCGGTCCGCATGCGTATCGCTGATAAAGAGCTGCCCGAAGTTTTCATCCATGAGCTTTACGATCTGTGCTACCCGGTTTTCGTCAAGTTTGTCGAAAATGTCGTCAAGCAATAGGATAGGGGTTACCCCGGCCTGTTGTTTTATAAAATCGAACTGGGCGAGCTTAAGTGCTATCAGGAAAGATTTCTGCTGTCCCTGGCTGCCGAATTTTTTTATAGGGAACCCTTCTATTTCAAAGTTGAGGTCGTCCCGGTGTATCCCGGTACTGGTGTATTGGAGGGCTTTGTCCTTATTTACGGAAGTCCTCAGCAATTCGTCCAGCGGTTGTTCCGATAGCTGGCTGCTATAGGAGATATTTACATTTTCTTCATTCGCCGAAATACCGCGGTACCGTTCCCGGAAAATGGGAATGAATTCTTCGAGGAAATGTTGCCGGACCCGGAATACTTCCGTTCCGTAAGTGTGCAACTGTTCATTATATATAGATAAGGTATCATGATCGTAGGTATGGTTCAGGGCGAAGTATTTTAACAGGGAGTTACGCTGGGCGAGCGTCCTGTTATAGAGGATAAGCCGGGTAAGATAGTTCTTGTCGGACTGCGAGATAACGCTGTCTATGAGTTTTCGCCGCGTTTCGCTCCCTTCGATGATGAGGTCGCGGTCGGCCGGGGAAATAATGACCAGTGGCAAAAGGCCTATATGGTCCGATAATTTTTCGTAAAGTTTGCCATTGCGTTTAATAGCCTTCTTCTGTCCCTTTTTCAGGCTGCATATAACGTGTTCCTGTAATTCTTCCTTTTCGAACTGTCCGTCGATAACGAAGAAATCTTCCCCGTGCCTGATATTTTGTATGGCAATGGGATTGAAATAGCTTTTTCCGAAGGAAAGATGGTAAATGGCATCCAGAACATTGGTTTTTCCGATACCGTTGTTACCTACAAAACAGTTGATCTTTTCGTCAAATTCAAAATCCTCCGAACTGAAATTCTTATAGTTAACTAATGATAATTTTTTTAAAAACATTCCCTTTTAAGCTGTGGTTCTTATTGGTGTTCGCTGCCCGAAAGTTGCCTAAACTAATGAAAATAATCGAATAAATACTCTTCCATATATCAATAAAAATTATATTTTTGCGGCACAAATAAAGTCTGAAGATGGCAACGTACAAGAAACGAGGATATAAACCACAAAATAAGAAAGAAGAAAAGGAACTGGAAGAAGCGCACAGTACAACGGCCGAAGTATTCGGTACGCTGGACGAAAGTGCATCCAGGACGGAAGCCTGGGTGGCCAAAAACCAGAAGTATATCTTTATAGGTATAGGAGTGGTGGCCGTGGCAGTACTCGGATTTTTGGGGTATCAGGAGTTTGTGAAGAAGCCTAAGAACATAGAAGCTGCGAATGAGTCTTTCTTTGCACAACAATATTTTAACGAAGCGGTAAACGGAACCAATAAGGATTCGCTCTATACGCTTGCCCTTAACGGTGCGGAAGGAAAATACGGTTTCCTGGACATTATAGATAAATATAAAGGTACGGATGCCGCTAACCTGGCCAATTACAGTGCCGGAATGGCATATCTGAATATGAATAAATACCAGGAAGCGATCACTTACCTGCAGGATTTTTCTACACAGGATGCAATTCTGGGGCCATTGGCCAAAGGAGGGATGGCAGATGCTTTTATGCAACTGGATCAGCCTGAGGAAGCCCTGGGGTATTATGAGGATGCTTTTGCTGCGAGTAAAAACGAATTTACCACGCCCAGATTTCTTTTTAAAGCGGGGATTGCCGCTCAGGAACTGGGACAAAAAGAGAAAGCCCTGAAATATTTTAACCGGATCAAGAAGGAATATCCTAACTCGGAAGAAGGCAGGACCATAGATATTTACATAGGAAAGTTGGAAAGCTCCAAATAATGGCTACCGAAAATAAAAACTTATCACATTACGATAAAACAACGATCCCAAACGCGAAACCTTTTCGGTTTGGGATCGTTGTTTCGGAATGGAACGAAAACATTACCGAAGGACTTTTTGACGGTGCCCGGGAAGCCCTGCTGGACTGTGGCGCATTGCCGGAGAATGTGATCCGGTGGAATGTGCCCGGCAGTTTTGAGCTGACATTCGGTTGCAAAAAAATGCTGGAAACCCTGGATGTGGATGCCGTAATAGCTATAGGCAGTGTGATACAGGGCGAAACCAAGCATTTTGATTTCGTATGCAGTGCGACGGCACAGGGTATCAAAGACCTGAACGTAAAATACGATCGTCCGGTGATTTTCTGTGTACTTACCGATAATAATATGCAGCAGGCCATAGAGCGCAGTGGCGGAAAACACGGTAATAAAGGTACCGAAGCTGCCATAGCGGCGATAAAAATGGTTGTCCTCGGCGGATAATTCCGGGTTAACGGCTGCAAATAATCATACATGCGGGCAGGAGATAAGTTCCTGTGTCCCCGTTGTCCTTTGTTGCTTCAAAAATTAAATCGCCGTCTACTTACATTTTTGTAGTATTTTCAGTAATTTTGGGGGTAGAGAGTTATGGGAGTATTTAAGACGCGAAAAAATAAGAAGTTCAGTTATACCCCTCGTTACTATAAAAGTGACAAGGAAGGGAGCCCTTTTCAAATGGAAGGACGTTTCGAGAAATTCCGCAGGGCTACGGGTGACAGTAAAGGACTTAAGAACAAAATAAACAATGCCCTGGAGGACATGAAAGGTAATCCGGACCGCAGGGCAAACCGGACCGTACTTATTATTGCGATTATTTTAATCCTCCTGTTCCTTTTTATCATCGATTTTGACCTAAGCATTTTCACCTTCAAAATATAATGGCAGATATCATACAGCTTTTACCGGATCATGTTGCTAACCAGATTGCGGCAGGAGAGGTGGTACAAAGGCCTGCTTCTGTGGTGAAGGAACTCATAGAAAATGCCGTGGACGCCGGTGCTACGGAAATCAAGCTAATCGTAAAAGATGCGGGAAAAACGCTTATACAGGTAGTGGATAACGGCCTGGGGATGAGCCCTACGGATGCCCGGTTGAGCTTTGAACGGCACGCCACTTCCAAGATACGTTCGGCAGAAGACCTGTTTCAGCTGGGGACCAAAGGTTTCCGCGGAGAAGCCCTGGCTTCCATTGCCGCTATTGCACATGTGGAGATGCATACGAGGCCCCGGAACGAAGAGGTGGGTACAAGGATACGTATAGAAGGCGGTAAGGTGGCAGAGCAGGAAGCTGCCGTTACCGCAGAAGGGACTTCCATTGCGGTAAAAAACCTGTTTTTTAATATTCCCGCAAGGAGGAATTTCCTGAAATCGGACCAGGTGGAACTCCGTCATGTTATAGACGAATTCCAGCGTGTTGCCCTGGCCCATCCCGATGTCCATTTTGAAATGTACCACAACGGCAATGACCTCTTTTCGTTACCTGTTTCCAATTACAGGCAGCGTGTGGTCGGCATTTTTGGAGGTAAGACGAATGAAAAGCTGGTGCCTGTCGGGGAAAACACGGAAGTCGTCAGGTTATCCGGTTTTGTCTATAAACCCGAACATGCAAGAAAAAGCAGGGGAGAGCAGTTTTTTTTTGTAAACAACCGCTTTATAAAAAGCCCGTATCTGCACCATGCCGTGGTTTCCGCCTTTGAAGGGCTTATCAGAGAACAGGCACACCCGGGATATTTTTTGTACCTGGAGGTAAACCCGGCCACAGTGGACATTAACATCCATCCCACCAAAACGGAGATTAAATTTGATGATGAGCATACGCTTTACGCCATATTGCGGTCGGCCATAAAGCACAGTCTCGGGCAATTCAATATTGCCCCGGTACTGGATTTTGATAAAGACGCCGGCCTGGATACCCCTTACGAGTATAAAGATAAACCGATACACGTTCCTACCATTGAGGTAGATTCCGATTTTAACCCTTTCAGGGATGAGGAAGAGGATACAAAAACCGTTTCCGGTGGCAGCAGGACGGATAGTCCGGGAAAGTCCCCTTCGTGGCAACGTTCCGGGAAACAGGGAAGGCAATCCGAATGGGAAAGTTTATATGTAGGCCTGGGAGCGGAGGATAAAGCGGGATCGGACGGTTTCAGTTCGGTGGAAATCGAATCGGAAGAAGTAGCCGGAAAAACCGAAAGACAAAGCGGAAAGCTTTTTGAGGATACGCGGGATAACGGGCCGTCGTTCACAACCTATCAACTCCATAAAAAATATGTGGTGACCACGATAAAATCCGGTATGGTAATCATTGACCAGCACCGGGCACACCAGCGGGTACTGTACGAACAATTTCTGCGGCAAATGACCGTTAAGGAAGGAATAAGCCAGCAACTGCTGTTTCCTATCGTACTGTATTATTCGCCTGCAGATATGGCCCTGCTCAGGGAATTAAGGGACACACTGGAATTTATAGGTTTTGCCATTGACAGACTGGAGGGGGAGGAAATCGCCATTACCGGGATCCCGGCAAGTGTTTCCGAAAGTGAAGTAAGTATTATACTGGAACAACTGATAGCGGATTTTAAAGATGAAATACCGGACAGTAGCTTTTCGCAGACGGACAGGCTGGCGAAATCACTGAGTAAGACCCTCGCGGTACGAACCGGGGAACTGCTGAACGAAACATCGCAGGAAGCCCTGGTGAATAACCTGTTTGCCTGTAAAGAACCAACCGTGTCGCCATTTAACCGGCCTACCTATATAACCATAACCGTAGAAGATCTCGATAAAAAATTTTTATAAATGTACAGAGTAACCGAAGCCATTAAGCACCTGCTGATCATAAACGTACTGTTTTTTGTGGCGACGCAGTTGTATCACGATCAGATGATTGAACTATTTTCCTTGTGGTTCCCCAAGAATGAGAATTTCCGGTTATGGCAGATCGTTTCACATATGTTCATGCACGGTAGCTTCATGCATATTTTCTTTAATATGTATGCCTTATGGGCCTTCGGGTCACCGCTGGAGCAAATGTGGGGGCGCAATAAATTCCTCTTTTTCTATTTCTCGGCCGGATTGGGGGCCGCACTTATTCATACGGGAGTAGGATATTATCATTTTAACGAAGGAATAAAAGCATTGATGCATGCCGGGATCAAAGAAGAAGACATCTTTGCGCTACTTCGTGAAGGGAAATATAATGATTATTGGTACCAGGTAGCGCCCAAAGGTACTATAGACAACTTTCTGGGCAGCTATATCCAGCCTGCCGTAGGAGCTTCCGGGGCTATATATGGCATACTGGTGGCCTTTGCCATGATGTTTCCCAATGCGGAATTGTTTCTTATTTTTGTTCCTATTCCCATAAAAGCGAAGTATTTTATCCCGGTGCTGATAGGCCTGGACCTTTTTTCGGGAGTTACGGGATATTCCCTTTTCGGTGGCGGAATCGCGCATTTTGCACACATAGGGGGCGCCCTGTTCGGTTTTATTATGATGTGGTACTGGAAGAAGAACCAGTTTAACAACAACAGGTGGAATTAGCAAGACAAATTTTACGGGCTTGAGTCGGAGGGTTGATGAGGGACAAAGGGAGGTAAGGAATTATATATAACCGATCCGGTGAATTTTGAATGCAGGACTTACGGAAGTACTGTTATCGGTATGGAGTTAAGAGTTGGCAGGGAAAGCCCGTAAATATGAGTGTGTCTCCCGGCTTTTGGATCGGGTCTGGTAAAATTTTTAAATGAGCAGTTAAATAAAAAAGTCTAAATTGTGGATGGTATATGAGTATCAGTAGCGATATAAAATATAAATATTCGACGCTAAATATAGCGGAGAAGCTCATTGTAATCAATGTGCTGATCTTTATTCTTAATATACTTCTGGTATTTTTGTTTCAGTTATCTTCGGACTTTTTTATCCGGTGGTTCGAATTGCCGAAGAGTTTCGGTAATTTTATCCGGCAACCGTGGTCCATTATCAGTTATGCCTTTTTCCATGCGGGTTTTTCCCATATTTTCTGGAACATGCTGCTGCTCTATTTTTCGGGACGGATATTTCTCAACCTTTTCGGGGGGAGACGCTTTCTGAACGTATATTTTCTGGGGGCTATTGCAGGCGGGCTCATTTTTATGATCAGTTATAACCTGTTTCCCGCATTTGCAGGGATCAATACAACGCTTATAGGGGCTTCTGCGGCGGTTATGGCTATTTTGATATTTATCTGTACCTACATGCCCAACCAGGAGGTCCGGCTGTTTTTTCTGTTCAATATCAAGCTCTGGTATGTAGGTGTGTTTGCCGTGCTGGTAGACCTTATACAAATTCCTATCAGCAATCCCGGAGGTCACCTGGCACACCTGGGAGGCGCTTTTCTGGGGTTTGTCTATGCTAAAAATCTGTATAACGGAAGGGATATCGGTGCGGGATTCGAACGCATGATGTCGGCAGTGGTGAACCTGTTTAGGCGAACTCCGCGTACACCGCTGAAAACGGTACATCGCAATAAAAAATCAACAGCTTCGGGGAGAACGTCCTACACCGATAAGGATGACCGCCAGCAGAAAATAGATGAAATCCTGGACAAGATCAGTAAAAGTGGTTATGAAAGCCTTACCAAGGCAGAAAAGGACTTTTTGTTTCAGGCGGGGAAAGATTAAAAAAGGTTTTGTAGGCAGCATATACAATTGTCTTATCTCCCTGTATCTTTAACATTTCAACACAAACAATAGTGAAAAAACTGGGTTTCCTCAATAAGGTCGTTTTTTTCCTGAATACCGTTTTCGCGGTATTGCTGCTACTGTCTTATGTTCTGCCCTACGTTTTTCCGAAACAATTTCCCCTCATATCGGTATTAAGCCTTACGGTCCCTGTTTTTATCATCGTCAATGCTGTTTTTATGCTTTACTGGCTGATACAGTTGAAACGCCAATTCATGCTATCGCTCATTATTCTGATAATAGGGTACAAATATGTAGGGGCCATGTACAGGATCTCGGGGGAGTCCGAAAGCAGAGAAGAAGGTGTGAGATTGATGACCTACAACGTACGTATATTCAATGCGTATGGCTGGCTGGAAGGAAATATCCCGGAAAAGATTACGGAACTGGTGGAAAGGGAAGACCCGGATGTACTTTGTGTACAGGAGTTTTACCATAAGCAGGAGGATGCTTTTAACAAAAACTACCCGCACCAGTTTATTAAGTATACCACGTTGAACAACCGTACCGGACAGGCTATATTTTCGAAATATCCCATAGTGGAAAGGGGGTCGCTGGAATTTCCGAAGACGGGCAATAATGCATTGTATGCAGATATTGTAAAAGGGAAAGATACGATCCGTATTTACAACCTGCACCTCGAATCCCTGCATATCGTACCGAGTAAGGAGCATATTTCCGTAGAAAACCCCGAAGTACTTTACAAACGTATGGGAAAGGCTTTTGCACTGCAGCATCGCCAGGTGGAGATATTCGACGAACACCGGCAGAAATGCAGGCACAAAATGATAGTTGCCGGAGATTTTAACAATACGCCTTACTCCTATGTTTACAGGCAGATAAAGGGGGATATGAAGGACTCGTTTATCGAAATGGGAAGCGGTTTCGGCAGGTCTTATGACTTTGACTATTTTCCCATGCGGATCGACTTTATCCTGACTGATCCGGAGATGGAAGTTATGGCACATAAGAACTATTCCGAACGATTATCCGATCACTATCCCGTTATGGCAACGATCCGGCTGGGACAGGCTGCCCCGGAAGAAAAAGAAAAATAATATAAATTACCCGAAACACTTATCCGATGACAAAACCGGTAGTTACTATAGCGTATTGTCCCAAGTGCAAATGGTTGCTCCGTGCGGCATATATGGCACAGGAATTTTTAACCACTTTCGAGGAAGAGTTGGGAGGAGTGACCCTCCAACCCGGTGAAACAGCAGGTATATACCGGATTTATGTGAACGATCAATTACTGTTTGACAGAAAAGAATACGGGGGATTTGCCGATATCAGGGAGTTAAAGCAGTGGTTACGCGACCGTGTCCGACCCGGAAAGGACCTGGGGCATACCGATAAAGTATAATCCGTTTCAGCCCATGAGCAGGCAATCTGCCGTGTCTGCCAGGATATGCAGTAAAAGCGCCAGTCCGATAATGCGTGTGGGTTTCCAGATAAATAAAAAGATGTACAGGGCTATGGCAATATAGCTGTGCAACAGGTGAAATCCTATACTGCAACGGTTGGGGTCAAAAATGGGCTCAGCCAGGAGATGATCCGCATCAATAAGAATCCCGGCGAGGAGGATTACGCTTACTTTTATAAAATCCGGCCTGTAAAAGCGGTAAGCTACCAGTACGGGGAAAATGAAATGCAGTCCGTAATGGATAACGAATTGTAACATTTATGGATATCAAAAAGTGTTAAAACTATATTTCTTAGTACCCTGCGTATACGGAATTACTGCTGGTTTAAAAAAAACTGTTCCTGTTCCGGGTTAACCGATTAACGGGTGACCGGGTCTCCAGGTTTGAATCATTACGTGAACAGCCATTTCCGTACATTACAGGTTCACGGATGTTTATTTTTTCTTCTTTTTCCTGACAAAGCTGTAAATAATCCAGACTACCAGAATAATGATGAAATATTTGAGATAAGAAACCCGTTCTCCCGGACCATTCACCGTGGTAAATACCCTGTCCCAGCGAACGCTTTTGCTTATTTTGTCCCAGCTGAACCAGATAAACACCGGCTTTCCTACCACGTGATCGAACGGAACATATCCCCAGTAGCGGCTGTCTATGGAATTATCCCTGTTATCACCCATCATCCAGTAGTAGTCCTGCTTAAAGGTATAGGAATCCGCAGGTTTTCCGTTGATGATGATTTCATTCCCTTTTATGTCCAGGGTATTGTTTTCGTATTCCCGGATTATTCGTTTGTATAAAGGCAGGTTGTCACGGGTAAGTGTTATGGTACTGCCTTTTTCGGGAATATAAACAGGCCCGAAATTATCTGCACTCCATCCGGTGTCACCGGTGTTGGGGAAAAGACGGGGATTTGGCGTTCCGGCGGGCTCTACCTGTCTTTCCACACTTTCTACATTCGGGCTTTTGGCCAGGCGCTGAGCATTTTCTTCGGTAAGGGCAATAAAGAAGTAGTCACCGTTGGACATTTGCCCGAAATTATCCGTAACATCAAACCTTTCGTACATATAAGCCCTGCTGAGGTCGCTGCCGTTGGTTTTTACGATATAGGAATACTGTGTTCTGGCGCGGTCGGGCAATCGGGTCTTTTTACCGTTGATGTAGACATAACCGTCTCTTATTTCGAGGGTATCGCCGGGGATACCGACACATCGTTTCACGAGGTTGGTCTTTTTGTCTATGGGCTTGTAATAGTTTCTGTCCGGGTGAAAATCATTCATATCCCGAAGCGTATCGGCAGGCTGGTTGAATACCACGATTTCATTGCGTTCTATCTTCTCAAATCCCGGGAGCCGCATATAAGGCAGCTGGAATTTATTGGCCAAGGAAGTGTTCTTTTTAGAAATGTCATCATTAAACAGGTAGGATTTAATTCCCAGTCCGGGAATGGTGTCGTGAACCATAGGTGCGGCAATCGTGGTCATCGGAATCCTCGCCCCATAGTGA
>NZ_RJTM01000176.1 GCF_003725735.1 Sinomicrobium pectinilyticum | reverse complement strand
TATGGGATACCTCCAGAGCGTAATTAATATAGTAAATATACAGCCCCAGGGTAAGTATGGCCAGCCAGGTGTCCGTTGTGGAATTCCTGCCGAAACTTCTGGCGGTCTCTACCCAGATCACCGGGAACATGATGAGGTTTATAATAGGGATAAACAGCAGGATCACCCACCACCACGGCCTGTTGATGATCTTCATCAGTATCACGGCATTGTATACGGGGACAAGGGCTTCCCATGCTTTTCTTC
>NZ_RJTM01000022.1 GCF_003725735.1 Sinomicrobium pectinilyticum | reverse complement strand
GACGATATGGGCTTTTCGGATATAGCCTCTTACGGCGGGGAAGTTGAAACCCCGAATCTGGATGCTTTGGCAGCGGGGGGATTGCGTTATACTCAATTTTACAACAATGCCCGCTGCTGCCCGACCCGGGCATCTTTAATGACAGGGATCTACCCGCATCAGGCGGGAATGGGCTGGATGACCACGGCAGATATGGGGACTCCCGAATACCAGGGTGAGCTCAATAATAAAAGTGTGACCATTGCCGAGGTTTTAAAAACGGCAGGTTACAATACTTATATGTCCGGAAAATGGCACTTAAGTCGTGTGAGGAATATTAAGGCCGGAATTAAGGACAATTGGCCCAGCCAACGGGGTTTTGATCGCTTTTTCGGAATTGTGGACGGTGCTTCCAGTTATTTCACTCCGAATGTTTTTAGCGATAATAAAAAATATAAAGCACCCGGTGCGGGAAAAGATTTTTATTTTACCCATGCCGTAAGTGACAGTACAGTCATGTTTATGGATAAACATTTCTCTTCCGGAAATGAAAATCCTGTGTTTATGTATGTGGCCTATACGGCACCGCACTGGCCGCTTCATGCCCTCGAAAAGGATATCGAAAAGTATGAGGACATATATAATATGGGCTGGGACCGGCTTCGCGAACAAAGGCTTGAAAAACAAAAGGAATTAGGGATCTTTGATGCTTCAGTTGAATTATCGGCGCGCGACCCGAAAATTCCTGGCTGGGAAGAACTGCCTGAAGAAGAACAGGAAGAATTCGCAAGGCGGATGGCCATTTATGCAGCGCAGATAGATGCCATGGACCAGGGTATAGGAAGGATAGTCAGTAAACTGAAAGAACTCGGACAATTCGATAATACATTGCTGATGTTCTTATCAGACAATGGTGCCTGTGCGGAATATATCAGCGGGGGGCCAGGCAAGGAGGTAACAGGAAAAGCCAATACCTGGGAAAGCTACCGGATCCATTGGGCCAATGGCGGGAGTACGCCGTATAAGGAATATAAACACCGGACCCATGAAGGAGGTATAGCCACCCCCTTTATTGTTCACTGGCCCGGGGGGATAGATAAGAAATTAAACGGCAAATATGTAAGGGAGCCGGGACATATTATGGATATCATGGCCACTGCCATAGATG
Organism: Sinomicrobium pectinilyticum; assembly: GCF_003725735.1. Lineage (GTDB taxonomy): Bacteria > Bacteroidota > Bacteroidia > Flavobacteriales > Flavobacteriaceae > Sinomicrobium > Sinomicrobium pectinilyticum. The sequence continues at coordinate 793 of NZ_RJTM01000022.1, read as the reverse complement.
TGTCAGGCGCCAAATACCCCGAAAAGTACAGGGGCCATGATATAGTTCCGTTGGAAGGTAAAAGTTTATCACCCCATTTTTCCGGCCGTAAAACGAACAGGGGGCCTATCTTCTGGGAACACGAGTCGAATATAGGAATGCGGGACGGTCACTGGAAATTGGTGGCGAAAACAGAAGAAAACACGGAATTTGATCCTGATAATCTGGAACTGTACAATATGGAAAATGATCCGGTTGAACTTCATAACCTTGCTGAAAAAGTGCCCGGGCGTTTAAAAGAGATGTTCAAAAAATGGCAGGAATGGGCAGATAAGGTAAATGTGGTCTACGATACCCGTGATTATGGACAGAGGACCCGCGCATATTCAAGGGTAATTAACGGAGAGTTTGAAAATGAATTTGCGGGCTGGCAATTTAGAGGGTATTCCAATGAAGATGTGTTTCAAATTGATTCTTCAGGGGTGATCTCAGGAAAGAATTCGGCAGGGATAAACGGGAAGGGAACCATGTTCTGGCCGTTTTTTGCAAAGGAAGGTGAAAAATTTAACATCTCCTGTAAAGCTAAAGCCGATACAAAAACCGCCGTAAAGATCAGGTTTGAACCGGTTTCGGGTAAAACCGGATATTATTCCGAAATGATAACAGTGGATAAGGACATCAGAACATTTAGTTTCAACACACCGGATCTACCCGTTTCGGGAAGGTGCCGGCTTGTTTTTGAGTTTCAGGATGCTCAAAACAAAATATGGATTGATCATGTACAGTTAGCGCTGGTGGAGTAAATTTTAATACT
>NZ_RJTM01000021.1 GCF_003725735.1 Sinomicrobium pectinilyticum | reverse complement strand
GGCTGCAATTGGCCCCAAAATGACTCATTTTCGCTTCAATAAAAAAAGTTTAAACGAGTTCACTGTATAACTCAACAAAAAAAACACTATGTTAAAAAACGTTCGAATTATTGTCTTGTTGTTGGTACTATGGTCCGGACCGGGCTGCCGGCAAACGAAACCGGAACCGGAACTGAAACGGCCCAATATACTTTTTGTGATCAGTGACGACCAGTCCTTTGCCCATACCAGCTTTTCGGGCAGCAAATTTGTCAATACTCCGGCCTTTGACCGGGTGGCCCGTGAGGGAGTGTATTTTGCCGGTTGCATTGCCGGGTCACCGGGCTGCGCCCCGTCCCGGAGTTCTATTGTAACCGGACGCTATCCGTGGCAAAACGAACAATCCGGTCAGCATGCCTCTTCCTGGCTTAAAAAGTACGTCCCTTTTATTGATGAATTGGAGAAGGCCGGATATAGTACAGGACGTACCGGGAAAGGGGTGGGGCCTTTTCAATATGCCGGAAATACCAATGATTCCCTGTGGCGGGTTACCAATGCGGGTGGTATGGTCCATTCTGAAATAAGCTATGATAAAAAGGACAGATCGAACCTCGAAGGCTATGCCGATAAAATTAGCGGTACCGACTATTTCGGGAATTTTAAATACTTTATAGAAAATGTAAGGAAGGACAGACCTTTCTTCTTTTGGTACGGGGCGCACGAACCCCACAGGCCTTATGAAAAAGGTTCCTGGAAAAGGATGGGAAAACATTTGGAAGACGCGGAAGTGCCCGGCTTTCTCCCGGATAATGATGAGATCCGGGGCGATCTGTTGGATTATGCCGTTGAAGTGGAGTGGTTTGACAGGCATCTCGGGGATATTTTACAGTATCTGGAAGACATCGGGGAACTGGACAATACCATTGTAATCGTAACTTCGGATAATGGCAAACCGTTTCCGAGGGCCAAGGCCAATAGTTATGAGTATGGGATCCATGTTCCTATGGCCATTCGTTATCCTGAAAAATTTCCGGGCGGAAGGGTCATCAAAGACCCGATATCCTTTGTGGATATAGCCCCTACCATTCTGGAGATTGCCGGTAAAGGCCCCGGGGATATGATGCCGGTTACGGGAAAGAGCTTTTTGGATATCCTTACGTCAAATGAGGAAGGCTATGTAAAGGGAGAGAATGCTTATGCCTTTTCAGGCCGGGAGCGCCATTCCTCGTCCAGGTATGAGAACCGGGGCTATCCTCAACGTGCCATACGTAGCAGGGATTTCCTGTATATCTGGAACATGCGGCCGGAACGGTGGCCTGCGGGAGCACCCCGAAAATTTGATCCCGAAGATACTTTGCAATTGCTCCCCGTGAACGGTATAGGGGACGACGGGAAATATATCCCGCAAAGTGCCTATACCGATATCGATGATTGCCCCGCGAAAACCTATCTTCTGGAACATGCCGGTGATACGGATATAAAGCCATTCCTGGATCTGGCCGTGGACAAAAGACCGGAGTTTGAGCTGTACGCGATCAATACAGACCCGTATTGCCTGGAGAACCTCGCCGGAATGCCGGAATTTGCAGAAGAGGAAACACGGTTGAAAAAAGAACTGCTCAGCGAATTGAAAAGGACGAAGGACCCGAGGGTCGTTGGGCCGGACACGGAAATTTTTGATCGTTATAAAAGGTATTCCCCGATCCGGAAGTTTCCAAAACCGGATAATTTTTTTTAAGTCATCGGGAATAACTCTTTAACCTGAATAATGTATAAGCTCAAACTCCCCGTCCCGCAAGCGGGCTCCCCTTTTGAGACGAAAGACAAAACAGGGGAGCCCTTTTTCTTACTTGTGAGGTTAAGCTACCAATTCTTTTATCAATGATATTCCCTACCTTTTTCTGCACAGGAATATTCTTCATATCAAAAACCTCTATCTTTTCCCGGACCATAAGGTATAAACAGCCTTTATCCGGGAACTCCTTAAAGTCTCGAAGAGCATTACCCGAATAAGTCTTCAGATATGATCGTTTAATAGGGGGAATGGACCTCAAACGCTTAAGTCAGTATTAATATCCAAAAATTTCTGATTTATGCCCTGAGGATGTTAACCAAAACGGACATTGGTTATTCCGGATAATCTTCTATATTCCATTCTCTCGGAGCTTTAAACCCTTTTTTACCATCCTCGTAAGGGAGGACTTCCTGTTTGGATTCAATAGCGTCATAATTATCCACGGTTTGCTTTAATTTTTCGAAAATCTCAGAATGTTTTTCTTTTATATTCGTGGTCTCCCCGGGGTCTTCCTGCATGTTGAACAGCATATTTTCGTTTACTCTCATCCTGGTGTTCCTGCTATTCTTTTTCACTAATTTCCATTTCGTATTGACAATTGCTCCGTATCCGAGGTAAAAATCCCGTTCCCTTTTCTGTTTTTTACCTTTTAAAACCGGGAGCATATTTACTCCGTCCAACGTTTTTTCAGGTTGGGTTTTTATCCCGGCTATTTCTTTTAAGGTAGGTAATACATCAATATATCCCATGACCTGGTCAACTGTTCGTCCTCCTTCAAGACCATCGGGCCATTTCATTACGGCAGGTACTCTCACGCCCCCATCCCATTCCTGAAATTTATGTCCCCTAAGGCCGGCGGTAGTGCCTCCTTCATGGGGTGCCGGGCCATTATCACTTAAAAACAGAACCAGGGTATTCTTTTCAATCCCCAGTTTTTTGAGGGTCTTCATAATTTTCCCGATGCCCTGGTCCATACTCGTTACCATGGCCGAATAGGTCTGCCTGCGGGTATTCCCGCGCCCTGTTTCGCCATACCCTTTCTTTTTGCTAAAAAGAGGTTTATCCGCTTCAAATCCATATTTCAACAAATCTTCCTTTTTTGCCTGCAAAGGTCCGTGAGGGGCATTATAGGCTATATATAAAAAAAACGGGGATTCACCGGAATAGTCCCGAATGGATTTAACAGCTTCTTCCGTAATTAAATCAGTAGCATAACCTTTATCGTATGAAGTTTCAAAATCATTGTGCCAATCCAACTCACCTTCCCTCTTATGTGTAAAATAGTCTATAGCTCCGTTATAGTGACCATAGAAATGGGTAAATCCGCGTTTTAAAGGATGATAATATTTGCGGGAATGCCCCAGGTGCCATTTCCCCAAGGCCGCCCGGTTTTTATAGCCTGCCCTAGCCAATATTTCAGGTAAAAAAACCTCTGTGGTATCTACCCCAAAATCCCTCCAGGGAGGGATCACGGTTTCCCTGAGCCCAAAACGATCAGGATATCGTCCCGTCATAAGTCCTGCCCTTGTGGGAGAGCAAACCGGCGCCACATAAAATCTGTTCAGAACAATCCCTTCTCTTGACAATCTGTCAATATTCGGGGTTTTAATATCACTCCCGTGGTATCCTACATCGCCATTTCCAAGATCATCGGCCATGATTATAATAATATTGGGCTTCTCACCCAGTAACCTGCTTTCTTCCTCCTTCTCAGTTTTACAAGAGAGGAAAGCTATTAGTGCAAGGAATAGTAAATAATGATTTTTAATTTTCATATACCTGACCTATTGAATATTTTCTACGCTATCCATTTATCTGTAATATTACTAAAATTCTATTATGGTTCCTGGCACCATTGATTTCAAAAGGGCGGGTATTTATAGGGATATCGTATTTTCTCCATGGGTAATTTTGTTTCTTACTGTATACAGCTTGTTAATACTAACGTGAGTGAGTTCGAGTTAAAATAAAAATCAACTTACGTTATTTAATTCTCGGGTATTCTGTTAGTGTTGACGATGTTTACAAAATCCTTAAAACACAATGGATTTGGAGATACCGAACCGTTTACCTGTAATTCGAGGGATTTCTGGCAGAATATGGGGTTGATAAACCATGCGGGAGAACCGGGGGTCATATTCCTGGGACAGCTTTGTTGCAGCAGGGGATAGGTGGCCAGGACCACTCCGTATTTCTCAAACCTGTCGAAATAGATATCCAGGTAATGCTGAGGGTACCACGGGCGTGTAGCAAACATGGCTTCCCACTCTTCGGGGCTCACCCGGTTTGTATTGGCCTCTTTATACCATTGATAGAGTTTCCACTCCGGGTCACGGCCGTATTTTATGGCGAATTGCTTTCCGGCTTCATTGATATTCAGCGGCTCTGAAAGTTTGGAACGGTATAACCTGTGAAGCGAAAATTCCGGTACGATGATCGGTTTTTCCTTTACGATAGACCTTGCATATTCAAAGGCCCGGTCAATCTCCGTGGTATCTGCGATGTGAAGGTGGAGTGCAAGCCCCGTAATATCAGGATTGTTTTGTGTAAAGCGCAACAGGGCATTTACGGCCTGGTTTTCCCGGAACTTCTTTTCGAATAAGGCGGGAAAGGAGCCTACATAGATATCCGGGACTCCCGCAACGGTATCATTTTCAAAATAGGGGAGTGCCACTTCATACAGCAACCTTTTGGTAAAATCCACCAGGGGAATACTGCCATCGGCCTTTTTCTTCATATCCCGGTCCATGGTTTCGAGATTGGGTTCGTTCCCCAGTTTAAAAATGTCGACATAAGGGCCTACCACTTCCAGGATCTTAGAGGCGGTATCGAACAGTTCTTTTTCCTCCCGGGAACCTGGTGCGGGAATGCGCATGTTGTTTTTGGCAAAATCCCAGCGAAACCCGAAGGCCAGTTTGTAGCCCCTTTTTCCGGCTTCGACGACCCGGGTCAATGCCGGATCGTTTTCTGCCTTAAGGTCACCAAAGGCGTAATCCATGATCCTCGGTGTTGTTCTTATCCAGTTGACCTGGGCCTTCCCAAGATATTTAAAATCCATGATCTCGGGATTGTGGTTAAAGTTAGCTCCCAATTCCTGTGAATAGCCGGTGAGGGACAGGAGCAACAAGTATAAAATCATTATGTGGCGAATGAGACTCATTTTATATGTTTTTATCGAGTTATATGTTTAATTTCTATATAATTCTTTGTGTCTCTTTGTACCTGCTTTGTGAATCTTTGTGGTAAAATAAAGCCCATGACATGGAAAACCACAAAGACCACAAAGTTTTTCACCATGGTCAGAAAGTTCGGAGACTTTTGAAATGTCCATCTGTTTTATAGAACATGCAGATGTTTAACCATTTGTTTATGAGTTTAATATATATAGAATCTATATGCATAATTCAGTTATATATTTCTTAATAACCATTACGTTGTTCTAAAGCCGGGTTGGCGTTCAGTTCGGCTTGCGGATATGGAAAATAGTGCTGAAATTCCCGGGCATTGACCCCTCTTTGCTGTGCGTATTCAATTAATTTGCCGTGCCGTACCAGGTCTTCCCGGCGCTTGCCTTCGGAGAAAAATTCCCAGCCCCGTTCCTGTAAAATGATATCGTTAAAGCTGTCCTTGTTCCCTACTACTGCCAGGGTATACGGATCGTCGACAGACCGGGTCCTGACTGTGTTCACCAGGTCTAAGGCTTCCTGGGTGGGGCCGTTCAGCTGGTTCAGGGCTTCTGCCCGGGCAAGAAGGATATCCGCATATCTTATGTAGGGATGATCCGAACCGGCAAAATTCCCCACCTGGTCATTGTCAAAATATTTTAAGCTCCTGGTATTATCTGCGGTGCCCCTCAGGTTTACCGTGTTTCCGCCGAGGTTGGTGTAACTTTCAATGATGGTTTGTTTCCTGTCGTCACCAGCGTCGAAAGAGTCGTAGAAGTCGTCCCTTATACTGAATTGGGTGGCCCAGTTGGCCATGGCAGATGTCCAGGTAAATTCGGGAATGGCTTCGGCCTCCATAAAACCGGGAGGAAAGGCACCATTCTGGTATTGGTTACCGAAGCCTTGCTCATTGGTCAGGGACCATGTGACTATGATCTCCCTGTTCCCTTCGTTCTCTACAAAAAAGGTGGCCCTGTAATCCGGGTACAGTTCGTAGTAATTCAGGTCCATGATCATTTCTGTGACCTCCGCCACTTTGGCCCACTGTTTGGTTTGAAGTAAAAATTTGGCCAGTATGGCCAGGGAGTGCCCTTTGGTGGCACGGCCTCTCTGGGTTTGTTCGGAAGGGGGTAAAAGATCGGTGGTAGCTTCTCTTAATTCCGTTTCCACGAAGGTCAGAAACTCTTCTTCCGAGGGCAGGGATAATTCCTGCGGCTGGGCTTCGAGATCTGTGGTCGTTCTGAGCGGAACCACACCGAAATACCTGTATAAAAAGGCGTATTGGGCAGCCCTCAGGTAACGGGCTTCTGCAGTGATAAGCGCCTTGGCCTCTTCGCTGACCGGTGAGTTTTCTATATTTTCCAGTACAGTGTTCGCATCTCTTATGGCGCGGTACCGGGGTATCCAGAAAACTTGGTCGAATTTAGGGACCGAAGCGTCCCAGTTGAAGTCTAAAAAGGGTTTCATCTCCCGTTCTACAGCTCCTTGCCGGACAAAGCCGATATCGGTAGTGACTTCATTGATCAGGATTTCATCTTTTACGGTTTCTCCGGCATTATCGAACTGGTAGGCCGAAAACAGCAGAGCTTCGAGGCCTTCCTGGGATTGTATCACATTGTCCGGAGAAAATTCATCCACCGGGGGCATGTCCAGTTCAGATTCACAGGAAGTGAACAGGATGCAAAGGGCCAGCCCCGTCAAAATATTTTTTATGCTTGTGATTTTCATGTCGGTAATTTGTTTAAAATTCGATGTTAAGTCCTATCAGGTATGTCCTTGGTACCGGGTAGGCATTAAAGTCCAGGGCTGTGGTATTCCTTCCGCTGGCATTTGCGGCAGGGTCCACACCGCTGTAATCGGTAACCGTCAGCAGGTTCTGTCCTGTTACGTAGATCGATAAGTTATTGATGAATCCCAGGGTTTCCGGGGAGAATTGATATCCCAACCTGACGGATTGCAATCTCCAGTAGGAAGCGTCTTCTACGGTCCTGCTGTTTATGAGGGCATTTGCCCCTCCCTGTGAAGTAGGGTTCACGAAAGACGGATATTTGTTCGTAGGGTTGTCCGGCGTCCACCGGTTAAGCAAGGGATCGGCGATACGGTTTCTCCGGAAATTATTGGGGGAATAGGTGTTGATGAGATTACCGTTTAATCGTTCTACACCTTCAACGCCCTGCATAACGATATCGAGTGTAAAACCATGTAGTTTGAGATTACTCGTCAGCCCCCATGTGAAGTCGGGAATGGAATTTCCGAGGATTACCCGGTCATCTGCATTGATAACACCATCGCCATTGACGTCCCGGTATTTGATATCCCCGGGTTGCACCTGGGGCTCGGTGATACTGAAATCATCGCTTTCCTGCCAGATACCATCAACGATAAAACCGTAATAGCTGTCTAGTGTCCGTCCCGGGGAAACAATACTGAAATCCGGGATCTGTGACTGTCCCCCGCGAATAATATCGCCGCGGTCCCCGATGTCGAGAACCTTGTTGTCCAGCGTAGCGAAGTTCCCGGATAGTTCCCAGCTGAAATTGTCTTTTCTGAAAATATCCAGGTTCAGGGTAAACTCAAGGCCCTGGTTACGCACGCCACCCAGGTTTTGCGTCTGGCCCTCAAATCCCGTATTCAGCGCCTGGGGTACGACCAGGAGCAGGTCGGTGGTCTTTTTGTTAAAATAATCTATGGAACCGGAGATCCTGTGATCCAGGAAACCGAAATCCAGCCCTAAGTCATACTGTACCGCCTTTTCCCAGGTGAGGTCGGGGTTGGCGATACGTGTGGGGTAGATGGTATTGTAAAAGTCATCGCCGAAAAGCAGATCGCCCCCGGCCGAAAAAGTCTGGAATGTCAGGGAGTTGCCTATGTTGGCATTCCCGGTACTTCCCACGCTGGCCCTTAATTTCAGCTGGCTGATCCATTCCGCACTATTTATAAAACTTTCGCTGTGGATCTTCCAGGCCACTGCTCCCGAAGGGAAATAACCGAATTTATTATTGTCGCCGAACCTCGACGACCCGTCGGCCCTGATCGATGCGGTAAACAGGTATTTGTCGTTCAGCGAATAATTTACCCGGGCCAGGTAAGAGATAAACCGCGCCTGGTTTCTTCCGCTTCCGAGGTTGTTGAGCTCCGGGTCTCCCGAGCCGATGGCATCGGTTCCCAGATCGGGCAGGGCAAATCCCCGGGCATTGCCTGAAAATGACTTGGTCTGAAAATATTCATAGGTAGCTCCCAGCATGGCTGCCAGGTTATCATCACCGAAATCCTTGTTGTAATTAAGTGTACCCTCGATGGAAACATAGTCTTTTCTGCCCGTCTGGATGCTTGCGATCCCTCCTGTTCCTGCTCCGTTCAAAGTGTAGGGCTGGATAAATATATCCCTCCGTACATGTTGCGTATCGCCTCCTAACTGCACTTTGGCCGACAGGGAGGGGAGCAGGAAGTATTCGAAAAAGGTGTTTCCGTAGAACCTGAAGGTCTCGCCTGTTGCATCTTCACCGCGGAGTATGGACAGCGGATTGTCTATAGTGATAAAATCCGAAAGGCGGTAAGAGCCGTCTGCGCTATAGGGTTTTATGGTAGGGTCGTAATTTATGGCAGCATAAAGGGCGCCTCCGTTCTCATTGATTCCGGACCCGGTAGATGCAAAATCATCCCCGATGAAAGAAGCATTCATATTTATCCCGTATTTGTATTTCTCAGAGGAATTGGAATTCAGGTTCAGGCGGATGTTATAACGTTCGATCCCGGACCCCTTGACCAGGCCTTCCTGACTAAAATAATTGAGTGAAGCATAATAGTTCAGGTTTTGGGTGGCCCCGGAAAAGGACAGATTGTGATTTTGAGTGGGGGCGGCCTGCAGTACCTGGTCCAGCCAGTTTGTTCCCCCGTCTTCGATCTCTTCGATCCTCTGGCCCGGATCCCCGCCTCCGTCATCGATAATTCCGTTGAGAACGGTCTGGTATTCCGACGGACTTAACAGGTCGAGTGTCCGGGCAGCTTCCTGCATACCGTAATAAAAATCGTAATTGACCCTGAGTTTCCCGGTTTTACCTTTTTTTGTCGTGATCAGAACAACCCCGTTAGAGCCCCGGGATCCGTAGATTGCGGTACTTGAAGCATCTTTCAGGACTTCAATCGACTGGATATCTGCAGGGTTGAGGGTATTCAGGGGATTCCGGGGCGTGGAGTTTGCTGTAAATCCTGCGCCCCCGGTTGCGGCGACAGCGCCGTTGTTTACAATAATCCCGTCGATCACGTACAAGGGTTCCGTACCGGCATTTATGGAACCGGAACCACGGATGTTTACGCTTAATCCACCGCCGGGTTCATTGCTTTTCTGGCTGATCTGTACTCCCGCAACCCGTCCCTGGAGAGCCTGTTCTACCGATGCGTTGGCCCCGGGATTCAGGTCTTCCGCTTTTACGGATGAAACGGCCCCGGTAAGGTCACTTTTCTTAACGGAGCCATAACCTATGACGACAACCTCGTCCAGCGCTTCCTGGCCCGGCTCGAGCACCACATTTATGGTGGAACGACCATCAACATTGATCTCCCGGGTTGTAAACCCCAGGTAGCTGAACTTCAGCGTTTCGTCGCCTGATACGTTATCAATCACGTAATTTCCGTCAAAATCGGTTTGTACGCCGTTATTGGTGCCTTTTACAATAACATTGACACCGGGCAGGGGCTGTCCGTCTTCGGATGAAGTTACGGTCCCCGAGACTTCCCTGTCCTGTCCGCTCGCCGTAAAACCTGTGATCTGGAAAACGATGACCGACAAACAGGAAATAAGTACCTGCCGAGATTTAGCTTTTGTCATAATGTGTGTTTTAGATTGACTTTTGGTTTTGGGTTTGTATCGCCCTGAACAGCGATAAAAGGCTCCGGACAGGGATGGTTAAACTGATACCTCCCGGTTTGGGGATCGGGTTCTCCAGTCCGGTTGGCATAAAATCCGCTTAGTTTAAGTGTCCGGTAGTCCTGGGGTACATATGCTTTTTATCATCATTAAAGTTTTCGTAGTTGCCATTTAAAATTCTTTTTCATCCTTTATATCTGCCGTATACAGGCCCAGGTCGAATGCGTGATCTTTATTTTGAGGCAGAACCTGTATGGCAATGGTGTTTTTTCCTTTTTTCAGGTATTTCCGGGCATTGGAAATAAGTAGGTTCCTGTAATGTCTTTTGCGTCCTCCCTCGTGTTTTTCCGAGGTAACGAGTTGCCCGTTCAAATAAACCTTCATGCCGGCCTTGTCCAGGTAATACCGCAATATGATCTCTTCGGGAATACGATCAAGATCAAATACTTTGAACAGGCCCAGGTTTTCCCGGGTTTTCCATGTGCTTCCATCAGGTAAAAAGTAGTTGTCATACGAGCTGAAAGGCGCTTTTTGTTCCTGCCATCCTTTGATCTTCCGGGGCTCTCCGTTCCAGTCCGGATCAATGTTATAAGCTGTTTTCCAGGTATTCGGTTTGTGTTCGGAATCGGCAATAATGGTCATCAGCCTGCCCGGTTTTTTGTAAAGGGGGGCTATCAAAGGCCGGGTTTCTTCCGGGGCTAATTTGGAGATCTTTCTGTCGTATGTCATCAGTCCGTTTACTTCACCTTCGACATCCGTGGTCTGTGTGTATATGGCTGCCGAAAGCCCGGAACTCTTTAATCCCGTGAGGTCCCGCATCAATGCGATGAATCGTTCTTTATATTCTTTTTGATCCTTGAATGTGAGATATCCCCAGTTTTTCCTGTTCCACCAGATATGGTTGTCCACAGCCCAGCCTATGCCGCCGAACTCCCCGATAACGGCGGCCCTGTTCTCTTCGGGAAATTCCATTCCGGGGCCGGGGTATAAATGTACATCGATGATATCGCCGACTCCCCGGTCTGCCCATCCGCTGGGAGAATCGATCAAACGACTGGGGTCGTAATTTTCTACCCATTCGGTCACTCTTTCGGTATCGTATTGTCCCCAGCCTTCGTTGAACGGGACCCAGACTACAATGGAGGGAAAAGCGTGGAGGTGATCCATCATTTCTTTCAGCTCCGTTTCGAACTGCCTTGCGGATTCCGCGGTTCTCTCGGCATCCTTTTCCTCCCAGGCCTGGATGCGGAGGTCCTCAAAATAATTGCCGTTGGGCATATCCTGCCAGACCAGCATTCCCATCTTGTCGCATTCGTAGTAAAAGACCGCGGGCTCTACTTTTACGTGCTTGCGAAGCATGTTAAAGCCCCATTTTTCGGTCATTTCCACATCGTACATCATAGCTTCTTTGGAAGGGGCCGTGTATAGCCCGTCCGGCCACCAGCCCTGGTCCAGTAATCCGAACTGGAAAAGGGGCCTGTTATTTAATAAGATCCGGGTATGACCGTTTTCGTCTTTTCCCAGACCGACCTTTCTCATTCCGAAATAGCTGGAAATCTTGTCCACGACCTTGCCGTTTTTAAGAAGCTGTATTTCCAGGTCATACAGATGCGGGTTTTCCGGGCTCCAGAGGATCTGGTCCGGGATCTTTAACTGAAAAACGGCCTTTTCCTGTCCCTGTTTCAATGCGCGGCTTGAGGTCGCGATCTCCTTCCCCTTACTGAAGGCCGTAATTTTCAGGACACCATCATGTGAAAGCCCGCTGATGGCAATCTCCGATCTAAGCAGGGCGTCGTCTATATGCGGAGTGTTTTTGACGGTGGTGATATGATCTTCAGCTGTTTTTTCGAGCCATACGGTCTGCCAGATCCCGGTAACCGGTGTATACCATATGCCCCTGGGGTCCGCCACCTGTTTGCCCCTGGGTTGCGTACCGGCATCCGTAGGGTCCCAGACCTTTACGGTCAGGGTTTGCCTGTCTTTTTTCAGATAGGGGGTGATATCCAGGCTGAACGGGGTGAACCCACCGCGGTGTTCGCCGGCTTTCTTCCCGTTGATGAAGACCGTCGCTTCCCAGTCTACGGCCCCGAAATTCAGATGTATCTTTTCGCTTCCGGAATGTTCGGGAACCGTAAAGCTCGTCTGATACCAAAGATTATTGTCCTTGCCAACCATTTTTTTTACCTGGCTCAGTTCCGATTCAACGGCAAAGGGCACCAGTATTTCGCCCTGGAAGCGGGAGGGGAATTCTTCCGAAACGGGGAGGATAGCGTATTTCCACAACCCATTGAGGTTTTTCCAGTTGTCCCTTTTCATCTGGGGACGCGGATATTCGTTCCAGACGTTTTCCGGGTTAACATCTTTGGCCCATGGAGTTGGAAGAGAGAATTTAAGTACATTTTCCGCTTTCTGTGCCATACCCAGGAAAGGGATGAGAATCAGTGCAAATACAATTTTCTTCATTGATCTTTTAATTATTTCGGAGTTGGATAAGGATTGTGTTTTCGGGCTGGGATATTTCGTTGAAAATCCCCGGGAAAAAGAAGGATGATCCGGGGATAATTATTTTTCCCGGCCTCCTGTTTATGGTGTGGGTTTTTATAGAAGTATATCTTTCCATATTGATAATTGTTAAAAATGTCTTAGTTTTATCTCGTTAATTTTGTGTTTAATTCATTATAGTGTGTAATATTTTGATGATTTCATTTTGTAATGTTAAATGAATATTAAATTGTCGCTCTGTACTTTTGTTTACACTCATAGCATTTTTGTTTATTTTTTTGAAATCCCCGTTCAAGTAGAGATATTATGAAGATTTTCCCCCGTTTTTTCAGACAGATGTTTGCTTTTTTAATGCAGATCCTTCTTTTGTCGGTATTCATATTTCCGGGCAGGTCCGGCGGACAGGAGATCGAATTTGAAAAAATAACCGCGAAAGACGGTTTAACCCATAGTACGGTCTATGATATTACCCAGGACGCTACCGGGGTCATGTGGTTTGGTACCAGGGAAGGGCTCAACAGTTATAACGGGAGTAAGATCACGACTTATTATCACGATCCGGAAAATGACAACAGCATTAACAGCAATCAGATCAATACAGTTGCAAACCTGGAAAGCGGACTATATATCGGCACCGATTCGGGACTGGACAAATTTGAACCCGGGACGCATTTCTTCAGGCATCTGCTGAAAGGGAGCACAGGCACTGTAAATGCCATTTTCGAGTCCGGTGACGGTACTGTTTTTGTAGGAGCGGGCAGAGGCCTTTTTACGATTGACGGAGAGGAAACCGTACACCATTACTTAAAAGGAAGTACTGTTAAAGCTATTGCAGCATACAAAAAAAATGTGTTCTGGGCGGCACTCAACAAACGGATATTGCTGATCAATAACTACGGGGAGATCATAAAGAAATACGTGATCCCTGACAGTCCGCATACATCCGACGGCAATATATTTACCATCAACACCCTTTTTAAAGACAGGGAGGGAGCTGTCTGGGTAGGGACGTCACGTGGCCTGTTTTATTTTGACAAGGCCAGTGATTCTTTCCGGCACATGGCTATCGGCAATTCGAATACCATAGAGGCCGAAGTCATCCGGAGCATAGACCAGGGGACCGGGAATAACCTCTGGCTGGGTACCGAGAGCGGTATATTTGTCTATGACAAGGAAACCGGGGCCTTGGTAAATTACTACACGCAGTCGTTCAGCGAACAACCCGAAACACTTTCGGATAAATCGGTTTACAGCATATTTATCAGTAAAGAACAGATTGTATGGATCGGGACCTACTTCGGAGGCGTAAACTATACAAATCCCAGATCCGGGGGAGTCGTTAAATACTTTCCGAGCGATTATAAAAATTCCATCGGGGGAAAAGCCGTAAGCCAGATCGTTGAAATGGAAAACGGGGAAATCTGGATAGGTACCGAAGACGGGGGCATCAGTATCCTTGACAAGCGGAGCGAACGCTTTCGGTTCTTGAATACGGGAGATGGGTTGAGCAGCAATAATATCCATTCCCTGGAAGAAGACAGCCGTGGTAATATCTGGATAGGGACCTTCCTGGGCGGACTGAACAGGTATGAGAAAAAGACCGGGAAGATCTCGGTTTTTAAGTTTGATAAGAACGATAAGAACTCGTTGTCCAATAATTGCGTATATGCTATCCGTGAGGATCGGAGCGGAAGGCTTTGGGTGGGAACGCAATTCGGCCTGAATATATACGATCGCGACTCGAAGAAGTTCAGTCTTTACAAAGCTGAAGTTTTGGGCAATAAGTTTGTGTATGACATTCTGGAAGATTCCGAAAATAACCTCTGGATCTGTACCCGTCGTTCGGGTGTATACAGGCTCGATGCTGAAACGGGAGAGCTTACCCATCCCGAGATCGTTTCAGGGACCGGTTCCGGGGAAAAAGGGCAAATAGTAAGCGCTTATGAAGATTCAAAAGGAAATATCTGGTTCGGGTCCCTGGATCAGGGGGTTGTATTGCACAGGAAAAACGGGCAAAACCTTGAGTCTTTCGAACAGAATAAAAACCTGCCGAACAGCAATACATACGGAATACTGGAAGATGAATTCGGAAAAATATGGATATCGACCAATAAGGGAATAAGTGTTTACGACCCGGAAAAAAACAGCCTGGGGCATTTGGGGATCGAAGACGGGCTCAGTACGAACCAGTTCAATTTCAAATCGGCTTTCAGGGACAGGAGGGGCATGCTCTATTTCGGATCGGTCTATGGGTTGAATGTCATAGATCCTGCCGAATTCAATGAGTCTCCCGGGACACCGGACCTGGAATTCAACAGTTTTCAACTGTTTAACCGGGAAGTTCCGGTTACAGAAAAAGGGGTGTTGAAAAAACATATCAATTATCAGGACAAGATAAGGCTGAACCATAAACAGGATGTTATCTCCATAGCGTACGGGGCCATTGATTACGGTAACGAAGGCGCCGTAAAGTACGCCTATAAGCTGGACGGTTTTGACGACGGCTGGAATGAGGTAGGCACCAAAACCACGGCGACCTACACCAACCTTTCTCCCGGTGACTATACCTTCAGGGTCAGGACCCTGCCGCTTTCCCTGAACAATGAACGGAAAATAGCGCTGACTGTCCTCCCGCCGTTCTGGAAAACCGATATAGCCTATTTTGCTTACGTATTGATCATCCTGCTGATAGTCTATGCCTACTGGCGGTTTGTAAGGTTCGTTCACGATCAGAAACTGGCCCTGCAAATGGAAAGGCTCGAAAAGGAAAAGATCAATGAACTGAACCGGCACAAACTCAATTTCTTTACGTTCATTTCGCACGAGTTCAAGACCCCTTTGACGCTGATCATGGCGTCTGTCGAAAAATTTTTCAGGGAAAAAGTGAACAGGAGTGCCCCTCCGGAAGAATTGCTGTCGATCAAAAAAAATACGGAGAAACTCAATCAGCTTATACACCAATTGCTTGAGTTCCGCAAAATTGAGACCGAACATGCGAAACTCGAGCTTAAAAAGGGAGATATAGTGTTGTTCCTCAAAGATACTTTTGAAGCGTTTAACCCGCTGTTTGAAGCTAAAGGGATCGACCATGATTTTCGTTCCGAAATTCCGGAATACACCTGTTATTTCGATCCCTCCAAGGTAGAAATGATTACCACCAACCTCGTTTCAAATGCTTTGAAGAACACACCCGAAGGCGGAACAATACGCCTGGGCATGCGGATAAGCAGCGCTCTCGACGAAAAAAAGAGGAGCAGGATCTTCCTTGAATTTACCGATACCGGCGAAGGAATGTCGGCCGGGGTGATCACAAAGGTCACCGAGCCATTTTACAAGCAGGAAGGACAGGACGGGAATTTCAATTCGGGACTCGGTCTGGCCCTGGTAAAAAGCCTTGCCGATTTCCTGGAAGGAAAACTGGATATAAGATCGGAACAGGGGAGGGGAACTACGATAAATGTAGACTTTCCGCTAATACTCAAAATAAAAAGCGAAAAGGAACTGCAAAAAGTTAGCGGTAATAAATCATTGAATGTGATGAACGATCTTATCATCGGCAATATTGAGACGGAGGAGTTTACCGGGCTGCAAAAAAAGAACAACCTTAAAATCCTGATCGCCGAAGATAATGTGGAGCTCATGAAATTCCTGCAGCGCCATTTTGCCGGAAGGTTCCGTGTCATAACAGCCAGGGATGGTGAACAGGCCCTTAAAAAGATGGAACAAGCTCATCCCGATATCATAATTTCCGATGTCAGGATGCCCGGCCTTTCGGGAATACAGTTTTGCAGAAAAGTAAAATCCGATCCCGATACCCGCCACATCCCTTTTCTGTTATTAACGGCCAGGAACAACGATAACTTCAGGATCGATGCTTTGGCCTCGGGAGCAAATGTCTACCTGACCAAACCTTTTAACCTGAAAGAACTCGATCTGCTGGTGACCAACCTGCTGGAGACCAATAAAAACCTTGAAAAACGTTTTTCCGGAATAAATACACCCGACCCGGAACATATTCCTACAAATAATCATGAGCGCGAATTCCTGAGAACAATATCTACTCTGGTGGAGCAACATCATTCCAATCCCGGATTTGGTGTCGAGAGCCTTGCGGATGAAGCGGGGATCAGTCGTTCCTTACTTCATATAAAAATGAAGAAGATCACCGGGCTGAGTGCATTGGACTACATTAAGCGTGTACGGATGAAAAAAGCTGTCCGGCTTATCCGGGAGGGCAAGAATATTTCGGAAGTAGCCTATAAAGTAGGATATAGCGACCCGAACTATTTTAGCCGCGCATTCAAAAAGGAATTTCATGTAACCCCCACTCAATTTGCCGAACAAAAATGATCACTTCAAATATAAAAAAATAAGAGATTACTTGCGGATTTACATTTATCGTAAGAAAGCCAAAAAGGCCGTTATAGGTGTCCTGATCGGTATCCTATTTGAAAAAATAAATATGATGTACTGATTTATAAGGTCGTGTAAAATACATTCAAAGACTTTACAAAGGGGGCCATCATCAGCTATCACCGCGATTCGGGCTTTAGCGGGCAGGCGGAAAAGGTGGTGATCTATAAAAGGTGTAAGGTGGCTTACGACGCGTTGCAAAATGAACACCATAGTCATACCTTACAGGAAAAATACAGCCTGCGGGACAGCACCCATACCCGGGAAGCCCGGCAGTACGAAGCCAGGGCCGTACAGCGTACCGGTGCTACCAGCCCACGCCGGTGGTTGATCGCCATAGGGGTCCTGGTCTTTATCTTCCTCACCCTGGTGATCCGGAAGCATTTCCGGTGGCGGAAACTACCGGGGTTTTTATTCCCGCGCAAGCCCGGATAGGGCCATTTAAGGGAATGCGTTT
>NZ_RJTM01000020.1 GCF_003725735.1 Sinomicrobium pectinilyticum | reverse complement strand
CGCTAACCCGATTGCTTACGCATTCATTCCCTTTCCCTTTTACCGCTAAAGGGGTTCATGGTACCGTAAACCCATTCCCTTAAGCGGTCAACGTAACCCGGTTTACGGTCAAAGCAGTTGGGTACGACATCGGAAGCAAACCCGTTAGCGGTTAACGTAACCCGGTTTGCCGTCAAAGTAGTTGGGTATGACATCGGAAGCAAACGGGTTAGCGGTCAACGTAACCCGGTTTACCGTCAAAGCAGTTGGGTATGACATCAAAAGCAACCTGTTTAGCGGCTAAAGGGAATGGGTTAGCCGCTAAACCAACTACTTCCGGCGTCAAAGGGATTGCTTTAACGACCGTTTTTCCCGCCCTTTAGTCCCGATGGTCCCGGTCTCCCGGGGGTCTTGTCTTTGTTGGGACACTCCAAAGGATACAACTCCCGAACCCATTTTTGGAAGATTCGGAACTTTTATGTGGACCTTCAGAATTAAAACACCCTGGAACAGGTTTCTTTAAAAGACTAAAAGACAGGAGTTTGTTACAATCTGCCGGATTGTATTGTTAAGGTGCTAATGTTTAAATTACCGGATAGTACAGGGACGGATGATGTAACATAACCCCCAGGAATATGTAACAAAAGGGAAACAGGTTGGGTAAAGGAAAGAGTAAATTGCAAAACTTGTAAACAATGAAAACCGGAATATTCGTAACCGTACAATTTTTTGCCGGTTTATGATAGGACAGGTAGTCGGTTGGAATATTTTTTCAATCATCTAATAGTCAATAAGACTATTTATTTATACCTTTAACGGAAAAGTTAGAGGTCTCATTAAAAGCAACGCCATATTGAAGAGCATGTTTAAACTGAATTTAAGTGATCGTGTGGGTGACTGTTCTGACATAGAATTTTGTAATGGTCATTATGCTGTTGAACGCATCAATGCGGAGCAGACAGTTTCCGTTCGGTGTAAAAAACATAATGGATGAAGCGAATAAAGATTTTTTTGGTGATTAATGTAATTCTGATGTGTTTTCTTAGGCTTCGGGCACAGGACAGGCTTTATCCTAATACATTCCCCTTGTCTGACGTGACATTGCCGGACGGGATGTTTAAACACGCCCGTGATCTCAATATCGAAGTGCTTCTCCAGTATGATGTGGATCGTTTACTGGCGCCGTACCGCAAAGAAGCGGGCCTCCCCGAAAAAGCTCCGGGTTATCCCAACTGGGAAGGGCTTGACGGACATATAGCAGGCCATTATTTGTCGGCCCTGGCCATGAATTATAAAGCAACGGGGCATAAAGAATGTAAAAGACGGATTGAGTATATGCTTTCTGAACTAAGAAAATGCCAGGAGGCCAATGCGATAAATAATCCCGGTTGGGGCAAAGGCTACCTGGGAGGCTTTCCGAACAGTGAAGTATTGTGGTCGGGGTTCAAGATCGGTGATTTCAAAGTTTATGATTCTTCATGGGCTCCTTTTTACAACCTGCATAAAATGTATGCCGGTCTCAGGGACGCCTGGTTGTATTGTGGTTACGAAGAGGCGAAATCCATGTTCCTGGAATTTTGCGATTGGGGGATAGCGATCACTTCCGGGCTGGATGATGGTCAGATGCAACATATGCTTGATATGGAGCATGGGGGAATGAATGAGATCTTTGCAGACGCCTATCAGATATCCGGTGATAAAAAATACCTGGATGCTGCAAAAAGGTATTCTCATAGAATGGTTTTGGAACCATTGGCCCGGGAAACTGATAACCTGGACAACAAACATGCCAACACACAGATTCCCAAATTTATCGGATTTGCACGTATTGCTGAATTGGTTGGTGATAAAAAATACGACAAGGCCGGGAACTTCTCTTGGGAAACGATTACTTCCAACCGCTCTCTTGCTTTTGGGGGCAATAGCCGCAGGGAACATTTCCCAAGTGTAAACGCATGCACCGATTTTATCAGGGATGTCGACGGTCCGGAGTCGTGCAACTCATACAACATGTTAAAATTGACAGAGGTTTTATTCCGGCAGCGGCCATCAGCTCATTATACCGATTATTACGAAAGAACCCTGTTCAATCACATCCTTTCCACCCAGCACCCGGAGCATGGAGGATATGTGTACTTTACACCGGCTCGTCCCCGTCATTACAGGGTATACTCCGCACCCAATGAAGCCATGTGGTGCTGCGTAGGTACGGGAATGGAAAATCATGCCAGGTACAATCAGTTTATATACACACATTCGGGAGACTCATTATTTCTCAATCTCTTTATTGCATCGGAGCTCAACTGGAAAGACCGGGATATCCGGCTTAAACAGGAAACCGGGTTTCCCTTCGAAGATCACACAAAACTGACGATAACCCAGGGAGCTTCAAGATTTAATTTAATGGTGCGGTATCCGGGCTGGGTAAAAAAGGGAGCATTGAGAGTCACCGTTAATGGTAAAGAGGTTAAGTATTCGGAATTTCCTTCTTCTTATATAAGCATCGACAGAAAATGGAAAAAGGGCGATGTGCTGGAAGTGACCATGCCCATGCACAGTACCATTGAACATTTGCCTAATGTTCCGGATTACATCGCTTTTATGCACGGACCTGTATTGCTGGGGGCTAAAACAGGGACAGAAGACCTGAAAGGCCTTATCGCAGACGACGGTCGCTGGAGCCAGTATCCCGGAGGGAAATTGCTGCCGGTTGACAAAGCTCCTATACTTATCGAAGATGATATGGAGAATATTGCCGGTAAGTTGGAGCCTGTTGAGAATGAACCGCTAAATTTTAAGCTCAACCTGAAGATGGTAAATCCGGTTGATGTTAAGCTGGAACCTTTTTTCCGGATCCATGATGCGAGATATATGATGTATTGGCTGGCTTTAACAGGAAACGGATACCAAACTTATATAGATTCATTGACAAATCTGGAAAATGAGAGAATGGCCATTAAAGACCGCACCATTGACTTTGTGGCCACCGGCGAGCAACAGCCCGAAACCGATCACATGCTGCAATATGAAAAATCGACCACCGGTAATCATGTTGATGAGTTTTGGCGGGATGCACGGGATAACGGGTATTTCAGCTACCGGATGAAAACCGCTTCCGAGACAAATTTAAGTCTTATGGTCCGGTACTGGGGTGCTGAATGGGGAAGCCGGAAATTTGAAATATACATCGATGATGAGAAACTAGCTGCCGAAGACAATACCGGCCGGTGGAATCAATCTGTTTTTCAGGATGTGGAATATAGAATCCCCGACTCCATGGTTGAAGGCAAAGAAAATATCAGGGTGAAATTTAAGGCTTTACAGGGAAGTACGGCCGGAGCAGTTTATTTTGTCCGGCTGTTAAGGCAGGACTGAGAAGATCATCAAGGAAAGAAATACCCTGACCATGAAGGCCGGTCCCGGTGAATATGAAGTGTATTATGGAAATAGTTCGGGTACGCGCGATTTAAAAAGTGAAACCATTACAATCAATTAAAAACACCGTAAAATATTATAACAATTACAACCCTTATAAAACTTTAAAAAATGAAAAACCGATCATACTTTTTAGTATTGCTGCTGGCTTTAATCAGCACATGGGGCTTTGGACAAACCGAAGGCCACGCGACGGTAAAGGAAGATTTCAAACCTGCTGTGACCAATCAGCCCGGAAAGGAATACCCGCAGGTTAATTCCGAAGGAAGGGTACGTGCCCG
>NZ_RJTM01000019.1 GCF_003725735.1 Sinomicrobium pectinilyticum | reverse complement strand
ATTGGATATCGGCGGGGTAAAATACGACCTGGTCAAGGATGAAAACGGCGTTTGGACAGGAGAGTCTGCTCCCCAGGATGAAGGGTTTCATTACTACCAGTTAAACATAGACGGCGCCTCCGTTCCCGATCCCGGTTCGCGCTATTATTACGGGGCCGTCAGATGGGGGAGCGGTGTGGATGTGCCGGCCCGCGACCAGGACTTTTATGCATTAAAAAACGTCCCGCACGGGCATGTACATCAGATATTGTTTCCTTCCGAAAGCACCAACACTTCCCGCAGGGCTTATGTGTACACCCCTCCGGGATATGACACCGATCCTTCAAAAAGCTACCCGGTCCTGTATCTGCAACACGGCTTCGGCGAAAACGAAACCTCCTGGCCCAATCAGGGTCACGCCAATTTGATCATGGACAACCTGATCGCCGAAGGAAAAACAAAGCCCTTTATCATCGTAATGACTTACGGGATGACCAATGATATCGAGTTCGGAAAATTAAATGAATTTGATATTACCCCTTTTCAAACCGTACTTATAGATGAATTGATCCCTTATGTCGATACGCATTTCCGTACCCTCGCCAATCGGGATAACCGTGCCATGGCAGGTCTTTCCATGGGCGGAATGGAAACGCGGACCATCACGCTTGCCAATCCGGATGTATTTTCATACGTAGGCCTTTTTAGTGGCGGAAGCATTAGTCCGGATGACCTGAAAGAACATCCGGATTTTAAAAAGAATGTAAAACTGTTATTTGTAAGCTACGGAAGCAAGGAACTCGAAAATCCGGGAAGAGGTCCCTGGGGCGACCCCAGGAAAAACACCGAAGCAGTTAACAAGGCAGGCATGAACACCCGCTTTTATGTTTCGCCCGGTACGGCGCATGAGTTTCAAAGCTGGCGCCGCAGCCTGTATCAATTAGCACCGTTGCTGTTTAGATAATATAGATTCTCCCAGGTACGGGAATATTGAAAAATCTGATTTTTAGTACACATATCAATGAGATCATTATATACTTTTATAAGCTGTGCGGTCATGTTGCTGTCGGGCAGCAAGACTTTTGCCCAGGACCCCGATTTCTACATATTTCTGGCTTTTGGCCAGTCCAATATGGAAGGACATGCCCGTTTTGAAACTGTGGATACTACTAAGGCCAACAATCGTTTTCGTATGCTGTCTGCCGTAGACTGTCCCGATCTCGGGAGAAAAAAAGGAGAATGGTACACGGCCCGCCCGCCGCTTTGCCGTTGTAATACGGGTTTGACACCCTCCGATTATTTCGGCCGTGCACTTGTAGACAGGCTACCGGAGAATATCCGTATTGGAGTCATTAATGTCTCCGTAGGAGGCTGTAAGATCGAACTGTTCGATAAAGACAATTATCAGTCCTATGTATCCGACGCACCCGATTGGTTGAAGAACATGGTCAAAACCTATGACGGAAATCCTTACGAACGCCTGGTGGAAATGGCAAAACTGGCCCGGAAAAAAGGAGTGATCAAGGGAATTCTGCTGCATCAGGGCGAGTCCGATACGGGAGATACATCCTGGCCGGAGAAAGTAAAGACTGTTTACGATAATCTGCTGGAAGATCTCAGGCTGAAAGCAGAAGAAACCCCGCTTCTTGCCGGCGAACTGGTAAGCGGGGAGCAGGGAGGGAAATGCGCAGGCATGAATGCCATCATTAAAACCCTGCCCCAAACCATTCCGACGGCACATATCGTTTCGTCCGAAGGATGCGAAGCTATTGGCGACGGATTACATTTCTCTGCCGAAGGGTACCGGGAGTTGGGTAAGAGATATGCAGAAGTAATGCTTTCCGTGTGGGGCATGGATCTACAGAAATAAGCAAAATTTCCACAGTATATTAAATCAGAAATTAATTCAATATAACCCATGAAAAACAGACACACGATACTTTTGATCATTATGGCCGGGTTCCTTTCTTTCGGAGCACACGGCCAAAAGAAGAATTACCCGGTATTCTCCAAGGCGGTATATTCCGGAAATGACCAGGTTTATAAAGACAACCCCCTGGAGGAGGATGAGTTTTATAACCCTATATTACAGGGTTGTTATCCTGATCCCGCCATCACCCGGAAAGGAGATGACTACTATATGGTCTGCTCTTCATTTGCGATGTTTCCCGGGGTACCTGTTTTTCATTCCAACGACCTGGTGAACTGGACACAGATCGGCCATGTGCTGGACAGGACTTCCCAGCTGGACGTGCACAATACCGGGATAAGCCAGGGGGTGTACGCTCCGGGGATTACGTACAATCCGCATAATGATACCTTTTATATGATCACGACGGCTTTTGCAGGCGGCCTGGGGAACATCGTGGTAAAAACCAAAGACCCGGAACAGGGGTGGAGCGAACCGATAAAATTAGGCTTTGATGGTATTGACCCCGATATTTTCTTTGACGATGACGGGAGGGCTTATGTAGTGCACAACGACGCTCCGGAAGAGGCGCTTTACGAAGGCCACCGTGTGATCAAGGTCTGGGAGTACGATGTGGAAAAAGACCGGGTCATTCTCGGTACCGACAAGGTCGTCGTCAACGGGGGCGTGGACCTTTCCCAACAACCCATATGGATAGAGGCTCCCCATATCTATAAAAAAGACGGCCGCTACTACCTGATGTGTGCCGAAGGAGGCACCGGAGGTAACCACAGCGAGGTGATCTTTGTAAGCGACAGCCCCGAAGGCCCGTATAAACCGGCACCTTCCAATCCTATACTTACCCAGAGGTATTTCCCGAAAAAACGTAAAAATAAAGTGGACTGGGCAGGCCATGCCGATTTGGTGCAGGGACCTGACGGCAGGTATTACGGGGTGTTTCTCGCTATACGCCCCAATGAAAAGGACCGGGTAAATACCGGCAGGGAAACCTTTATTTTACCCGTGGACTGGTCCGGGGAATTCCCGGTTTTTGAAAACGGCCTGGTCCCTATACAACCCAAACTGAAGATGCCCGAAGGCGTGGTCAATAAAATGGGACAGGAAGGCTATTTCCCCAATGGGAACTTCACTTATGAAGAAGATTTTTCTTCGGAAAACCTCGATTACCGCTGGATCGGGTTGAGAGGGCCCCGCGAAGCCTTTATCTCAAAAGTGAAGAACGGCTTGCAGATCGAACCTTTTGATGCAAACATCAAGGAACTGAAACCTACGTCCACCCTTTTTTACAGGCAACAACACAATACTTTCTCTTTTACCACCACGATGGATTACAAACCGCGATCGGAAAAAGACCTGGCCGGTATGGTCTGTTTGCAAAACGAATCTTCCAATTATGTGTTCGGGATTACCAGAAAGGGAAAGGATTACGTGCTGCTGCTGGAAAGAACCCGGAAAGACCGGGGAGATAGCCAGGCCCGTTCGGATATCCTTGCAAGTACGGTCATAGATATCGAAAAACCGATACAATTACAGGTAGATGCTGATGGAGATGAGTACCGTTTCAACTATGCCATTGACGGTTCCGGGTTTAAAAACCTGGGAGGCACGGTTTCGGGGGATATTTTATCGACCAATGTAGCAGGAGGCTTCACAGGGGCACTGATAGGGTTGTATGCCACATCTGCAAACGACACCGTTCCGTTTTGATACCCGATTCCCGGAGGCGCAAAAAAAATTAAACAGAAAAAGGTCTGAAGTCAGAAGTAAATATACTTCGGACATCGGACCTCAAAAAAATACTTATGAAAAGAGTACTTGTTTTATGTAGTTTATTGTTCTCATTAATGGCCCATGCACAAAATAATATCTCGGTTTCCGGTCCGGACGGAAACCTGGAAGTCGAGGTGTCGGTCAATGAGGGCAAAGTCTTGTATAATGTAAGCTATAAAGGAAAAACTTTCGTAGAGAACTCTCCCCTGGGACTTAAAACCAATGCGGGGGATTTTACCTCCGGCCTGAGCTTCGTGGAATCATCCGAAGGGGAAGTGGAAAAGGAATATACACAGGACAGGATCAAGAGATCGGAAATATCCTATAAGGCAAATACACTGAAATACACCCTGAAAAATAAAGCGGGTAAGAAGATCTCCGTAGTATTCCGGGTAAGCAATAACGATATTGCCTTCCGTTACGAGTTGCCGGTGTGGGAGAAGACCAGGGCTTGTGTGGTGGAGCGGGAAATTACCGGTTTCAGGTTTCCCGGATTCACGACTACATTTTTATCTCCCATGATGAAACCCATGACCGGTTTTGCCCGCACGGCCCCGAGTTACGAAAGCGGGTACGATCCCGATGCCGCCATGAGTGAAAATAACGCCGAGGGAGGTTATGTGTTCCCCGGGCTTTTTCATATCGGGGAACGCGGTTGGGTCCTGGTTTCGGAAACCGGGGTACGAAGCCTGTACACTGCCTCGCACTTAAGCAGCTATACCAACGGCGTGTATACTGTTGACTATCCTTCCCCGGGGCAAAATAACGGTTTCGGAAGTACCGGCGCACAGTTGGGGCTTCCGGGAGTGACTCCCTGGAGGACCATAACCGTTGGGGAAACATTAAAACCCATAGTAGAAACCACCATCCCGTTTGATGTGGTCGACCCCCTGTATGAACCGTCTGAAGATTACAAATACGGCCGGGGTACATGGAGCTGGATCATCTGGCAGGACCCCAGCATGAATTACGATGACCAGGTAAAATACATAGACCTGGCAGCGGCATTGAATTTTGAATACATCCTCATAGATGCCTGGTGGGACAGGGAGATCGGCTATGAAAAAACGGAAGAACTTGTCAGGTATGCCCGGTCTAAAGGAGTGGACGTTTTTTTGTGGTATAACTCCAACGGCACTGCTAACGATGCCTTTATGACACCCTTAAACAAAATGAATACCTCCGTTTCCAGAAAGGAAGAAATGAAATGGCTTAAAAAAGTAGGAGTTAAAGGCTTGAAAGTGGACTTCTTTGGTGGTGACAAGCAAGAAACCATGCGCCTGTACGAAGATATCCTTTCCGATGCCAATGACTATGGCCTGATGATCATTTTTCACGGGGCCACGCTTCCGAGGGGTTGGGAGAGAATGTTCCCCAATTTTGTGGGGAGCGAAGCGGTCCTCGCCTCTGAAATGCTGGTTTTTGTTCAGGATACGCGCGAAAAGGAGGCCTTCTATGCCAGCCTTCATCCCTTTATACGGAACAGTGTAGCCAGTATGGAGTTCGGAGGCGTTATACTGAATAAATATCTCAACAAAGGAAACAGGGAAGGACAAAAACGCATAACCACCGATGGCTTCCAGCTGGCCACAAGTATTCTTTTCCAGAACCCGGTACAAATGTTTGCATTGACCCCGAATAACCTCACCGATGTTCCCGGGTTTGAGATCGATTTTATAAAGAAGGTCCCCACCACCTGGGATGAAACCCTGTATATCGACGGTTATCCGGGCAAATACAGTGTCCTTGCCCGCAGGCATAAGGAAAAATGGTATGTCGCAGGTGTGAATGCCGAAGATGATGCCAAAAAGCTAAAACTAAGCCTGCCCATGCTTGCCGGAAAAACAGTGACCATATATAATGACAATAAGGACAAGGAAACGTATATGGAAAAAATAAAAGTTTCCCGTAAGGGGACATTACAACTGACCGTTCAATCCAAAGGAGGGTTTGTATTAACGCAATAAAAATCAGGAATCCCATGGAATTCAGATATAAAAAGATCACCACCTTCATACTGTTCATTGTGCATTGTGGTCTGGCAAGTGCCCAAAACCCCATTATTCAGACCAGTTATACGGCCGATCCCGCTCCGATGGTATATCATGACAAGCTCTATCTTTATACCTCTCACGACGAAGATGAATCCACCTGGTTTACCATGAATGACTGGAGGCTGTACACTACCGAAGATATGGTCAACTGGACAGATCATGGGGCGGTCCTGTCTTATACGGACTTTAGCTGGGGCAAGATGAATGCCTGGGCTCCGCAGTGCATTGAGCGGGATGGCAAATTCTATATGTATGTGCCGGTTACCGACAGGGACAATAAAAACGGTATAGGAGTAGCAGTGGCAGACAGCCCTTATGGCCCTTTTATTGACCCTTTGGGCAAACCTTTGATCAGCAATAGTATGGCTGATATCGACCCTACAGCTTTTGTGGATGACGATGGCCAGGCTTACCTGATGTGGGGAAACCCGGTCTGTTATTATGTAAAACTGAACGAGGATATGATTTCCATTCAAGGGGAAATAGAGCAGTTTCCCAATACGGTAGAATCCTTCGGAAAGCGGGAAGGGGAGGAAAACCCCCGCAGGCCCACCACTTATGAGGAGGGCCCCTGGTTGTATAAACGCAACGGGTTGTACTATATGTTTTTTGCGGCGGGACCATTGCCCGAACATATCGGATATGCTACCGCTAATAGTGTAACAGGACCCTGGAAATACAGGGGAGTGGTAATGCCAACTGAAGGCGGGGCTTTTACAAACCATCCCGGTGTTGTGGATTTCAGAGGGAATACGTACTTTTTTTATCACAATGCTGCTTTGCCCGGCGGAAGCGGATTTACGCGTTCTGTCGCGGTTGAAAAAGCGGAATTCGAAAAAGATGGTTCTATTGTGCAAATGAAAATGACCGACGGTATAGAAAAGGGGGTAAAAAACCTTAACCCTTATATCAAGACCGAAGCAGAAACCATAGCATGGTCCGAAGGTGTCAAATCCATGGAAAATGATGTGGTAGGTGTTTTTATAATAGCCATGCAGAACAATGCCTATATCAGGGTCAGGGATGTGGACTTCAGGGAAACGGGGCCCTCAGAATTTATGGCAAGAGCGGGGACTGTCCATAACGGGAAAATACGTATGGAGATCAGGGTGGACAGCCCTGACGGGAAACTGCTCGGAACGGTGGATGTTCCCCTTACGGGCGGAGATGACCGATGGGAACTGGTATCAACTCATGTGGAAAACATAAAAGGAGTACATGATGTATATTTTGTCTTTAAGGGAGAGGCATCAAGTAAGATATTGTATTTTGATTACTGGAAATTTTCGGAGAAATAATTGAGCTATACTTTAATCCCATTAACTGGGG
>NZ_RJTM01000018.1 GCF_003725735.1 Sinomicrobium pectinilyticum | reverse complement strand
GGCTCGTTTGAATACCTCGTGTCCCGATAATTATCGGGATTGCCCCGAGGTAGTTGATTTTCTATATAACTCTTTGTGAACCTCAGAGTAACCTTTGTGAGTCTCTGTGTAATAACGCAATGAATGCTGGCTATTACACAAAGAGCCGCGAAGAACACCCGAAGATGCACAGAGCCAGGACTTTTTTGAAACACCTGTTCATCTTTTAATATGTTGATTATGATCCGAAAATAATATAGAATTTATATGTATAACTCGATAAATATATAATACGTAAAAATGATTCGCGTTCTAAAACTTCTGCTTCCCGTTGTACTGCTCGGTCCGGGGATGGCTTTTTCACAACAGGATATGGTCTTATGGTACGACCGGCCGGCAACCTATTTCGAAGAAACACTCGTTCTGGGAAACGGGAAGCACGGGGCATCCGTTTTCGGAGGTATTCCGTCAGAAAAGATATACCTGAACGATGCCACCCTGTGGTCCGGCGAACCGGTGGACCCTGATATGAACCCGGATGCGCATAAACACATCCCGGAGATCCGCGAAGCGCTGAAAGCCGAAGATTACCGGCGGGCAGAGCAATTGAACAAAAAAATCCAGGGAAAATTTTCCCAGTCCTATGCCCCGCTGGGGACCATGTACATTGATTTCGGACATCAGGGAGATGCTGATAATTACCGGAGGGAACTGGATATAAATCAAGCAGTTTCCCGGGTAAGGTATGACCTGAACGGAATCCGCTACACCCGTGAATACTTTGTTTCCCACCCGGACAAGGTGATGGTCGTCAGGCTGTCAGGCAGTGAAAAAGGGGCTTTGAGTTTTGACGTGAAATTCCAGAGCCTGCTCAAATACGAAAGTACGGGCAGTACGGGAGTATTGAAGGTAAACGGTTATGCTCCTTATCATATAACTCCGAATTACTGGCCCGATGAAAACCCCGTTCGTTTCGATAAAGAGCGGGGAACCCGTTTTTCAGCATATTTTAAGGTGATGAATAAGGGCGGTACCGTAAAAGTAACGGACAGTACCATACAGGTAAAAAATGCCGATGAGGCGATAGTGTTTGTCTCCATGGCCACCAGCTTTAACGGTTTCGATAAAGACCCGGCAAAAGAGGGAGTTGATCATAAAGCCATTGCACAAAAACAACTGGCAGCTGCATCTGCAAAAAGCTATCGGGCTCTAAAGCAGGAACATCTGAGAGATTACCAGTCCTTTTTTAAGCGGGTAACACTTAACCTGGAAGGAGGTGAAACTCCCGGCTTACCTACCGATGAACGATTAAAACGATATACTTCCGGGGCGGAAGACAAAGCCCTTGAAACACTTTATTTTCAATATGGCCGCTATCTGCTGATATCGAGTTCCAGGACCCGGGGAGTACCTGCCAATTTACAGGGGATATGGAACCCCCATATACGGCCGCCCTGGAGCAGTAACTACACGATGAACATTAATGCGGAGGAGAATTATTGGCTGGCGGAATCTGCCAACCTCACCGAAATGCACGATCCCTTCCTGTCGTTTATCGGCAACCTGGCCCGGACCGGGAAAGTCACGGCAAAGACATTTTACGAGGTGGACAAGGGATGGGCTGCGTGCCATAATTCGGATATCTGGGCCATGAGTAACCCCGTAGGTGATTTCGGAAAAGGAGAACCGGTATGGGCGTGTTGGAATATGGGAGGGACCTGGGCCGTGACCCATCTCTGGGACCATTATCTATACACGGGGGACCGGATTTTTTTAAAGGAGTATGCCTACCCGCTGATGAAGGGTGCGGCAGAATTTTGCCTGAAGTGGCTAGTGGAGGATGAACAGGGCTACCTGGTCACTTCACCGTCCACATCACCGGAGAATGTATATATCACACCCGATGGTTTTAAGGGAGCAACACTCTACGGGGCCACTTCCGACCTGGCCATGATCAGGGAGTGTTTTGTCCAGGTCATAAAGGCATCGGAAGAGCTCGGTTCGGATATGGAATTCAGGGATAGCCTGAAAACTGCAATAAACCGGATATATCCCTATAAAACAGGAAAAAAGGGAAACCTGCAGGAATGGTATCACGACTGGGAAGACGCGGAGCCGCAACACCGTCATCAATCCCATTTATTCGGCCTATACCCCGGACAGCAGATAAACCCGGAAAAAACGCCTGAACTAGCGGATGCCTGCCGTAAAACCCTTGAGATCAGGGGCGATGAGACCACAGGATGGTCAAAAGGCTGGCGCATTAACCTGTGGGCCAGGCTTTGGGACGGCAACCGCGCCTATAAACTGTTCCGGGAACTGCTGACCTATGTAGCACCCGACGGTGCGCGAAAAACGAATTACGGTGGAGGAGGGGGCACCTACCCGAACCTGCTGGACGCTCATCCGCCGTTTCAGATTGACGGAAATTTCGGGGGCGCGGCAGGAGTTATCGAGATGCTCATGCAGTCGGATGAAGAGGAGATCCGCCTTTTGCCAGCCCTGCCGGACGCATGGCCGTCGGGATCAATAAAAGGCATTTGTGCCAGGGGCGGGTTTGAGCTGTCCGTAACCTGGAAAAACGGTACATTGGCAGAAATAGAGGTTATGTCCCGGTTCGGAAACGAATGCAGTTTGCGTTATAAGGGTAAGCGTATACAATTCAAAACCGAAAAAGGACATTCGTATTTCCTGGATGCCCGGTTAGTGTTAAAACGCAGCTAACCGGACTGGACAGGTAACACAGAAGAAGTATTACCAATCAAATTATACCGATATGAAAAAATTGCTATTTGTATCATTGACGGCATTGCTATTGACAGTATTTCACAATGCCAAAGGACAGGAACTGAAAATTAATGACCTTGAATATTTTGAAAAGCAAGGGCTTAATGTGCTGGCGTACAGCAACCTTTTTACCGGAGGGTTTAACGATGAGAAAAACGCCGGGATAGAACTGATTCAACACGGGGTGAGAACCTCCCAGGGAGGTGCTGTAAGACTTTCCAACACCCCGGAGCAGTGGGATCTGGTTCCCGAGGTTTTAAACCGGAAAGTAGATCGCGGATCGCAAAGTATCGAAGCTGTTTTAAGGTATGAGGATTACGACTTTGATTCCCGTGTTGTGGTCAGCGCCAGGGGAAAAGGTGTTGAGATTTCCGTCTACCTGGACAAACCCGTTCCCGGGAAACTTGAAGGAAAAGCCGGATTTAACCTGGAATTCCTCCCCTCCAAGTATTGGGGAAAAACATATCTGATGGACGGGCGTCTCCATCGTTTTTCCCGTTATGTGACAGGAAATAATACAACAAAGCCCAACAGTGAAAAACTAAAGCAATTCAAAGGCTATGTAACTTCTGATGACAGGGGGACGGGAAGGTTTATCGAACCGCTTCCTCTCGAAACCGGCCATAAGCTTCTTCTTGCACCGGATGACCCTGAGCGTACGGTAAAAATAACCTCAAAGGATACGGATTTAATGCTGTTTGACGGGCGTGTGCTGGCACAGAACGGCTGGTATGTAGTGCGCAGTGTGCTTCCTGCGGGCAAAACGGGAAAGG
Organism: Sinomicrobium pectinilyticum; assembly: GCF_003725735.1. Lineage (GTDB taxonomy): Bacteria > Bacteroidota > Bacteroidia > Flavobacteriales > Flavobacteriaceae > Sinomicrobium > Sinomicrobium pectinilyticum. The sequence goes on along the minus strand of NZ_RJTM01000018.1, from coordinate 37,310 downwards.
TTTTGACCTGGACCATTGAACCCAATGCTATTAAGGACTGGATCAGAGAACCGAATATAGGTTTTTCCCAGGTGGGTTACGTTCCTTCGCAACCCAAAGTTTCTGTGATTGAGCTGGATAAAAATGACCGGCCACAGACCAAAGCATCAATATTTAAAATAGATGAGAATGGAAAAGCTACCCGGGTATTTAGTGGCGATGTGGAATCCTGGGGTGATTATTACAAGTACCACTATGTGAAGTTCGATTTTTCTTCGGTCACTGCTCCGGGCATATACTATATTCAGTATGGAGATATCAAAACCAATAACTTTATCATAGACCATAACGTTTACGACGAGATTACCGATGCTACAAGCGATCATTGGATCCCCATACATATGAATCATATGTTTGTGAGAGAGGCTTACAGGGTATGGCACGGAGAGCCTTTTAAGGAAGGGTACCGTCAGGCCCCGCCTGACACAGATCACTTTGACCTTCACGGGCAGGGGCCGACAACCGATACCAAGTACAAAGCGCTGGAGTTGATCCCCGGGTTAAACATAGGCGGTTTTTTCGATGCCGGGGATTTTGATATCGAGACAGGATCCAATATAAGTGTAGTACAGAATTTTGTGCGGATATGGGAGAGTTTTAAGCCTCAGAGGGATCAGACTTTTGTCGACCAGGAGCAACGTTATGTAGAACTTCACCGCCAGGATGGAGTGCCGGATATATTACAGTTTATCGAACACGGAGCCGAGCAACTGGTAGCCCAGGCAGAGATTATCGGTCATATGGCACAGACCCTCTCCAATTCGGTTCTCTATAATTACCACCACCTCGGCGATGCGGCATCTATCACCGATGGTCTTCCTTATAATCCGGAACTCGGTCCTTATGAAGTAGCTGCCGACGGTCGGTCAAGCGGGATTAAGGACGATATGTGGGCATTTACCAGCCGCGATCCCTCGCGCGACCTGTGGGCAGCAACCATGTTTGCTTCGGTAAGCCGGGCGTTGAAGGGGTATAATGACAATCTTTCAGAAAGGGCCTTGTTCCAGTCCAAAAGACTTTTGAAAGAAGCGACGGAATTACTTGCTGACCAGCCCGAGCCTCCCTCCGACAGGAGAAGTGGAGGAGCAGATGTTTCTACCAATCTTCAGCTGTATATTTCTACCGGGGAACAACAGTATGCCGATAAGTATCAGGAACTTTTATGGCCCGCACTGGATCGCAATCTCAGCTTTGTGATTTTTACGGCATTGCAGGGGATCCCTCATATGGATGCTGCTTTTAAGGAAAAGCTTCGCCCGTATGTAGTCAAATACAAAGACTATATTGCCGAACTGGAAGAGGACAATCCCTACGGTGTGCCTATTGGGCTCGGCAACTGGGCGGGCAGCGGAATGGTAGTAAATTTTGGGACTACCGTTATCCGGGCCAGCAAACATTTCCCCGAAATTATTGATGCCGATCACGCTTTTAAAGCTGCCAATTGGCTCTATGGCTGCCATCCTTATCACAATTATTCCTTAGTGGCAACGGCAGGTGCTGCCCGCCCCAAAGCGGTTTTTTACGGAAACAACCGGGCCGATTTCTCGTTTATCCCGGGGAATGTTGCACCGGGCGTTTTATTCAGAAAGCCCGATCACTTTGAAAACTACGACGATTGGCCTTTTTTATGGGGAGAAAACGAAGGGACCATTGCCGGAAACACCGGTTATTTATTCTTTGGCTCGGCTTTTAAGGAGCTGGTAGATTCACCCGCTAAGTGAGATATATTAATTAACGTGAATAATGGAGAAGAAATAAAGTAATATCAATCTGAAAAAGGCGTCATGTAATTGTATATCATGCTGAAAATAAAGTTGTTATAAGGAGATGAAACAGTGTTAAAACAAAAAAGAGGCACCAAATCGGCGCCTCTTCTGGTAGCGAAGACGGGATTTGAACCCGTGACCTCAGGGTTATGAATCCTGCGCTCTAACCAACTGAGCTACCTCGCCGTTTTTTAAAGATCGTTTTTTCGCTGAAGCAGCAGTAAAACTGTCTTTGCGGCTGCAAATATAGAAACAAAATCGGGTACGGCAAACACATAATGAAAAAAAAATATTTTATGATTTTCGGTTAGGTTTTTTGTAAGAAATAATTATATTGTCATTCTTTAAAAACGGAACAGATATGCAGGATAAAATAAAATACGAACTTGAATTTCAAATACATTCTTCGCCCCAGCTATTATACCAATACATCTCCACGCCCTCCGGATTGTCCGAATGGTTTGCCGATAATGTGAATTCCAGGGGAGAAGTGTATACCTTTATATGGGATGACAGCGAAGAAAAGGCCAGGATGGTGAGGAAAAAAAGCGGCGAATCCGTTAAATTCAAATGGCTTTCTGCCGAAGATGATGCTTTTTTCGAATTTAAGATCGTAGTGGATGAAATTACAAAGGACGTATCGCTTATGATTACCGATTTTACCGAAGAAGATGAACTCGACGAAGCAAAAATGCTGTGGGAAAACCAAATCTCCGATCTGAAGCACGTTCTGGGTTCTGCGTAAGGTTATTTATGTTTTTACCAGTATATTTGCCCTGAATAAATTTTCAGGGCTTTTTTTATGATTAATTTCAACGGCGATTTACTGCCTTCCACATCATTCTTCTTAAACCAGGAAAACCGGGGATTGCGTTACGGGGACGCACTGTTTGAGACCATACGGGTCGTAAATTCAAAGATATTCTTCTGGGAAGAACACTATCTGAGACTTATGGCTTCCATGCGGATACTCCGGATGGATATCCCGATGGATTTCACCATGGAATATCTGGAAAGTGAGATAAAGAAAACCCTGGAAGCCAATACAATGGAGGACAAGGCCGTGAGGGTAAGACTGGGAGTGCACCGCGAGGGAGGGGGACTGTACCTTCCGGAATCCGGAAGTGTGGCATATATAATCGAAACCCGCGAGCTGGACAGCCCTTTTTATATGCTGGGCGGGGAACCATATACGGTAGAGCTGTTTAAGGACCACTGGGTGAATTCCGGTTTATTGTCCACCCTGAAGACCAATAACCGGCTTATCAATGTCCTGGCCTCCGTTTATGCCGAAGAAAACGGGTATGAAAACTGCCTGCTCATCAATGAAAAGAAAAATGTTGTGGAAGCGATTAACGGAAATATTTTTCTGGTCAGGGGAAATATCATAAAGACCCCGCCGCAGGAAGACGGCTGTATTAACGGCATATTGCGAAAACAATTACTGAAAATACTGTCCAAACTGGAAGAATATACCGTAGAGGAAGCTTCCGTTTCGCCTTTTGAACTGCAAAAAGCGGACGAATTGTTTATTACCAATACGATTACGGGAATACGCCCGGTGACCAATTACAGGAAAAAACAGTTCCGTACGGATATAAGCAGGGACCTTCTGGGGAAATTAAATATGCATGTACGCCTCGAAGGCGGTAAATAGAGAGAGAGAAAAGCGAAAAGCGGGGGGTAGTGGCTTGCTTTCGGAAATCAGTTGAGATTCGGGTTTTCGGGGGCGTTGGACCACAAAAGGTAATCTCCGCCGAACTCTACCATTTTTTCCTTCCAGAAGGAGGAGGCCGATTTACGGATCACATTGCTTTTGTACGTGTTTTCCGATACGATCCAGGAGTTGGACTGTAATTCCTTTTCCAGTTGAAGCGTATCCCAGCCGGAATATCCCAGGAAGAATTTTATATCGGAACTCTTGATCCCACCGTTGTTTATCAGGTTCGCAATCACTTCGAAATCACCTCCCCAGTAGATGCCGTGAGATATTTCGATGCTATTGGTAATAAGTTGCGGTACCTTGTGGATAAAATAAAGATTGTCCTGCTCAACAGGACCGCCGTTATATATTTTAAAAGACCGGGAGATTTCCGGAATGAGTTCGTTTAAACGAAAGGTAAGCGGTTTATTGAGAATAAAACCGATAGACCCTTCATCATTGTGTTCTGCGAGCAGGACTACAGACCGGTTAAAAGAAACATCCCCTATGATAGAAGGTTCCGCGATCAGTAAATGTCCTTTTTGTGGCTTTAGAGCAATCATAGGCATTTTGTTTCTTTAAATCTAAAGAAAAAAATGGTAAAAACAAATTTTCAGCAGGAGAAATTGACGGTAGAAAATAAAAAAACACCTGTTTTTACAGGTGTTTAACATTTATTTTAAAAGAGGAAGGTAATTAATTGACAGCTTTGCTCAATTCGGCTCCCGCTTTAAATTTAACCACTTTTTTAGCAGCGATTTTGATGGTTTTTCCAGTCTGAGGGTTTCTTCCTTCCCTGGCAGCTCTTTTGGAAACTGACCATGAACCGAAGCCTACCAAAGACACTTTATCTCCCTTTTTTAAGGTTTTTTCAATACTTCCTAAGAAAGACTCCAGGGCCTTCTTAGCCGCGGCTTTGGTGATACCGGCATCAGCAGCCATGGCATCAATTAATTCTGTTTTGTTCATAATATAAGAATTTAAAAAATTAATTGTTGGTTAAACATCGTTTTTAAAATGGTTACACAAATTTATACGGATTTCATTATAACGCAAGTAAAATAGGGGGAAATCCCGGTTTTTGTTGATAACTTCGGAAAATTGTTGATAAAGTGTAAGCTTTTTCTTTGCTTTTGCTGAGCCCAGTAATTATAAGCCCTTAGCTTACATTAGCTTCCGGCCCGAAAGTGTAGCCGTTAAGTACATCGGTAATATGCATTTTCCGCTTTCCGGGCAGCTGTATTTCAAGCAACCGGATAAACCCGTCCCTGACCGCAACTTTTACTTCGTTTTTTCCGGTAATTACTTTTCCGGAAGGCTCGTTATGTCTCCCTTTTTCTTTTTCCGCCCGGAATATCTTTACCTGTTCTTCCTTTTCCCCGTCTACCAGTGTGGTCCATGCGCCCGGATAAGGACTGAGCCCGCGTATGTGATTGTAAATATTTTCCATACTGTCGTTCCAGTCTGTTTTACAGGTGTCTTTATGAATTTTACCGGCGGTTTTCAGCACCCCGGGCTCTTCCTGCTTTTGTGTGACCACTTTACCGGCCTCTATCTGCCGTACGGTATCAAGCACAAGTCCGGCCCCGATGTTCATGAGCTTATCGTGAAGGTCCCCCGCATTTTCATCCGGACCTATATCGGTTTTCGTTTGCATGATGATCTCCCCGGTATCTATCTTGTCATCGATAAAGAAGGTAGTAACCCCGGTTACCGTTTCACCGTTCATAATGGCCCTGTTGATGGGAGCGGCCCCCCGGTAATCGGGGAGGAGGGAGGCGTGCAGATTAAAGGTGCCGTATTCGGGCATCTGCCATACGGCACGGGGAAGCATGCGAAAAGCCACTACGACCTGCAGGTTGGCCTCCAGGGCCCGCAACGCGGAAAGGAACTGTTCGTCTTTTAAATTTCCGGGTTGCAGGACTTTGAGGTTTTGCGCAACGGCATATTTTTTTACGGCAGATTCCTGCAGTTTGCGGCCCCTTCCCGCAGGTTTGTCCGGCGCGGTAATAACCCCTGCTATATCGTAATTATTCTCTACAAGTTTTTTTAGGGTCCCCACAGCAAAATCGGGGGTTCCCATAAAGACAATTCTCAAGTTTCTCATTGTTCTCGGTATTGGGTTTGAAGTATTCCGGGAAAACCGTGGCATCAGCTCTGCAGTTATTTAATTCCCTTGTTTTACTTCGTATTCGTTTCTATCGTTGATACGGATCTTTCCGGCTTCCAGCAGTGCTTTTATAACGTCCAGTACATATTTTTCACGGAAAGTAAGGGTATCCGCAAGTTCCCTGGATGTCATTGCTTTTTGCCTGAGGGCTTTCAGCGTTTCTTCTTCGATGATCTTCATGACCTCTCCCGAAACCCCGGTTTGTTTTTTACGGATACACACGGAGCATATACCACATTCCGTACCGTTGTTTTCTCCAAAATACGAAAGTATCCGGAGACTTTTACAGGTGTTGTCATCTTCGGTATAACGGATAACGGAGGCTACCTGTTCGTATTTCTGTTTATTCTGCTTTTTTATGCCCTTGGCTATGACGTTAATGGTAATATCATCTTCACGGGGCACAAGAAAGGTAAGCCGGGCGTCCGTGTGTTCGGCGTTGTATGAAATAATCTCGTCGCGGGCCAATTGCTCCAGCACGGCGATCACCGTTTTTTCTTCCGAGGCGGTTTTTTGCGCTATCAGTTGCGGATTCACCGTGGTCTCGTTATCAAATATACCGCCGTAGGTGCGGAGAATGGCCTGGACTATATGTTCCGAACGCGGATTTTTATCCATGTACAGAAACAATCGATGGTTGGTTATGGTAAATTGTACGGTGGTTTTCCGTTCGAATTGCTCGGAAAGGGAAATAACGGAATTCCGGTCCAGCAATTTCAACCCGTTATAGGTAAGCACCGGGTTTAAGTGATACGTGGAGCAGAAATGGTTAAAGTGGAAGGAAAAGGTATCGTTTTCTCCTTCCCCGTAGGAGACCTGGAAGTAATTGTTCAGTTTTTTATACAATAATTTGATAAAAGCGATATCCGGCAGGTTCTCCAGGAATTGTTTTTTCAGGTAGTGTTCGTCCTGGTTGTTTTTGAGGATCACGGCAAAGGCCTTTTCCCCGTTCCTGCCTGCCCGGCCTGCTTCCTGATAGTAACTTTCCATACTTTCCGGCAGGTGCATATGGATGACTGTTTTTACATCCGGTTTATCGATCCCCATCCCGAAGGCATTGGTGGCCACCATTACCTGGATAGTGTTGTTCAGCCACTGGCGGAGTTTGTCGTTTTTCTCTTCCGGGGTGATCCCTCCGTGGTAATAACCGGCGGTGATACCATTGGCATTGAGATGCGCGGCTATTTCGGATGTGGCCTTACGGTTACGGACATATACGATGGATGTTTCTCTGTTTTTCCGAAGTATTTGTTTGAGCCTGTACAGTTTGTCCTCTTCTTCAAAGACCATATAGGCGATATTGGTCCGGGCGAAGGATTTCCGGAATACGGTGGCGTCCTTCATCTTCAGGTTATCCAGGATATCGTCCACGACTTTTGCCGTTGCGGATGCGGTGAGGGCAACGATGGGGACCTGCGGAAACATCTCCTTCAGCACCGCGCAATTGCGGTAAGCGGGACGGAAGTCGTTGCCCCATTGGGAAATACAATGTGCTTCGTCGATAGCAATCAGGTTTACGGGCATCTGGCGTATCCTTTCGATAACCACTTCCTGCTGGAGCCGTTCGGGGGAAAGATAGAGAAATTTGTAATTTCCGTAAATGCAATTGTCAAGTATGCTGTCTACTTCGTCGTATTTCAACCCTCCCGCCAGGGCTGCGGTTTTAATTCCCCTGGCCTTGAGATTCTCAACCTGGTCGCGGATAAGGGCTACGAGCGGGGAGACTACAATGCAGATACCTTCCCTGGCCAGGGCGGGCACCTGGAAGCAAACGGATTTGCCGCCCCCGGTAGGGAGCAGGGCAAACGCATCCTGTCCGTCCAGTAGGGCATTGATAATCTGCCGCTGCGGATGCCGGAAGGAGTCGAACCCCCAGTACTTGTTTAATATTTGAAGCGGTTCTATCGTAGCTCCGTTTTTTTAGAATTATTTGTTAGCTGTTTAGAGCTTATTTATTATTTACGCAGGACCATTTCCAGGCGTTCCAGTATAAAATCCGCCCGGTCAGGTACAGGCCCCGTAGGCACTTCTATAAGGTTATAGCCGTAATTTCCGTATGTTGCTTTTATAAAACGGTGAATGATTTCGGCCTGCCGGAAGTTTTCATAACGTTCCTTATCGGAAATATAGATAGCTTCCCACGGCGGAAGTAAAAATACTTCATCGTATTTACAATGTCTGCATGTTTCCCTGAAAAAATCCGGGTAGGAGGAATCTGCATAGTCCATATAGGCCAGGACATCCGGTACGCCACGGTCTATAAAAACCCTTTCCGCGCCGGTCTCACCGGCATCCGTAAACTGCTTTTTCCGGCCTTCCAGCAGTTTGGTACTGAATAACAGCGGTTCTGTGAGGAACAACTGGTCTATACCCTGTTCCTGTGCCTCGGCCGTAACCTGCCGGGATATTTCCGGAAAACAGGTATGTCCCCGCCGCGTAAATTCATCCAGTACGGATGACTTTCCCGTTCCCGGTCCGCCCGTAATTACAATCTTCTTCGTATTCACCGTATTTTATTGGTCTCGGTTTGGGGTTTAATACCTTGTTTCCGATAGTTATTTGATTATTGAGTTACTCAGTTATTAAGTTAATAGGTTATTGGGGGCGTCTGGCTAACGGGGTAACTTAATAACCTTATTTTACAATTATTGATGTATGCGTGGCCTAACAGACCTTCAATCTGTTCCGAACCTGCGGACATTCGACCCGCATGGCAGTTCGATAAAAAATGCAAAATACGGAAATGCCGGTGTAACTAAAAAATGAAAATGGCTTCCGGGGCTTATATTATGCCTTATCGTATGTTTTTTTTATCCCGGGGTCCTCAAAATTCTGTCCTGCGCAGGGTTTAACGTAATATACGGGAGAAAATTCCGTTAGAAGATGTATCTTTGCAGTTTACGATATTTAATACTTGGAAATTCAGACATGGGTTCGGAAAAGGAAGAACAATTCTACAAAAGATTAAAAGAAGAATTAAACAATACCACGACCTGGCCATCCAGTTATTTATACAAATTCATTATCCCTACGGACAAGGATAAAATAACCCGGATCGAAAATATTTTTGATAACAAAGGAGCGGTGATAAACAGTAAGAAATCCTCTAACGGTAAATACACTTCGGTTTCGGTTCAGCTGATCATGGAAAGCGCGGAGGCCGTAATAGAAAAATATAAAGAGGTCGGCAAGGTAGAGGGAGTGATCTCTTTATAAACAGAGGGGGCAATTACTGTTCCGGGGAAACCGGTTTTTTCTGATCTGCCCGGTTATACATCGGATAATAGGAGGCTTTTAATCCTGTTTTGGAAAAAAATTAGTATTTTGCACTCAGTTATTTTACTTCGCCCCATTTATTAGTCGTACTTCAATAACATAAATTTTAATACCTTATAATATTTTGACGGACAATTTAGAGTATAATACAGAGCGTGAGAGGCTCATAATTCCCGAATACGGACGGCATATACAGAAGATGATAGATTATGCGGTTTCGATAGATAACCGGGAAGAGCGCAATAAGGTGGCCAGGGCCATTATCGGTGTTATGGGGAATCTTAACCCTCACCTGCGGGACGTGCCTGATTTTCAGCATAAACTCTGGGATCAGCTTTTCATAATCTCCGATTTCCGGCTCGATGCGGATTCTCCTTTCCCCAAGCCGGAAAGAGAGCTTCTGGAACAAAAGCCCGAACCGTTGAATTACCCGCAAAACCATCCGAAATACCGTTTCTACGGAAACAATATCAAAAGGATGATAGATGTGTGCAACAGCTGGGAAGAAAGCGACCTTAAAGAAGGACTGAAGTTCACCATAGCCAACCACATGAAAAAGAGCTTTCTGAACTGGAATAAAGACACGGTTGAGGACGAGGTTATTTTTGAGCATCTTTACGAGTTGAGCGATGGTAAGATCAACCTTGCCAAATGGGAGGAAGACCTGTCGGACAGTGATGATCTTATGAGGGGAAAAACCAAGCATCCCGGGAAAACCAATCAGAAAAACCGGAATAACGGTAAGAACAACCGCAATAAAAAACGCTACTAAAATATCAGTCAAATCCCGATTTCAATTGCATTCCGCTTACCGTATAGGTGACAGGAAGCAGGGATATTGAAATTTTTTAAATACCATGGTCTTTAAATGGGTACATTCAAAATAGAAGGAGGTCACACCCTGCAAGGGGAGATTATTCCCCAGGGGGCAAAAAACGAAGCTTTACAGATCTTATGTGCCGTTTTACTTACGGAAGAAACGGTTACCATTCACAACATCCCCGACATACTGGATGTCAATAAACTGATAAACCTGCTCGGGAGCCTGGGCGTAAAAACGGAGAAACTGGGCAAAGGGGCATATAGTTTTACGGCGGATAATGTAGACCTGGATTATTTGCAGTCGGAGCAGTTTAAGGAAGACGGCAGGGGACTCCGGGGATCGATCATGATCGTGGGCCCGTTACTCGCCAGGTTCGGTATGGGCTACATTCCTAAACCGGGCGGGGACAAAATAGGCCGCAGGCGACTGGATACGCATTTCGAAGGCCTTATCAAACTCGGTGCGAAATTCCGCTACAACCGCGAAGAATATTTCTATGGTGTGGAAGCCGAAAAGCTTCAGGGAACATATATGCTGCTCGATGAAGCTTCCGTGACGGGTACGGCCAATATTGTTATGGCCGCTGTTCTGGCCGAAGGTACCACCACCATTTACAATGCGGCCTGTGAACCTTACCTGCAGCAACTCTGTAATATGCTGAACCGGATGGGCGCCAGGATCGGTGGAGTAGGGTCCAACCTGCTCACTATCGAAGGCGTGGAAAAGTTGCACGGAACCACCCATACCATGCTTCCCGACATGATCGAAATAGGAAGCTGGATAGGATTGGCGGCCATGACACAAAGCGAACTGACCATTAAAAATGTGGGCTGGGGAAGCCTGGGGCAGATTCCGAACGTATTCCGTAAACTCGGTATCACCCTGGAGAAAAGAGATGATGATATTTATATTCCCGCACATAATGATGGATATGAAATACAGAACTTTATAGACGGTTCCATACTCACCATTGCCGATGCCCCCTGGCCGGGCTTTACCCCGGACCTGTTGAGCATCATACTTGTGGTGGCAACACAGGCCAGGGGAAGCGTACTTATTCACCAGAAAATGTTCGAAAGCCGCCTGTTTTTCGTCGATAAACTCATAGATATGGGGGCGAAGATCATTCTCTGCGACCCGCACCGGGCTACGGTGATAGGCCATGACTTTCAGTCCAAACTGAAAGCCACCACCATGACATCGCCGGATATACGGGCGGGGGTAGCTTTGCTCATCGCAGCGCTTTCTGCCAAAGGAACTTCAACAATACACAATATAGAACAGATAGACCGCGGATACGAGCACATAGATGAACGCCTCCGGGCCATAGGTGCGCGGATAGAGCGTATCTCGTAATCTATAGATGGGTTTAAAACCCGGGAAAACCCGGAAAATCTTTTGAAAGAAAGGGTTTCCGGATTTTTTGTCGGATGAAATCCGGAGTACAAACTCATTTACGAAACGGGGCTTTTAGGAGCGGGTCAATTATTATGTAAAACAGGAGAAAAGGGTAAAGTAAACTGAAAAATGTATTACCATACCTGTTATTTATAATTTCCGATAAACTAACTTCATTTCCCGGAAATAATCTTACGATAATAAAAACCGATAAATTGACCGGTGTATAATTTTAATATTCCGGATATTCGTGCGGAAAATTTCAAATACGCAAGTTTTGAGCAGATGTCTTTATTAGTTGGAAAATCAGGATTCGGGAAATTAGCATGCAAAATGATCCACATAATCATTGTTATAGCTATTTGCCATAATGCTCATATTTTCGATATTCCGTACCAATGGCCGGAAATTTTCAAATACGGGAATTATGAGATGGCCGGAAATTTTCAAATACGGGAATTATGAGAGGGTGGGTTTTTCATTATATATTGAGAACAACGGTTAAAATCCGAAGTGATGGAGGGATTTAAAATATTCTATTTTACATAATATAAATTATAGTTCAAATACCTGTATCTTTTAATTTATACCATATTGGCTGCTATTTGCCCTATAATGACATTATGTAAAATATAAAGATCAGGCTTTCCTGAGCGTTTAATCTTTTTAAGAAAAAAGTAAAATCGGGCTTTTTTAAGGACGACCGGCATTTTAACTATAATTTGCCGTGGCGCCTGTGCTGAGCGCAGCCGAAGCATAAAATTGCCGCTTTGCCAAACGTGCTTATTGCTTTGTAAAAATTAAATGCTTTGGCATTTATTTTCACACACAATTTCCAGCCGCCTGGCCAGCGCTAAAAAGCAGAACGTTTTGGCTGTTGCCTGAAAATTGCGCTATACCGAATATTTTGGCTGAGAAAAGTTTTTAAGGAAGTTTTGGCCAGCTTGTCCGTAACCGCTAAAAATTTTCCCTGCCGCATGCTCCCGGATGTAAAATTTCTTAGCCGTTACTCGTTCTCGCTTCTGTTGGATTTCGTATTGGCTTAATTCTTTGTCGAGAAATGACAATCTATTTATTGATGTAGAATAAATCTTCATTAATCTCTTTAACAGAAGGATGCTTAAGGATAATATCAATATCACTAACTTTTCCACCAGCCCTTAAAACTATTTCTTTAATAAAATTTCTGTCAATAGTTTCTAAAGATTCTACTAACATTTCATGCTTTATAATTTCCAAATAATTATTAATCATAGTATTTTTATTTAAAAATTCACTCTTCAAGAACCAACTTTATTTATTTATTATTTTACTAATTATATCATTTGGCATCGTTGGCCCAGAATCATCCTTTAATAAACCCGTTTCTGACCTACTAAACAAAGATTGTAAAATCAATTTTCTATCCTCTCCATCCATTTCAGACCCCTGCTCATTTAATAGTGACAAGTAAACAAAAGTCAAAGCGTGTCTTTCTTCTGCATCTCTTGATAAATGAAGAGAACTAAACATAAATTTGTTTACAGCTCTAATAGCATAAGCCATCAATGCCAGAAATGCAATAAATATTAAGGACCACCTTACTATTGTAACTTCATTTCCTTTAAATACATTTTTAAAAATATATTCAGGCGCTACTGCCAAGATGATTCCTAAAAATAAAGCCGTTACCCCAATCATTACAAGTAAAATAGTTCTTGCTGTTTTATAATTATCAAAATATGTATTTGCTTTTTTCTGCCAATATCTTGCAGGCTTTGAAAGTTCAAGTTTTTTGTCGTAAGCAATCTCTAAGTTTTCTCTTCGACCTTTTGATTCTTCAAAAAATTGGGTAATCTGACTTTTAATTCCTTCCAAATTTTCATTTCCTTCAAACCAATCATTGAATAGTGACTCCTTTTGAGTTTTTAATTCGTCTATTTTCTCTACATAGGCTTCAAATTCGTTTTTTGAACTCTCTAAATGTTCAAGGAGTTGGCTCTCACTTTCAGAAAGTTGATTCTCTATTCGGTTTTCTAATTCTTGAATTTTTCTTTTGGAAGGAGTATCGCCTTTAGCCAGTAATGTTTTAGGATTTTCGAATTCATATGCTAAAATTCCACCAATAAAACTGTCACGGGAGCTACCTATATTTTTTGCATTTGTTATATAATCGTATGCTCCTTTCGTATAGTTTGAGTTAGTTTCATTAATTCTGATTAATAAATCTGTTTGGGTAGAATCAAAAGTCAAAACATTAGTACTTGACAAATCAATTTTTTGTGAATTATTCTTAGTAGTAGCACTTTTCCAATAGACGTCTAATTGGCTTTCAGTACTATTTTGATATCGGTTAAAAAAAACTTCTAAATTTGTTAAATTTTTAGTAAAAAAATCTTTTGAACCTTTAAGTTCATCTGGTAATGAATCAATATTTTCAAAGCCAGTTTTTTGTAACTCTAAAAATTTATGGAACTCACTAAGGCTTTTAAAAGTTTTAGAAAAATTAACAGCTGTTAACTGAAAGTCTACTTTAATATTTTTAAACCACTTTAGATTCTTTGATTCAAGTATTTTTTCTCTAAACTCTTTTGTGGTCATAACTTATATTGTTTTTTCATATGTTTAAGTGATTATAGATTTAACCAAATATACAGAATTTTGAAAAACAATGATTTACGGGAAACCGCATTGAAATCTCTAAAAAACATCTAAGTATTACACAATACAAATTCGTATATTTGAAACTATGAACGTACGCCTTACCCAAGAACAAAAAATAAGAGTTTTAAATTCCGCTGACGTCTATAAGGTAATGCAACAGGTTTTGTTACGTGAGAATAAGATCAGGCGAAATCAGGAGCATTTTTGGGTAGTCGGGTTAGACAATGCGAACAAAATCCTTTTTATAGAACTGGTCAGTCTTGGAGCCGTTAATCGTCTTTTGGTAAACCCGCCGGAGATATTCAGAATGGCTATCTACAAACTGGCCGTGAAAATGATTTTGGTACACAATCATCCAAGTGGCGAAACCGAACCTTCCCAAGCAGACCTGGACTTAACCGACCGGATGATGAAAACCGGGGAACTGATTAATATTGAAGTTGTCGATCATTTGGTTATTTCCGAGGATAAATATTACAGTTTTGCCAATGCGGGTGTTATGAGCCAACTGAAAAAAACGGGCAAATACGAAATCCTTGATAAAGAAAAAGCCGAAACAAGAAAGTGGCAAGCTGAATTTGAAAAGGAACAGGCCGTTAAGGACAGTAACCTTATGATTGCCAAAAAGATGAAGGATAAAGGATATGATGCCGATACTATAAAAGAACTTACCGGGCTTACTAAATGGGATATTAGGAAGTTATAAAGATCCAGAGCCCCTGCACAACACCGTATGCCCTTAACCGTTAGCTACAATCAATAATAAACGTATGAGAAAAGTATTTTACTTAATATTATTAATGTGTATAACAAGTTGCTCGAATAATGATGACAATAATGATGCTGACAATAATAATGATGATGACAATAATGAAGAAATGTCTATTTGCTTGGAAAAAAATTTCCTGGAACCTTTTGTTATTGAGCCCAATGACTGCGTTATTTTTAATGATAACCCGAATATGACTTTTACATTTCTTGGGTTTGAACCTTATACCAAAACACACCCCAATAATGTTCCTCATGCTGGAATAAGTGCAAGGTTAGTCGAAGAAAACGATACTTGGGAGTTCCATACGGGAATGGTTTATGAAGATTATGAATTAGAAGGAACTTCGTTTTCAGGAAGAGTACATACTGGAATTAATAATGTTAGCTATACAATTTTTTTCGATGATATTGAGTTTACAGAAACTGAAACACAAATCATATTTCATAAAGCAACAATAAGATTTGGATACTATGATCCTGAATTTGATTAAGAACTCACATAAACCAATAAAAAGGAAGCCATTCAAAACTAAATAATTAAGTGCATTCTTTTTAATCCCATTCCATACACATTCCCCTACTCTCCTATCGTCGCTCCGGGCAAAGAGTATTCCATTCGCTGAGTATAGGAAATTTAGCAGAAAAACTTTTCAGAAGACCATAAAGGCAGGACCTTTTTCCCCAAAGCAAAGTTACATAACGCAAGTACATTATAGGACAAAACAGCCGCACGCCCGCGCTGTGGGTTTTCCGAAGCGTTTACTTTTATCGGAAAAGTTACAGATTATGATGATATACAATGTGTACCGTATAAGGCCAACGCTCGCCAACGCTTATTTGATTTTTTGCCACCGCGCAGTAAAGCCTTTTTTATTTAAAGATGGTGTTCGCTTGGCATACAAAAAATACGGATGTGCCTGATCAGGCAGCTTTCTTCGTATTTTTCT
This sequence comes from Sinomicrobium pectinilyticum, assembly GCF_003725735.1. Lineage (GTDB taxonomy): Bacteria > Bacteroidota > Bacteroidia > Flavobacteriales > Flavobacteriaceae > Sinomicrobium > Sinomicrobium pectinilyticum. The sequence continues at coordinate 21,775 of NZ_RJTM01000018.1, read as the reverse complement.
ATTTCGGCGCTCACGGAGTTTATGATATGTTCGTTTTTGCCTTGATGCAAAAAGAACCAAAAAGATCAAGACAAAAATAAGCTTCAACGCGCCCTGTCCATATGCTTGAAATTCTGCCAAACGAACCCCGATTATCATCGGGAAACGACAAGCGCCTTTGGCGAATTTCTACGCATTTGGCCATTCCCCCCAACGCCGGCCCGCATTTTTGTCAGGCCAACGCGCTTTTTAGGTGATCGCCCTCGAAAGCTTCTATTTTACATAATATTCGGTTAATCCACATTTATTTAACGGCTGATTTCTTTCTCTTTTTAGGGGCTTTTTCCGGGATGGCTGCTTCGTTTTCTTCCCGTTGCGGTTCAATGGTAATCACCAGTTTACGGCTTGCTGTAACGATATTGATCTCCTGACCGGGTTCAAATCCACACTCCTGCAACCACTTCCCCATCAACCGTATTTCGGGGAATGTTACCATGTAATTCCACGCTAGTTTTTCTCTTCGTTTCAATATTTTGCTGTACACCTTCATACGGCGTGTTTTTGCAGAATTTTTCATGCTCCTGTATTTTTGTTTCCCTAAAGTTGGTCAGCTTTGCAGAGGTATCCTACACAACAAATTTGTATTTTACAGCCTTGAACCGATGAATTTTATGTTTTTTACATATCTTTAGATGGGCGATTGTTTTACGGAATAATTACCTTTACCTGCAACATCCTTTAAACGTATGTAATTCTTTTGTTTTAAGGGGTTTGGAAGTAAAAACCAGACAGAAAATGAACTAAAAATACTATTTTGAGCTATGACACATGCCACTAAAAATCCCAGAATACACCAGGGCCGCAACGTGAAGCGTTTTCGTGAAATGCTCGGCATCAAACAGGATGCTTTAGCTTTCGAACTGGGTGAAGACTGGAACCAGCAAAAGATCTCCCTTTTGGAGCAAAAAGAATCCATTGATACTCCCCTACTCTCACAGATTTCCGAAGCTCTGAAAATCCCCGTCGAAGCCATACAGAATTTTGATGAGGAGCAGGCGGTGAATTTAATCTCTTGTAACTTCTCTGACAATGCAATGTTCAATAACAGAATTGAAGTTTTTAATAACAATCCTATTAATGAAATAAGGAAACTCCACGAGGAAAAAATGGCGCTGTATGAGCGTATGTTGAAGGAGAAAGACGAAATGATGGCGCGGTTGGAGAAGTTGGTTGGGGAAGAAAAAAACTAATAGTTAAAATAAGATATCATTTCAAATGATAAGGTCTAAGATTTATGGATATTAGAGATATTTTTGAGAATAAAATCAAGATTGAATCGAAAGTAATGTCGATTGAGAGTCTTTTTAATAATGCGAGTAGGGTTCGAAATACAGATTTTAAACCATCATATCAGCGTAATTATGTTTGGGATGATGAAAAGGCTACTTACTTTATTGAAAGTATACTCCTTGGAACAGAAATTCCTCCATTAGTTTTTTTTAAAAATAGTGACAAAACTGAAGTTATCGATGGCCGCCAAAGATATCAAACTATTTTACGGTTTAAAGGCAATGAATTTAAGCTTAGAAAAAATGGATTGCATAAGTTGGGAAATATTGGAATAGCTAATAAGCAATTTAAAGATATCGACACCGAACTTCAGGATTTATTTTGGGATACTAAATTACGTATTATTGAATTTAGTTTTCCATCTAGGGAAGGAATTAGTGACGACATTGAAGAGTTAGTAAAAAGAGAAATATTTAAAAGGTATAATTCTGGAATTACACCTCTAAAACCATCAGAAATAGATAACGCAGTCTATTTAGAAGATGATCTCAATGCCTATTTAAAGCAAAAGATCCAAGAAGATGAAATTCTAAATCGAGACATATCAAATGTATTTCATTTCGAAAAGAACAATATAGAAATAATACTTAAAAGAGTCCGTCAGCTACTAGTTCAACATGAAATCCCAATCAAATATTATGCTGTCAAAAAGCAATCCATAGTTTCAAAGTTTTACGAAGCTCTATTTGCTAAAATTGATACTTCCGAAATCGAAAATATTTACCAGAGTTTTATAGCAAAACTGAATCTACTGGTAAAGATAAAGGCTACTTTTTTAAAACAAAGTAATTCATATAATAGGTTGATCTCGGAATGTCTATTTTGGGTATTTTCTGCTCTTGAAAACGAAGATATTCAATTACAGAAAATCGACAAACCTGAATTAATCGATAAGCTAGTTATTTATTTGGTAAATAATATTGAATCATATAGTCTTCAAAGAAGTTCTTTTTCCAAAGAACTATATGAAAGATATAGTGCTACCGCCAGATTTTTTGAGCAAGAGTTCGATACCTCCTTAAAGCTTTATCTTGATACTAATCAAGAATTTATTCAAAGAAATAACGAGATCAATCCTGTTGATGATGAACTAACTAGTTTTGAAGAGTTGAGAATTAATAAACCAGAACCATCTTCTATTGCCATAACGGATATCATACGTTCAATGGATCGACAGCGTTTTTTAATTCGTCCTCAGTATCAAAGAAAAGAAGTAATAAACAAAAAGAAATCTTCATCAATAATAGAAAGCATTCTTTTAGGAATAAAAATTCCCCCAATTTTTGTATTTAAAAGAGAAGATGGAGTTAGAGAAGTTCTAGATGGACAGCAAAGGATATTAAGCATTTTAGGTTTTACGGGCGATCCTTATCTGGATGAAAATGGAGAGAGAACCTATTCTAATAAAAATGGATATTCCTTATATCTAAAAAATAGCATTTTAACCAATCTACATGGGAATAAATTTAATGCTTTATCGCTTGAATTTCAAGACCGAATTAAGAATTTTGATTTATGGGTTATTGAAATTGACAAAAAATATAACAAAAATTTTGAACCAATAGATTTATTTGTCAGGTTAAATGACAAACCATATCCTATAAAAGAAGACTCCTTTGAAATGTGGAATTCTTATATCTCTAGAGACATCATTGATACAATAAAAGCAGCCCACAGGAATCACAAAAATTGGTTCTATTTCAGGAAAAACAATTCAAGAATGGAAGATGAAAATATATATACGGCATTATCATTTTTGCAATTCTCCAGGAATAAAAATGAAACCAATCAATCTAATGGTAAATCTGAAATTGACATCTACAAGATAGGCACTAAAATAAACTTTAGATTAAAATCAAAAAATGAAATAACAAAAACTTTAGAAAGTTTTCAAGACAAAAATGATTTTATTAATGCTATAAATCATTTTGAGTTTGAGTTTATTCGAAAGTTAAAAGAATTATTAACAGAAAGTAAAGATTTGACGACTATAAGCCTTAATAAAAATTTAGATGAACTGTTATTAATTACTAAAGGTAGAAGGACTCAACAAAGTTTTTATGCCCTTTGGTACTTTTTATTTGACATACCATATAATGCTATTTTGCACAATAAGGCAAAAATTCGTAAGGATATAAAGTTCCTTTTTTCTCTAATGGCCAGTATAGATGAGAAATCTACGTTTGAAAATGCTGTAAAATCTTTTAAGGATAAATATTCGGACAATCAACCTAATAAAAATAATACAACTGCTTTTCTTAAAGAGATAGCATCCATAGAAGCAGGAGTCAAAGAAGATATAAAAAAAAGTAGTCAAATATCAAGTGATACTCATGTTAATTATAATTGTTTAACCCAAGGTGTTTTCAAAAATTATAGTTTTAATAAAGAAAAATTAGAGCTAATTACTATAGACATAGATTTATCTGTAAGAGAGTTATTTGAATCTAAAGGGAAAATCCTAATATCTCGTGCATTCAATTCATCGTCTCGCTTCAATATTGCAATTTCCAATGATGTGGTAGCATTTAAAAATAATATTATTGGTTTAGTATTAAATAGACCCAATTTTATACCAAAATATATTTTAGCGCTTTTATCTAGTAGATTTTATTTTCATAAATACTATATCGAAAAACGAAAGGATCAGGAAGAAACAAAACCATTATCACTTACTGATATTAATGAGATAGAAATCCCAATTATAGATTTAGATAGTCAAATTCAAATTGCAAATATCGTTGATTATATTATTCATAGTGAAGGGAATCATAAAGCGACACTATTTTTCGAAAGAGTTCTAGATGCCTTAGTTTATGAAATATTCTTTGATAAAGAGTTTAAAGAAAAAGAAATTGAAATCAAAAACTATATTTCAACGTTTCCTAAATTAGAAGCCGAACCAGATAATGAAAAAAAAGCCGAAGCCGCTGAAAAACTATATGCGGAAATTAGCTCTCCAGAGCATAATCTAGGAGGAAATTTCCTATCGCTTTTAAATATTCCACAAGTTATCGAGATCGAATCTCATTATTAAATAATTGTTTAAAATGGGTAAGAAGATCACATCGATAGCTATAAATAACTTTAGGGGGTATTTTGGAGAATACGATCCTATAAATATGCCAAATGGTGAAAATTTATTAGTCTATGGTGAAAATGGTAGTGGAAAGAGTTCTTTATATAAAGCCTTAAATAATTTTTTCGCAAGCTCTAGGGATACTTCCGTACAGTACATAAAAAATAGATATTTACCCTATGATCCAGGTGGAATAAAATTACAGTTTTCAGATTATGATACTTCGACAAACCAAATTTTGAGTGGAACAGAAGCTTCACATTTATTTTCTGATGTAAATTCTGATCACAATGTTCTTTTCATTCAAAATACTGCTCTTATCAAAGGGTTTCTTGATTATACTGATTTACTAAAAGTCTACTTTCACAATGAACCTGAACCCAACTTATTTGAATTGATAATCTTAAATCTATTGGGAGAGCATATCCCACATAGCACAGGAGGTAATTTTAGATTCAAAGAAAGATGGAAACAACTACAAAATGATTTAACTACAAATGCTTATACAAGAAATGACCGGTGTCATAAAAATGCAATAGCGTTTCTTCCTACTTTTGAAACTCATTTAAAGGGTACATTAGATGAAGTCTTTACCATTTTAAATAAATATTTATCTAACTACTTTGATGAATTAAATATTGAATTAAGCTATTCATTAGAACCCTTAACCTTTAACTACGGATATAAGTGGGAATGGTATACTACGAGTGTCTTTAAATTACAGGTAATTAAAGATGGAATTCTAATTGATGGAGGATACAATGATTTTCTAAATGAAGCTCGATTATCTGCTATTGCTATCTGTTTATATTTAGCTTCATTACGTACTAATCCAGCGTCAGTAGAGTTAAAAGTTATTTTTTTAGATGATGTATTTATAGGTTTAGATTCTGGAAATAGAATCCCAATACTAAAAATACTTAGAAATGAATTTACCGATTACCAAAAATTTATCTCCACTTATGACCGACATTGGTATGAATTGGCTAAAAAGTATTTTGCTAGTAGCATTAATGAAAAGTGGAAAGTAATTGAAATGTATGTTGGTCATGACTCTGACCCAATATCCAATAATAAAATAAATAAGCCAATTGTTATTGAAGGAGATTCATATTTCGACAAAGCAATTAAATATTTAAATCATAGATTAGCCCCGGACTATCCAGCAGCAGCTAATTATTTTAGAAAGGCATTGGAAGAGTTAATTAAAGAATTTGTTCCTAAATGGGAAACTGCAGATGCCGAGAATACCCAATTGCCCGATTATCAGCTAACTCAGCTAGTATTGAGAACAAAACGTTTTTTAGCTAATTTTGGTAACTCAACTGAATATGTTGATAACATAAACTCTCTACTTTCAGCTTTACTACATCCACTTTCGCATCATGAAATAAGTTCACCACTTTACAGAGGAGAATTAAAAATAATACAAAACAGCTTTATAAAGTTAAAAGAACAACTTATAAATTTAGATATATCAAATAACTATAAATGCTGTATAGAACAAGGCAAAAGACTTAAAATATCTTACGAAATTGATGCAGCAGCCAATCATTATTGTTTTTATGAATTAATTTTAAAAGATTCATTAACTATGAAAAGAAACGGTGCTCTCACCCCAATCCTTTCTAAAGTACATTGTTTCGCAGATAAATGTTATGGACATAATGGTACAATACCTTATAAGACATCTAATCCTGATAAGAAAAATGCCAATTTTAATTATGAGTCTTTACAAGATGCCCATGATAGAATTCATAATTTCTTAATTGGAACTCCCATTGGTGCATTTCCAAAAGCACTAGACTATTTGACAACAATTGAATATCACGACGGAACAAATTGGCAACCCATTTCTACCAAAATATTACCGTGGTAATTGATCTTAATTTATTTGTAAAATATAACCTACTAAAAATAAATTCATGACCCAAAAAGAACTTATCGAACAACTGGCAAAGCGTACACAGACTACTAAAGCCGAAGCCAAAAAAAACCTCGAAGCCCTTTCGGAAATTCTTACGGAAGCGTTGCAAAACGGCGAACGCATCAAATTACCCGGTTTGGGAACGTTTGACATTCAGAAATCAGCCGCCCGAAAAGGCCGCAATCCACGTACCGGAGCGCCGTTACAAATAGCTGCTAAGAATAAAGTGCGTTTCAAAGCCGGCTCCGAATTATCCGAGAAAGTCTACTAAGACAGGCACATGAAGTAGCATTAGGGCGTGCCCCCTGCCCTGTTTTAGAAGGGAACAAAGGAGGGGTCAGGGGTCGGGCTATCCGCTGTATCTTTTGTTCCTGCCTCACAAAAGGATGCCGCTGCTATCCCTCACGCACTCAAAATACGTAAAGCCCCACCTGGCTTCACCTATTTTTCCTTATAAAAGCGGTATGTAAAGGTTAAAATGGGAGAACCGGATAGCTCCATTTGCAATCTCAACCGGGCGGTATAAAAAACAACCTTCTGTAAGTCACTCCCCCATTTCAACCCTTACATGAAGCGGTTGTTTAAATAAAAAAGCCTTCACCCTCTCCCTGAAAAATCAAATCCCCAAAGCTACTTAACATAACGCTAGTACATTATAGTTCAAATACCTGTATCTTTTGATTTATACCAGTTGGGCTGCCTTTGCCCTATAATTATATTATGCAAAATATAAAGATCAGGCTTGTCCGGACGTTTTGTCTTTTAAAGAAAAAAGTAAAATTCGGCTTTTTAAGGACGGCCGGTATTTTAACGATAAAAGGCTGCCAGATAAAGCAGCCTGTTTCGTTTTTAAAAAAATTAAAGAATGGTATCAACCGGACTTTTCCTGGCTATCATAAATCGCAAGGACGCTCATTTCCACTCTGGCCTTTTTTGCCAGGCCCTCTACCCCTACACATGTTCTGACAGGAAAAGGAGCGTGAAAATAATTCCTGTATAACTCATTGAAGGTGTCGATTTTCGCTATGTCACTTAAAAATACGGTGACACTATAAATCTTTTCTTTCCTGATATTCGCTCTATGTAATATCTTATCGAGGTTGGCAAAAAGCTGCCGGACTTCCTCTTCAAACTTTGCAGGTATATTTTCCTTGTGGTCCGTACCTAATATACCGGAAGTGTAAAGAACACCCTGATGGATATGGAAATCGCTGTAGACTTTAGTTTCCGTGTCTGTTGTCTGCCCGTAACAATAATTCCCCATAGTACCGGAACTAACTACGATTAGAAACATTAAAATATTATTTTTCATCTGTTTATTTTTTTATTGTTTTTCAATGGTCAGGTGTCGGTTTCATTTGCAAATTTTTACAATCCGTATTCACTGATCAAATATGCCATTGTGGTCATGGCTGCAGCGCCAAGGCTGACTTCCCTGAAATTAAGCTTGTCTAATGTATCCAGTGCCGAATGATGAATATCAAATAAGCGATGTGATTCACAGTCCAGACTAAGTAATACTTCAGACGCCCCTTTCATGGGAGCTATATCCACACCTCTTTGATTCTCTTTGATGCCGTCTATTCCATAAAGGGATAAAAAAGAACTATATTTTTGTACCTGCTGTATAGTTTCCGGTGCTCCGTCAAAACGAAAACCTACAGGTTGAAAGCCTCCTGCATCGGATTCAATGGACGCCAGATGTATTTCCCCCTTCTTCCTGGCCTCAGAGGCATATTCTTTGCCGCCATGGGCGCCGGACTCTTCATTCATATAAAATATAAACCGGATACTTCTTTTAGGGACCAAATTCAAAGTTTTGAACAAGCGTAAAGCCTCTATGGTTTGTACGATGCCGGAAGCATCATCACTGGCCCCTTCTCCCACATCCCAGGTATCTGTATGGGCCCCGATGGTAATGAACTCTTCAGGATAGTAGTTACCTTTTATTTCGGCAATGACATTATGGGATAATACATCAGGTTGGGGGGAACAATGCATTTCCAAAGAAAATTTAAGTGTGGGATTTTCTTTAAGGGCTTTGCTAAGCGCATCTGCGCCAAGCGTACTCAAAGCGGCAGCCGGAACCTTGCGGACATTTTCGGCATATTGCATTGCCCCGGTATGCGGAGAATTGTCTTTGGCCAGTGTGAGCGAACGTACCAAAGCGCCTACGGCTCCTTTTCTGGCCGCTTCGATAGCACCTATACTCCGTTGATCTACAGCCTCTAAGTAAGCATCGAAAGGATCGGGCATGGAGGCGTCCATGGCCCGGTTATAAAAAACGAATTTTCCTTTTATTTTTTCTTCCGGCATTTCATTCAATTCCTCCCAGGACCTGATCTCTACGACTTCTGCACTCAAAGCCCCCTGCGTACTTACAGAACCGCCTAAAGCCAGTACACTTACTGTTTGTACATTGCCATTTCCTGTTTGTATAAAAGCCCTTTCTTTAGCTCCTCTGGTCCAAACGGGAATTTTTACAGGCTGTAGATAAACAGTATCTGCCTCCAGCGCCCTGAGTTGATGCTCGATCCACTTCACCGCCCGCTCTGCCTGTGCCGATCCGGAAATCCTGTGTCCGATTTTCTTTGTCAAATAATACAGATGCTCAGGTATCTCCGTGCCCGACAGCGACTCTTCAAAAATATGCCTGACAATAATCGAATCCGGATCTTTATCTATGGAATGACCTTGAGCAGAAAGACTTTTGCAAAAAAACAATACCACGGAAATGCAAAACCAATATCTAAACTTCATATCTTGCTGATTTATTGACCTTTTCCGGTAGGGTTGGTCGTATAATTGATAGGATACCATCGGTAACTCTTTTTGCCATCCGATTTAATATGACCGATTCCGGGAAAGGAAATATGGTCTGCAGCTATCCAATACTTATTCCTCGCAGCATCTGCAAATGCTTCCTTACGTGTTATGGCTGCCTGCTCTTGATCTATGTCATAGACAATAGTCACATCCGGATTAGGGAATTGTACGGCTGCAGCATGCAACAGATCTCCCCAAAACACCAGTTTCTCATTATCACTGATCAATTCATATATCGTATGTCCGGGGGTGTGACCTACGGCCGAAAGTGGAGTTAGACCGGGAAATAGTTCTTCGCCAAATTCAAAAGTTTTAATTTTTCCGGATTTTAAGTAGGGTAGAATTTTTTCCCTGGCTTCCACAAAATACTTTTTCTTGTCAGCAGGCGCATTTTGATAAACATCATCGCTTGTCCAATAATCCAATTCCGTTTTGTTAACGTAAATTGTGGCATTTGGGAAAACCATTTTATCTCCATCCATTAATCCTCCGGTATGATCGGTATGGATATGTGTAATGAGGATAATGTCTATTTGTAAAGGATCATAACCGGCTTTACGGAGATTCTGGGGCAGAAAGCCTAAAGAAGGACCGTACAAATCGGATGTCCCGGCATCGACCATCATCAATTTTCCGTCTAATCGGAATAAATAGGCGTTAACAGATGCTTCATTCTCATCCGTCTGAAAATTCTCAGAAGTGAGATGATCGATCTCCTCATCCGTAATGTTGATCAATAATTTTTTTAACTCCTGATTGATACTACCGTCAGAAAGTGCAGTAATTTTAACATCTCCCAATATCATCTCGTAACTGCCCGGCTGTTGTAAATAATGCCCCGGCTGTTGCTGTGCATGTAATTGAAGACCGTCCCCTATATAGAGGCTAAATAGGATTCCCAATAAGATATTTGAATGTACGATTTTCATTTTTTTATTTTTTTACCTTTTAAACCAAACAATCCGCGCGCCGGATCTTTTATCTGGGACAAAGTTAGGGAGGTATCTCCCTTCAGGCAATTACGTACTTCATTATGGCATAGGTACAAAAAAGTACCTATGGTTAAATAAATGAATATGCTATATTTGTGTATAAATAAAAAAAATGTACGAACGTAAAATTCCAAAGAACTTGGATTGCGGTATGGCCGTAATTATGGATATTATTGGTGGAAAGTGGAAGCCTTGTCTGATCTTTAATATTATGAACGGAGATCGCAGGCCCAGTAAACTACAACGACTTAATCCGTTAGCCAGTAGAAAAGTGCTTAACCAGCAATTAAAAGAATTGGAAAAGCATGGGATTATCAACAGAGTAGTCTATCCCGAACTTCCTCCCAAGGTTGAATACTACTTAACTCCACTCGGAGAGTCTCTTCTCCCTATTATTAAAAAGATGGATCAATGGGGTACAGAACATATGAAGCGCCAGAAATCGATAATTGAAGAGTAGAACGATTTTTATAACGGGTTTCCCCATAGAAGTTTTTTTATTGAGTGTGTTCGGATTAATTCAAAGTCAGGAATAATTTTATTTTCTTTACTCAGTTTTGTTTTGTGTGTCACTCGGGGCAAAGAGTATTCCATCAGATTTTGATAATAGAAAACACCGTTGACTTTTATTCACTCAATCCCTATAATTCACGGATTGTTCCCGTAAGGGGTATTATTTCTTTGTCTATTCTCAAAAACGTATTTACCGTATTATCTTTTAAGTTAACAACCTGGCTCACGCCCAATCCGTCCTGTTCGACCCAGGAGATAAATAAGGTATGGTTATTCAGTCTTTGTTCAGAATAGGTTTCATCGGCTTCTTTTCCTTTTTCATCTCCTTTTACACATTTCCAGTGAAGCATATTTTCTGATTTGAAATTTACTTCATAAACATAATCGCCGTAATTATATTCAAATGTTTTTCCGGATAAAGAGACGATTTTTTCAGGTGTATTTTTTTCCACTTCGGTTAATTTATCTTTAGATTCATTTTGATTTTTACAAGATATGACTGTAGTTAAAATGATAATGGCGAAGATTGCGTTTTTCATATCCTTATTCAATTTTTTGCTTGCGGATAACCCGTTTATGTATATAACAAACATACACAAAAATTCCACATACCGTTGGCTTTGTATGGTTTTTCACTGCAAATCATTGAACAGGCTTTTGTGTTTACTTGGGTGTAAATTGTCCCGACTGATGCTCGTTTAAGCACAAAGTATGAAAAATCACCAAGTACGGAACGTGTTATTACAAATCTTCAGGGAAACCATGTAAAAGATAGCATGTTTTATGAATCCCTCCGCTTCGCTCCCACCCTCGCATAAGAATGTGACTCTTCAGATACTGTTATACGCGGGTACCGGTTTCTTCCGCCTTGCAACGATACTGTTTCACCACATCACAGGCTTGTTCCGTATCAAAACCGGTTTAAGGCCCCGCATTTACATATCCTTTCCCCGCACTATAGCTTTGTTCCGCCGCTTAACAGGTTTGTTCATTATCCAAATGATTCCAACATGGAGCACCTGTAAGCCATTCACCCGCATAACAACCTTGTTTCCCCATGTTATGGTCTTGTTCCGCCGCATAACAGGTTTGTTTCTTATCAGAACGGTTTTAAAGTACGGTACCTGTCCCCCCTTCCCCGGCATAACGATGCCTGTTTCGCCGCGTAACGGGTTTGTTCCTTGTCGAAACGATTTCAGAACGGGGCACTTGTAAACTATTTCTATTCATATTGATCCCGTTCTGCCGCACCATAGCCATGTTCCGGTGAATAACGGGGCTGTTTCCCGGCAGATCCCTCCTGTTCCTTCGTATACCAATAAAAAATCGCGGCGGTTCGTAACTAAACCGCCGCGATCGGGTCTGTATCCGGCATAATGGAAAACCCTTCCTGTGTAGTTATCGTCTTAATCCACCCAGGCCGTACGGGTGGCCACCGGGCTCCAGGCACTCATACCATGCCTGTTCAGCGAACGTACACGGAAGTGGTAGCGTACACCGTCCGTTACAGGCGCGTAGTAATTGCCCCGAGAGTCGGATATCAGTGGCAGGGACCGCCATAGCGGTTTGCCCTGTTCATCCAGTTTCTCCGCGATCTGCATCTCGTACTGGTATGCTTCGCGTACAGCTTCGAAGCCCAGCAGGATCTCGGCGGGCCGGTTAGACCGGCGTATCCGTGTCCATGTGGGGGCATCCGGGGCCCTTCCCCGTTTCGGATCATTCGCAGGCAAAAAACCCGAACTCAACTGTATGGAACTGATTTCGGTAAAATTGTTGATGTAACTTGTTACCGCCCGCATCAGCTTTAGCACAGCTGCCCTTGCTTCGTCTTTCTCTTCTTTCTGCATGCCGCTGGCACGTCCGTTGGCTGTAATCGCCTGCCTGGCCACGTAATCCAGCGCTGCGGATTCATACTCGGTAAAGGGTGGATTCAGGTCCGGGAAGTTGGTATTGGTCTGCAAGGCATTGACCGTTCGCGTAGCCAGTGAAGCGAGATCTGTATCGCTCATGTAGCTGTAGTTGGTGATTAATTTTGGTGTTCTCATTTTCTCTTTTTTTTGGGTTAGAAATTCGTGTTGTTCTTTTTCGTCCGGGTACTTTCCCGTCAGTTCCGGGTCCTGCCCGGATGGGGTTTTGTTGTGTTGCCATATTCAAAACTTTTTGTTGCTATGGGCAAATTGAAGAGAAAGTCCGAGGTTTCAAAATTCGCGGACAACTACGGACGACTACGGACGACTACGAACAGTACTGTCCGCGTTTTGAAAAATATCAGATACCCGTCCGGCCTGTAAGAGTTGGTTAGCAAGGGGAAGAGAAAAAGGGAGAAACCCGGGAAAACCGGGCTCCTTTCAGAAGGAGGAAAACTGATGAGGCGATATAAGGAAAGGGCACTTTTCTCCCGTATTGACGACAGGAGTTCGTTTTTCCGGTTGGTTATCTTCTGTAAAGTTTCCCCGGTGCGCCCGGCTTCTATCCTCTGTAGGGTTTATCGGTAATTTGTTTTGTAGCACGGATAATTTCCACACACCGGTCAGCAGGCAGATATCCCAACGGCAAAGACCCCGATACACCGGCTTTCGTTGCCGAGGCTACCATCTGAGGGGTCGTAGCCGTAAATATAGGTTATGGGCCGAAAAAAAGACAAATATGGGAGGCAGGAACGTTAAGAAAATGTCCACTGGACATTTTTAGTGACTGGCCGGCCTGCCGTGATGAAGGACATTTTTTTAGCCAATTAAACTCTTTTTAAACATGCTCTTAAATGTTCAGATATCCAAAAACACTTTTTTGCTGTTTGATATCTTTAATCCGGATATGATTCCGGTACCCTCAAAGCGGTACTTGATTCCGTATATCTTATTCGTTTTCCCTTCGAAAGATGTTTTATAAGCCACCTTACTATTTACAAATATTGTTATTGTACCATCTTTTGAAACGCATTTTACATTGACCGGGGAGGAAAAATCAACGCCAAAATCGGAAAGGTCGTTCCGGGTACCGGAGACAGTCCTATCCAACAGGTGCAAATTCAGATTCGCAATACATCCCTTTACGGATAATGGAATAATGATGACCTCACCTTCACAATACACGATGATTTCACTTTTCCGGCAACTTCCGTAATTTTGAACAGGTATATTCCTGAGCGAAGTTTCTATTTGAAAATCATCGGCTTTAAGATCCTTGAAATCCTCGACCCAATAGTAGTTTACCACCGTATTGCTTATGGAGGTATTTGAATTGTAACTCCTGATCAATTCGGGGGAGACCACTACTCCTTTTCGGGTCTTGAATTCAGCAGGTTTAAAATATAGCGGCTCATTGTCCGTTTCCATAAGGGCAAACCAACCGTTCGAAGGAATTAAAATGCCGTGCCGTTTCACGATCTGATTGTTTACAACCAGCTTAGCGTCAAAATACCCGGGGTTATAGTAGATTGAAGTAACAAGGGAATCCTCTTTATTGATTATTTGTCTTTTGTTCACATCCCAACTTTGCTGAATCTCGATTTCATCGTTATCGTCAGCACTTGAGGCATCTACTTCGAATATTACGGAATTGGGTAATCCTTGAGTGATTCTTTTTGAAGAAAAACGAAAGTCTTTTTTATTTATCCCGGTTTGAGAAAAGGACAGAATGACCAGGGTTAATACAGTAGAAATAATGATTATAGTAGTCAAAGCGGTCTTTTCTCCTTTTTTTGACCATCTTTTTATATCCTTGAACCGGTAGCTTTTTCTACTGATGCGTATTTCGTTTGAGTTGCTTGCACAAAAGGCACTCCAGTTTTCATAACCTATAAATTTTGCCAGCGTATTTAATGTAACCGTACTTGGGTTAGAATTATACGGAATTCTCCCCCATAATCGTTTCAGTGTATTATAGCTTATGACTACACCTGTATGTTCCCTGATTTTTTCGCTTAACTGTTCAAAGTTCTGTGACGACCAATCCGAACCACTGCCCCAGCCCAATTTCTCTTCGATGGTTTTTAAACAGTGCGACAGATCTGACGGACCGCTTTCTGAATGAGATTTAGCCATTTGGATTTCAGTTATGTATGATATTGTACGAAGTTGATGCCATCATGAATTGCAGATGTACCCCTGCTCTGTTTTTCTTTGTAATGTACTTAAACAACCAGTATATCATGAAAGTAAAAAATTTAATCAACATCACAACAGCTATTTCAACAATTTTCCTTTTAATCTCATGTGCTGAAAAAGAAATCAACCTCGATAGAGATAATTTAAAGCTTGTAAATAGAGAGATCGTCACTACTGATGAAAAGGAGGTAAATACAGTAGCATTGAATGCCAAAGGAGGGGACGGTTTTGCCGTCATTAAAAATATAAATTTTGATATTGGCACGATAACATTAGAATTAAAAGGAGAAAATAACCCGGGCAAAAGTTTTATCGGTATTGCCTTTAACATCCGAAATGATTCAACTTACGAAGCTGTTTATTTCAGACCCTTTAATTTCAGAGCCGATGACCTAGTGAGCCGCGAACATTCAGTTCAATACATCAGTCCCCCACGACACACATGGAAATCCTTAAGAACGGACCATGAAGGAGAGTACGAAGCAGCATATCTGAACCCGCCATCCCCTGATGAATGGTTTGGAATCAGGGTGAAGATTGACAGTAGTAATGTTTATGTCTATGATAAAGAATCAGGTACAGCGATATTAAATGTAAATCGATTAGAAAAACAAGTTTCAAACAAGATAGGCCTCTGGACAGGAAACAACTCGAAAGGTGTATTTAAAAATATGAGAATATTGAAATAAAATGTAGCGCTTTCCGTCTAACCATTGTCTCCGGGCAAAACACGCTTTGCCGGCCGGATAAAAAATCAGGGTTTACAATCCCGTAACTTCCTGATCCCGGAAGCTATTGGGACTGTAAACCCGAAATGATTTAAAGTCTAACAGAAATGTTAGCATAAATAAGCATCCTGTGCCGGTATATAACAGCAAACTACCTCACCGTCAACGATGATGTAGGAGCCGTCCCCACCACATTTGTTGCCCGAACCTTTACCGCCCAGAACATTCTTTTGCTCACTTCCGGACAGTTCTTTAGCGCCTTTTACATTTAAAATTGCTTTTTTCATGATAAGATTTTTTAGGTTATTATAATTTTATGACTAAAAATAGTGATTATTATTTTCAATTTAGATGTATTTCCGAACAAAATGACATGTTGCAGATTCCCGGAACGGATAACAACCGGGTGAATATCTTCTACTCCTGTGGTCCTCCCGGACATGAGAATGCCGTTCGGTTTATACGGAAAAGCCCGGAAAGAAAACCCGTAAAATTCAAATGCAGGTTTCGGTTTAAATAATTATCTTCGCCGATATTTAAAATAAGTCTAAATAAAAAATAAATGAAGATAGTATTACTCTTGCCCGCCCTGTTTTTTTTCACAAAAGCATTTGCGCAGGAATACCAACTCAGGGGAAAGGTCACGGATGTAAATGACAATCCCCTGCCCGGAGTAAATATTTTTAGAACAAAACTTCCCCGTTCGGGTTCACAAACTGATGAAAACGGGCAATTCGTCCTGAACTTTCCGGAAGAAGGCCAGTACGAGCTAACCTTTTCACATATAAGCTATACCACCCGAAAAGTGAATGTAAAAATCGGAACTTCGATTACCGACTTGCATATTGTAATGGAGGAATCGGGTTTTGGCCTTGATGAAGTTGTTATTGTTTCCAACAGGGACAAAGAAACCCGTGCCGAAGTACCTTCGTCCATTTCCGTCCTAACATCAAAACAGATCGATCAGATCAAGCAATATTCAAATGTAGTTTCCGATATCGTTGCCCGGATTCCCGGTGTTTCCCTGGCAAATAACAGGCAACAGACCCGGGGGCAGAAGTTAAGAGGTCGCAGTATGCTGGTCCTGGTGGACGGCATTCCTCAATCCACTCCCCTTTTTGTGACAGATAACCTGAATTACCTCGATCCTTCCGCCATCGAAAGGATAGAGGTAGTGAAAGGTTCCACTTCCATATATGGCAACGGGGCACAGGGCGGCATTATCAACTACATAACCAAGAAAGGCAATACCTCCCGGAAGATGGAATCCCACACTAACATCGGCGCTTCATCCTTTCTTGTAAAACCGGATCATACGGCCGGAATGCAGGTGTCCCAGTTCTTCAACGGCCAGGCCGGTAAAGTAAATTACATTATCGGAGGCTCTTATAAGCAATTCGGTATTATGCGCAGCGCAAAAGGAGAGATCTCATCTCCGAGGGACGGGATAGGAGAATCGGAATGGTACAATCTTTTCTCCAAGATCGGGTTTAATATGGGGAATGGCTACGGCCTGGAACTGATGTACAATTACTTCGGTAATAATCAGAAATCACAACTGCAACAGGTTCCCGGGATGTATGGCGAGACTCCTGCTCTCGGCGTTTTTGGTGAACGAGATCCGGGTCTGACAGGCCAGGGTGTTAAATACAATCACAACCTCCGGTTATCACTGAATAAAACCAATATCTTTAAAAACACCGACCTCACGGCAACTTATTACCTGCAAAAATACAGAACCATCTATGCGAGCTATAGCTATTATACCGACCTGTCGCAGGGCTATATCGGCGGACAGCCGGAACTTACATCCGACCAGAAGGGACTAAGGGTTAATTTTAACAGTGACTATGTCCTGTCCGATCGTTTTAAGGGAAATATTATCTACGGACTTGATATATTGAGCAACAAAACAGCACAGCCCATGGCCGACGGAAGGCTGTTTGCACCTGAAATGGATATGAAAAATTACGCCGGGTATCTGCAGGTTAAAGCAAAAATCGATGATTTTATTTTCAAGGGAGGCGGAAGATATGAAATTATCAACATCAGTGTTGATGATTATACCACCATATACCGCGACAACGGGGAAATCACCGACGGGGGCCTTGACATAAACGGCGGGAAGCTGGATTATAATGCGTTTACATTTAACCTGGGGGTGCGTTACAACAAATTGAAATTCCTTCAGCCTTATGCGAGTTTTTCCCAGAGTTTTTCGGTAGGCGAATTGGGCAGGATTTTGCGGATAGCCACAGATCCGGACATCATAAGCGAGAACATAAGGGATACAAAGGCCGTGATCACCGATAACCTGGAACTGGGGCTCGAAGGCCGCCTGACACGAAAAATCAGGTACGGGGTAAATTATTTTATCAATAAGCAGAAGCTGGGTACAACCTATACCATAAACCCTCAAACCAATTTTTTCGAGCTGTCCAGATTGCCAGAAAAAATATACGGCGCCGAATTTGAATTGAATGTCATTGTGAACACGAAACTCGATCTCGACCTCTCGTTGTCAACGATTGAAGGGAAGACGGACAACAACGACAACGGGCAATTCAATGACAGTGAAGACGAATACATCGATAGCTCAAGAATAAGCCCCTCTATCCTGAGGGGTGATATCAATTATAAAATTACCCCGGAATGGCATGTGAATCTGGCCGGGACTTATATCGGGAACAGGGATAAGTTTCAGGCAAACGAGGGAGGGGGTTATACATACGGGCACGCACCGGTTAATAATTTTTTCCTGGCCAATCTTTTTACCTCCTATCAGCTTACAAGCAGTACCAGGCTGATGGTAGGTATAGAAAATCTGTTCAACAAAGACTATTATCCGTTAATTTCGCAATGGTCTGCCAGGGATGAAGATTATATCAAAGGTAATGGCATTAACTGTAAAGTGTCGGTAAGTATAAAACTGTAACTTTTTGTTCATAAGAGCCGGTTATTCCGTTTTAACAATTAATTGCTTCAGTTCCCCGGGGAGTGCATCGGTCTTTATCCATTTTACGTCCCGTTCACTGCTGAAAAAGAAATATTTCCCGTCCGGGGAGATGTAGGGACAAAAGTCGTAGGTGGGCGTATTGATGAGCGTACCCAAATTCCGGGACGGTGTCCAGGTATTATCCGCGCTCTTAACGGAATAATACAAATCTGCAGTACCTTTTGAATCGTCCCGGTTCACCGAAGTGAATATTACGGCATTTTCATCAGGGGTTACGTAAGGATCGTGTTCCATCTGAGGGGCATTTATGGCAGGGCCGAGATTTACAGGTGTTGTATATGCCCCGTCTTCAAGGCGGCTCATATAAATATCATGCGAACCATATCCCCCAGGCCTGTTTGATGCCAAATAAAGATTTCCGTTAGCACTGAAGGATATATAATATTCAGTACTGTCGGAGTTAACGGCCCTTTCGTTTACCGGTTCTGTCCACTTCCCTTTCCCGTTAGGCTTTACATACCAGATATTAAAATTCTTCAGGGTATCTTTTTCATTCGACGGCCTGTCCGATATGAAATACAGGGCACCGTTAGGGGCAAAAACGGGATCGGCTTCGGAAAAGGGACCTTTGCTGAAACTCACCATTTCCGGGAGTTGCCATTGGTCACCCTCAAATTGTGTAACGTAAATATCGGATACGCCGCCGGAGGACCGCGAAAAATAACAGGATGTACCATCGGGAGAAAAAGCGGCATTAAAATCCAGACTGTCACCGGAAATTATACCGGGCAAAAAAGTCAATGCAGTTGAATCCGGACGCGGGAACGGATAACTGATAGCCAGGTCCCGGTGCGGATGCCGGGAACATCCCATAATCAGGAGACATATCAGGATCGTGTGCTTTTTCATAGCGTATTGATTTAACGTGAATAAAATGGATAAGAAAAAAGGCTCCCATCTTCATCCCGATCCCGATACACATCGGGACTATCGGGAGAAAAGGGGTGTCCCGCTTGCGGGACGGGGAGTTTGACCAGGCCCAGGCCCCGGATTTATTTCCAAACATTTGTGTTTCCCCTGGCTCGGGCTTTCAAACCCTCCGATCAGACTAAAGTCTGTCTGCTTCGGCAGGGCTCGGCACAGGCCTTTATCTAAAGGGAGGAGCTTTTAAAAAAACGTAAAATGAGCATACGGAATGAGTTCATAAACTGTTACCCACCCTGGTTCCCGGAATGGAACAGCTTATTCTTTTGTGATAGGTCTTTTCTCCAGGTCGTAGATCATGGTGGATATATCAACCTGAAACCATTGCCTGAACATTTTATAAGTACGCTTCTGTGGCCAGCATTTCGAAGAAAACCATTCATCCAGCTCCATTGTGAACAATTTATCATACTTCTTTTTGAGCCATTTTTCCAGGTCCTCAATATCCTCATCGACCAGGTAAATGTTCGCTTCCTCAATTTTTTCGACCCGCTCCCCGGTAATAAAACTGTTGACCCAATCCAGGAAAGGTTGTTTTGGCTTTAAAACAACGGCATAACGGTCGATATAGCTTTCTTCGAAATCGAATTCACCTGCATAATATTCATATCCATAAGGCCCACCGAAAATATCGCTGTCTTTCATTTCTACAAAGGTATCCCTGTTTTCCGTCTTTACGGTAAGGACCTGTTTCCCGATTTCTTCCCCGGTAAAGTTGAATTTGGTTATAAAGCGGTCATATTGGTTGTAATGCGATATTTTATAATCGACCATTTTCTTTAACAGTTCTATATTAATATCGCCTATATCCTCTCCCGGTCTGGGAGCAATAATCCTGTTAAAATCCTTTTCGGGTATGACCATTTTTAAATTGCCCATGTTCCATGCATTCAAAGCAAAATAAAAAATGAACTCCCAATCCCAGCTTTCGGAAAAATCATTCCGAAAAGGAATAATGAATTCATTGAATGCATCGGCATATTTAACATCTGTGTTCCGGGGGGTATTACTGTTTTCAAACAGTTTCCTTATTTTGTCTTTTTTACTTGCCATTTTTTTATTTTTTAAAACGGAATTGGAAAATCTGTGAGAACCATTTATTTGGTGTTGTTTATGACCAGCGACTTCTCAAATATACGAAAATCCTGGTTTTGTTATATTTAACCGGTTTAAATACACAGGTTCCTTACCTTTCCATGCCAGGCAGAGACCGGGCAATGACAGATGGTACCATGGTACGGATTGGCATAAAGCCCCCTCCAGAATGTCATTTTTGCACCATCAAGGTTTACGTCCGTAATTATAATTTTGTAAAAAGAGTTTATATATAATCACTGTCAAAAAAATAAATTATGAACCCGAGAATGATATGGTCCAATTTAGCCGTAAGCGATTTGGAACGGACCACAGAATTTTATACGGCATTGGGATTTAAGCCCAACAATACACGCCCTTCAGGGGAACTGACAAGCTTTGTTGTCGGTGAAAACGGTTTTGTAATGCACTTTTTCCGCAAAGATATCCTCCGGACCAGTATGAAAAGTGAAATAGCCGATTCACAAAAGGTCAATGAGGTCATCTTCACCCTTTCTGCCGGGAGTAAAGACCAGGTAGACGATTGGGAAAAAGAGGTGAAAAGTGCCGGCGGGCAAATTATTTCCGGGCCGGAAGCATTCGGGAAAGGATATTACGGTTTTGTTTTTGCCGACCCGGATGGCCACAGGTTTAATGTTTTTTATATGGAAGGCTTTTAAGCTATCGGCGTACCGGTTTTATTTTTTATGCCCGTAAATAAGTTGTACGACTCCCGACCCGAACCTGTTTACTTCCAGCAGTTCGAGGTTCATTCTCTCTTCGAGATCTTCAAACAGGGGCCGACCCGTACCTAATGCCGTGGGATGTACCAAAATCCTGTACATATCAATTAAACCCAGGCGGATAAAAGTCCTGATGAGCCCGGCGCCGCCATACAACCAGATATCCCGGCCTTTCTGCTGCCGGATCCCGTTTATTTTTTCAGCGAGATCTGAAGAAATAAACGTGGTATTATCGTCCTCCGTGTATGGGAAAAAACATATTTCTTTTTGGAATGGATATCGGCCCATAAGGACTTCCCTGCTTTACCGGCATCCGGGCCCGGCTGAAAATTCCCCCAGATATCATAGCTGGTCCTTCCGTAGAAGATGGTGTCTATACCTGAAATAAAATCGTCGAATTTCATATCGTCATCCATAATACACCAGTCAGTTTCTCCGTCGGGGCCTTCGATAAATCCGTCCAGGGTTACGGGCAGGTCCAGGATTATTTTTCTCATTGTTAATCCCCATTAAATGGA
>NZ_RJTM01000017.1 GCF_003725735.1 Sinomicrobium pectinilyticum | reverse complement strand
AAGGTTTGGCTCGTTTGAATACCTCGTGTCCCGATAATTATCGGGATTGCCCCGAGGTAGTATCCGGTTACGGAAAGCGGCATAAGATACATCGCCTACTCCTCCAGTATCCTCAACTGGGCCACAATCTGCGGTTCGGTCACCGGGTACGGCTTGTTGTTCCTGATCGTCTGGTATACCGCCTCAAAAATGCCGGAATAGGAAGCCGGGGCGGAATATACCTTTTCCGTGTGTTTCACATCATTGTCGTCCAGCCAGGTGAGCTCCCCTTCCCTTCCCTTGTCTTCCACCCCGAACCCGCTATCTCCGGGAAGCATGCCGTCCAGTAACTGTCTTTCCTGTACATCTGTACGGTATTTGATATAGGTGCCCCTGCTGCCGTTGAGCACAAAGGCCGGTTGCGGGCTGAGGACCAGTAAACTTGTATTGACAAAGACCTGTAAACCGCCGGGGTATTCGAGGTGAATGTGGACATAATCGTCCACCTGTGTCCCGGGCCTGTTTTTGGCCAGGGTCTTATGCCATCGTAACGGGATCCCGAACAGGGAAATTACACCGTCCAGGAGATGGGACCCCAGGTCGTACTGCAACCCGCTGCCGGGTACGGCTTCTTCTTTAAAACGTTTTTCCCCTATAGTGTATTTATAGCGCTCAAAACGGAAATAAACCTCTGCCGGTTTACCCAGTTTCCCGCTTTCCAGCACTTCTTTTACCGACAAAAAATCGCTGTCGTAACGGCGGTTGTGATACGGGAGTACATGGCAATGGTTTCTGGCAGCTTCCCGGAAAAGATGCACAGCCTCTTCGGAAGTCGTTGTAAAGGGTTTTTCCACCAGGACATGCTTTTTCTTCTGCAAAGCCCTCAGGGCAAATTCGTAATGGGTATTGTTAGGGGTATTGACGATGACCAGTTCGATCTCATCGTCATTCAGCAATTCGTCTACGGAAGTGTAACTTTTAATACCGGGATACAGTTTATGCGCACGTTTCTGCAACCGTTCTACCACAGCCACCGGTTCGAATTCCGGATGTGCTTTGACAAACGGGGCGTGAAAAATCTTTCCGGACATTCCGAAAGACAGCAGGCCTGTCTTGATTTTTTCTTTTATCATAGGTTGTCGGTTTCGGTCCGGGAAGTTTAACCCGGCATTCTCAATGATTACAAACCTATGAATTTTTACCCGAAATCGTTTGCTGTCCTTACCGAATTTAACGGTCGTGCAATCCCTTTCCGCTGAGGATCTTCGGAATACATTTTTCTATCCTCGATTTCCGGGTAGCAGATTGCCTGGCACCGGAAAAATGAAGGATATAGCCTCTTTGCCGTCCGGGGGTCAGGGCTTCGAAAGCGGTTTTCAAGACCGGGATTTCCTCAAATTTGTCCTGTAATTCTTCCGGAACAGGTTCCGGATTTTTTTTAAAATCCATCTTGAGCCCTGCTTTTTCCACTTCAATGGCTTCGTGAATATAGGTTTTCAGAAGTGTTTCCATTGCCGCGATTTCCTTCCTCTCCGTAAACGGAATAATTCTCCCCGACTGCGTATTTTTCCCGGGTTTCCGGAGAATACCGCCGGCGTCGTTTAACAGGGCACCTTTAAAAAAACTCAAAGCGCAATAGTCCTTAAAAGCCCCTATGATCACCACATTGTTTTTCTGAAAGGTATAACAGGGAACACCCCATTTCCGTTCTTCCGTCAGCCCGCAGTCCAGGACAATCGATCTCAATTGCTCCAGCTCTTCGGTCCATTTGTGAACTTTACACCCGGGTGTCCCTCCCAGCGGGCAGCGCCCACAGCCTTCGGAAAAATACGTATCTGCGTCCGGGTTCATTTTACTCTGGTGTTTCATAACAGAAATGATCTTTTCGGCGCTTAGCGGTCATTTAATCCTTTTCCCTCAAAAATCCTGGGTATATTTTTTTCAATCCGCGATTCCCGTGTTGCGGATTGCTTGGCTCCGGCAAAATGTAATAAATATGCTCTTTGCCTGCCGGGTGTCAGGGCTTCGAAAGCAGTTTGCAGGGCGGGGTCCTTATCCAGTTTCTCCTGAAATTCTTCCGGGACGGGGAATTCGGAGGTCTTTTTAAGTTCCACTTTCAAACCGGCCTTCTCCACTTCTATGGCTTCGTAGATATAGGTCCTGAGCGTAGTTTCCATTTCCCTTATTTCCTCAACACCGCTAAACCGGATCTGCCTGGCCGACTGCACATTTTCCGTTTGTTGAATGAGAATGTCATCAGGGTCTTTTAACAAGGCGCCTTTAAAAAAAAGGAGCGCACAGTAGTCTTTGAATCCATGGATCAGGACAATATTGCTTTCTTGAAAGGTGTAACAGGGATTGCGCCATTTGAAGTCTTCGGTCAGTTGACAGTCGAGAATAATTCTTCGCAATACCTCGAATTCCTTTTGCCACTTTTTGGCTTTACTGATATAATTATCAACCTTTGCATTCATTTTATTCGTATCTGTTTCGGGGTTAAATCCTCTATTTGGTTCTCTAATTTTCTGCCTCGGTCCACGGAGGGTGAATGACCTTTCCCGGGCATCCTCCTCCGCGTATCCCCGGCAAAAACAGCCGTTTTCAGTCTGTTACCGGGCGGTCTGCCGGTTTTGCCATAAAAAGTTTCCTGCCCGGGGGCCTGAAATACCACGATACTATGGTCAGCGTCAGCAATAACAACGGCCCGAAAAGGTCTTTGGGAGCATCCCCGGTAACCAGGTGAGAAAAGGCGGCCCCTGACATCGCAAAGAAGAACCCCGCGTAGGCCCATTCCTTCAGCAAGGGGAACCTGGGGACAAGGATGACAATTACTCCCAGGATTTTCCAGGCCCCCAATAGGGTCAGTAAATAGGCAGGATATCCCAAATGCGTCATCATATCTACTTCCTCCTCCATTCTTATTAATTGCACGATGCCGGTAGACAGCATTCCCAGTGCAAGCCACACCGTGGCGATCCAATAAATGATCTTGTTCTTTTTGGTCATCATATTTTTTATTTTAATTGGTTTTCGGGATTAGTTTCTCATAGGTTGTTATAGCGCCAGCCAGTTGTTGAGTTACGGAGCCGGTAAGCCAAAGCTCCATAACTTGTTCACCCGGACTACCGCAATTGTTTTACAACATCTTCCAGCCGGTTATGGGCCATATTTATACCGTAGGCGAAGGGCATCTGTAGCATCTGGTCCCTGAGGGCAACGGACCTGTATACGATCTGCATGCGGAGTTTACTGGTGCTGTCCGTAAGCTTTTCGAATTCCAGGAATTCGAGCTGAACGGTAAATGGCGTATTTTCCATTTCAAAGGTCCGTGTAATCTTGCGGTCGGGGAAAAACTCGTGGATGACCCCGTTAAACCCGTGTTTGTTTCCCTGGGGGTCCGTGGTTTCGAATTGGTAACTGCCATGCCTTTTGCATTCCAGTTTCAGCACTTTCGTCCCCATCCACTGTTCCACAATATGAGGTTCTACATATGCTTTAAAAAGCAACTTTAAAGGCAGGTCGAATTCCCGTGTTATCAGCAGTTCCTGTTTGCCTTCTTCGGCATGGACTTTGGTCTTTTGTTCCATAGGGTCTTAGCTTTGGGATTGGTAGGTTTTCATAATGGTCTCGAGCTTATTGAACCTGTCGTCCCATAATTTGCGGAAAGGCTCTACAAAGTCAGCGATTTCTTTCATCTTTTCCGGGTTGAGATGATAATACACTTCCCTCCCGGTTTGCTCCTGCCTGAGCAAATCGCATTCGGTGAGTATTTTCAGATGTCTGGATACGGTGGGTCTGGCAGTATCGAAATTTGAAGCTATGGTCCCTGCCGTCATGGATTGTGTGGCCACCAGAAAGAGTATGGCCCGTCTTGTGGGGTCCGCTATGGCCTGAAACACATCCCTTCTTAAATTCATTATGAAGTTATTTGACTACGAATATAAATGTAGTTATTTAACTACGCAAATTTTTGTGCATTTTTTCTATCCGCCACATATTCGTTTTTTTGCGATTAATTAATAGTATCATGAATAAGAAAGCAAAATACTTGTTTTTAAGTGATTAAGACACACTATATCTATTGTATCTTTAATTATAAATCGGAAGGATCACACCTGCGTCAATGCTTTTCCTACGGGTGTTTTCCCCTGGTTAAATTCTATGGTCTTGCCGATAGTACTATCCTGTTTTAACACTTCTGCAATTACTTCTGCCACATCTTCACGGGGCACTCCTTCTTCCTTTTCCGGGTATGAAACGTTGATTTTTCCGTTTCCCGCGCTGTCCAGCAGCATTCCCGGGCGTAGTATGGTGTAATCCAGGCCGGTTGTTTTCAGTACAAAATCGGCATAATGTTTCGCTACATAATAGGGCTCAATACCGGAAGCTCCCCAGTATTCGCGTTTATCTGCATTTAAAGCGCTTACCATAACAAAGCGTTTTACATGGGTTTTTTTAGCAGCTTCCATTGTTTTTACGGCACCGTCCAGGTCAACGGTCAGCGTTTTGTCGTGCCCCGTACCGGCCCCGGACCCGGCAGTGAACACTATGGCATCTATGTCGTGCATGACTTTGGCTATTTCGTCCGTACCGCCTTCAATACTTCCCACACGGTTTTTTATGCCCTCTTCGTCAAAAAAGGCTTTCTGTTCTGGATTCCGGATAAAGGCCACGGGATAGAAATCGGGGGAATCTTTTAATTTCCGGGAAAGTATTCTGCCTATTTTTCCGTTGGCCCCTATAATTAATACGTGTTTCATTTTTATTGCTTTTTAAGTCATTGACTATCCTGTGAGAAAATCCCCTTTAAGTTACAAACTTCCTGACAAAATATAAAACACAAGCAAATAAAAAAGCCACCGTCTGTCAATACAACAAACGATGGCCGCAACGATAAAATATGGTATTGTTTATGCCGAGTTCCTGCTGGCGTTAATATTACCGAACAGCGAACGTGTTACCATTTTTTCATAAACCTCCAGTTGTTTCGAATCTGTTTTCCCTTCTTTGCGAAGTTCCTGTATCCTGCGAAGAGCAAACTGTTGTATGGTAAGCAGGGGCAGTACGATCTTCTCGCGTATTTCTATGGACGCTTTCCCCGATTTGGTGTTTTCCATCAGGCTTTTGTCCCCCGTCACTTTCAGGATCATTTCCTTACTGCGCAGGTATTCTTCATAGATGATCATCCAGAATTCGCCGTATACCGGATCATCCTTCATATATGCCGTAAGCTTGAAGAATGACTTGGTAAGGCTCATCATGCTGTTTTCAAGTAAAGTACGGAAGAAAGCGGAATTGCGGTAAAGGGATTGTACCCTTTCGAATTCCCCTCTTTTGTCGAGTGCTTCGATAGCCGTCCCCACCCCGTAAAAACCGGGTACATTTTGCTTGAGCTGGCTCCAGCTCCCCACAAAAGGTATGGCGCGGAGGTCCGAGAAATTGAGTTTGTCGGATTTTCCCCTTTTGGACGGGCGGCTCCCGATATTGGTTTTTGCATAAAATTTCAGCGTACTCATCTCCTCCAGGTACGGCATGAATTTAGGGTGCTCTTTAAAGTCTACATAGGCGGCATAGCTGATATCCGCCAGCTCCTGCATAGTGCTTTTATCTATATCGTGGAGAATATTGTCGTCATCGGCAAATACCTCGTTTACCACTCCCGAACTCAGGAGCTGCTCCAGGTTGTACTGGCAGGAATCCAATGTTCCGAAATTGGAACTGATGGTCTGTCCCTGTACGGTAAGCTGTACTTCTTCATTTTCAATGGTCGGCCCCAGGGAAGCGTAGAACTGGTGGGTTTTTCCCCCTCCTCTTGCGGGTGGTCCTCCGCGGCCGTCAAAGAAGACGACCTTAATACCGTATTTTCTGGAAATTTCCGTGAGCACTTCCTTGGCTTTGTATATACTCCAGTTAGCCATCAGGTAACCGCCGTCTTTGGTACCGTCGGAAAACCCGAGCATTATGGTCTGTTTATTGCCCCGTCTTTCCAGGTGCCCGGCGTAAACCGGGTCCGTGTAGAGCAATTCCATGACCTTATCGGCAATCTGCAGGTCATCCACGGTCTCGAACAACGGAATGACATCAAGGCTCGGGGTTTTCCAGTCGCACAGGCGTATCATGGCAAAAGTCTCCATAACGTTCAGCGCACTGCCGTTATTACTTATGATATACCGGTTTGCTCCGAGTTCCCCGTTGCTTAACTGGATTTCTTTCATGGCATAGATGGATTCCAGCGTAGACCTGGTAATTTCTTCCTTAAAGAGTTCGGGGTTCAGCTTTCCGTTTACTTTCCCGAGAACGGCAATCTGCTCTTCTTCGGAGAGTTTCTCGTAATTGTCCGGGAAGATATCCAGTCCGAGTGCACGGGATTCGCTGATAATATCCGAGATCACCGTATGGTGTACACGGGAATCCTGGCGGACATCAAGGGAAGCGAAGTAAAAGCCGAATATCTTCACCTTGTTGATCAGGTCGCTTACTTCTTCTACGAACAGGGACTGGTGCTCATTGGTGAGTATGTCGCGTATTTCCTGTAAAGACGAAAGCATTTCTTCCGAAGTGAGGGCGGGTTGCCGGGGTGAAACATAAATACTTTCGTATATTTTCTGCTCCAGGTCGCCCATCATCTTGTCCACGACCTTGAAAGTGATCCGCCGCTTCAGTTTGCGGATATCCCGGTAATAATTTTTGAGTATGGTAAGGCGTAACCTCTCCGCAACCTTGAGCGTGATCTCACTGGTTACAAAAGGGTTCCCGTCACGGTCCCCTCCGGGCCAGAACCCGAGGTTAACGATCTGGTTGTTGAGTTCCACTTCCTCAAAAATATTGTTCTGTATATAATTGTATATTTTGCTTACGGATTGGTAGAATACATTTTCCAAAAACCAGATCAGGCTTACGGCCTCATCATAAGGTGTTGGTTTTTCTTTTTTAAAGAACGGGGTTTTTCCGAGTTGTGCCAGTAATTTTTCTATAACGCTCAGGTCGTTGTCCCTTATGGCTTTGGTAAGGTCCGTAATAATCCCCAATACCGGTCCGGGATAGAATTGTGTCGGGTGGGCTGTCAGCACGGGCCTTACCCTGAACCTTTGCAGAAAATCCCGCAGTGCAGCCGTTTTGTTCTTTCCTTCGGCCTCTTCTTTAACACTACGTAACGTACCACGGCCATCCATATTGTTAATTACAGGGAATGCGGCATCCTCTATGGCATCAAACAATACAACCTGGCGTTCTATATACTGAATAAAACGGAAGAGCAGGTCGTTTTTCTCCTTTTCATCCGGATTGTCATAGAACTTGGTAAAAAACGCTTCGACAATTTCCGAAGGATTCTTGTTTTCCCCGTATCCTTTTTCGCATATTTCACTGAACAAAGGCAGTAAAACCCCTGTATTGGTTATTTCATCAAAAGGTAAGGTCATCAATATACTGTTGTATATCTGGTATTTAGACAATACACTTTCGTTAAAACGTTCAATTTTAGGTTTTCTCAACATAAATACTCTTCTTTTTTTCTAGCCCGAAGATACAAAAAACCCTCTCCAATACAGAATCGGGGAGGGTTCTTTATGCTGATACAAACAAAAATTTTACATTTCGTTAAAAATGGAGTGCATCAGGCGTTTTTTATCGTTGATGCTTTCTTCCAGCGAAATCATGGTTTCTGTCCTGGCTACTCCGTCTATATCGTCTATCCTGAAGATAATATCCTTGGCGTGTTTGGTATCTTTTGCCCTTACCTTACAGAATATGTTGAACTTCCCTGTAGTAACATGTGCTACGGTAATATTCGGTATTTCGTTAAGACGTTCGATAACGAACTTCGTCTGATGTGTTTTCTCCAGAAATATACCCACGTAAGCTATAAACGAATATCCCAGTTTAACATAATCCAGGGTAAGTGAAGAACCCTTGATAATACCGGCTTCTTCCATTTTTTTCACTCTTACGTGTACGGTACCTGCAGAGATCAACAATTTTTTTGCAATATCGGTAAACGGTGTACGGGTGTTATCGATAAGCATATCTAAAATCTGGTGATCTACCTCGTCTAATCTAAACTTTGCCATATTAATCTTGCTTTAACTGAATAATTTACACTTGCTTTTATCCAAAGAGAATATTAAAACGCAAAAAAATAAAAAATATTCAATATATGCACGTAAAACTTTGGATATTTTGTTAAGAAAGGGTTAATTTAAAGAAATAATTTAAGCAAAACACTTGTTTCTAATTTTTTTTCTTCTATGGGAATCACCTTTTTCCCGTCGGCAACAAACTCCCTGTGACCATAAAACCCTTCCAGATCACCTGTTTCTGATATATATGGCGTAAATACTATTTTATTATCTTTCAGTTCCTCTTTATATAGTATACCGATATCCTTAAGGACAATCCCCTCCCCTGTTTTAACCGGGAAACGACGGATGAGTATATCGAAAAAAAGTTTGTCATTTTCCGGGATGTCGAAGTAAGCGTTATACCCCTTACCCTCTACATCATTCCCGGAAATAAAGCGGAGCGCTGCGATCAGCGCACAGAAAACGTATTTACGGGTGGTGTCCCTGTCGTAATCCCCCGGATAATGTCCCGCTTCGAATAACAAAGTCGGTACGCCCCGGGTCTGAAAAGCATCGCCAACACAGTTGATATTAAAAGTGTCGTCATACCTTCCCACCTGGCCCGGGATATATTGCTGCAGTACTTCGTTTATAGCCGCTATGATCTCCATGCTCTTCTTCCTGGGGGGCGTTATGTTCCGTTCTTCGTCTGTTGCAGGCGATAAAAAGGATAGGGTAGCCGGACTTGCCGTCTTACCGGTGTTGAATATGGTCCGCTGGTCGTGCAGGTTAAAACAGAAATGGGGTTTTATCCTGTCGAAGGTATGGCGCAGGGCAAAACTTTCCGGCTGTGACAAATTCGCGGCATCCCTGTTCAGGTCGATCTCATTGGCATTTACACGCGTATATGCAAGCGCCCCGTCCGGGTTCAGCATGGGTATGATATATAAGGTACAATGTTTCAGGATTTCGCCGGCGGTTTCACCTCCGTGCCTGAAGAATAACAGCAGGTCCATTACCGCTTTGGTCGTCGTGGATTCGTTTCCGTGCATCTGAGACCACATCAGTACCTTTTTGCTTCCGCTCCCGATACAGTATAAATAAACGGGACGTCCGTCCACGGAATGTCCGATTACGGAAAGTTCTCCCATATCCGTGTGTTCCTCGAGCAGGGGGACAATGTCTGCGGGAATAATATATCTCCCGGTTAATCTGTCTTCCCGGTGGCAGCTATGCCATTGCAGTAATTCCATAGGTCAGTTTTAAAGATTACAAAAGTAAACAATAGAGTTTTTACATCTGTAAACAAGAAGAAACTCCTGATTTGTTTACAATGATAAACGAACCGCTGTCCCGGGAAGGGATTACTTAAGTATTATTAAAGGTAAAAACAACCCTATTTAATAAATGCAGATTAAAAAGATATATATCAACACTTTATATTATATTACTTATACAAGTAGTTTAGTTAAAAATACACGAAACCTTACTATTCTTTGACATATCGAGGAAATTTGTTTACATTTGTAAAGACGTAACTTCAAATACATTTGTTTACAATGGTAAACATCGAGGATTTCAGCAACAGGCTCCAGGAAGTACTGGACTTTTACGGTTTAAGTGCTTCTTCTTTTGCCGACAGGATCGGCGTGCAACGCTCGTCCATATCGCATATCCTTTCGGGAAGGAATAAACCGAGCCTGGATTTTGTTCTTAAGGTACTGAGCACTTTTCCGGAAGTGGAATTGTACTGGCTTTTAAATGGCAAGGGCGCTTTTCCTTCAGATAAGCAGCCGGAAAGAAAAAAGGAAACCCGCCGGGAAAAAACGCAGGATTCCCCCGACCTGTTTTCCGTGCCCTCCGGGGCGGAAACATTTCCCGCGGAAAATTCTCCCGGCGTTGCGGACAAGGAAATCGAGCGTGTGGTGTTCTTTTATAAAGACGGTACATTTAAGGAATACCGAAAGGAAAAAAAGCAGGAATGAATATTTGTTTTTCAGCGTATATTCGGTAACTTTAAATCTGTATCTTTGTTCGTATATTAAAAGAAATCACACCTTTTACTGTGGATATATTTAAAAAAATGACCTGTATCTTTTTAGTCGTCCTGTTTGCATCCTGCTATAATGCCGAGCGCAATTGCGAGGATTTCAGAACAGGGACTTTTGAGTTTACTTATATGCTGGACGGAAAAGAGGTCAGGTCCAGGTTTGTTCGCAACGATTCCATTAACATCGATTATGTCGGGGAGCATATAGATACCGCTTCGGTATCGTGGGTGAATGACTGTGAGTTTATTATGCGCAAACTCCATCCTTCTTCCATGCGGGAAAGAAAGGCGGTGCAGGTAAAAATACTTACCACGGATGAGAATTCGTATACTTTTGAGTATTCTATCGTAGGAGATAATAAAAACAAGCAGCGGGGAACCGCCGTAAAAATAGAATAATTCCGAATGTTTGATATTTTTTCTTCCCCGGATGCCTGGATTGCACTGCTGACACTTACCTTCCTGGAGATCGTTCTTGGAATAGACAATATCGTTTTCATATCCATAACGGCAAATAAACTTCCGGAACACCAGCAGCGCAAAGCTACCAACACAGGGCTGATACTGGCTATGGTACAGCGGATACTGTTACTGTTTGCCATCTCGTTCCTGGTGGGACTGAAAGCACCTTTTTATCATATTGACACTTCCTGGATTTCCGTAGGGCTTAGCGGGCAAAGTATTATTTTGTTTGCGGGCGGGCTTTTCCTGCTGTATAAGAGTACCTCCGAAATTCACGAAAAAGTGGACCTCCCGGAACACGAAGAGAAAGAGGTCAGGGCAAAGAAGATCACTTCGCTGTCCAAAGCAGTGGTCCAGATTGTCATTATAGATTTTATTTTCTCCATAGACTCTATTCTCACTGCGGTGGGAATGACAAACGGCATCGGGGAAAAGCCCGGAGATGCCCTTATTTTGATGATTATCGCCGTGATCATATCTATCGTAATTATGATGACTTTTGCCAACCCCATCCGCAAATTCATCAACCGGCATCCTTCGGTACAGTTGCTTGCCCTTTCTTTCCTGATCCTTATCGGGTTCATGCTGATCGCCGAAGCCGCACACCTGTCACACACCACGGTGTTCGACCAGGAGATCGGTGCTATACCCAAAGGATACCTTTACTTCGCCATTGCCTTCTCCCTTCTCGTGGAGTTCCTCAATATGCGAATGCGTAAAAAGATGGGAAACGGAGACGAAATTGTGAAGTAGGTTCGTTAAGAGATCCCTATATAAAATTAACATTGGTTGCCGGGTTAACTGAATAACCCGGCAACGCATTCCCTCCCGTCACCCGTATCATAATTTTTCATCCTGCAACCTGCGGTGCAGCTATTATTTATCGTTTCGGACAACTAAGGGATCATTTCCAGGAAATCATGCTCGGAAATAATGGGTATTCCCAGCTTTTCCGCTTTCTCCCTCTTGCTCGGCCCCATATTGTCACCGGCAACGACATAACTTGTTTTGGAAGATATGGATGAAGCTACTTTTCCGCCGTTATCTTCGATATGCTTTTTCAGGTCATTCCTGGACAGGATTTCAAATACGCCGGATACGACAAAAGTCAGTCCCTTTAAAGTATCGGTCCGGCCTTGCAGTTTCTCCGGAGAAATTTCCATCTGCACGCCATATGAACGCAACCGCTCAACGATTTCAAGGTTATTTTCGTTACGGAAAAATTCCGCTACACTTTCCGCGATCTTGATCCCGATTTCATCTACACTGACGAGATCTTCCGGGGTAGCTTCCTTAAGGGCATCAACAGAGATATAGGCTTTGGCCAGTTTTTTAGCTACGGTTTCCCCGACAAACCGGATGCCCAGGGCATAAAGCACCCGTTCAAACGGAATTTCCTTTGATTTCTCGATTCCGGCAATCAGGTTTTCCGCGCTTTTGTCCGCCATACGTTCCAGCGGGACGATCTGCTCTTTTTTCAGTAAATAGAGGTCGGCGTAGTTTTCTATGAGCCCCTCTTTGTAGAGCAGTTCCACGGTTTCGCTCCCCAGTCCCTCTATATCCATGGCCTTGCGGGATATGAAATGCTGGATCCTTCCGGTGATCTGCGGCGGACAACCGTAGTAATTAGGACAATAATGCTGGGCTTCGCCTTCTTTGCGGATGAGTTCCGTGCCGCATTCCGGGCAATGCGTAATATAGGCAGTAGGTACGGAGTCAGGGTCCCGCCGGGTAAAATCCACCCGGATGATCTTCGGGATAATCTCTCCTCCTTTTTCCACAAATACGGTATCGCCTTCGCGTACATCCAGTTTTTCAATCTGGTCCGCATTGTGCAATGACGCCCTTTTTACCGTTGTTCCTGCGAGCAAAACCGGTTCCAGGTTGGCAACGGGGGTTATTGCGCCCGTTCTTCCCACCTGGTAGGAAATGCTGTTGAGTACGGTAGATACCTGTTCTGCCTTGAATTTGTATGCCATGGCCCATCGCGGTGCCTTTGCGGTGTATCCCAGTTCTTCCTGTTGTGCGATATTATTGACCTTGATAACTACACCGTCCGTTTCGTATGGCAGTTCGTGGCGGTGCACATCCCAGTAATTCACAAAATCCATGACTTCCCCGGTGCTATGGCACAGTTTGGCTACCGTAGGCACTTTAAAGCCCCAGCTCCTGGCCTTTTCCAGCCCCTCGAACTGTGTCCTGAAGTCCAGGTTTTCTCCCGCAATACTGTACAGTAAACAATCCAGGGGACGTTTGGCCACTTCGGAATTATCCTGGAGTTTAAGGCTGCCCGAAGCCGTATTCCTGGGGTTCATATAGGGGTCTTCCCCGGCCTCAACCCGTTCCCGGTTCATTTTGGCAAAACCTTCCCTCGGGAGTATGATCTCTCCCCGGATATGAAATTTTTCGGGATAGTCTCCCTGCAGCCGCAGGGGCACGGAGCGTATGGTTTTTACATTGTTGGTCACATCGTCTCCCTGGAACCCGTCTCCCCTGGTCACGCCACGGACAAGTTCCCCTTCTTCGTAAAAAAGGCTTATGGAAGCCCCGTCGTATTTCAATTCACAGACAAACTCCACGGAAGCATCCCCGAGAATGCGTTGTATGCGTTTTTCCCAGTCTTCCAGTTCTTCCTTGGAATATGAATTGTCCAGGGAGTACATCCGGTACTCATGTACAACGGTTTCAAAGTTTTTGGTAATCATTCCGCCTACACGTACCGTAGGCGAAGTGACATCATAAAATTCCGGATGCCTGGCTTCCAGTTCCTGGAGTTCTTTCAGTTTCATATCGAACTCATAATCCGGTATGACAGGATTGTCCAGTACGTAATAATTATAATTGTGTTTTGTGAGTTCTTCCCTCAGGTCCTCTATTTTCTTTTGAACCGGATCCATATTCTGATTTGTTTTATCTGTGCCTGAATTATTCGCGACTTTCTATGCTGAAATCTAAAAAAGATTTCGTGTAAAAAGAGTCCGCAAGATACCGAAGTTCTGCAAAAATGTGAATATACCACACCTAAATTATTACTGATTTATGTATGAATTTTTTGATTTCTACTGTTCGGGCCAGGGCAAACGCATTAAAGAATAATAAGAAGTTTAACATATCCGTGAATCTCTGTGGAAATCTTCGTGTGTCTCCGTGTTGTAACTATTGCACAAAGTTTCACGGAGAAGCACAGAGGTTACACAAAGTAAAAAAACAGACATTCAATAGTGTTGATAATCAATAATTTAAATTCCATATGTGTTTGCCCTGCTATCCGGACTTAATGCTGATGTTTTTTTATTCAAAACCCTTAAGAGCTTGTTTAAACTGAATTTAATTGGCTAAAAAAATGTCCTTTTTGCCCCCTATTCGTCTTTTTTTC
>NZ_RJTM01000016.1 GCF_003725735.1 Sinomicrobium pectinilyticum | reverse complement strand
TTCATAAGGAACAAAAATCATCATTTTTCGCTACAATCAATCCAGTTTAAACAAGCTCTAACTACCACACAGCTTTCAACATCCGGTCATTACCGGAAAGGTCTTTTTTTAAACAAATGTCTTTAAACCCTTTGCTTTCGACCATTTCAATCATTTCTTTGCCAAGATACTGATTAATCTCAAAATACAACACCCCACCTTTTCGTAATCCGCTCTTCGCCAGATCAGCTATTTTTTCATAAAAAACCAGGGGGCTTTCATCTTCGACAAACAAAGCGAGATGAGGCTCGTGAAGCAATACATTGTTCTTAATCTCTTTTTTTTCCAGATTTCTGATATACGGAGGATTGGATACTATTATATCAAGTTTATATTCATATTCCTCCCCGGCTTCCATAATGTCTTTTTTTATAAAGTCAACGGATACATTATGGCGTTTTGCATTTTCTTCCGCAACCTTCAGTGCCGCTCCGGATATGTCTATAGCGGAAACCCGTGCTTTCGGAAGGTTTTTAGCCAGTGCAACGGCTATACAACCACTACCCGTGCCTACATCCAGTATGGTGGGGTCTTCCGCCTGTTGCGCCCGGCAATCCTTTAATATCCAATCTACCAGTTCCTCGGTTTCCGGCCTCGGGATAAGCACGTTTTCATCTACCCGGAATTCCAGTCCGTAAAAGATGGTTTTTCCTAGGATTTGCTGAATGGGCTGATGTTGTTTTAAGCGGGCAAGGGCCTCAAAAACCGGTTGTTCCTCTTCCCTGGTCAGGGTGATTTCCGGTTGTAATGCCAGGGTTAACCTGGTGATGTTGCAGTATGCTTCGGTCAGCCGGAAAAAAAGTATATCCGTTTCTTCACGGTCATAGATTCCCTGAAGTTCCGATTGAAATATGCTCCGAATTTCTTTTAGTATCAATGGGTTGACGAGTTAATGAGATAATAAATTTACAAGGGGCTCAACGCCCGGAAAGATCTTTATTGCTACGGGACCTGCGGGTTTACATCAAGATCTTTTAACATCCATACCGGGCAGGAACAATGTCCCGTATTTCCCATAGGGGCGTCTATATACCTGAAGCCCTTTTTCCGATATAATTTTTGTGCGGCTTCCATATAAGGCATGGTTTCCAGGTAGCATTGGTCGTAACCGTATTCTTTTGCTTTTTGCAGGCATAGGTCGATCATCTTTTCACCGAGCCCCATGCCCCTTGCTTCCCGCAGGAAGTACATTTTCTGCAACTCGCACACATTTCCGTCATGGCCTGCCAAAGGGGCAATCCCTCCCCCTCCTGTTATTGTACTTCCCTGTTCTATAACAAAATAAACAGACCGCTCGGTATTATAAGTTTCAAACATACGGTCTACCGCCCTGTCTTCGTAGGCTGTTCCTTTTTTCGGGGCGCCCATATCGTCTACCAGAACCTGGCGTATAATGCGTGCGATCTGCGGATTATCTTCCGGCTGTATTTCCCTGATGGTCATGTATTTCCTTTTTTTTCTGTTCGTGACAAACAAACATTGCCCCTGCTATTTAGGGCAGGTCCTGTTTAATATGTTATTTTTGTTAGCCAAACCGGTATTTTCTCCCGGTACCAAGCAATTTTTTGAGCACGTGAATATACATGAAAAATACCTAAACCGCTGCATTCAGCTTGCCAAAAACGGTCTCGGCACTACCTACCCGAACCCTTTGGTAGGAAGTGTCGTGGTACATGAAGATAAAATTATAGGTGAAGGCTGGCACCGCAAGGCCGGAGAACCGCATGCAGAGGTTTACGCCATCCGGTCGGTGAAAGATACTTCCCTCTTGAAAAAATCGACGATCTATGTCAGCCTGGAGCCTTGCAGCCACTACGGAAAAACACCGCCCTGTAGTGATCTTATCATTGCTTCCG
Organism: Sinomicrobium pectinilyticum; assembly: GCF_003725735.1. GTDB lineage: Bacteria > Bacteroidota > Bacteroidia > Flavobacteriales > Flavobacteriaceae > Sinomicrobium > Sinomicrobium pectinilyticum. The sequence goes on along the minus strand of NZ_RJTM01000016.1, from coordinate 2,839 downwards.
GTATCGGAAATGTGGTCATAGGCACCATTGACCCCTTTGACGCTGTTGCCGGACGGGGCATAAAAAAACTGACGGAATCGGGCTGTAATGTCACCGCAGGCGTGCTGGAAGCCGGCTGCCGTGAGCTCAACAAGCGTTTTTTTACCTATCACAACAAAAAAAGACCGTATATCATCCTGAAATGGGCGGAAAGTGTGGACGGTTACCTCAGTCCCGCACAACAGGAACAAACAGCCCCGGTATGGATAAGCAACACGTATTCCCGGCAACTCGTGCACAAGTGGCGAAGTGAAGAACAGGCCATCCTCGTGGGGACCAATACCGTGATAAAAGACAACCCCCGCCTAGATACCAGGGACTGGGCAGGTAATTCGCCTGTACGGGTAATACTGGACCGGGAGCTCCGTATCCCGCGTCATTTTTCGGTCCGGGATAACAGCGTAAAAACCCTGTTTCTCAGCGGGGGGGAAACGAGGCCGGACGAAGAAAATACGATAACCGAGCCTATAGATTTTTCGGGAAACATGGCAGCGCAGGTATGCGAGGTACTCTACCGGCACGGGCTCCAGAGTGTGATTGTCGAAGGGGGGCGGCAGATGCTCCGGACATTTATAGATGCGGAACTTTGGGACGAAGCCCGGATTTTCAGGGGAAACATGATGTTTAACAACGGGACCCCGGCGCCGGAATTACGGGGACATCTGTTGTCAGAACAGGATGTTGCGGGAAACCGGTTGCGGATTGTGAAACGGGAAAAAGCAGAAGATTGACACCAAACGACACCTATAAAACCATTACCGGGCCTTCCCCGGAAGTATTGTTTAAAGATAAAAACAGCAAGTTTTTCGGCTATGCCTATCCCGTCCGTACGGAAGAAGAGGCAAAAGAACATATCGAGGCGTTGCGCAAAAAGCATCATGCAGCCAGGCACTGGTGCTATGCCTGGCAACTGGGTACGGAAAACGTACAGTTCCGCGCCAATGACGACGGGGAACCTAATAATTCTGCGGGAATGCCTATTTACGGACAGGTACAATCCTTCGAAGTGACCAACGTGCTTATCGTGGTGGTCCGGTATTTCGGAGGTGTGAAGCTCGGTGTGGGCGGACTCATTAATGCGTATCGTACGGCTGCACAGATGGCCCTGGAAGCTTCGGACATCGAAGAGAGGACCATAGATGTACATTACCTGCTTACTTTTGATTATAAGGATATGAACAAGGTAATGCGGGTGATCAAGGAAAAGAACCTTACGATTGCAGACCAAAAGCTCGAACTGGATTGCCGTATTATCATTTCCGTAAGAAAACGCGATGCGGCGATGGTATCCGAAACATTCGGACAAATCTACGGGGTAAAAATCGGGGAAGCAGAAGGTCTTTGACGGACCGGATCTCCCCTGCCTGTTCCCGGTTTTGTCATTGAGCTCCTTCCGTTATTTTACCGGGAAACCGGGCTAAGTAATCGCCCCTTGAAAAAGGGCAATGGTTTTAATCATTATTCTGAATTCGGTTATATCTATAGAGAATATCTCGAATAAGTGCCTTGACGAATTTTCCTTCAGGTTAAACCGTTCACAACCCTAACAGACTATTTTTCATAAGGCTATCGAAAGGATGGTAAAACATCAACCTGTTTATCAGCATCAAATCATACAGAACTTAAATGCCTAACTCAATATGCTTAAATAAAATTATTGGCTTACATATTCTCCCTCTACATAGCCTCCGTTTACATAACGTGTGGTATCGGCAGTATGCCATTTATATATTCCTGCTACCATTATTCCAAGGTCATGTACATAATCAGATACAAGATCCCGGAAGTCACCAAAAAACGGAAGATTCTTTTGTAGAATTAAAAATTCATCCAAATATTGATCATGGAGTTCAATAGACTTCACATAAGCATCACGCAGAGATAGCTTATGATCATGCTGCATCACTTTTACAATATTCATGGTATCACCCTCTCTGTGAAGTTCTTTGGGCAAGGAGATAATATCATTGTGTATCCCGACCATAAAGGCACATAAAGCCTGAATCCTCAGAATATGTGGATGGTCGAAAATTTCATCCGGAATTGTTCGATATTCTTTCTGTATGGCAACATAAATACAAAACGGAGGAACACCGCTGGTATCTGCACGAATTAGGGTATACACAGGCAGTGGTGCGGTTGTATTTGTTCTGTAGTAGGTCTTTTCTTCAGCATAAGCGTCAAACACAGCGTGTATGGCTTTTACAAATCTCCTGTATAATGTTTCAGGGAGCTCGCATTTTATAGCATATTGACGCAGTTGCCAGTAAAAATGGAAAATACCTTTTTCCTTCGGCTCTTCAGATTCTCTGCCAGTTAAGATATCATCTATTCGGGCACTTATTTTGTACATTTCCTTCAGTGTGCATCGATCAAAATAATCATCCATCATAGATCCGTTTGCTGTGTAAACCGACAAAGGACGAATTTCTTCCATTGATTTTAAAAAAGGCAGTGCACGGGTTACAATATCTACAAAATGATGCTTTTTATGTTTCTCACGGGCTTCCATGCTGTGAAAGCTGTATTCATCATCAATCCAAGCGTAATATTCCTCACGTGCTTTTTGATAATCAGGATGAATAAAGTCTTGAAATGGGTATTTGATTTGCGGAAGACCTTCTAATCCGGAATAGAATTCTTCATCTGAGATTTTCTTTTTCATGCTATTTTGATTTAATGGTTGATTCTGATATAAATTTACACAAAAAATATTGAGTATGAATAAATTAAATTTTAACTACAATAGTATTACTACCCAAGAGGTAGCATATTGAGTCGCTCCTTAAAAAAGGGCAAT
>NZ_RJTM01000015.1 GCF_003725735.1 Sinomicrobium pectinilyticum | reverse complement strand
CCCGATGCTCTGCATCGAAATGAGCTAAGGTTTGGCTCGTTTGAATACCTCGTGTCCCGATCCCGATATACATCGGGATTATCGGGCTTGCCCCGAGGTAGTTGATTGGTCTCAGTTTAGGGTGTCAAACCCTGCAATTTTATTGCAGTACTTTAGTAGTGCGAAAAAATTATAATCCAGGTTATTGAGTTATTGTGTGTTGACCAAATAACTTAATAACTCAATCCACCTAATAACTTGGTGATTTTATTGCTTTCTAAAAAGGGGGACTTTTAGTCCCCGGTAAAGAAAACCTCTGCACCTTTCAGTGCAGAGTGGTTTAGTCATTATTCTGAATTCGGTTATATCTATGGAGAATATCTCTGTGTATTGACCAGATGGATTTGCGAACAGAGCCACCGTTTAGCCTGTTGGAGTTTTACTATCAGTTTCTTGAAATTAAACCCGGCGGCAGCCATGATAAAGTTTATACTATTGCTCACTTGTCCTTTCAAGAAGTTTCTCGCTACCCTATGGTCTGTTTTGAGATGCCCGATAACGGGTTCTATGGCGGCTCTTCTGCGATGATGTTTACGTTTTTTCCGTCTCTGATAGGTGGTATCTCTTTTTAATCGAGGCTTAGCTAGCCCTTGCTTATACAGTAAACTTGTGGTTCGTGCAGGGTACAAATCTTATCCTTACTGCCTTTCTTCTGTGCTAATACCTTTTTTAAGAGTTCCAGTTCCCGGGTAAAGTCCCCTGGTGGAAGTTTACGTGCTAACTCCCTAATCAGGCGCCCTGCAATGGTCTTGAGTTTCCGTTTAGCAGCATCGGCTTTCTTTCGACGTTTGGGATGAGTGCCGTGGTAAGTGTCCCGAAGGAGTTGTTTGGATGTGTGTTTATAGCTCCTACGCAAAACAATTCTTCCCTTTTTTTGCCTTTTTCACACATTGATCAACAATCTTTTTGTGCAGCTTGGCATCGGTAGGATGCGTGATGTTCTTTTCCTGGGTGGTGCTATCGACACTCACATGATAGAGCGAATGTCGGGGATTCAGCTGCTCGGCTAAGGTCGGGGCTAAAAAAATAAGCTGGGATATAACTTTGTATTTTGCCCGCATTTGACAAGGTTTTACTCCGTAATTTACTGATATATGGTCATTTGGAATACCTTTTTCAACCAAAAATCACCCGGAATACCAGTAAAATCAATAGGGCATTCTATTTTTAATGCTTGACTAAGTAAAAAAACAGTCAAACGGCATAAGGAAGAAAGGCAGTGACCGAAAGTGTAACAATCTGCATTCCGGATCGTCTTTTGAATAAAAAAAATGCAGAAACTATTCCTCTTCGCATGGTTTGTTCTTTTACAGGCCGGGTTATTATACGCCCAGGATGAAAAATACACAGAGTGGTACCTACAAAAGAACGATGTGGAAATCTTTGTAAAGGAAATCCTGTCCGGCAAAGATACCGTTATTGTGGTCCACGGTGGTTTCGGGGCCAGTCACCACTATATGGCAGATGCTATAAAAGGCCTGGAGGATAAATTCCATTTCATATTGTATGACCAGAGAGGGTCTTTACTCTCCCCCGCAAAAAAAGAAAATCTTTCTTTTCAGGAAAATGTCAGGGACCTGTATGACCTGACACAGGCCTTGAAAATGAAAAAGGTAAAACTCCTGTGTCATTCTATGGGGACACTGGTTGGGATGGAGCTCGCCAGGCAGTACCCGGATCTCGTTGATAACCTGGTTCTGACCGGTATTGTAATGCCCAAATCGGACAGTGTAAAAAGTGTTTTTTCCGAACGGTATGAAAAACAGGTGAAATTTCTTTTAAACCGGAAAGAGGTCCTCCGGCTAAAGCAGCCTTATAAAGATAAGGGGGTGGACACTTTACGATCTGTCGATGACATTGTAAACTCCCCATTATCACATAAAGACCTTACGGAATACTGGAGGATAAATTTTGCGGCGGTAAATATATATGACGTTAAAAAATACAATCTTTTAAAAGGCGGTAGGGCCTATTACAATCCCGCTGCTTCGGTTATGTCCGAAACCGTCAACTGGAAATACGACTACAGGCAGATTATGGATAAAAACACCAAAACTACCGTTATTAACGGGACCTATGACTTTTTTGATTTTAACGGCGAAAAACTCGGGCAACTTTTGAAAGACTACCGGAAAATAAAACTGCATATTATTCCCCGTGCCGGGCATAACAGCTGGATAGACGCCCCTGTTTTATTCCGTAAATACCTGGAAAAAGGATTGTTGAGATGAGGACTTCCGGTCTAAATTTAATCCTCTTACAAGAGAGAACATTTTAAATAATTAATTAACTTTGCACCTTCTGATAAAGACACTACAAATACCAGTATAAAACAGGACTAATTCAACAACATGATGATCCTTTTCTTCGGAAACCCAGAACAGAAAGTTTTTGCGGTTCAGACCAGTAAAGAACTCACCAGGGAAGATAATTTAAAACTGACATGGTTGTTTGGCGGCGAGCCCAACCTGGAAGCGGCGTCTCTCGACGCCTTTTTTGTTGGCCCCCGCGCTACCATGGTCACCCCCTGGAGTACCAACGCCGTAGAGATCACCCAGAACATGGGCATTTCCGGTATTATAAGGATCGAGGAATTCCTCGGCGTAACGGAAAACTTTACGGACTTCGACCCGATGCTTTCGCAGAAGTACAACGGGCTGAACCAGGATATATTTACCATTCACATACAGCCCGAACCTGTCAGGGAGATAGATGATATCGCCGCTTATAACCGGGAGGAAGGGCTGGCCTTAAGCGAAGAAGAGGTCGGGTACCTTGTAAAACTGTCCGGAAAACTGGGCAGAAAGCTTACGGACTCGGAAGTGTTCGGTTTTTCCCAGGTGAACTCGGAGCACTGCCGCCATAAGATATTCAATGGTACTTTCGTTATAGACGGAGAGGAAAAACCGGTATCGCTCTTCAAACTTATTAAAAAGACTTCCGAAGAGAACCCCAACGATATTGTTTCCGCTTACAAAGACAATGTGGCCTTTGTCAAAGGGCCCCGCATACAACAGTTCGCTCCCGCAAGTGCGGACAAACCCGATTTTTACCGGGTGAGCGATTTTGACTCCGTTATTTCGCTGAAAGCGGAGACGCATAATTTTCCTACTACGGTAGAGCCGTTCAACGGTGCGGCTACCGGATCGGGCGGGGAAATACGGGACCGCCTGGCAGGCGGACAGGGATCTCTGCCCCTTGCAGGTACTGCCGTGTATATGACTTCTTATTCGCGACTGGAAGACGACCGCCCGTGGGAAAAGGGAATGCCGGAGCGCAAATGGCTCTACCAAACGCCTATGGATATCCTTATCAAAGCATCCAACGGGGCTTCTGATTTCGGCAATAAATTCGGACAGCCGCTCATTGCAGGCTCCCTTCTTACGTTCGAACACCGGGAAACAACCGGAACAGATGCGAGGAAACTCGGGTATGATAAAGTCATAATGCTTGCCGGGGGTATCGGTTACGGAAAAGCGAGCCAGTCCAGGAAACAGACGCCTAAAAAAGGTGATAAAATAGTGATTCTCGGTGGTGACAATTACCGTATAGGTATGGGAGGAGCCGCAGTATCCTCTGCGGATACGGGAGAATTCAGCAGCGGAATAGAACTGAATGCCATTCAGCGTTCCAACCCGGAAATGCAGAAAAGGGCCGCCAATGCCGTACGGGGCATGGTGGAGAGTGAAAACAATTCCATCGTCTCCATCCATGACCACGGTGCCGGGGGGCACCTGAACTGCCTTTCGGAACTGGTAGAGGAAACCGGGGGGAAAATAGACCTGGACAAATTGCCTATAGGCGACCCTACCCTTTCGGCCAAAGAGATCATCGGAAACGAATCGCAGGAACGCATGGGATTGGTTATCGGGGAAAAAGATGCGGGCACCCTGCAACGCATTGCGGAAAGAGAACGCTCTCCCATGTACCAGGTGGGGGACGTTACCGGAGATCACCGCTTTACTTTCCAGTCTTCCTCCGACGGGCAAAAACCGATGGACCTGGACCTTGCCGATATGTTCGGAAGTTCTCCGAAGACCATCATGAAAGACAAAACGGTTCCGGCAATCTATACGGACCCGGAATATAAAACAGGCTTAACAGAAGACTACCTGAAACAGGTACTGCAACTGGAAGCCGTAGCCTGTAAAGACTGGCTTACGAACAAGGTAGACCGCTGTGTCAGCGGCCGTGTGGCAAAACAGCAATGTGCAGGCCCCCTGCAACTGCCGCTTAATAACTGCGGGGTAATGGCACTGGATTACCAGGGCAAAGAAGGGATTGCCACTTCCATAGGGCACTCCCCTGTTTCGGCGCTGATCGACCCGGTGGCCGGAAGCCGCAACAGTATAGCCGAGGCATTGACCAATATCATATGGGCCCCGCTCAAAGATGGCCTGCAAAGTGTTTCCCTCTCTGCCAACTGGATGTGGCCTTGCAAAAATGAAGGAGAGGACGCCCGTTTGTACGAAGCGGTACGGGGATGCTCTGATTTTGCCATAGCCCTGGGGATAAACATCCCTACGGGGAAAGATTCGCTTTCCATGAAGCAGAAGTATCCGGATGACGAAGTTATCGCCCCCGGAACCGTAATCATCTCCGCCGCAGGTAACTGTAACGATATTACCGCGGTGGTAGAACCGGTTTTACAAAGAAACAGCGGTAGCATTTACTATATTAACCTTTCCGGCGATAGCTTTAAGCTTGGCGGATCGTCTTTTGCACAGGTATGCAATAAGATAGGTTCGGAAGCCCCCACGATCCGGGATGCGGCATATTTTAAGAATACCTTTAATACCATACAGAAACTGATCAGGGACGGGAAAATCGCAGCCGGCCATGACGTGGGAAGCGGCGGGCTTATTACCACCCTGCTGGAAATGTGCTTCGCGGACATTGACCTGGGGGCACATATAGACCTTTCCGTTCTCGGGGAACCCGATTCCGTAAAAGCCTTGTTCAATGAAAATATCGGTATCGTATTCCAGGCCACTTCCCCCGAAGCAGAACGTGTGCTTGCGGAAAATAATATCGAATTTTTCCGTATCGGTGAAGTTGTGGAGGGAGACCGCCTGCAGCTGAAGAACGGAAATGACAATTTTTCGTTCGGTATCAGCGACCTCCGCGATACGTGGTACAGGACTTCTTTCCTGCTGGATAAAAGGCAGAGCGGGGAAGTCAGGGCACAGGAACGTTTTGACAATTATAAGAAACAGCCGCTCAAATACAGTTTCCCTTCGGCTTTCGAAGGAAAAAAACCCGCTCTGCCGGGTACGGTCCGCCCAAAAGCGGCCATTCTCCGGGAAAAAGGAAGTAATTCCGAGCGGGAAATGGCCAATGCCATGTATATGGCCGGGTTTGACGTAAAGGACGTACATATGACCGACCTTATCTCCGGGCGCGAAACACTGGAAGATATTCAGTTCATCGGCGCTGTCGGAGGGTTTTCCAATTCGGACGTACTGGGCTCTGCCAAAGGGTGGGCCGGAGCTTTCCTGTACAACGACAAGGCCCGTAAGGCCCTGGAGAATTTCTTTAACAGGGAAGACACCCTTTCTCTCGGCGTGTGCAACGGTTGCCAGCTGTTTATCGAACTGGGGCTTATAAACCCGGATCACGAGGAAAAACCGAAAATGCTGCACAATGCATCACACAAGTTCGAGTGCACATTCTCCGCTGTGGAAATACAGCCCAACCATTCGGTAATGCTGGGCTCCCTGGCCGGAACAAAACTGGGTATCTGGTCTGCACACGGAGAAGGTAAATTCTCTTTTCCTTATGAAGAATCCAGGTATAACATCGTAGCAAAATACGCTTACGAAGGATACCCGTCCAGTCCCAACGGATCGGACTTCAATACGGCGATGATGGTTTCTGATGACGGGCGGCACCTGGTGACCATGCCTCATTTTGAGCGTTCCATCTTCCCGTGGAACTGGGCCCATTACCCTAAAGACAGAAAAGATACGGTTACTCCGTGGATAGAAGGTTTCGTGAATGCCAGAAAATGGCTGGAGAACCGGAAATAGGGACCTGTAAAAATCCCGTATAACTCAAACAGGCTGTTTTCCGTGCGGAAAACAGCCTGTTTGCTTCAGGCATCTTACACCGGAATTACCCTGCCGACAGGGCTTCCGCTACCGCATAACTATCTTCCTGTAAACAATACCGGACTATTTTATTATTCTCAGCGGTAATATGTATCGAAAAAACGGAGTCCACAATTTTTCCCGTTTTCAGCATTTTAGTGGAAAAATCACCGATAACAACGGCAAAGTTTTCTTCTGCGATAATATGGTGCAGCCGGGCATTGACCGGTTCGGTATTTTCCCATAAAAGCACAAAAAAATCCTCGATCTCCTGTTTTGATTCCCTCCTGCCGAGCCAGGGAGCCAGTTGTGCATTTCCGGGAATATGCCAGTCCACCCTATCTGCAAAGAGTTCAAGAAGTTCAGGGAGTTTGCGCTGTGTTAGGGCTTGCAGGAATTGTTGTACCAGTTGCTGTGTTTGTTCTGTAGACATGAGGTTTATAGTATTTGCGGTTATGTGTTTATTATATTTGAAAAGACAGGTCAGAACGGGTATCCTATGGCAAAATTGAGTATGGGATCTTTAAAGCCGAAGTCCCACCGCTCTCCTTCCGACAGCCAGGGCTTATGCCACGGGGCGGCAAGATCAAGGCGTATTACAAACCCCTGAACGTCTACACGAAGCCCGGCCCCGCCACCTATACCCAGTTCTTTCATGAAATTGCCTGTGAATTTTCCCCCGCCTCCCGATAAAGAATCATTTTCGGTAGTATTCCATACGTTCCCGGCATCGACAAACAGGGCTCCCTTGAGGTATGAAATGATCGGGAAGCGGTATTCCATATTAAATTCCAGTCTCAGGTTCCCTGTCTGTTCAAAAAAGGTGGTTGTCTGATTGTCGTCGTCACGCTCCGGGTTATAGGTACCCGGCCCGAGGGACCGTATGCGGAAAGCCCTTACGCTGTACGGCCCCCCGGAAAAAAACAGTTTGCTGTACGGCATGATCTCCGAATTTCCGTACGGTATGCCAAGCCCGGCAAACAGGCGTGTAGCCAGTTTCTTTTCACGTCCCAACCGCAGATGGTAGCGGATATCCACATCCAGTTTGGCGTACTGCGAATATTCCAGCCCCAGAAAACTACGGGGACGTTCGTTACCCGAAGCGCTGAAAAGGTCCAGCATATTCCCTGCCATATCCAGGGTGGAATTCAGGAAAAACTGGTGCTTTTTGTATTGATCCACCATACCGTTATAGGTAAAGGAATAGGTAAGTCCCGCAATAAACTGCTGGTTAAAACTATTTCTCAGAAAAGGATTCTGGTCCAGTATATCCTCAAATTCCTGCGTAGTATTGGCCAGGTTTACATAATTGAGGGATATGGGGTTGAATTCGTGAGTAATATAGCGATTGGCATCCCAAAGGTATCCGAAACTCGAAGATGCCGTTATCAGGCTGTACAGGTTGCTTCTCCGAAGGTAATCGATCCCCACACTGATCTTTGTCTTGGGAATGGCGTATTCAAACCAGTTTTCCTTGATCCGGACAGGAGATAAGACCCGGGGAAATATAAGGTCTGTCTTCAGCCCCAGTTGCAGGCTGTTCAGCCCGGTATTACTTCCTCCGGCCAGTTGCATTTCGTATCCTACACTCGCCGTGGTGTTGAGTATCTCGCCTCCTTTAAACAGGTTTCGGTTGGTAAGGGTCGTGGCCAGGTTGGGGCCCATAAAATTATTGGATTTGACCACGGCCTGTAACTCCGCGCGTAAAGACCTTTTGTTGAGGGGCGACAGGAAAATATTTGCGGCAAGGGCACGGGTACTGTCCGTCGCCAGGGAATCGATCTCATCATACCGGATATTTACAAACTTATACGTGCCGATCGAGGTAAGTCTCCTGCTGGTGTTCCTGGAAACCTCCGGATTGTACAACTGGTCCTTGTTTATGAGGATAAAAGGGTCCAGTTTCTTTGGCAGGAAAAAATCCTCCCCGGGCTGAATATAGTTTTTATTGTTCAGCAGTAACGTGTCCCGGGCTATGGTATCGTTCAAAGCTACGTAATTCGGGTATACGGTAACCTGCCTTATGCGGTACGGAACGGTCGATCTGGCGGGGACATCTTTTTTCAGGCGAAGAAAAAGATCAAACTTTTTGTCCTTGTACTGGTTGGTATCGGCCTCGAAAATAAGAAAATCGGGACTGAAATTATAATATCCCTTAGCTTTGACCGCCCTGTCCAACCGTTCTCTTTCCGACGTCATCGCGCCCAGGTCAAACCGCATGTCGGGCTTTATGATCCATTTCCGGATATTTTTTTTAATTTCCTTTATCACCGGAACGGAATCTTCGTCAACGATATAGTTTTTCAGGCGGTACGGTTCGGAAAGCTGTACGGTATAAAACGCACTTGCCTTTTTCTTTTTTTCATTCTCTTCAAGCCTTGATATGATATCACTGTAAAAAAAGCCTCTGTTTTCCAGCCGGTTGCGTATGATGTCTTCTGTCCGGGAAATTTCCACATCGGAAGCGTATACGGGTTTCTCCCCTATCTTTTTATTTAAAAACCTGTTGATGAACCCGGGGTTTTTCTTCTGAGCCTTATAATGTGCCCGGAGCCCCCAGTACACCCCCAGGGTTTTGTTGTTGGGTACCGGGCGAAGTACTTCCTCCAGTTCCGTTTCGATGTCCCCTATACTTTTTATACTGCCTTTTAAAGAATCCGGCACATTGATCTCCAGTTCGGCACCGGTGTAGAGCAATTCTCCTTCCGGGATGTACTTTTTTATGCTGCAGGCAGAAAACACAAGCAGGCACAGGCCCATAAGAAACTTTTTTCCAAAAATCCGTCCGGGGCTTTTCCGTATTTTCAACACCTTTGTTTCCATAGTATTCTTTCTGTCTTTTTCGTCCCTTCTTATGTTTATGATCCGAACACGGGAACTTTAACCTTTATTGTCATTATCCGGCTTTGTTTCTTTTTCCTTTTCCTTATTTTCCTTCTCCTGTTTCTTTTTTTCGCCGGCTTCTTTCTCTTCCTGTTTCTCCCTGGCGGTCTTTCTGAATAGTTCCCTGTACTTGTTGAACTCACGGGTAAAGATCAGGGCTATTCCGTTTACGATCAGCTGGCCGTCTATTATGTTCTGGTATTCGTTTTTACGGAAACCTTTCAGGCGGTACCTGCCATCTTCCGTAAGCAGGTATTCAATACTGACATTACCGATGAGCGGGTTTTCCTGTCCGGGTTCCTGGTTGCTTCCCTGGATGTCCACTTCACTTCCCACACTGATAATCACCCGGTCGTCAAACAGTTTTTTTCGCGCGGTAATATCCAGCTGGGTCCTGTCCTGGGGGCTGCTGCCCTGGTAGTCGGTATAACTGTCCAGTCCGAAATCCAGTTCCACCCCCGATTCGCCCAGTAATTTATCCGACAGGGCATTTAATTGTCCGGACAGTGCCTGGTTAAGGTTATCACGGGCAACAGCCACTGCCCCGCCCCCGCTTCCGTCACTGCCGGATTCGGGGAAGAAACGGTTGAACACCAGCAGGGAGAATACCTGTCTGTTGAGTTCGTCTTCCTGCTCGTTTAATTGCTGTACCCTGCTGTATACCTGCCCTCCTATGGCCCCCTGGCTGTCTTCGGGCATATCCAGGTCAAAACTCAGCTGCGGGGTCATGAGTTCCCCGCTTATATTGAGATAGACCATAAAAGGCAATTGCTGCCGGAACCTACCGCTTTCAGAGGGAGATGCAGTGGTATTTTGGATGGCCATTATAGGCGAGGCAGCGGCCTTTACTTCGTACATGGCCCTGATATCCAGGTCGGCATCCAGCGGATCTCCTGCCCATGTAACGCTGCTGCCTTCGATGATATCGAATTTTCTTTTTACCAGGTTGTACAGGTTCAGCTCATAGTGTCCTTCCTTGAGGGTATATTTTCCGGACAGCGTTGTTCTCCCGTTGGGATACAGGTTAAAAGTAAGCTCGCCTCCCCCGGCAACCCTGAGGTTGTCATTGGTCTGCTCGTTTATGATTATATTAAATACGGCATTGTCATCTATGGTGATCAGCGAGTTCAGTTCAAAACCGGACACGGTAACGGATTCTTCCCTGGTTTTGGTAAGTATATCGTCCGGGTCTTCCCGGTTTACAAAAATCACCACCCCGTCGCGTTCCACGATCTCCAGTTCGGATTCGGGGACAATATAAGTTACGTCCGTTTCCGGGTTGACATGCAGTTTCATATCGATCTTCGGTATACGGAGATTTCCTTTTATAGCGGCTTCTACATCAAAGACGGCTTCACCGAAAAAGAGATCATTGTCTTCTCTTTTGGAATGCAAAGCCTTGAAGTTATCCGCACTCAGCTGTAGATCGAATGACGGATTGAGCATATCTTCGGTCAGCACATTACCGTTTATGGTGAATTCGCTGTTGTTTTCGTCCGCAATGGTGAAATTGTCCAGATAAAGCCCTTTGTTGTCTATATTGAGGGTTTCCGCAGGCAGCCGGAATAAGGTATTCAGTGCGGTCACCCTGAACCGGACATCGTTGAACCTGAAATTGCCTTTATATACCGGGTCTGCCGTAGTGCCACTCATTTCCACGTTTCCGGAAACATAGCCGCCGGCCTCCGATATCTGGTCTCCTGCAAAAGCTTCGGCAAGGGTGGTCTTCAGGGAATTCAGGTCCATGTTAAGCCGGAGTTTCCCGCTTTCTGCCGTTTCGTAACTTCCGGTCATGTCCATATCAATCTCGCCCCCTTTCAGTGCCAGGTTAAAATCGTAATTTTCCCCGCCCGGAGATCGTGCATCCAGTGATAATGTACCGAGAGGGGCTTTCATTACTTCCAGCTCATTCATTTTCAGGTCGGCCAGAAAGCCCGGTGTACCCAGGGGGTCTTCGGCAATAATATTGCCGTTCAGTATACCATTGGCAAGGGTCTCATCCGGGTTCAGATAACTGAGAAAAGAGGCCAGCCTGAAATTACTGAACTCCACGGCTATATTGTCCTTTTTACTTTCGGTGCCCGGTACTTCGCTGTGTATCTTCAGCTGCTGCCCGTTGCGTTCTATACTGAAATCGCGGAACTGTACCGCCTCGGGGTAAATCATTATTTCATTGGAAGCCGGGATATTCCAGGTTCTTTTGTTGAGAATGAGCTCTGCCGGGCGGATATGTACCCTGAGGGAGTCGTTGCTGCGCGAAATTTCCGTTTGCACGGCAACCAGTTTTTCTTCTTCGTGGAAAGCATTGAAATCGAGGAACAGTTTCCGGTCGGACACACGGCCGTCCAGGGCGGTATTCTGAATGGCAACGGGGCCGGCTTTCAGGTCTTTAAAACCAAAATGTCCCGTGAGTTCTCCTTCTCCGGAATCCACTCGCAACAGAAGGCTGTCTATTTCATTTCCATTGTAATTTATATGGGGCATTTGAATATCCGCTGCAAAATAACGTTCCCGTTCCCTGAAATCCGCATCTATTTTTATGGTGTCCAGTTCTTTCAGCCCGGTAAGAAATACATCGCTGAGAATAGGTGCGCTGTTCACCGTTGCCCTTATTCTCAGTTCCGCAGGCACCGGCGGAATGGCGTGTTTCAGTGAGTCTGCAGCCGTAACTGTCGTATCCGCCCTGTCCGACATCAAAGAACGGAAATGTCTTTGCAGTGCTTTTCCGAGTCCCTCCGGGCCGATATTGGAATACAATTCCATATCGAGCATCTTGTTTTTTACTTCCAGGGAAGTCGTGTCCTTATCAGCAAGGGCTTTCAGGGAGATGTCCCCCAGGGGATAGGAATTCTGGTCGTAGACAGCAATGCCGTCGGTAATGTCCGAGCTCAATGTAAAGCTTTCGGTATTCCCTTTAAAATCCGCATGAAGTTTCATGGCGCCCCTGACGGACCGGTCCGTAAGTCCGAGCGCATGCAGGTCTGCTCCTTTCAGGTTGAGATCCGCCACAAACCTGGGGGATACGGAATCCAGCTCTATCATGGATTCCAGGGCCACATCTATATTGCTGTCTTTATAGGAAGAACTTATATTTCCCTTCCCTTCTTTAATATCCCCCTCCAGGGGAAGATTTTCAATAGTATAACCCTCCAGGGCCAGCCTGGAGATATTGGCATCCAGTAAGGCGTCCATAGTATATACATCCCGGAGCTTGCCCGATGTCTTAACCGTAAGATCCAGCGGCCCTAACTGCGGGTTTTGCAATAATTTTCCCAGGCGCACCCCCTTTACTTCCACATCGGCATCAAAAGGCTTTTCCCCGGAATTGGCAAAATTCCCCGTGAAGCTAATGTCGCCGTCCGAGGTGTTCAGGTCGAGAACAGCATCAACTGCCCCGGTGCTTCCTTCTGTGCTTCCGGAAAGGGCAAGGGAATCGGGAAAACTCACTCCCAGCGCCTCTTCGCTGACAAAGGAGCGTATATCTTCCCTGACCGTATTGAACCTGATTTCAGGAAGGTCAAAACGAAGGCTGTCCGGTTCCGTAACATTCCGAAGTGTTCCCCGGAGCCGGATAGCTGTATTTTTTCCCCAATTTACATCGGCAACAGGGACATTAAGTGTGGTCAGGGTGCCATTCGCTTTCAGCGTACCGTTAACCGGATTCTTTCCCAGGGCCTGCATGTATTCGTTCTTCCTCAGATCGGGCTGGAAACGGAAGGCATCTTCCAGGGCCAGGATAAAATCCGGAAGGTCCAGGCTTACTCCTGCCCTTTCGGGATGTTCCATAAATGCTTTTAATGTGGTATATTCTACCGTTGCATTACCACGTATCCGGTTGTTGTTCAGAAATAATTGCAGCCCGGAAATTTCCATCCCCCGGTCATCGGCTCTGGCCGTAAGGGTAAATTCCTTCAGGTCGAGTCCTGAAGCTTCCCTGAAACGAAAGGTTTCCAGGCTAAGCCCGGCAGCCCTGTCCCTGAGAAAAATATCTTCCCCGTGAAAATAGAACTCTTCGAGGGTAATCGCATCTGCATTAAACCGGCCCGGACCGGGCACGGCACCGTTTACCGTATAGCGAATATTGTTGTTCTCAAGCCTGAGCTCCCCCACCCGCACCTTCCAGTCGGGCCATTCGAAGGATGTACTGTCTTTACTACTAACTTCCTGGTTTAACGAATCTGTCGCCTCATTACCTTTAGTAATAATTTTAACATCCATATCCGAATTTCCGAGAAGTATACGGTGAACATCAATGGAGTTTCCGGCAATATCCGCTTCCGGAAGTTTCAGGTTAAATTTGCCTATATCCGCTTTTGCTTCCAGTCCGTCAGGAACAGACCTGTAGCCGGCTACCAGGGATTCTATATCAAAATTATCGATAACGATATGAGGCAAGGGTGTTTCTTCCTCCTCTTCGGGACTATCATTTTCAGGAAAGGGTGATCTCTGTACATAGAGCAGGTCCGTCTCCCGGATAGCGGCATCCGCAATGTGAAAACGCATATGGTCAATATCGGTCTCTTTCATCCTCAAAAAGAGCTCTCCGAGCTTTAATCGTGTATCTATGCCGCTTACATCATCTTTATACGAGAGGTCGAAACCGGTAAAACGAATATTGTTCAGGTGTATTCCCGGTGCCGGAGATGAGGTGTCGGGAGTTTTCACGGCAGCGGTGTCTTCGGAGGCAAAAGCGTCGATGAGAAACTGAAAATTAAATCCCCGGACGGAATCTTTTCGTGAGATACCGGCCTTCAAACCGTCCCATTCCAGCCGGTTAACTACAATCCGGTTGCGGAAAATGGCAGGCCCCAGGGGGATTTCGGCTTTCAGGCTTTTTGAATAGACAAGCGTATCCCCGGCAACGTCTTCCAGGTAAAGTCCGTCGAGGGTAATATCGCCTGAAAAAGTAATGTAAAGTTTTCCGATCTCTACCCGGGTGCCGGTTTTCCCGGAAACATAGGAAGTAACTTTCCCGATGATAATGTCCTGCCCCCACGGACTGCGGATGAAAAGGACCAACAGGATCAGAAAAATAAAAAAACCGAGCAGTATTCTCCCTGCTATTCTTAAAAACCTAGACTTTCTTTTCTTCTCCTTTTTCAAATCATTCGCATATTGAATATCAAATTTATTGCAAACAATCTGTTTGATAAAGTTTTGCCCTCAATTTATTTGCACTTTAACTGTAGGCAGTTTACTACACTGCCTTCCGTGTTCCTTTTTTGCGGTATTTTACATACCCTACATACCCGAGGGCGCAGAACACAATGGCGGAGGCAACCAGCATCACTACAGGGATACGGCCTGGCATATCGCTGTAATACGTGCCGGAAAAAAGGGCACCGAGACCGATTCCGGCCTCCAGGGCTATATACATGGTTGCCATGGCTTTTCCGCGTTGCCGGGCATTGCTCATATCTATCGTCCATGCGTTTAATGCGGGAGAAAGTATCCCCATGGCCATTCCGTATACAAAAGCCCCGGTCATCAGACCTGAAAACGAGGCGGAAATAGCTATCAACATGAGGGATACGGCGAGGAAAACCAAGCCGGCACAGATAACGGGAGGCCTTCCGTATTTGTCCGAAAGTTTCCCGGCCACAATGCGCACAAGCAAAGAAGAAATGGTATAAAGTATAAAGAAACTCCCTTTGGCAGCAATTCCCAGGTGAGTGCTCCAGTCCGGAATAAGGGTGAGAATAGCTCCAAAAGCAATGTAAGCCAGAAAGGTGACTACGGCCGCGGGTAATACTTCCGGCGCAAGAATATCTTTCCGGGAAATCCTGAGTACGCTTAAACTGAAATCGGATTTATCCCGTAATGTCTCTTTCATACGGACAATGACCAGGATAGACAGCAGCGCAAAAAACGAGGAAGCGTAAAACAAAATATCAAAAGAATAATACATCCGTATAAAACTTCCGGCCGCAGGCCCCAATGCAAACCCGAGACTATAGCAAAGCCCCTGCAATCCCATAGCTTCGCCCCATCGCTCCCTGGGAATAATATCGGCGACATAGGCCGATTTGGCCGTAGGGGTAAAACCCGTGGAAAAACCGTGGATCAACCGCAGGAATAAAAAACCGGAAACACTGCCGAGCAGAGGATAAAAAAGCCCACAGGCCACACATACCACACTCCCGGTGATCATTACCGGAATGCGCCCTACAGTATCGGTAAGCCTGCCGCTGAAAGGGCGGGATATACCGGCAGTAAGGGTAAACAACGATATGATAAGCCCTTTGTACCCCGCCCCGCCCAGGTCGCTGAGATAAGCAGGGAGTTCGGGGATCAGCATGTTGTAACTGGACGAGAACAACAAGGAACTGAGGCATAGCATGGCAAAGCGCAGGTTATAGACCGGATCCCGGGAAACAAATATGGATCTTGAACCTGATATATAACTTTTTAAAACTTTCATATTAAATAAATTCTTTAACATTATCTGGTTTGGTTTTACCCGGTGATTCACGATTTATTTTGATGACATCCTGCCGGATTTGCATTATCATGAATCCGGATAAACACATTTCCGGCCTCCTGCGGATATACCGGTTATGCTTTTTGATTAACTTTGGTTTTCTGCCGTGAATTCGAGGCAAAGGAAAGACTACTTTAGATCACAAAAAAGGACATTTGTCCCGATATGAGAAAATGATACGCATCAACAAGGAATTACTTCGTTACATTACGGAGACAGAGAAAACAAGGCCCGATCATATTCTTCGGGAATGCTACGGTCCGAAAGAGGAGATCATAGCACAGGGGAAAAATGTCTTTTCCGTGTATATCGTAAAAAAGGGCATGATAAAGTGTTATCTGACGGAAGAGAACGGAAAGGACTTTATACAGGAGTTTTTTGGCGAAGGAGAGCTGTTCGGGGAAATCGAAGTACTGAACGGTACCTTGAGTTTCTGTGCCGTAGAAACCGTAACGGAGGCGGAAGTATACAAAATACCGAAAGAAAGATTCATGGAATTACAGCGTGAGGACGTTGCTTTCAACCTGCTTATAATGAAGGCGCTTGCCAGAAAGGTACATTACAAGGCACTGCGGCATTCGCATAACCAGCTATATGCCATAGAAGATAATATACTGCGGTTGAAAAAACAGTTTCCCCGGCTCCTGGAAACGATCCCCAAGAGAGATATAGCCAATTATCTCGGTATAACCCTCAGGAGCCTCAACCGGGTAATCACGAAGCCGGGGGCAGAAGATCATTAAATTTGTCTATACTTCCAGTTTTTCCTTAAAATCGTTAATGATCCCGCCTTTGAGAAGGATCCTTATCTGCCTGTCACTCATGGAATGCCTGGTGGGGATGGTTATCGTATTTCCGTTCTTTTTCCCGATTTCCACCATTATATCTTCTCTGCTTTTCACCTTTTCGGTGAGGTCACTGAACCGGATAATATCGCCCTGCTCTATTTTTTCATAGTCGTCATTATCCAGGAACTCCAGGGGAATAATACCGAAATTCACCAAGTTCTGCCAGGCTATCCGTGCATAGCTTTTTGCTATAACAGCTACCTGTCCGAGGTATTTAGGGGCAATAGCGGCATGTTCCCGGCTGGAGCCCTGTGCGTAATTATCGGCCGCAACCACAATATGGCCACCGAACTTCTCCCTGCTCTCCATGGCCCTGTCGTAAAAGGTCTCATCGATAACAATATAAGAAAACTTGCTGATCTCCGGCAGGTTGCTCCGGAACGGAAGCACTTCTGCCCCTGCCTTCAGGATCTCATCGGTGGAAATATTATCTCCCATTTTCAACAATACAGGAACTTCGTAATGGTCCAGCAAAGGAGGTATATGCGGAAGGGATTTGATATTCGGTCCCTTTTTAAGTTCTATGTTCTCCGTGTTATCGGGCGGGGCTACCAGCATATCGGTATTTATGATCTCTTTTTCGGGGGACCTGAATTCCGGGTAGCTCATACTATACATCTGCTCCATATCCCTCGGGTCCGTGATTTTTCCCGTCAACGCGGATGCGGCCGCGGTTTCCGGGCTGCACAGATGTACCTGGTCGTCTTTGGTCCCTGAGCGGTCGGGAAAATTTCTCGGCATCGTCCTCAGGCTTATGGTTCCAGAGGCAGGCGCCTGTCCCATTCCTATGCATCCCATGCAACCGGACTGGTGAAAACGGGCACCGGCTTTGATCAGATTGGCAAAAGTGCGGTTATCGATCATATTTTCTATGATCTGCCTTGAAGTCGGATTGATATCAAAAGACACATCCTCGCTGACGAATTTATCCTTCACGATCTCACCGGCAATCCAGAAATCCCGCAGTCCCGGATTGGCTGACGATCCGATAACCACCTGGCTGATAGGCTTTCCTTCTACCTCCCGTACGGGTACCACATTACCGGGACTGGTGGGTAGCGCTATAAGCGGTACCAGTTCGTCGAGGACAATTTCGTCATGCAGGTCGTATTGTGCTCCCTCGTCTGCCATCCATTCGGTCCAGTCCTCTTCCCTGCCCTGCGATCTCAAAAAACGCCTGGTTTCCCCGTCGCTGGGAAAAACCGTGGTGGTCGCCCCCAGTTCCGCTCCCATGTTGGCAATAACATGCCTGTCCATGGCGCTAAGGTGTTGAAGGCCCTCCCCGTAATATTCTATAATTTTACCGACGCCTCCTTTTACATTGTGACGGCGGAGCATTTCCAGGATCACATCCTTGGCACTTACCCACGGTGGCAATTTTCCTGTGAGTTTAACCCCCATTACTGCGGGCATTTTTACAAAGTAGGGCTGGCCTGCGATAGCTGCAGCCACATCGAGCCCGCCGGTACCTATGGCCAGCATCCCCAGTGATCCCCCGGCACAGGTATGACTGTCGGACCCCACCAGTGTTTTTCCTGGTTTTCCGAAACGTTCCATATGGACGGGATGACTGACCCCGTTTCCGGGGCGACTGAACCACAATCCGAATTTCTGTGCGGCGGAATGCAGAAAAAGATGGTCGTCCGCATTTTTAAAATCCGTCTGTAAAAGATTGTGGTCTACATACTGTACGGCCACCTCGGTCCGCGCACGCTTCAGTTTCATGGCTTCGAGTTCCAGTTGCACCAGGGTCCCCGTAGCGTCCTGCATAAGGGCCTGGTCTATTTTCAGCCCGATTTCCGTACCCGGGATAAGTTCTCCCTGGACGAGATGTGAGCGAATAAGTTTTTGAGTTACATTCAGTGCTGGCATAAGTAAGCGGTTTTTCTTATCATTTTATATGAAGGGACCGGAAAGAAAAATGCCCCCTCTCCTCTCAAATTTAAGAAAAACAGGGGGCTTTTTAAAATATTCGCGGGCTATTCTTAGCCGGAAAACGGGATTTTAACAAGATATTATACTATTATGCCCTGTACCGGAACAGGTTCGTAATTATAATAGGTATAACCAATATCGTCGGATTTACCGTGGACACCATACATGTCCGGGTTTTTCAGGACAGGGGGAATTGCTTTCAGCAGGTTTTCCGTAAGCAGAACATAGGTTTTGCTCTTAATGGAATTTTTAAGCAGCTGGTGGGCCTGCACTACGGCCTTACCGTATAGTTTCCTAAACCTTCCTATACTGTATTCCGAAACAGGTCCGTAATGTGCTATCAGTTTCAGGGAAAGGTTTATATTATCACCTATAAATGCCTCCAGTTGTGCCAGTTTACGGTTAAAACTGCTGAGCATGATCTCGTATTGGCCTACAACCGACTGCAAATCGTCGGGGGTTCCGTATCCATAGAACAAAACCGCATCTCCTTCAATTTCTGATACGCGGAGGTTGAGTATATTGCTGTCTATAATGGAAGAAAGCAATGCCCGGGTAACGTATTTCCCGGTAAACGGATCTGTTTCGTTCACAAATCTGGTAAATCCGCTTATATCGGGGATGATAATAGTTCCTTCTCTTGCCACCGGGGCCCTCTCCGGCATATATGATTGTCTGGTTGTCCGTAAGACCGGGATATTTTTCATCGCTTTTATTTTTTTGATTGTAGTTTTTCTGCATATGGACCGTTGGTAACGGTGT
>NZ_RJTM01000027.1 GCF_003725735.1 Sinomicrobium pectinilyticum | reverse complement strand
TTTCTAATTTACGAATTAATTAACTGAATTACAAATGTTTATTTACTTCTGAAAGTGCCTCTGAAGAACAACTATTCACCGATTTGTTCACCAGATTGGGTGAATTCAGGTGAATACAAACGATATTAAATGCTATAACTAAAAACAAAAAGCATTGAAAATAAAATGATTAACAATGCTTTTGATACTGGAAAGTCGGGGTGACTGGACTCGAACCAGCGACCACACGCACCCCATGCGTGTACGCTACCAACTGCGCCACACCCCGATAGTCTTTTGACTTATTAAATAAAAGAACGCTTTCTTTAATTCTGCGCGAATATACAGAAAAAATATAAAGTGGAAAACATAATGAAGAAACAAAAATTAACTTCCGGTTTTACGGTATTGATTATGTGTTCTTTCCGAAGAAGGCAAATAAAAACGGGCGTTCCGATAAGGAGGACGCCCGTTGCATATCCGTTATTGATTGACCTTTTCTTTAAAGGTATCGAATTCTGATTTGGTCGCTTTCCGCGGCCATAAATTATTTGAGGTATCCACATCTGCGGTTTCTGCTCCGGGATCTACCGTAATTTGTGTAATTTCTTTATCGGCAGGGATCACTTTAGAGACTTCCGCATCATTCTTCCGCCAGATCTCTACAGGGTATTTCACGGTTTCTTTACTACCGTCGGCATAGGTATATTCTACGATAAGCGGCATGGGCATTCCACCCGGTTTTTCGAAAGTAACCTCGAAAAAGTATTTTGGCTGCTTTAATCGTGCCCTTTCTTCCGGTGTAAAGTTATCGAGAATATATTCTTTCAACGGGGTGGAATGATCGAGCAGAGTCCCGTTTTTGAGTGTCTCGCTGTAGTTTTCCATTCCTTCTTCGGCCATAAATATCAGCGGAGCATTTTCCGGAATATTCCTGGCAGCCATAACAGCCTTTACTTCATTACTGGGGTGAGGGGCTACATAAAATTTCTTAACGTCCTTGACTCCTATATCCACATAATCCGTGGTATAGAACCAGCCCCGCCAAAACCAGTCCAGTTCTACACCCGATGCGTCTTCCATGGTGCGGAAAAAATCTTCCGGGTTGGGATGTTTGAACATCCATCGCTGTGCGTAGGTCTTAAAGGCATAATCAAAAAGTTCTGGCCCCATAATAGTTTCGCGCAATATAGTGAGCCCGGCTGCCGGTTTTCCGTATGCGTTGTTCCCCAGCTGGTAAACATTTTCGGGATTGCTCATAATAGGGGCTATAAAATCCTGGTTCCCTTTCATATAAGTTACCATAGTGGAAGGTTTTCCACGTCTGGACGGGTAGTTCTCCATAAAGTCCTGTTCGGTCAGGTATTGCAGAAAGGTATTCAGCCCTTCGTCCATCCATCCCCACTGTCTTTCATCGGAATTAACGATCATGGGGAAGAAATTGTGCCCTACTTCGTGGATAATAACACTTATCATACCGTATTTTACCCTATCGGAGTAGGTGCCGTCCTCATCTGGCCTTCCGTGGTTCCAGCAGATCATGGGATATTCCATGCCTTGGTTTTTGGCATGTACCGAAATAGCCTTCGGATAAGGGTAGTCAAACGTGTGGCTGGAGTATGATTTCAGCGTATGCGCAACTACTTTGGTCGAATATTCTTCCCACAGCGGGTTTCCTTCTTTTGGGTATAGCGATTCGGCCATAACGGTTTTATCCCCGATCTTTACGGCCATGGCATCTAGAATATATTTTCTGGAGGTCGTGAAGGCAAAATCACGAACATTTTCTGCTTTGAACTTCCAGGTTTTTTTCTTGTCCGAGAACGATTGTTCCCTGGCTTCTGCTTCTTCCTGCGTTACGATAATCACAGGTTTGTCAAAAGATTTGGTAGCCTTTTCGTAACGGTCCAGCATGGTTTTGGTAAACACATCTTTACGGTTTTGCAGTTCGCCCGTAGCTTCCAGGACATGATCGGCAGGAACCGTAATATTTACTTCGTAATTACCGAATGGCAGGGCAAATTCCCCGCTGCCCCAGAACTGGTAGTTCTGCCAGCCTTCGGAATCGTTATATACCGCCATGCGGGGAAAGAACTGGGCTATGATATAGGCATTGTTACCGTCCTTCGGAAAATGCTCAAAGCCACTGCGGGCACGGTTTGTAATATGGTTGTTGATGTTGTACCACCATTTGATGGCAAAGGATATCTTCTCTCCGGGCTTAAGAGGCTCGGGGATATCGATACGCATCATTGTGTAATTAATGACATATGGCAACGCTTTCCCTTTGGAGTCTTTTACATATTCTATATTGAACCCTCCGTCAAAAGGTCTTTTCAGGTATTTGTCGGTAAACCTGTCCGGCGTATCCGCGGGAGACATATTTTCACTGTCTTTCTGCAAGGCGGGAGAGTCTTTGGCACGGATATTCTGATCGAGTTGTACCCAGAGATATTCCAGTTTATCAGGGGAGTTATTAGTATAGGTAATGGTTTCTTCCCCGTATAGTTTCTGGTTCTTATCGTCCAGTTCCACAGCTATTTTATAATCGGCTTGCTGCTGATAGTAGGCAGGACCGGGAGCACCGGATGCCGTCCGGAACATGTTGGGTGAAGTGAATTCCCGGTACATCTGGCGGAATTTATTGGTATTCTTATGTCCCTGCTGTGGTTTTTCCTGGGCATATATGCCACCGCATAAAAATAAAGCAAGAGAACAGGAGAGAAATAATCGGGATGCGTTCATATTTTGAGTTGTGTTAGTAAATGAAATAAAGTTGCAAATTATGTATTTTTCGAAAGATGTCATTATTTCCGTTTAAACTTTAACATGCACCGGTCATCGTCTTTCCGCAATAAAAAACTTTTCCGGGTATCACCGGAGCGTATATGTACGATATTCTGTTGCTCCGGATAGGTTTCGTAGAGCAACTTATTTTCGATTTCTATGGAAGAGGGGAGAGGGGTACCGGGGATTTCCAGGTAAGAGACTACCATATCATCCTTGAATTCTTTACCCAGGTAGTTGAATTTTGTTTTTTCCCCGTTTACCCTGATATTCAATTTCAAAGCATAGTATTTTTCCAGGTAAGCATCTGCCTCCGGATGTTCCCTGGAAGTGACCAGTCCGGATTTTATACCATAACGGGCGTCTATGGTCTTTTCCAGGTCGTCTGCAAAGACCCGTGAAATAACCTGTACGGCCTGTGATTTTTCATCGTAGTTTACCTCTGTGGTGCTGACGTAAAACTTATGCATACCTGTAAAGGCCAGCAGGGGCAGTAAAATAAAAAGGACACTAATTTTTTTAATATAATGCATTATACAGAATTTCAATAGAGGGTTCCGGCAGGTCAATCTTTTGAAATAAGGGGGGAGGTGTTTAGTTTTATATAAGCTTCCGCCTGTTTTTGTAAAAACTGTTGCAGGAGCATGTTGTTGTCTGCGCCCAGGATTTGGTTATACCCGGCCTGAACAGAACAAAAGTATAAAAAATCGTATATCTTTTCTTCGGGAATGCCGAGAGAAATGAAAAAATCTTTGTTAAAGCTGACGCGGATTTTTTCAAGTTTTGCTGTTTCCCGTTCCTTTTGGAGCCTGTCCTTCAGCATTCGGGTCCGTCCGCTTATCGCATTTATAATAGGGTTCAGCGGAATAAACCCTCCGCCCGTAGTCGCTTCGTTTAGCCTGCGTTCGGTTTGGGTAGGGAGACGTTTGGTGGCATTTGGCAATCCCATATGAATGGCGGTAACACTGTCTGTCCTAATTCTTCTGAGATCAGTATCGAGGTTTCCGGTGAGGTTTTTTAAGACCACTTCATCCAGTTCGGTCACCTGTTCCGTAAGGTGTATGACAAAGGAAGGAGTTTGCAGGATGCCGGCGGTGACAATGATCTCTTCTTTCCGGAGCTGTACGGCGGAGAACAGGAGGGTGTCACCTTCCTGTGCGGGGATATCAAAATAACCATAGGCATCGGTAATGGTGGCGGATTCCTGAGTCTTATTTATAACATGGACCCCGGTGACATCTGAAAAGGAACTTTCCACTTTGCCTTTTAACCTGTTTTGCGCGTGGATACCATAAAGGGAAAACGGCAAGAGCAGGAGCAAGACCTTGTTTTTTCTCGATTGTTGCAATACCTGTGGTTATGGGTTCTACGTGGTGTACGGTGATTTTCTTGGTATAGATGAAACCGGACTATTCTTTTTTCAGGCTTTCCCGGTAGTTTTCACTTTGTTGTACCAGGAACTCTATAAGTTCAAATTCATTGTCTTTACGCAGGAGAGATTGCCTTGGTATTCTGTCGTCGCAGTAATAGAGGAAATCGTCTATTTTATCCTGGGGGATTTTCAGGTCGGCCACGAAAAACTCATCGTTGTACACCTGTCGGAGCACTTCGCTGACCTTGAGTTGTCTTTTCGGTCCTTCTCCCTGCTTATCCGCCTGGAAAAGAGCCTTGAATATGTTTACAAAGTTGATTCCGTGTTGCAGCTGGTGTTCGGGAGTTGCCATGTTGGTTGCCACGGAAGAATAATCCTCTTCATAATCGAATTTCTTGAATTCCTCTCCCTTCAGTTCAAGGAATTTTTCTTCGTTATCCGGCGTTACCACCACTTCGTCCAGTTCGTTTACCTTCTCGTTTACTTCTATAACCAGGCGGCTATTGTTTAATATACTGTCAGTTACCAGTATGGTCTTTAACTGATAGTTTACGGCGGAAAATGCAAGGTGGTCTCCCGATTTCACATAAATCTCAAATTCACCGTCCCTGTTGGTAATAGTAGCTCTTTCCGTATCTATATTTATAACGTTCTGATTCGGAACGTTCGTGTTTTTGTACAATACTTTTCCCCGGAGAATAACCCTGTTGTCGTCTTGAGCATAGGTGGTGAACGTACTAATAAGTATCAGAATAAAAAATATTTTTCGCATAGGGTCATTTTGGTTTTTACTCACTAAGTGTCCCGACAATTATAGGGATTAAATGCTCCGACGTTTGCGCCGAAAAGTAATCTATGGTTTCCGCCTCTTACCTCGCGGGCTTGCCCCCGGGGTAGTTGACTTTTTCTGTCTGTCCGTACCTGATAAACGCAATCCGGGAGATTTCCTTTCGTACAGAAGGCAGTTATTTTTCCTCCGGATAAAGAAAACACAAGATTACCGGAAAAAAAACCACAGGACAATTAAAATTTTGTTAAATACAATCTGCTGTTGTGCATTTTAAAAGGAATGTCGGCCTTACGGAGAAAATCTATTAAAATGCGGAACGGGTTAAATACAATATTTAAATTTACAAAAAATCTGAGTTAAACCATAATACGAAAACATCCGTATGAAGAAACTTATTATAGCCAGTACTTCCACAGTGCATGGCAGTACCTATTTATCTTATATTTTACCACGTCTCCAGGAGTTTTTTGCTACAACTGATGAGATTCTTTTTATCCCTTATGCCCGTCCGGGAGGGATTACCCACGACGAATATACGGAAGTGGCGCGTAAAGGTTTCGGAAAAATAGGGAAAAGGATAAGAGGTATCCATACTTTTGAAGACCCGAAGGAAGCTATCCGGAGGGCTGAAGCGGTATTTACCGGGGGAGGAAACACATTCCTGCTGGTAACACAGTTATATAAAAACGGGATAATGGAACTTTTGCGACAGGCGGTTCTTGACGGCACGTTATATTTTGGCACGAGTGCAGGGGCCAATATCACGGGGCTCACCATGCAGACTACCAACGATATGCCTATTGTTTATCCTCCGAGTTTCAAGACACTGGGACTGGTACCCTTTAATATAAACCCGCATTACCTGGACCCGGATACCGGGAGCAGGCATATGGGGGAAACCCGTGAAACCCGGATAAAGGAATTTCACCGCATCAATACTCAACCGGTTATAGGCCTTCGGGAAGGTAGCTGGCTGGAGGTTTCCGGAGATGATATTATTCTGAAAGGAGAACTTTCCGCACGTATATTCGAGCAGGGAAAGGAGGCTTATGAACTAGAGAACAACAGTAAAATACCGTTCGGGCCGTTCTAATGGGAAAATACCTTTAACCCGATGATAGACAGGATAAGCGTGGTTATAAAAAACAGTCTCCAGAAGTCTACCGGCGCCTATGCCGGTCCATACGGCATAGGCTGTACATATGGGTAAGACCTGTGTAGCGTGGTAGAGGAGGTACGTACTCAGGGAAAGGGAGAGGAAAAAAACGGCTATCTACCAATAGGAAGCAGGTCCGGCAGTCTCTTTGGCCTTTCCCAGGCAGAAGGTGAAACCTACTTCAAAGAGACCGGCTATTATAAGGGTTAACCAATGCATATGGTGTATTGTAATAAGTTGTGGAAAATGACTTTTAGTCCTGCTTTCTGATGACCTTTACTTCGAAAATCTTATCCCAGTTTTTCCCCGTGACGAAAAAGGAATCGTTGCCGGGGTGATATGCTATGCCGTTAAGGACATCCAGGTTTTTGTTCTGGGTCACCTTGTCCTTAAGTCCGCGAAAATCGATAACACCCTCAATGGCCCCGGTGCCGGGGTTAATGATCATAACCCCGTCTTTCTGCCAGGTATTGGCATATATCCTGCCGTGCGCGAATTCCAGTTCGTTGGCACGGGAAAAGACGGAAGTATTGGTGACAATTTCGATATGGTCTTTTTCTTCCAGGGTTTCGGGGTCCAGTATCCATATTTTTTCGGTACCGTCACTTTTGTAGATCTGGGTACCGTCATTGCACAGGCCCCAGCCTTCTTTACTGCTGCCGTAAGGAAAATCTTTTATTTTATTGAATTCCATGTCATAGACGAAGCCGGTATTGGCTTTCCAGGTGAGCTGGTATATTTTATGGTCCATAATGGTAAGCCCTTCCCCGAAATACATGGAATCCAACCCGATCTTCTGAAGAATTTCCCCTGTGCGGTAATTTATTTTCCGCAGGGATGATTCTCCCCGTCTCCCGGTGCTCTCGTAGAGCGTATCATTGAGGAACTCCAGGCCTTGGGTAAAGGCATTGCTGTCGTGCGGGTATTCGTGCAGGATAGTATAGGTGTATAATTCAGGGGCTTTTTCGGCAAGAACAGCCACCTGCTTATATATTTTATCCGATTTCCCTTCGTAATAAACGGTAGCTTCCAGGTTGCGGTGCCCCAGGTCTATCCCGGTAAACGTCAGGTTTTCTCCGTCCGTATCCATTCTTTTACCGTCGATGCTGTAAGTAACAGAATCTATGTCTATTTTTTTCTTGTTCCTTATGGTTGCCTTTACCTTCTGGTTGTATTGTACCTTGTCCAGCCCTTTTCCCAGCTGTATGGAAAACTTTTTTGAAGGGGCCTTCTCACCGTTACAGGCCATAAAGAAACAAAACAGTATATTGACAATTAGCCACTTGAACATTTTCATGAAAGTTTATTTAAGGAATGGCAATTTATTCAATAAAATTAAGATGGTAAAACCTTTGGCAAAATATAAAAAAGGAGTAACTTTGCACCCGGCAAGTCCTACACGACCAGCTCCTGCAGAATCCCCCAGGGTGGGAACGCAGCAAGGGTATGCGGTCGTAGCGGTGCGATGTAGGTAGCTTGCCTTTTTTTGTGCCCTCAAGTTTCCTGTTCCGGCGACAGGAATGGTTTCACAAAACTTACGGATTGCGTTAAAATTGTCAGGCGTTTTTCCTTTATAATTTTCTTATATCTTTTTATTTTCGCGCCATGAATTTGCCATCAAAAAGCAACTTTGTCAGGAACGGATTAATATGGTCCTTATTTTTAATCCACTTTATCTTTTTATTTATAATTTTAATAGAATACAAGGCCCCTGTGTATGTTCTGGTCTTCATCGGCATTTTGCTGTTTATCATGCTTTTTTCCTATCTGAAATCGCCTTTACATATAGACGGATTCGATTATGATTCCTGGCGTCTTGTGCTTTGGGTCCCGGCCGGTGCCCTGGTCGCTTTCGTTTTAAACCAAAAACTGGGGCTGGGTCCTGTTCTGGGTGGTTCGATTACCGGGTTTACGGCCTCCTGTCTACCTCGTATCAATAAGCAATCGGTTTATTTATCGCGATTGCCGGAAGTTATTTACTGCGGGGCTTTTATCGGGATGTCCACGCCCGAGGTGGCCAACGGGTTTACTTTTGTTATAATAGCGGCGATTATTACGGCCTTTTTTCTCATGTTCTCCAAAAACTTTCTGTACGGTGTAGGAGGAAAACTGGGCACACTGGCTTTTCTGGGAGTAGTCATCGCCTCATTTATTTACCAATTACTGAATTTATGGAGTTTCTGGTATTAGTAATAACAGCATTGGCAGGAGCATTGGGCACGTATTATTGTTGTAATCGTTTTGCCTGGTCGCCGGTGCGTTCTTCGGCCACGCTGAGCATGATTGTCGCCCTGTTTTTTAAAATTTTTCCGGATGTTCTTTCGCAGTCCCTGGCGGAAACTATTCCCGTTGTCTTTATCGGCGCCACTTTTGTGGGTATGGTATCGGGAAGGCAGACCACAAGTTATTTCGGAATCAGCCTGGCGGCTGTTATTTACGGTATTATCCTCCTGAATATGAGCGATTATTTCCATGGATACGGAGGTGCTTTGGGAACAACAGCCTGTGTGGCGCTTCTGGTGGTTTTGAGTTCGCGTTACCTGAAATCGGACAAAAAAGCTTATGTGGGGACCAGGAAAGTGTGGAAACAGGTTAAAAAACCAATACGTAAAGGGTAGCCTTGTGTTCCTGTAATCCTTGCGGAGCGGAAGCTGATCCTCTGATAACTAGTAATTTTTCAACAGGGTTTATTTTTGTTTTTTCAGGGGTTTTTAACTTAAAAAAAGTATCTTCGTTTGTTGGTTCCGATAAGGGATAAAAAATATTTCATGTCAAAAGTAGTTCTAATTACCGGAGGGTCTTCCGGCATTGGTAAATGCATAGGGGAGTTTCTCATAACCAAAGGGTATAAGGTTTATGGCACGAGCAGGAATCCGCAGAAGGTAACGGGTTCTGTTTTTCCCTTGCTCAGGATGGACGTCCGGGAAAAGGAAAGTATTGACGAAGCGGTGAAAAACCTTATCAATATCGAAGCGCGTATTGATGTCCTGGTCAACAATGCCGGGGTGGGAATCACAGGTCCGCTGGAAGAGATCCCGGATGCGGAAATGCTTAACAATTTCGAAACGAATGTTTTTGGCCCTATGCGGGTTATAAAGGCTGTCCTTCCGCATATGCGGGAACAGGGGAGAGGACTTATTATCAATGTCACTTCTATTGCGGGATATATGGGACTGCCTTATCGCGGTATCTATTCCGCTTCCAAAGGAGCCCTGGAATTGCTTACGGAAGCATTGCGTATGGAGATCGGGGCTTTTGGTGTACAAGCCGTAAATGTGGCCCCGGGGGATTTCGCGACCAATATCGCCGCAGGCAGGTACCACGCCCCGGTCATAAAAGGGTCGCCTTATGAAAAAGTGTATGGCGATATTCTGAGGACCATGAACGAACATGTGGATTCGGGAGGAGACCCGGAAAACATGGCGAAGGCGGTATACCGTATTATGCAGCAAAAATCGCCAGCTGTCCATTACAAAGTAGGGGCTTTTATGCAAAAGTTTTCTATAGTGCTTAAACGGGTTTTACCGGATAAAACATATGAAAAATTACTGATGAACCATTATAAATTGTAGATTTGTAGTCTTTGTTACTATAAGCCCTTTTGGCAATGGGATAACAGTCAGACCCGAATAAATAAAAATCCAACATATTAAAAGTCAAAAAAAATGAAGTTTTTTATAGACACTGCCAATCTGCAACAGATCGAAGAAGCCCAGGCGCTGGGTGTTCTCGACGGAGTTACCACCAACCCGTCCCTTATGGCCAAAGAAGGTATTACAGGGAGAAACAATATCCTGAAACATTATGTGGATATATGTAATATTGTGGAAGGTGATGTTTCCGCCGAAGTAATCGCTACCGATTTTGAAAACATGGTAAAGGAAGGAGAGGAGCTGGCAGAACTGCACGAGCAGATCGTGGTAAAGGTTCCTATGATAAAGGACGGAATAAAGGCCATAAAGTACTTTACGGATAAAGGGATCCGCACCAACTGTACGTTGGTATTCTCTGCCGGACAGGCCCTGCTGGCGGCTAAGGCCGGAGCAGCTTATGTTTCTCCTTTTATCGGAAGACTGGACGATATTTCTACCGACGGGTTAAACCTCATTGCCGAAATACGCCAGATTTATGATAATTACGATTTTTCAACCGAGATACTGGCTGCATCTGTTCGTCATACCATGCACGTTATCGAATGTGCCAAAATAGGAGCAGATGTAATGACCGGGCCGCTTTCTTCTATCACTGGGTTGCTGAAACATCCCCTGACCGATATCGGTCTGGAGAAATTCCTCGAAGATTATAAAAAGGGAAATTCTTAAGGTCCCGGTAAATAATATTACACCCGGACCCGTCCGGTGCTTACAGGCGGAGTTGTATTAAACAGCTTCGCTTTTTTCTTTTGTGTTTTGTGATGATACCACGAAATAGGAACCGGGAAAATATTATTCCATGGCTCTGGCCAGTAATTCGAGGGATTTTAATTTTTTGCTCTGATTGGCAGAAATAAGCTGTACGATAATCTCGTCTGCACCGAAAGTTTCCTGAATGGTTCTCAGTTCGCGGGTTATGGTAGTAATATCGCCTACAAGGAACCGGTGAGGCTGCCTGGGGTCGGACAGTCTTTGCACGAGCTCGGAGCCTTTCAGTTTTTCCAGGGCGTCTTCTTCCCGCAATAGCCCTTCTTTTAGATTGCCACGGTAAAACTGTTGAAAAAAATATTGTGCCGGGGCAGATAATTCTACCGCAAGCTTCTCGGTTTCATGGGCATAGATACTGAGGGATAATAACAGTTTCGGTTGTTGTTGCCCGTAGACCTTATCGGAAGGCTGAAAGAGGTTTTTATAAAGCCCGGTGATATAGTGGGCCTGTGAAGGATTTATAAAGGCGGCGAAGGTGTAGGCAAGTCCTGATCTGGATGCTGCCCTGGCGCTCCATTCACTGGAACCTAGCAGGAAGATATCCGGTAAAGCATCGTCACTGAACACTTTTACTTCATTAAAGAAAGGGTGGTCCTCAGGAAAATCATCTGTCAGCCAGGAAAGCAATTCCACCAGTTGTTCTGTGGAGTCGTTTGTGGTCTGCCGGTAAGAGCGGTTGCGCTGCAGGGCAAGGTCGGAATAAGGGCCGGTGGTTGCCCGTCCTATTCCGAGATCTATTCTACCGGGAAACAGTTCTGTGAGT
This sequence comes from Sinomicrobium pectinilyticum, assembly GCF_003725735.1. Taxonomy (GTDB): domain Bacteria; phylum Bacteroidota; class Bacteroidia; order Flavobacteriales; family Flavobacteriaceae; genus Sinomicrobium; species Sinomicrobium pectinilyticum. The sequence continues at coordinate 33,545 of NZ_RJTM01000027.1, read as the reverse complement.
GTAGAAAATATTTCCGCGACTTTAAACGGGCTGTAATGGTTAAGCAATACGGCACCTGAACCAACGCGGATTTTCTCGGTTTCTGACGCTATGGCGGGGATGAGTACTTCCGGAACGCGTCCGGCAAAATGTTCGGAATTATGGTGTTCGGCCACCCAGAACCTGTGAAAACCCGTTTCTTCCAGGAACCTGGCAGTTTCTATGGTCTGGCGGAGGGCCTGGCGACGTGTGCCGTGGAGAGGTACCGGGGAAAGATCTAAATAGGATAGCTTCATAACTCTTTTTTGTTCCTGCAAAATTATTCTATATTCGCTATATAAAAAATAGTACTTACCTAAAGGATATTGATGAAACCCGAAAAAGTGTCTCCCCGGAAAGAACAGTTCAAAGAGTGTATTAACAGCTTATATCCCATACGGGATGCCCTCGAGGTAATAGGAGGGAAGTGGCGGATACAGATACTGATTGCCATACGCACCGGGAATCATCGTTTTACAGCTATCGAAAGGGCCATAGGGGATATTTCACCACGCATTTTATCCAAAGAATTGAAAATATTACAGGAGAACCGTTTAATTGTCCGGGAAGTTTCCAATACATACCCTGTGGTTATTACCTATAAATGGTCTGCGCATGCGGACAGTATAACGCCCATTATTACCGTTCTGAACGATTGGGGTATACATCATCGGAAATTCCTTTTCGGAAAATAGGAAAGGATATGGCTGCTGAACCCTTTTCCCGTATTTAATTGAACGAGTTCAGGATAGTCCGGAATTCAGGACTTTGGATATAGGTGAAAGCATTGATGATATTATTCTTTTTATCCACTACGATCACCTTATTCAGGTTGTTTACGGTAAGCCCTTTGCTGATGCTTTCCCTCTTCAGTGACAGGTATTGTTTCTCCTGGCGCAGATTGTTCAGGGTAATGGCTTCCGTCCATTTGTCGTAATCTTCGTTGAGGCATATGCCTACGAAGTTCACCTTAGGGTACTCTTTCTGTAAGCTGCCTACATACTTGTTTATGTACTTGGAATGTCCTTTCTGAAATATTGTCCAGAAATAAACCACCGTGTTTTTATTGTGGCACACCTGGTCCAGGTCGGTATGATTTCCCTCCAGGTCCACGAGTTGCAGTGCCGGGATGTGGGCCCCTTTCTGAAGTTTTCTGATGTTGGTGTAAAGAGACTCGACTTCCTCCATATATTTATTGTCTCCATCGAGTTCCAGGAATTTGTCCATGAAGAGTTTATTATTAGCTTCATCCTGATCTTCGAAGTAATAAGTATAAGCGGTATTGCGGAAGAGGTGATCTTTCAGACCCTTTTCCTTTACCTTATCGTCTATAAGCTGCAATTTATGTATGTAGTAGTGGACGGAATTTTCGTTAAAATCTTCTTCCCGGGGACATTCTTTAACACACTTGTTGTAGGCAAGCCCGTTAAAGTGATATACCATAAAATCGAAATACGGTTTATAGAATCTCAGTTCCCTGTCGTTATAGTTCACGTTACGGCGAAAGGCGTAAAAATCATCCGGTATCTTGACCTCGTTTTTTCCGTCAGTACTTTTTAGTCTTTTATACATGTACGGGTAAAATTCCCGGTACCTGTAATTGGGATAATCAATAGAGGCTCTCGCCACATTTTTGGCCGGCTCCGAAAGCCGTTGGGTAACGATAAGGTGTTCGTATTGCTCCATCTTCATATCGCGGAGCGAATCTATTTTCCGGCTGAAATCTGCCGGTTCGAGATTGTAATAACTGTAGATGAGTTTCTGTTCGTCGTCGTCCAGAAGATACATTTCTATCAGGAAATTGTTTTTCTCCGCACCTTTGCCGGAAAAGACGAGGGATTCGTCGAAATTGAGGGTATTTACCCTGGCCAATACGCTATCGCGCCCCTGGATAAATACGTATTGATATTCCGGGAAGTGCCTGAATTTAAACAGGTCTCCCTTTTTATCCCGCAATTTTATCCGGAACAAAAAACGGTTTTCGCTGTTTAATAATGCAGTATCTACGGGTTCGTCATCTCTGTATAAAACGACAATGCTATCACGTGGATTTATGACTTCGCCCCCAAAATAGGCGATGGTATTCTTGGGATTATCACAGCCAATAAAAGGTAATACCAAAAATGCAATCAGCAAGTTCCTCATACAATCCTTTTAAATGTATAGCGCTGAGAACTATACTATTTGTAACAGCAAAGCTAACAAACCTTGGGATGTTCGCGTGTTAATACCGAGTTAAAAATGTTCTTAAAAGGGTGAGGTATACCCTTTGTAATAGTTTACGTTTTGTTACTTTTGCATCGAGTTAAACGAACTTCAAAAATAAAATAAATGTTAACAGTATCAAATCTTTCTGTACAATTCGGCAAACGGGTGTTATTTGATGACGTCAATGTCACCTTCACCCAGGGAAATTGCTACGGGATAATCGGTGCGAACGGAGCCGGGAAATCGACGTTCTTAAAAATTCTTTCCGGTAAGATGGACCCTACTTCGGGCCATATCCACCTGGAACCCGGAAAGCGGATGTCCGTATTGGAACAGGATCACTATGCTTATGACGAGCATCCGGTGCTGGAAACCGTAATAAGGGGAAACAAACCGCTGTTTGCCATAAAAAAGGAAATGGACGACATCTATGCCAAGGAAGATTTCAGTGATGCGGACGGTGAAAGGGTAGGAGAGTTACAGGTGCAGTTTGAGGAAATGAACGGCTGGAGTGCGGACAGTGATGCCGCAGCCCTGTTGTCTAACCTGGGGATACCGGAAGAATTTCATTATACCCCGATGGGGGATATGGACGGAAAACTGAAAGTACGGGTCTTACTGGCGCAGGCCCTGTTTGGTAACCCCGACGTACTCATCATGGATGAGCCTACCAATGACCTGGATTTCGAAACCATCAACTGGCTGGAGAATTTCCTGGCCAATTACGACAACACGGTTATTGTGGTTTCTCACGACCGCCACTTCCTCGATGCTGTCTGCACGCATATATCGGACATAGATTTCGGGAAAATAAGTCATTATTCCGGAAACTATACCTTCTGGTACGAAAGTAGCCAGCTTGCGGCAAGACAGCGTGCCCAGCAAAATAAGAAAGCGGAGGAAAAGGCCAAGGAACTGCAGGAATTTATTCAACGTTTCAGTGCTAACGTAGCAAAATCCAAGCAGGCAACTTCCCGTAAAAAAATGCTGGAAAAGCTGAAGATAGACGATATTAAGCCTTCGAGCCGGAGGTATCCCGCCATTATTTTCGAACAGGAAAGAGAGGCCGGGGACCAGATCCTTCACGTGGAAGGGCTTTCCGCTTCACTGGAAGGAGAGGTACTGTTCCGGAATGTGGATATCAACCTGGCAAAAGGGGATAAAGTGGCAGTTATTTCGAGGGATTCCAGGGCTACCACGGCCTTTTACGAGATCATTAACGGAAAAGAAGAACCGGATTCCGGTAAATATCAATGGGGGGTTACTACTTCCCAATCATACCTTCCCGTAGACAATGCGGCGTATTTTGATAACGACCTCACCCTGGTGGACTGGTTGCGCCAGTGGGCAAAAACCGAAGAAGAGCGAGAAGAGGTTTACGTACGCGGGTTTCTCGGAAAGATGCTGTTTAGCGGGGAAGAGGCCTTAAAAACGGGCAGGGTACTTTCGGGAGGGGAAAAGGTACGGTGTATGCTGAGCAGGATGATGATGCTCCGGGCCAATGTACTGATGCTGGACGAACCTACGAACCACCTCGACCTGGAGAGTATCACAGCATTTAACAACTCATTGAAAAACTTTAAAGGTACGGTGATGTTTACCACGCATGACCACGAATTTGCGCAAACCGTGGCCAACAGGATTATAGAGCTGACCCCTAACGGTGCTATTGACAGGTACCTTACCTTTGATGATTATATGGATGACCCTGCCATTCGTGAACAACGGGAGAAAATGTATAAGAGATAGTATATATGCCTGTCCCGGGGTTCGGGACGTGAAGATGTATAAAGTGCCCGACAGGCTGTATAAGCTGCCTCCGGGCACTTTTTGTTGATCTCCCTTGCAGGTCTCAGCCCCGGCATTTTTGATGGTGTGAGAAAATTGTAGCAATTCAAATTGCAGAGAGAGACAGCCATAAGGAGATTACCTGCAGGAGCTAAAACAATACCCGTAGCCACAAGAATATTATTCACAGGTGCCAAAAGAAAACTCCCGGCCATAAGTATACTATTTGCGGGAGTAGGAAGCAGGCCCCTTGCGAAGCGGGCAAAATATATGATTTTCTGTTCCTGGCCTGAGGGTTTGTTTAATCCGCATTCAACCGGCTAAAAGATGTTCACTTTCTGCCGGTGCAGGGATTTTGTCGTTTGGTTATCAGGGAGCCACCGGTTTTCCGGCAAGGCTATTTGTTGTTTTTTAAGGTTGTGGCCTGTCCCTTCCAGTCGTCTCGTTTGATCCTTCCCGGGAAGAACTGTATAAGTTCGGTGACCTGGTTCATGTCTTCATCTGTAAACCTGCTTACCTGCTCAAAGGTAAAAATACCTATGCTGTTCAGTTTTTCTTCGATAAAGGGCCCTATGCCGCTTATTTTTTTGAGGTCGTCTTTTTCTGTTTCGTCTGCCCTGCCGATACGTTCAAAATTAAGCGGACTGTCCTGGAGGGTATAGAGTATCCCTCGCCTGTCCCTGGTTTTCCTGGCCTTGATGTTGGAATTGTTATTTCCGAAGGTGCTTTGGGCATGTTTGTTCAGGCTCTCCCGGAGCGATTGTTTCTCGGAAAGGCATTCGTCCAGCTGCTTTCCGTATTTTTTAGAACTGTGATTTTTAGCAAAAAAATACCCGATGAGGAAACACCCCAGGAGTATTATAAATAATACGATGTATTCTATTGCATTTACCGGTGCTAATTGGTCCATGATCTTTTATTCAGGTTATGGTTAATTCACTTTTATTTCTATCCTCCGGTTTTTCCGGCGGCCTTCCAGGGTGTTATTGCTCTCCAGGGGGGCGTGAGGTCCTTTTGAAAAAATCTTCAGCTTTTCCCCGGGGATACCTGTCTTTATCAGGTATTCCATAACATTTCTGGCCCGTTGCATACCTATCCACTCGTTGGCTTCGTCAGATCCTACATTGTCCGTATGCCCGGTAATGACTACTTCCTTTTCGGGGTATTTGTCCAGGTAATTTTTCAGTTCTTCGGCATAGGCCTGTAAGGTATTGTCCGGCTGGAATTTTTCCGATCCGAAGTGTGAATACAGTATTTTGTTGGCTATACCTTTTTCGACCAGGGCATTTCTGTCCTCCGTAAGATCCCGGGCTTTCAGCCGGATACCTCCGCGGTACTGGTTCCGGGGATCGAAATTAAAATCTTTACTAACGGCTTCTGTAGCTATCCGGTCCGGATTAATCCCGTATGCCGTAAAACGTTTTTTGAGTGTCTCCGCCCTGGCCAGCCCGAGGGCTTTTTTCTCCGTATTATTATACAGGCCCGTGATTAACACCTCTTTGTCCTGGTTTTTATTCAGGTAATCGAAGAGCAGTTTTTCTATACTTGCGGACTTACCGGCAACAATCACCGAATCGGTCCCGGAGATAATGGAATAATCGTCGAATTGTTCCGGAGCAAAGATGCCGCCGTACTTTTCGCGGGAAGGAAGCGTGTCTTTCGGTGATGTCACCACCGTTTCTTTTTCGGGAAGGTCTATGCACAAATTCTTCACATGGCATGTATATACCCATGTTCCCAGGGCAGACCACATTAAAAAGAAAATAAAGGCAATGAGAAAATTTTTCATATGTTTTATTTTGGTTGTCGTCTCAATTTGGATTCATGAACGAGTTTTATTTCATTTCCATCTATTTCATAAGCCCATACCGGAGGGGCAAAACCGGCGTAATCTGAAGTGTTTTTACCAAACTTTAGACAATTCTCTTTGAGCTTTTCACTATCGATAATCTGTATAGCAGGCTTGACATCTTCTGTTGTCAAAGAATCTTCTTTTTCAAAATAGATAAATACAGGTTCCTGTTTATGGTAAAAGGTTCCTATGAAATAAGAACAATTATAGACAGGGTCAAGTGTAATGCCTAATCCTACTTTGCCATTATGTTTATCAAAATAAAGACAAACATATGATTCGTCTTTAAGTTCATTATCTTTGATTAGCATAATAAATTCATCTAATTCTGCTTTGATTTTCTTGTTTAGGATAACTTCTTCATTATTTCCTTCCATACAGGAAAGAAGAGCCAGTAGGGAAATTAAAAGAACCAAGCAGCTTCTCATCCTAATCATTATTTAATGCCAAGTTCTGTAAGGTTCAGGGATTTCTGTCCCGCCTTAGTTTGGATTCATGAATGAGCTTTATTTCCCCTCCATCTATTTCATACGCCCATACCGGGGGATGAAAATTACCATAAAATGGGGCGTTTTCGCCAAGCCTAAGACAGTTTTCTTTGATTTTTTCACTGTCTAATATCTGTATAATAGGTTTAACATCTTCTGCTGTCAAAGAGTCTTGTTTTTCATAATAGATAAAAACGGGTTCCTGTTTGTAAAAAAATACTCCTTTGAAATAGGAACAATCATCGGGAGGAGTTAAGGTAATACCAAAACTTAGTTTAGTCTTTGGTTTATCAAAATACAGGCAAACATAGGATTCATCTATAAGTTCATGGTCTTTGGTTAGTGTGATAAATTCATCTAATTCTGCTTTTATTTTTTCATTGAGTATCACTACTTCTTTATTTTTTTCTGTACAGGAAAAAAGTAGTGATAAACAAGCCCAAAAGATCAAGATATTTCTCATTATATTTATTTTGCACCAAACCCTTTTCTGAGGTCTAGGGACTTGAGTTTTATCAAGGTTATATTATACTTTTTCACAAAACCATACCTGTCGTCCCTATATTCTGTCAGGGAATGCTCTCCATTGTGGTACATATAATGTTTTTGATAGCCGTAGTCCTGGATAAAACTTTCTCTTGACCTTCTATCGCCAGGACGGCCTTGTGTAGGACCATATCCGGAAGGATATTCATCCCAGAAATCGTGGTCATCATAGGGATGGCTGTGAATTTTATACAAGGGGGAAAAGCCATTTACTACATCAAAAAAATCAGTGTCCATCTGTACGCTTCCCAGGTTGTGATTGGTATAGATGTAAAATTTTTCTATACCCGAACTGTCCGAAAAGGCTTGTATTGCCTGTTCCGCATTGCCATTATCTGCTAGAAATTTATATAGTTCCAGGGCTGCATCTTCGTCTTCAACAATGAGAAGAGTCAGCGTTCTCTCTTTCTTATGGACTACAAATGTGCATTTGATCATGTTCTCCAGGATACCCTGATTGACCATTATGGACTTTCCGGTCTTATCGGAGATGAGTTTATGGACAACTTCCCCGTTCTCATCGTAGTATATTTTGTTGTCTGAATGGCGTATCCTGCCCATGGCATCCATGTGGTAAGTGTCCGGCGGATCGATCAGGTTTCGGGAGATCATCTCATTGTCGATAAATGAGGTATCGCCCAGTAGTGATCCCGCACTGTTATGGCCGGTATTGAGGGTACAACTTAATTCCCCGTTATGCCCCATACCGGATAAATTTTCGGCCCAGTCCAGGGCATCTTCTATCGAACGCACATTGATCTCCATAAAATGTTTGCATTCATTGAATAAAAACCGGGTCCGGCTGGCTCCGGTAATTTCTTAATTTTTGTTAAAAATATAAAATTCTTACAAAAGGAACAACATCCGTCCCGGCGATATATGGCGGGTTGCGATCTTTTTGTTACAATATCCGGGTAGAATGTTATAAAATTTTGAGATTATTTTTGTTGATCTGAATAATTTTTAATTTAAATTTGCATCACAACAAAAGAAGAAATGAATCCTATAGTTTTACATCATCATCATTTTTACACTTGCACTCAGGCGAGGTGATAATGGTATGCATGTAATTCTTTAACCCATATTAAGCCCGTTTGAGTGTATCAAACGGGCTTTTTTTATTTTCATAATCCCGAGTAAGAAAAAAATGTAAAAATATCCCGGACAGGGCAAACCAAGCAAAAAAATGAACAAACTAAAAATTGCCATTCAAAAGAGCGGGCGTCTAAATGAAGATTCCCTTAAGATCCTTAAAGATTGTGGTATTTCCATAAACAATGGTAACGATCAGTTAAAGGCGGAAGCTTCCGATTTTCCCCTTGAAGTCCTGTTTCTAAGGAACTCGGATATCCCCCAGTATCTCAAAGACGGGGTGGTTGATGTAGCTATTGTGGGGGATAACCTGCTGGTGGAAAAGGGAGAGGGAATAGAAGTTGTGGAAAAACTGGGCTTTTCAAAATGCCGTGTTTCCCTGGCCGTTCCCAAGACGTTCGAATACACGTCTATAAAAGATCTTGATGGTATGCAGATTGCTACTTCGTATCCGAACACGGTAAACGGGTTCCTGGCCTCCAAAGGTATCCGTGCCGATCTTCACCAGATATCCGGTTCCGTGGAAATTGCCCCCAATATTGGTCTTGCCGACGCTATTGTAGATATTGTTTCGAGTGGAAGTACCTTGTTTAAGAATAACCTGAAAGAAGTAGAGGTCATCTTAAAGAGCGAAGCCGTACTTGCCGTATCTCCTGCTGTTGCCAAAGAAAACAACGTTATTCTGGACAAACTGCGTTTCCGTATACAGTCGGTATTGAAGGCCAGGAATTCCCGGTATATACTGATGAACGTCCCCAATGACAAAATAGAGGCGGTGGGCAATATCCTTCCCGTGCTTAAGAGCCCGACGGTAATGCCGTTGGCAGAAGAGGGCTGGAGTAGTTTGCACTCGGTGATCGATAAGAATAAATTCTGGGATGTCATTGATGAGCTGAAAGCAGTCGGTGCGGAGGGTATTTTGATATGTCCCATAGAAAAAATGGTACTTTAATAAAAAACAGGTGAAATGTAAACAATGACAAAGAGTGAAATTCCGGCTACCGGATCATAGGGTATCACTTTCAGAAAAAACGGATTTGAAATTACAGCTAATCAAGCAATACTAAATAAAAGGCATATGAACAAGATATACGGTCCCGCCAGGGAAGAATGGCCGGAACTTTTAAAAAGGCCCACACAGACCATAGGTGATATAGAAGCTATGGTAAAAGAAATATTTACGGAGATCCGGGGTAAAGGAGATCGTGCGGTATCCAAATACACTTCTCTTTTTGACGGGGTTACCTTAAAACAGACAGCCGTTACAGATGTGGAGATAGAAGAAGCCGAAGGCCTGGTTCCGGCCGAATTGAAAGAAGCTATTCGTCTTGCGAAGGACAATATAGAGAAATTTCACCGTGCACAGAAGACCGGAAAGGTGTCGGTAACCACTACAGAAGGTATCGAATGCTGGCAGGAAAAAAGACCCATTCAGAAAATAGGGTTATATATCCCCGGAGGTACGGCACCACTCTTTTCCACTGTTCTTATGCTTGCCGTTCCGGCCGGTATTGCAGGTTGCGGGGAAATTATACTCTGTTCGCCACCGGACAAGCAGGGAAAGATAAACCCGGCCATCCTGTATACGGCAAAACTATGCGGAGTGACCAAAATACTTAAGGTGGGAGGAATTCAGGCCATTGCCGGAATGACCTTCGGCACGGAGAGTATTCCCCCGGTATACAAGATATTCGGTCCGGGGAACCAATATGTTACCGTAGCCAAGCAATTGGCCACACAGTACGGTGTAGCTATTGATATGCCTGCCGGTCCTTCGGAACTGCTCGTTGTGGCAGACGACAGTGCCAATGCTTCCTTTGTGGCTTCGGACCTGTTGTCGCAGGCGGAGCACGGAACGGACAGCCAGGTGATTCTCGTTTCCACTTCCAGGGATCTTATAGATGAAGTAGAAGGCGAAATTGCTTCGCAGATCGAAGAGCTGCCGAGAAAAACAATAGCAGAGGCTTCCATACAAAATTCCAGACTGATCTATGTAACGGATAAAAACGAAGCCCTGGACCTGATTAACGTATACGGGCCGGAACACCTGATTATCTGCTCGCAGGATGAGGCGTTTTATACGGACGGTATTATCAATGCCGGTTCCGTATTTATCGGGAACTACACCCCGGAAAGTGCAGGCGATTATGCTTCCGGAACTAACCATACGCTGCCAACCAATGGTTATGCGCGTAATTACAGCGGGGTAAACCTGGATAGTTTTACCAAGTCCGTAACTTTTCAGAAGATATCGGAAACAGGGATACAAAGCATAGGAAGGGCCATAGAAATTATGGCGGAGGCAGAAGGATTACAGGCACATAAAAATGCGGTTACCCTGCGTCTTAACAGCCTTAGAAATTCATAAAATGGAAATGATGACATTCCGGATAGACAAACTGATACGCCCCAATGTGGCGAAGCTGAAACCTTATTCCTCGGCAAGGGATGAGTTTGAGGATTTTGATGCGGATATGGTTTTTATCGACGCCAATGAAAACCCTAACGAAACGGATGTAAACCGTTACCCCGATCCGCAGCAACGCAAGATAAAAGAAGTTCTGGCGAAACAAAAGAATGTACGCACGGCAAACATTCTGCTGGGGAACGGCAGTGACGAGGTCCTGGACCTGTTGTACAGGGCTTTCTGCGAACCGGGAACAGACAATATTATCACCTTGCCACCCACATATGGTATGTATAAAGTGCTGGCAGATATAAATAATGTGGAGAACAGGGAAGTGCTGTTATCCGCTGACTTTCAACCGAAAGTTCCTGAAATACTGGAAAAGGCGGATGAGAATACCAGGATATTGTTCCTGTGTTCCCCGAATAACCCTACCGGAAATTCATTTTCCGGGGAGACGGTTGAAAAACTGCTGAAAGATTTCGGCGGACTTGTAGTGATAGACGAGGCCTATATCGATTTCTCCGATAAGGAAAGCTGGTTGTCCGCACTTGCCGTATATCCCAATCTGGTGATTACCCAAACATTGTCCAAGGCATATGGCATGGCCGGTATACGTTTGGGTATATGCTATGCCTCCGAAGAAATCATTGCCGTACTCAATAAAATAAAACCTCCGTATAACGTAAACGGACTCACACAGAAACGAGCGCTGAAACGATTGCTGGAACCTGAAAAAGTGAAGACAGAAGTTATTGAAATAAAGGAACAGAAAGCGCTTTTATTTAAAGAATTACTGGAAGTGTCTTATGTGTCGGAAGTATTTCGTTCCGATGCCAATTTTATCCTGGCAAGGGTGGATGATGCGGGTAAGAGGTACGGACAGTTGGTGGCAAGAGGTATTGTGACCAGAAACCGTACCACGCAGCCGCTTTGCCAGAACTGCCTGCGTTTTACCGTAGGCACCCCCGAAGAAAATAAAAGGCTGGTACAGGCTCTCGGAGAACTGTAACAAATACGGACCAGCCTTAAAAAACAACGGATATAAAACAAAAAAGTAATATGCAAAAAGTACTATTTATAGACAGGGACGGTACCCTGATACGTGAACCGGAAGACGAACAGATAGACGCTTTCGAAAAACTGGAATTCTACCCCGGCATGTTTACATGGCTTCCCAGGATTGCGAAGGAGCTGGGTTTCGAACTCGTTATGGTAACCAACCAGGACGGTTTGGGTACCGACGACTTTCCGGAAGACACGTTCTGGCCTGTACAGGATTTTATCCTGAAAAGCCTGGAAAATGAAGGTATCGTTTTTGACGCCGTTTATATAGACAGGACTTTTCCCCATGAAAATTCACCCAACCGGAAACCTAAAACAGGATTGCTTACCAAATATTTCTCCGACGATTACGACCTCGAAAATTCTTTTGTCATCGGGGACCGTCTTACGGATGTGGAACTGGCCAAGAACCTCGGAAGTAAAGGTATATTTATAAATAATGCCACCAACCTTGGCACCGGGGAAGTTACGCTGGGACAGGAAGAGATAAAATCCTGCATTGTACTGGAAACCTCCGACTGGAAAGATATTTACGAATTTCTGAAACTACAGAGCCGCAAGGCTTCCGTGGCCAGGAAAACCAACGAAACGGACATCGCCATTACCCTTAACCTGGACGGCACGGGGAAAAGCGACATATATACCGGGATCGCCTTTTTTGACCACATGCTCGACCAGTTGGCCCGTCACGGACAGATGGACCTGGAAATCAAAGTAAAGGGGGACTTGGAAGTAGATGAGCATCATACCATAGAAGATACGGCCATTGCCTTGGGCGAAGTATTCCGGAAAGCACTTGGAAATAAACTGGGGATAGAACGCTATGGTTTTTGCCTGCCTATGGACGACTGTCTTGCACAGGTAGCCATAGACTTCGGGGGAAGGAACTGGCTGGTATGGGAAACAGAGTTCAAACGCGAGATGATAGGGAAGATGCCTACCGAGATGTTTTACCATTTTTTTAAGTCCTTTACCGACGGAGCAGGGGCCAACCTGAATGTTAAAGCAGAAGGGACTAATGAACATCACAAGATCGAAGCTATCTTCAAAGCTTTTGCAAAAGCCATAAAAATGGCCGTAAAACGCGATGTGGAAAAAATGGTGCTTCCCACGACCAAAGGAATGATTTGAAGTAAGAAGATAGAAGTACGAAGTTGGAAGTTGGAATAATTTATTATAGTCAGGCTCAAATGTATTTCGTACTTGTAAGGAATGATTTGAAATTAGAAATATGAAGTTAAAAGTACGGAGTTGAGATCGTCCGTTATTACCGGGCTTAAACAGACTTCGTATTTCTAACTTCTAACCTCATATTTATGAAATTAGTTATTATAGATTACGGAGCAGGTAATATTCAGAGTATCCGGTTTGCCATAGAACGCCTGGGATATGAAGCAGTTCTCACGGATGATGCGGAAGCCATCCGCCATGCCGATAAAGTCATATTCCCTGGAGTGGGAGAAGCCGGGAGTGCTATGTGGAAACTACAGGCTACAGGAATAGACAGGATTATCCCGGAATTAAAACAACCCGTGCTGGGGATTTGCCTGGGCATGCAGCTGATGTGCGCCTCTTCCGAAGAAGGCAATACCAAAGGGCTGGGTATTTTTGATGTGGATATCATACGCTTTTCCGAAAGGGTAAAAGTGCCGCAGATAGGCTGGAACCAGATACACGGGTTAAAATCCCCCTTGTTCGAAGGTGTTAAAGAGGACGAATTTATGTATCTCGTTCACAGTTATTATGCTCCGCGTTGCAAAGAGGCCATAGCCCTGACAGACTACGAGGTGGAATACGCTTCGGCATTGCATAAAAACAATTTTTACGGCGTGCAGTTTCACCCCGAAAAAAGCAGCGCCGCAGGCGCCAGGATATTGGAAAATTTTTTAAAAATATAACCTTGCAGAGATATACGGCCGTGTATCTCTATCACGATTGTCGTATTTTTTAAATACGGGATTGGAATAATTAATTAAAACAAATATGAGAATCATCCCCGCAATAGACATTATAGAAGGCAAATGTGTACGCCTTTCGAAAGGCGATTACAACACCCGTAAAATATACAATGAAAACCCGCTGGAAGTAGCCAGAGCATTTGAAGCCCACGGTATAGAATACCTTCACCTGGTAGACCTGGACGGGGCAAAAAGCAGTCATATTGTCAATTACAAGGTACTGGAACAGATAGCTTCCCAAACCCGGTTAAAGATCGATTTCGGGGGCGGACTCAAATCGGACGAAGACCTCAGAGTTGCTTTCGAGAGCGGTGCGCGGCAGGTAACAGGGGGAAGTATTGCGGTGAAGGACCGGGAGACTTTCCTGGGATGGCTTAAACAGTACGGCCCCGGAAAAATTATCCTCGGCGCTGATGTCCTGCCGGGAGAAACCGGAGAAAAGATCGCCATAAGCGGCTGGCAGGAAAATTCAAGTATCGATTTAAATCCTTTTGTACAAGAGTATAGAAAAGAAGGTATTGAATATGTGATATGTACTGATATCAGCAAAGATGGCATGCTCAAAGGGCCGGCATTTGACCTTTATGCCAAAATGCTGGAAAATATTAAAGGAGTAAAGCTTATCGCTTCCGGCGGGATATCGGCTTTTGAAGAATTGCCCCGGTTGAAAGAACTCGGTTGTGAAGGGACCATTATCGGTAAGGCCATATACGAAGGAAACATCAGCTTAAAAGAACTGGAGCAGTATATTATTGCGCAATAATACCGGGACATCGGTTACCGGAAACAAAGAAGAACATCGGATTATGTTGACCAAACGAATTATACCCTGTCTGGATATTAAGAACGGCAGGACAGTAAAAGGAATTAATTTTCTGGACCTCCGGGATGCCGGGGACCCGGTGGAACTCGCGGAAATATATGCCAGGGAAGGTGCGGACGAACTGGTATTCCTGGACATTTCCGCTACCGAGGAAAAACGCAAAACCCTGGCCGAACTGGTAAGGCGTGTCGCCGAAAAGGTGGATATACCGTTTACGGTAGGTGGCGGTATTGCATCGGTAGAAGATGTGGGGGTTTTATTGCACAACGGGGCGGATAAGGTGTCTGTGAACTCCTCCGCAGTGAAGGACCCGGAACTTATAGACCGCCTGGCGGGAAGGTTCGGTAGCCAGTGCGTGGTGGTGGCCGTAGATGCCAAAAAAGTGAATGGTGAGTGGCTGGTACACCTGGTGGGCGGGAAAGTCCCGACGGAGATCCGACTTTATGATTGGATAAGAGAGGTCGAACAGCGCGGTGCCGGAGAAATTTTATTTACTTCCATGGACCATGACGGTACGAAAAATGGTTTTGCCAATGATACCCTGGCCGAAATATCCGGAATGGTAAATATACCTGTCATCGCTTCCGGAGGGGCGGGAAACATGCAGCATTTTGCCGATGCATTTACCGTAGGGAAAGCAGATGCCGCATTGGCTGCCAGTGTTTTTCACTTTAAGGAAATGGAGGTCGGTGACCTTAAACGGTTTCTGAAAAAACAGGAGATTGCGGTACGGCTTTGATCGGTAGATACTTTGGGGCATTTTGCTCTAGTTTTTAAAAAAGTTATTGAATTACTGAGTAATTAAGTTATTGAGTGTTACCTAAACAACCCAATACTCAAGTAACCTGACAATTAAACAACAACTCCCGGAAAATTAATTTAAACTACAGAAAACAACACAGGATGGAAATAGATTTTGACAAAGAAAACGGGCTGGTCCCTGCCATTATCCAGGATGCGGATACAAAAACTGTACTGATGCTCGGATATATGAACGAGGAGGCTTATAAAAAAACAGTGGAGACCAAAAAAGTAACCTTTTACAGCAGGAGCAAACAGCGCCTGTGGACTAAAGGGGAGGAGAGCGGAAATTTTCTGGACCTGGAGGACATTAAGGCAGATTGTGACAAGGATACATTACTTGTCCGGGCCCGGCCACACGGCCCGACCTGCCATACGGGAACGGATACGTGCTGGAAAGAGGAAAACAAACCGCATTTTGGTTTTCTTTCCATCCTGGAAGGGGTAATTGCGGACAGAAAAGAAAATGCCGGCTCCGGCAGTTATGTTTCTTCCCTGTTTGCCAAGGGGATAAATAAGGTGGCACAAAAGGTAGGAGAAGAGGCCGTAGAAGTTGTTATTGAGGCGAAAGATGACAACGAGGACCTGTTTCTTAATGAAAGTGCCGACCTGCTTTTTCATTACCTGATCCTTCTCCAGGCGAAAGGATACACTTTAGCCGATGTGGAGAAAATTCTTAGGGAACGGCATAAAAAATAGGTGTTTTTTATTACCTTTAAGGAAACCATAAACTCTGCTGTTATGAAAAATATAACCCGTACACTGGCTGTGATGTTATTTGTATCCGCAATTGCGGTATCATGCAATTCCACTAAAACCGATCCTTTAACCGCGTTGTCTTCCGGTAGATGGATGCTCGATTCTCTGGAAGGCGAAAAGGCGGATTCCACAAATTTTGGCAAGGGAATGCCTTACCTGGAATTCAACAAGGAAGAAATGCGCGTTTCCGGGTTTGCCGGATGTAACCGGCTTATGGGAGGGTTTACCGTAGCGAAAGAAAACGGGATAAGTCTCGATAAGCTGGCCTCTACCAAAATGGCCTGTATGGGGGTGGACAGGGAAAGCGAATTTCTGGCTGCGTTGGATAAAGCAGATCATTATAAAGTAAAAGGAGAATCGTTACAATTGCTTTCAGGCAAGACGGAACTCATGACTTTTACTGCCGCAAAAGGCGAAAAATAAAAATGCAATTTATCAACGAGACCGGTTCATGAAGAAAAAAACACGGCCGCGAAAGAAACGCAGAAAGGGGCTGGGGTCCGTTCCCGGTACACTGACATATACCGGGAGCAAAACCGGGCAGGAATTCTATATTGAGGTTATAGATTATTCCAAAGAGACATGTTCCCGAACGGTATACAATGATGTGAAAGAAGTATTCCGGTATGCAGAAGAGGAGAACACAACCTGGATAAATATAAACGGACTGCACAGCGTAGAGGCCATCGAAGAGCTGGGCAAATATTACAAGTGGCACCCTCTTGTCCTGGAGGATATCGTGGATACGTTCCAGAGGCCTAAGATAGACGAGTTCGAAGACTACCTGTTTGTGGTTTTCAAGATGATATATTATGAAGAGGAGCGCCTGGTCACCGAACACCTCAGCCTGCTGATGGGTAAAGGATATGTGGTTACTTTCCAGGAATCCAAAACAGATGTTTTTGACGATATAAGGAAAAGGATCGAGGAGAACAGGGGGCGCGTACGCGGTGAAAAGTCCGATTACCTGCTTTTTGTACTCCTCGATGCTGTAGTGGATCATTATTTCCTTGTCATAGAAACGCTCGGCGACAAAATAGAAGACCTGGAAGACGTCCTTTTCGAAGAGACTGACGTGGACATATCAAAGGACATCCTCAACCTGAAAAAAGAGATACTGCGCATTAAGCGTTCGGTATTTCCGGCGAGGGAGATCATCAACCGTATTGAAAAAACCGATTTCCGGCTTATTCAGGAGCATACGCGCAACTATTACCGCGACCTCTACGACCACACTATCCAGGTTGTGGAATACATAGAGGTGTATCGCGAAATGATCCTCAGCCTCATGGAGATGTATATGGGTACCATCAGTAACAAAATGAATAGCGTAATGAAGGTGTTGACGGTTATAGCCACCATATTCATTCCGCTTACTTTTATTGCTGGTGTATACGGGATGAATTTTGACAATATGCCCGAACTGCACGGCAAATACAGCTATTTTATCCTTATGGGGATAATGCTGCTGATATTTATCGGGATGCTGGTGTTTTTCAAAAAGAAGAAATGGCTGTAACTTTTTATACGGCCATACCTACTTCCAGCAATTGCACACAGTCTTTAATGGTTTCTATGACCATGTTCATCATACGTTTGTTCAGGGCGGAAGAATTTTCGATGTATGTGAGGTACTCTTCTACCGTAAATTGCCCGATGATCATGCCTTTGAGCGAATTCCGGAACTTGATGTCCTTGTGGATGGCATTTTCAATGTATACCAGCCGTTTTTCCAGGCTCAGGGTGTAAAACACTCTCTTGTGCTTGTTGGCGTAGTTGCGGAAAGCCTCTACCAACAGTTCCTTCTGTAACTTAATCACCGGCCGGATAGTAGTGTTCTGGAAACGTTCCTCACTACTTGTTTCTTCATAAACCAATACATCGGGGATTTCCGGACGGATACGGAGCAAGTCCTTTGTTCTGTTGTCCATAATAGAAGTTTTCTTAAAGATAATTCATAAAACAGGGAGAGACAGCCGGTACCTCCCATAGTTGTTAACTATTTTATAAACAACATACGGTTTCCGGGTGAAAATTAAGATATTGTCCTTTTAATTTAACAGATAAGAGAATCGTTTTATAGGAATGTTTACCTATTTTTGAGTTTGAATACGAGAGCTTTACCGCGGGATGTATGCAAAAATTGGTCCGGGTAATTTATTTTCGTAGTGTTAGGCATAAAATTTGTTATTACCGGGGTATGAGACATAGTATACTATTATTTATCATTATGGGGTTTTCCACCTTCTTGTATGCCCAGGGAGAGTTACCCCGTAAGTCCATATCAATAAAGGCAGAGAATAACGTGTTGCCGGAAAGCAAGACGCCGGACAATAATTCCTCCCTGTTAAAAGCACAGGATTTTATGCCATCTCCGCTGAGCGATCGCTATAATTCCAATACTTCGTCTTTTGATCTTTCTACCTCCGAAAATGAGAACTTTATGCAGAAAGAGCAGTTTCTCAATAACGGTACTAAATACGAGAAACGCCTGAACCGCAGTTCGGCAAAGGGGGAGGACCGTGGCGGTAATTACAAGACCACAGGGTACCTGGGAGATTTCAAGACCAATTCCGCTTTTGTAAGGCTTGCCTGCCGGGATCATGAATACGTGGATGGCGACCGGGTGCGGATATACCTCAATGACAGTATTGTAGTCTACGATATCATTCTGGAAGCAGGTTTCAAAGGTATCGATATCCCGTTGCAGAAGGGATTCAATAAGATAGACTTCCAGGCACTGAACCAGGGGACTTCCGGCCCCAATACGGCCGAACTACGGGTTTATAACGATAAGGGAGAGTTGATGTCCGCCAACGAATGGCTCCTGAATACCGGAGGTAAGGCAACGATGATCGTGGTTAAGGACGATGAAGAAGAGTAGCGTATTTTAAACCTCCTTCTGATAGGCCATTACATCCAGTATTTTACCGAATTTTTCTCCTACATTACGAAAACAGGCACACTGCCTGTAGCCACATTTTGTAAAGAGCGCAATACTGCCATGGTTATCCCCGGTAATAATTCCCAACAGGTTCTTAAGTCCGTTATTAACAGCTCTTTTCTCCAGGTAATCGAGGGCTGTTTTACCAATGCCCTTTTTGCCCATTTCCGGTTTCAGGTAAATGGTAACTTCTGCGGTACGGTTGTATGCCTGTCGTTTTTTATAAGGGGTAAGGAAACAATATCCGGCAATTTCATTGCCCGACCGGATAAGACAGGAAGAATAACGGGGATGCCCGAGGTAGATAAACTCCCGGAGTTCTTCAATCTCTACGGGCTCGGTATGAAAGGTTGCCGTAGAATTGGCAATGTACCAGTCGTATATTTTCTTGACCTCGGGAAGGTGCTCTTCCCGTAATTCTTCAAATGCAATGCTCATGGGAATAAACTTTTTTCTATGCGCAGGGTTAAATATACATATATAGCATGAGAATATATTTTTACCCTTGCATATCCGTGTTATAAGTAAGCAAGACGACCCCAGAGGAAGAACTCCTGGTTGCTTTCAACTGCAGGTTTGTCCGCATTTTGATATTCCTGAAAAGCGGTTTTCCTTCACCGAGGATTACCGGGTGGACGGCTAGCCTGTACTCATTGATCAGTCCCAGGTTTACCAGAGAGGCAATGAGTTCCCCACCTCCATATACCCAAATATCTCCGGGAGTCTCCCGTTTAATTTTTTGTACTTTTTCCCTGATATCCGAATGGATAAAAATGGCATTCGAATTATCTCCTTTTATGGAGGAAGAGAATACGACTTTGGTTTTGCTGTGCAATAGTTTATAGGCTTCTTTCAGTTTAGTGCCGGCATGTTCTCCCGGCTCGTAATTACCCCATGCTTCATAGCTTTTTCTGCCATAGAAAATAGTGTCCACACCTTCCAGGATATCGAAAAGAATGTCCCCGAAATCAGTATTTTCGTCTTTGACCAGCCAATCGATTTCGCCTTTGGGTCCTTCGATATAACCATCCAGTGTTACGGCAAGGTTCAATATTAATCTGCCCATGTCATAGTTTTTACCGGTTAATGTCCGGGATGTTAACAGGAGCCTTCCAGCGGACTTTTATCCCGTTTATATTGTTCTTTGCGGAAGATACTTCCCGCAATACTTCAAAACCGTTTTTATCGTAAAAGGGGATGGGAGACCTGTATTTTTCACCATTTTCCTTTAATTCCTCACTATTGTCTACCACCCAGCCGTTGAGTTCCGTATTCCGCTCTTTGGCCAGACCGAGTAAACGGGACCCGAGCCCTTTGCCCTGTTCATCCGGGTCCAGTAACATGGCGAAACAACGTTCGCCTTCCCGGACAAAATAAATCAACCAGCCTTTGACCCGGCCTTTTTCGTCGAGGAGCAATAAATGGTGCCTGTCCTCAAGGCCAGCAAGGTATTTTTCAAA
The DNA here is from genome assembly GCF_003725735.1 of Sinomicrobium pectinilyticum. GTDB lineage: Bacteria > Bacteroidota > Bacteroidia > Flavobacteriales > Flavobacteriaceae > Sinomicrobium > Sinomicrobium pectinilyticum. The sequence goes on along the minus strand of NZ_RJTM01000027.1, from coordinate 13,336 downwards.
GCTTTGTACATCGGGTAAGGCCAGATCTTTGGGGTATTCCTTGTTCCAGAGCATCAGGATATCCGATTTTTGTTTACCGGTGAGGGAATCATTTTCAATAAATTTCATAATATCTGCGTAGTGTTATGTAAGGCAAATGCCTGTATTTATTGATACATATCAGGACGTACGGCCACTTCTTCAATAAATTCCCCGTTTTTATCGTAATAGAGGTAATTCATTGTGATCTTCTTTTTCCTCAGGATTTCCAGTCCCGGGTTGTTTTTTGCATTATCAATGATTACCGGGCGAACGTATTTATTTATAGTGTCGGCGTTAATCTCCGCTATTTCTGTTTCCGGAAGGGTGTAATAGTAAAAAATGTCGGAATCGCCTTTGGCTGCAACACTGTCCAGCCGGGTAATCTCATCTACCTCCATAGGGGTTTTCCGGTTCATTTCATCCACGGTCTGTTGTAATTCGGATACCCGGTCTTTACTGAAATATTGTCTGGATGCGTAAAATGCAATAGCAAAAGCTATGACAAAGGCGCAGATGAAAACAATAATGCTTATGGTTGTTTTACGTCTGTGTGGTTTTCTGTTCTTTTCCATGTATACTTCTTTTGTGCGGTCTTTTCAGTCTGCGGTAAAATCCACGGATTTCCGATCCGTATATTTTATACTCTAGTTGTTTTTTACCGGAATCCACAGTTCTTCTTCCGAATCCGGATGTTCGGTTTTGTACCTGGCTCCCATCAATGCAAAGTGTGGACGGTTATCGAGGGTATATTCGGAATCCGGTATCCACGTTCCGTAAATATACTTGTATACATCCGACGATTCACTGCCCTTGCCTTTAAAGGGGAATACGGCATACAACCCGTCGGGGATAACCAGTTTTTCCATTTCTCCCGGAATAATGAGATGGTCACTTACTTCTACGGCAGCCCATTTCTCAAAAAATTTGTCGGGATCGAATTTTTCGAAAAAACCGGTGTCGCTATATACTTCTACTGAATATAAACCGGTGCCTACATTATTCTTGATTTCTCTTCTTTTGGGCACGAAATCACGCCACAACTCCCCGGTTTTGTTTTTCGTAAAGGACATCTTTACTTTTTTACCGATGAGCTTGGTTTCTTTTAATTGTATGATTTTAGGTTTCATAGTGTTTGTCTTAAATTAAACATATGAACGGACGATGATAAACTTTAGCGGGAAAATAATTTCCTGGCTTCTTCCAGGGTACTTACAAAGTTTATTCTGCCCGTTTTATTGCTTTCATAGATAAAATCTTTCAGGCTTTTGCTTGTAACATCTTCAAAATTTCCTACGATGGCCAAGCGGGCATTATAATTGGAAAATTTTTGAAGTATTTCTCCTGCTATTCCCGATTGCAGTTCGAAAAACTCCGGTACCAGATGTTTTTTCTGTATAATAATACATTCGGCACCCCGGTAAATACTGTTCATCATTATTTCCAGGGCATCCTGGGCATTGGTGATCTCGGTGTTGCCGGATATGAGTTCGGCAACAGGTATGCCGTTTAGTTCTGCGATATGGATATTCATAATAGTTATTTCTTCTGTGATTTATGGATACCCATAAAATAATTGTTCCCGCCTGATCGCAAAAGGGCAACGAAAAGGAAGCGGAATGATAGAACACACACGTTTATCACCACCGGGGACAGGTACATTCTTTTTTGAGAGGCCCGGATCTTTTCCCTATAAAGATAATAAATACAAATTCTTTAAAAATCAAAATCGAAGAGGATTATTATCCGAAAAAATTGTGCAGTTATGTTTTTAAGGAATAATTACCACAGGAACGGTATTAATTTGTAAGTGCGTTTCTGGTAGTCCGTATATGAATTGCCAAACAGGTCGACCAGTAATTTTTCTTCTTTGCTTATTTTTTTAAACAGTCCCATAGTGTAGAGAACGGTAATGATAATCCCGGAAAGGCTTCCCATGATCAGGCAGGTACCTATAAGTCCCGAGATAAATCCGGTATAGATAGGGTGTCTTACTATCCGGTAGGGACCTGCAACGATAAGTTCATGTTCTTTTTTTGCCGATACGCCGCCACTCCAGTTCCATCCCAAAAGCAGGCGGGACCATATGGAGACAGTAATGCCGCTAACGGCCAGTATGAGCCCTGCCAATTGTATGGCGTTATACGGAGGAATGACAATCTTCCCCAAGCCTTTGGTCGTGAAAAGAGGAAGGTATAAAGCGAGAAAAACAATAACAAATCCCATAAAAGCCGAAATTTTCTGGGAAGTGGTACGGGGATTGACATTTTCCTTGGTCTTGTTGCTTTGCCATAACCACGTTACGGAAAATAAAAACCAGCACGCCAGGGTAGCATAGGCCGGAAAACTGATCTGGATGTTCACGTTATTTTTCAGGGTTGGTTTGTTGAAAGTAAAAGTACAACTATTTTTCAACACCCCGTGTATTCTTTTGGGAAGTGGAAAAAAAATTAATTTGTCGCTTTCATAGGTTTTGATGGGGTTTTGGGTTAATAAGTTATCGGACTGTTGCTGCCTGAAAAAACGACAACTTGATAATCAGAAATGAAAGGGCCGTTTTGTTGCCTGTCAAAACGTCTGTGCTTTTGTATGAGGGGTGGCCTTGTTAAATTTTGCTTCGTTTCACACCGTTTTTCCAGGCCTGCACTATATCGTCCGTCTCCCTGCGCAGCAGGCTTTCGTTTACCGCCATTTTTATGATTCCGTCCTTACCGGGGCTTCCCAGCCATATATTGTGTTCGTGGTACAGATAGTTAGCCAGTTCTTTCACCGAAATACTTTCGTCCGGTTTCAGGTGGTAAATATTTGTTCCTTCGGGAACCGGGGAGATCGTTATACCAGCTATCCTGTTCAGTCCGGAGACGAGGTCCCGGGCGGAAAGGACCACTTCTTTCCATCTTTCTTCCAGGCCTTCGAGGTAATGCAGGGCCATGGCAGTATTCTGCCAGTTCTGGTATACCGTTCCGCCGTGTATTTTTATCTGGTGTGCCACCTGGTCTATGATCTCCGAATTTCCGCACAATATGGCCCCGCCTGCAGCATTGAGGTATTTGTAGAGGGAAATGTAGACCGTATCAAAATGAGAAGCGTATTCGGCAACGGAAATCCCGGTATATGCCGAGGCTATGTGTATCCGCGCCCCGTCCAGGTGAAGTTTATAACCGTTTTGCCTGCCGTAACCGGATATTTCTTTGATGGCCTCTATGGGAATTGCCGTCCCATCTGCCCGGCGTATGGGATGTTCCACGGCTATAGCGCCCAGCCCGCTTTTAAAAACTTCATTTTCTTCCAGGTATGTTACCGCTTCTTCCAGGTCTTGCCGCAGAAAATACGATCTGTCCCTGCCCACTGGGACCAGGCGTTTGCCGTGGACACTCTGTGCTGCATCTGCTTCATCCCGGAAAATATGGGAATTTTCCGGGACTATGACCTTTGTATTGTTTCCACTCAAGAGTTTGAGGGCCGTTTGATTGGCCATAGTGCCGGTAGGAAGGTAAATCGCTTTTTCTTTTCCCGTGATTCCGGCAAATTTTTCTTCAAGTAACTTCATAGTTCCCCCGTTGCCGTAAAAATCCCTTTCTATAGGATGTTTCCGGTTTATTTCTTCGAGCTTGTCCAGGTATTCCCGGGGGGAGAGGAACAGGCTGTCAGAGGTAAAATTAACCGGAGCTCCGGAATTCTCAGGACTCTTACGGGGAACTGAAAAAGGGATGGCCTGTATGGCAGTGGCGGGTAATACCAGCGGGATGGTAGAAAGCCCGCATTTTTTGATGAAGTTCCTTCGGTCGGTGATTGTTTTTTTCATGTATTCCGGTATAATAGTGGGTGTGTCCTGAACGACTTTTCCCGAACAAGATACTTTCTTTCTCCGTTCCCTCCAATAATTTTTTCTATTTTTGCCCTATGCAAATGACAGTAATGCTATAACAGGTTTTTTCAGCTTCTTATCCGGAGCGGTGTCTTATTTTTCAATAAGGCAAGGTTTTTATTCCCTCGATTTTCCAATTTATATTTTATTCATCCAAAACGCGGGCAGTTCCGTTATGGGCTGATCCTGGTTTTATTTAAACCTGTATAGTATGTCAGATATTTTAAAGAGTACAGATAAAGAACAATTTATCCGTAACGGTTACATCCGTATAGAAAATGCCTTTTCCGAAGAAGTGGCCCGTGCGGCACGGGATATTTTGTGGAACGACCTTCCGTGCGACCGGGCAAAACCGGAGAGCTGGACAGAACCGGTTATCCGCCTGGGTATGTACACCCGTAAACCTTTCATAGATTCTATAAACACCCCGGCTTTATACCGGGTGTTCGACCAGTTGGCCGGAAAGGGGAAATGGCTTCCCTGCCGGAGTGTGGGTACCTTCCCGGTACGCTTTCCGTCGGATAAAGAACCGGGTGATACGGGAAAACACGTAGATGCCGGTTTTCCAGGTGAAGACCCTTCCGATTTTTTTCAATGGCGTATTAATATTCGTTCCAGGGGACGTGCATTGCTTATGTTACTTTTATATTCGGATGTATCGGAGGCCGATGCTCCTACTATCCTCTGGAAAGGTTCACACCTGGATGTAGCCCGGTTGTTACGGGGAGAAGGGGAAGAGGGACTATCTTTTGCGGAACTGGCCACCAGACTGTCAGATCTTCCGGAACGCGAAAAGGTGGTGGCTACGGGCAGGGCCGGTACTATATACTTGTGTCATCCTTTTATGGTACACGCGGCACAGGAACACCGGGGAAATACTCCGAAGTTTATGGCGCAACCTCCTTTATTGTTACGCAATGAACTCGTTCTGAGCGGTTCTTCGGCAGGATATTCACCTGTGGAAGAGGCCATACGCCTGGCATTGTAAGGGTAAGTTTGAGGACACGGCCAGAAATCGGCGGGATTGCGGGGACCGGAACAACTTTCCGGTCCCCTTTAATTTCGTTTTCCTTTAAGATAAGCATACACAGCCATAGCATGGCCATGTCCCAGATCGTAATCGTCTTTTAACCATTGTACAATTTGTCCGGCTTTAATGCCCGGTTTTAGTGTTTCGTTTTCCATAAAACCTTTGTCCGTGGCCAGCCGGATAAAATCTTCCGCACTGTTGCCGGTTTTGGTCCGGATATTTATCAAGTAAGACTGAAAAGACATAATTTGCAGGGATTTGTTTTGTTCAAATTTCGGGAGAATACTGTAAACCCGTACGGTGCAAAAATGTCATATGGCAGGGGAGGACAGGACAAATACGGGAGCGGGATCTCAAGCTACAGGGAAAAATCAAACAATTCCTTTTCCGCAATTTTAAGTGCTTTGGCTATGGCATGAACAGTAGAAATAGTGGCATTGGTCTGGGCGTGTTCAATTTTAAAGACCTGTGAATATTCTACCCCGGCGGCATGCGCCAGCTTTTCCATGGAGAGACCTTTCTCCTTGCGCAGTTTTCTCAGGTTCCTGCCGAATGCTTCCAGGTATGCTTGGTTTCTAACACTACTCACCCCCGCAAGTTGCGCCATAAAATCGGGATTAATTATAGCGTATAAGCTATATTTTGTTATCTTAGCAAGGTGTTTAAACGAAATTTTCCCGACTTTTATATGTCGTTATCAGATATTTATCCGGGAATAATAAAAAGCACGGACGGAAACCAATCCCCCGGGTTTCCCGATACGGCAGCAGCCGGTTTTTCGGGCCATTAAGCTGCAGAACTCCAGTTCTCTATGGTTTTAACCTTATTGTTATGTTTAGAAGTTATTTAAAAAAGTCTCCGGAAGGTCCCCATCCTGTATTTACGGAAAAGGAATGGAAATCCAGGTGCTCTACCTGTTTTTTACTGGGTATGATAGCCGGATGTATTGTCCTGGCCGTGTTGTTTGTGATCTTTGCGCCGGAACTTTTCGGTTTTTCCTTTTTTTCGGCAGAGTCATGACGGGATGATCCGGGGAGACAGGTGAAGGGGGGAATGTTGAAAATCCTTTTATATACCTGTTCTTGCGATTCTCCTGGTTTTAATTTTGTCCCACGCTATTACCTGCACACCGGGGGAATAATGGGCAAGGTGCGGTGCGTCTTTCAGGAGCTTGGAAAACCGGGGGTAATGTACTTCCGTTTTTGTTAGTTCTATCGTATATACGGGCCAGGGGATATGGTGTATCTCAAATTCATTTATCGCAGTCGGGGTTTCCTGGAACAGGGCATACCTTTCCGTAAGCCAATGGTCCGGTCCGGTTTTATGGGATATTTCCCCGCCAATATTGTAAAGTATTTCCAGCCGATCTCCGAATTTGTGATTCACGGAATTATAATAACATTCCTGCCGTTTCATCCGGGAGTATCGGTATGGCAGCTCGGATAGGGTCCTGGCCACCCGGCACGAGATCCCTGTTCCGCCTTCTATGCTCAGGAAGTATACCCCCGTCTTATTATTGTTTTTTACATAGGTACGAATGTTTATTTCGTGGAAGTCCGAAACAGGGGGGAAGGGAGGGAGATTCCTCGGCCTTATCTTCTGCATGGTAAAAGCTACTACCGATACCCAGGCCTTATCATCATATAAGTCAATCTCCAGTTCCGGTGGAACAAACTCGCGCAGCTCGGCAGGCTCCACCTGCCAATGGAGAAAAACGGCATCGTTCCATTCCTGGTAATATTTCCATTCTTCCGCCGGCATTTTCCACGGACGATGGTTTGTTATTTGGAGTATTTCTTTGATTTTCAAATGAATATTTTTGTAATGAGAAGAATAAGAGAGTGGAAATCGTGATTTATAAAGCGGGAATTAAATATTTTTCAAGTCTCTGACCGTAAATCCATTTTCCGTATTTCCAGTATTCACTGTGGTTTTGGGCTCAAACAACACTACTTTAACTTCGCCTATGGCTTTGGGCCAATGATTGGTTTTGCGGGGAATAATAATAAATTCACCGGGATTTATTTCCAGGGTTTCGTCGTCCAGCTCCATGAGCAGTTTGCTTTCGATAACCAGGAACATCTCGTCTTCATTTTCGTGCTGGTGCATCACAAACTCATCTTTAAACCTAGCGACCTTTACCAGTTGGTCATTGAGTTCACCTACAATTCTGGGGTTCCAGTAATCCCGGAACCGGCTAAACTTATCTTCTAAATTTACTTTTTGGATAGACATAAAACCGGATATTGAACTAAGTTTCAAGAGTACAAAATTGCGCGGGGATGATTAAAATTAATACTGAAAAAACAGATAGATGTTATTTCTTATTATCCTTAACCTGATGATATTCTATTAGCCCCGGAATATACCTTTTTGTTTCTAGAACTCCGGTTCGTGCAAATGTTGTCCATATAGCACGGATCTCTTTTCCGGCCTGTTGCAGTTCTGCAAGCGATTTTCCTTCACGAAAAACCGAAGTTTTCCATAATTCCCGGGTACCGAATAAAAGTGAAATGTCTACAATATGCGCGGCTTTTATCCAATTGTTCCCGGCCCCCCAGCTTATATGGTATTGATAAACGGAACCGCCTGCCCCGGCCAAATGCCGGGCAAAGGCCTTACCCGGATTGCGGTATATCCGGTCCGTTGTTTTGCGGATCAGCCATTCCAGGGATGATCTTCCCATAAAGGGTACGACGGAAAGGGATCGTAAAGGTTTTACAAACGGAACGAACAAGGAAGTTTCCCGGTCCGTCCACCCGATCATTACGTCCCACTGCCGGGCGCGTTCCTGCCATATTTTTTCCACATCCTTTTCGGGCGGCACGGGCGGATACCCGTATTGAATACCAAAAGGCATTCCCCCCTTTATCCCGAAACCTTTCATGGAAAGGATCAAACGGCTTTGCAGGGCCAGGAGCGTGTCTACATCCGTATCTTCCGGCAGCATCGCTACTTTCTTTATCATTTTTCTGGCCATAGCTGCCTTCCCTTTCCGGATACCCAGCGGGGCACTCTGAATGATAGCCCGGTGAAACAGGTCTTCCGTACCTTCGATGAGCATCAGGTGAGCAATGGCATCACCTCCGGCCGATTGTCCGAAAAGCGTAATATTAGCGGGGTTTCCTCCAAAAGCGGCAATATGCTTTTTAATCCACCGTAAGGCGGCCATAATATCCAGCAATCCGAGATTGGCCGGTACATCGTTGTACCCGCCGAGGAAGCCCAGCAATCCCAGGCGGTAATTGATATTTACGACTATAACATCATTTTCCTCCACCAGCAGGGTGGGGTTATACACCGGGGAATCTCCTGCTCCCGAGGCATATGATCCGCCATATATCCACACCATCACCGGCCTGCCGGACGGTGGCGGTGCGGAATCCGGAAGTGTTATCGAAAGATACTGGCAGTTTTCGTCGATCGTCAACCGCTCCAGCATGTCCCGCCCCAGTAAACCTCTGGATTTCCGTGAAAGGTTCTGCGGACAGGCAGGAGACCATTTCGTGGCCGGATAGGGGATTTGCGGCAGCCCGGTTTCCCGTGGCTTCTCATAGCGTCCGGCCATGGCATAGGGGATCCCTGTGGCTCGTATTACATTACCGTCACGCCATCCCTGTACGGGACCGTCCGAAGTTTCAAAAATAATATCTGCCATAACCAATACATGTGATAGGAGTTACCTGACAAAAGCCGTAGCCTGCTGTAAGGACAAATGTATAAATTTATGAGGTTATACTTCCAGTTTCCGGACAATGTCCGGTGCAACTGTAGAACTGCTTTCCGCCTCCCTGTGCTGGATTAACCTTTAACACGCTCCTTCTCCCGGGAGTGTCTGCCAGATGTTTTTATGTTAAACTACGGGATTTTTGTTATTATTTTAGGTTTTTATTAAGAAATATGTATATTTGCTTTCGAATAGGGTAATTCTTACGCAAATCCTCTAAATCAGTTTATCCGGTTAAGATTTACCTTAAATTCACCTACCTCACCAAATTTTATTTTTTAACCTAAATCTTTTTATTATGAAAGTACAAAGTGTATTTGTATGGATGCTTATGGTATCTTTAATTTTTATCTCCTGTTCGAAAGAGGATGTGAACGGGGCGGACGATCTGAACAGCCAGCAGGAAACACGGGAACTGAGTGCCGATGAACTTGCTGCAATGCGGATGTGTAAAGACGTTTATCCGGAAGGTGTTACCCCCAGGGCCGCGGCTGTGAGTTCCAAAGTCTGGCAAAACGGTCAAACGTTAAGAGTAAAGTTTTTGGGCGGGTCTCAGTATGTCAGGAACAAGGTGATGCAGTATGCCAACGAATGGTCCGATTACGCCAATATTAATTTCGAATTTGTAACTAACGGTAATGCGGATATACGGGTAAGCTTTATGTCCGGACAAGGGTCTTACTCTTATATAGGTACCGATGCTAACCTCATCCCTTCCAATTCGGAAACCATGAACTTCGGTTGGTTTGACGATAATACTTCCGATTCGGAATTCAGCCGGACCACTATTCACGAATTCGGACATGCGCTTGGCTTAATCCATGAACACCAGCACCCGGAAGTAGAGATTCCGTGGGACAAACCAGCGGTATATGCCTACTATGGCGGGGCTCCCAACTACTGGTCACAGGCCCAGGTAGACAATAACCTTTTTGCTACCTATTCCGCTTCTCAGACACAGTTCAGCGCGTACGACCCCTTGTCCATTATGCATTATGCCATAGATAATTCCCTTACCATTGGCGATTTTGAAGTGGGCTGGAATACCGTGTTATCCGATACCGATAAGCAATTTATAGCCGATTTATACCCTAATTAAGGTTATATAGCATTAGCTTTTATCAATATATATCATGTGTGCAGTTTCATTAACTGCGTACATGATATTCTTATGTTTATTAAAGCCCGGAAACTGCTTTGTTCCTAATATATTCTTTATCCATGCGATCGTGTTTTCCCGTTATTCTGTTGTTTTCTCTTCTGTTTACGGGCAATGGAGTATTTGCCCAGGAAATTGTGAAGGGGCAGCTTTCCATACAACCTTATGTGAAATACCGGCAGGAAAGCCTCAGCTGGTCCGTTGCCGGAGATGTTAGTGGGCAAAACCCCAACATACTGTCAGAACTCAAATGGAAGAAGTTGCGCGGTCCGCAGACAGGGATGTTATTGCAAAAGGAAATCTCCCGAAGCTTCTCCGTTCAGATGGATATGTCCTACATGGATATCACCGCCGGAAGGGTTACGGATACTGACTACAGCGAGGATAACAGGCAGGGTATTTCTTATTACGAAAAACTACAGGCAGACAAAGGATATATGCTATCGCTGGATGCCAGGTTGCAATATCATGTGTATTTACAGCCTCAAATAAAGATCATTCCATTTCTGGGATTCACCAACAAATACCAGCACCTGTATATGCTGGACAATGAAATACCCCTGATAGAAGGGAGTATCCTCAAAAGTACATATACTCCTCATTGGTACGGAGGTACCGTAGGAAGCATATTTATCTTTGACGTCCTGAAGGCCAGGGTTCTTCTGGAAATAAGCGGCGACCTCATTAAATATTCTGCAAAAGCCAACTGGAATTTGAGAAACGAACTTGCACACCCGGTAAGTTTTGAACATAACGCTACCGGAAAGGCTGTTAATGCCCGGTTATCTATAGAATACCCGGTAAGTAAAAACATGTACCTTACCCTCAGTGGCGATATCTCCCGTGCCGAAACGCAGAGCGGGACCGATAAGACATTTTATCGAAGTGGGAGGGAAGTGTTTACCAGGTTAAATTCCGTAGTTAATAAATCTTATGGGGTAGGGTGCGGGCTTAAATTCAAACTGTTTTAAGAACGACATTTACCTTCGTTGTTCTCCTTCATTTATAATATCCTTTACTGTGGTAATTTTTATTATCAGGATGTTTTTATGTTTTTAAAGATACATTCTAATCTAAACATTGTTTACGATGAAGGTACCCATTGCAAACGAGTACCGGAATAAAAATACATTTGTACATTTGTAAACCAAGCGTAAAACCAAGATCAATGTCCATATCCAAAGAATCCGAATTAAAAGGTATGCAGCAGGCAAGTGAGGCGGTGGCCTGCACCCTCCGGGAAATGATCAATTATGCCCGTCCGGGAATGTCTACCAAAGAACTCGATGATTACGGAGCAAAGATACTTTCCGGCTTCGGGGCCAAATCCGCACCTTACCTTACCTATGGTTTTCCGGGCCATACCTGTATAAGTGTAGGAGGGGAGTTTTGTCACGGCATACCGTCCGCCACGCGCATTCTTAATGAGGGAGACCTCGTAAATATAGATGTTTCTGCCGAACTTAACGGGTATTGGTCGGACAATGGCGGGTCGTTTGTTTTGGGAAAGGATATTCACCAACACCAAAAACTCGTCGATACATCCAAAGAAATTTTAAGAAAGGCCCTGGAGCATATCCGCGGAGGTGTGCGGATTTCCGATATAGGGCACCTTATGGAAACCGAAGCTAAAAAGAAAGGGTATAAAGTGATTAAAAATCTTGCCGGTCACGGTGTGGGCAGGAGCCTTCATGAAGAACCTGTTGATCTCCTTAATTACAAAAACAAATTCGACCGGAGGAGGTTCCGCAAAAACTCGGTGGTAGCCCTAGAAACGTTCATAGCTACAACGTCTACATATGCGGATACACTTAGCGATGGCTGGACGATGATAGGGAACAAGGGTGGTTTTATGGCACAGCACGAACACACCATTGTCATTACCGATGGTAAACCGGTAATTCTCACGGAAGAGAACGGAATCCTTAATTAAATCATTAATCCACAGATATTTTGCGACCTGAAATGTCTTTTAACCAAGTATAATGTTTATAATAAACCTGACATATAAGACTTCTTTTGATAAGGTAGAACCTCATCTGCAAGCCCATATGGACTTTGTAAACGAACAGTACGAAAACGGGAATTTCCTGGCTTCCGGTAAAAAGGTACCCCGGACCGGTGGGGTGATATTATCTGGTGTGGAAAGCAGGGAGACGCTGAGCAGTCTCATGGAGCAGGATCCCTTTATACAGCACGGTGTCGCCGATTTTGAGATTACGGAGTTTGTAATCAGCAGGGTGAGCGAACACTTAAAAACCACCTTTTCATTGTAATACTTCCATCCGGAAAAAACGGGGAAGAGGCTCACATCAAGGGCTTATTTGCAATAAGTGCTTGAGGATGACAAGTTACATGTATTTCACCTGTTTTTCTCAAATTATACTATCTCACTATAACTGTCTTATGTCCTCTAGGATATCACCAACAGTTTTTATCAGTTTATCCGCGGTTTGCATATCGCTTTGATTGGTGATAACAGTAATACCCATATGATGTTCTGGAATTACAAAAAACCAGTTTTGCATACCAAAGGCTCCGCCGTGATGTCCGTAATATACTCCTTATTCTTCGGTATGAACAGGCAGTAATAAGCCAGTTTCATTCCTTTGTTGTCATAAATGACTTCATGAGATTTCCGGATCAGCGGATTGCTTTCATCCAGTTGAAATTTCATATAACGGATCATGTCCGGAACAGTAGATTTTAATCCTCCGGCCGCACCCCATAGAGAATTAGCCATGTGCGGAACTAATTTATTCGTTTCTCCGTAACCATTGGCGAGCCTGCTGCGTTGTTCTTCTGTAAGGTTTATCCGGGTATCGGGCATTCCGGCCACATCCCAGATATATTTTTTCAGGAGGTCTTCATATGTTTCTCCGTACACATTTTCCAGAATATGTGCAATTAATTCGGTATCTATATTTGAATAGCCGTATTTGAAACCGGGAACAGTGTCTATAGTAATAGAGTGCAAGTCCTGTAAAAACTTTTGTCTATTGTATTTTTTTCCACCTTATATATGTTAAAAGGAAGATTTTCATCGATATGTTCAAACAACACATTGATACTGTCCGGCAAAAATTTGGGTAAACGGCTGGTATGTGTGATCAGGTGTTTTATTTTTATGGGTTTTCCTTTGTATTCCAGGTTGGGATAGTCGTCCCTCAGGTATTTTCTGATGTCTTCTTCCAAATCCAGTGTATCATCCATAACGGCCCGGGCAACCAGAATTCCGGCAAATGTTTTGCTTACTGAAGCGATTTCATAGATTGTACTGTCCGTAGGGGGATTTCCCTTTTCCTTATCCAGCTCGCCATAATGGCCGGTATATGTTTTACCGTCTTTATATATTCCAATGGAAACCGCGTTGATTTTTGGATCCAGAAGTAAAGAATCCGCATTTCTGTTCATGGAAAGCCATACGGGATCAGAAACCGTATTTTCATCCTTTTCCTTTGTTTTGTTTTTACAACCGATAAAAGAGATAATGGCCAACAGGAAAAAAATATTTTTCATCAGTATAAGATATTA
>NZ_RJTM01000026.1 GCF_003725735.1 Sinomicrobium pectinilyticum | reverse complement strand
TGCCTGTGGAACAAAAATTGCTATTTTTCGCTTCTATTAAAAAAGTTTAAATGAGTTCATTAATAATTAAGATAATATAATTGATTTTCCTATAATATCCTATCCTTTTTTTCCTGACCTCCCGGTCTCGGTCGTTTCATCTCCGCTACCCGCTGTTCGCAATGTATATCCACGGATATCCTTTCCGTATTTAATATGCCCCTTCTTCCAAAATTTTATTATCGGGGGCTTTTACTTTTTGCAGATTGCGGCAAACGGGTACCGGAGATTTATTATGAATCAGTTTTTCCACTGTTGCAGCCTGTCAAGATATAAGTGAGACTCGACAAGTTTCCTATGCTCCTTGTCCGTGAGCTTTTCCAGCAGTTCCAGGGAAGAGATATAGGAAGCCAGGTTGCCATTCGATGATATAAACTTCCCGTCTTCTACATAACTTACCTCAGAATCATCCTGGACCAGCAGGTTGGGATAATTCTTTTGCAGATCACTACCGCCACCTATCCAGGTCACTATTTTTTTACCATCCGCAATACCCGTTGCCCCAAGAAGTGATGCACCGGCACAATTGCTTACCGTATAATCCGTGTTTGTGTTCTGCTTCGTAATAAATTCAAGCAATTTTGTGTCTTTGACTTTAGTGGTCATATCATAGGCACTGGGTACAATGACAACGTCCAGCTCCGGCGCGTTGCTATAGATATAATCGGGAAACATCTTCAAACCTTCTTCGCAGGTTATCATATCATAGCTTTCCCCGATGGTAATTACATTAAACAACGGTTTCCCTGCTTCTGAATTTTTGGAGAACACATCGAGCGGGGCGGTAACTTCGGTCATTAAAACACCGTTGAACGTAAGTATACCTATCGTCGGTAAGTCCGGATTTAACGGCTTTAGTTTTTGAGATATTTTCGTCGCGGTGGCATCTACCGGATCATTTACCGCCTTGCCATTGGCACTGCTATTGGTCAGATCACTTTGGTCGGATTGTTCCATAGCGGCGTTTTCCGGCTTCTTTTCATTACAACTCCCTAAAAGGATTGCACACAAAATAATGATTACTGTTAAACTTTTGTTCATGATACTCAGTGTATAATTGGTTTATGGGTACTTATAGCTATCCTGTTCCAGACATTAATCATGGTTACGGCCATGATAATCTGTGCCAGGTATGTTTCCGAAAAGAAGTTAAGAGCCCTGTTGTACGTGTTTTGTGTAAGCCCGTTCTGATGTATAAAAGTAATTTCTTCCGTTATGGCTAAAATAACCTTTTCTTCTTCAGAGAACAAATTGGTTTCTTTCCAGGCATCTAAAAGAAATATTCGTTCCTGTGTTTCACCGTATTTCAAGGCGTCTTTGGTGTGCATGGCAATACAAAATGCACAACCGTTAATTTGCGAGGCCCTTATTTTTATGAGTTCCCTATGTGTAGTGGAAAGTTCACTTGTTTTAGACAGGTGCCCCTCAAGGGCTATTATGGCCTTATATGCTTCCGGTTGTAGTTTGTCTACCTGAATCCTTGATTCCATAATGACGTGATTTTTAATATATGAAACAAAGATACAGGCAATGACCGGGAATAAAATTGAACTGGTTCAAGAAGTGCCTTTCCGCCTTAATTTGCTGACGTATTCCGGGGATAACCCCAGGTAGGTGGCCACCAGGTATTGCGGAACATTGTTTACAAAATCGGGGAAAGCATCCCTGAACTTAAAGTAGATTTCTTCTTTGGAATAATCAAAAATATACTTCATCCGCATTAAGGCAGCGCCATAGGCAATCTGGTAAATGGTCCTGAAATAAGTTTCCATTTTTGGAAAGCGTTTTAGCAGTTCTTCCTGTTTTTGCCTGCTGATCCGAAGAACGTCCGAAGATTCTACCGCCTGTATATAAAACTCCGAAACCGTTTTATGCTGAAAGGCCAGATAATCTGTTATCCACCAATCCTTAATGGCAAACTGTATTGTTTGCTCCGTCCCCCTGTCATTGATAAAGTACATATGCATACAACCATTAATAACGAAGTAGTGGTCCAGGGTCTTATCTCCCGCCCGGTAAATGATATCCTTTTTGCGTAACGAAACCCGTTCAAAATAAGAAGCGACCGCTTCAAATTCGGCGTCATTCAGGTCAATGAATTTACAAATATGGTTGTGTAGTTCTTTCATCTTAAAAAGAGATTTACAGGGTTGGTGGTAATTCAAAAGCAGCAAATTACCTGAAATACTCCATATGGTGCCCGTTACACACGGGCATCCATTGTCTTTTGTAGTTGTAATGTTTATGGTACCCGTCTGGTGCTTGTTTGCTACGAGTACCTGTTGTCTTCTGCATTTGCAATGCTTATAAACCAGCTACCTCCCCAAAACCTGTCTGATCTTATGATAGATCTGGTGGTTGTCATAAATACCGCGAAAAACTTCCGAGCCCGGGCCATAGGCAAAAACGGGGACCATTACGCCGGTGTGCCCGCCCGTAGTGAATTTTCCGTCGAGTTCATTGTAGTTGCCATCTTTGGACGGAAGAGAATATCCCCCGGTTTCGTGATCGGCAGTAATGACAATGAGGGTGTTACCGTCTTTTTCCGCAAAGTCCAGCGCCTTGCCGATGGCTTTATCAAAATCAATCATTTCCGTGATGATGTATTCCGCATCATTGGCATGACCGCCCCAATCTATCTGTGAACCTTCGACCATAAGGAAGAACCCTTTGTCCGATTCGTTTTGCAGGTGACGGATGGATGGCGCTATGGAACGCGGCAAAATATCATCCCGCCCTTTAAGGATCGGCTCCGGCTGATCGTCCGCAATAAAATAGCCTACCTTGCCGGAAGCCGTTTCTAATTCATTAAGTGAGTTGATAAAAGAAAATCCTTTACTTTCCAGTTCCCTGATGATGTTCCGGTTATCAAAAGGTTTCTTTTTGGAGTCCACACGGTTTTCGAAATACTTTTTCCCTCCACCGATAAAAAGGTTTACCGGGGCGTTGACCATATCGGCAGCAATTTCATTTTCCATGCTTCGTTTTAACTGGTGTGCAAAAAAACTGGCGGGAGTGGCATGTGTAATGGCACAGGAGGCGATAAGCCCGGTAGAATAACCATCATTGCCCAGAAGTTCCAGCAGTGTTTCTTTCGGTTTCCCGTCCTTGTCTACACCAATGGCACCGTTATATGTCTTTTCACCTATGGAAAAAGCGGTTGCCCCTGCGGCAGAATCCGTAATCAGGTCAGAAGAAGAACTGGTTTTGCTGAAACCTACGTTTGTAATCCGCTCTACATTGAGCGATTTGTTCCGGTATATGGCACTGGAAACCTGGGTAACCCCCATACCATCACCGATCATCAGTATTATATTTTTAGGGCGTTTCCCGGTTTGGTTTATGGTGATTTCCCCGTTTTCCAGGTCGGTTTTGACCGTTGGGCTTACATTTATGCTGCAAGCGGAAATAATAAAAAGAACGGTAAGTGTGCTTAATCTGGCTAGTAATTTCATGGTTCAGTGAATATAAATAAGATTTTAGAATTATTATGGTTTGCACATTTGTTTTCAAATTTAGCAAACACATTGTAGTTATACCTGTTTTCGTCTTTTATATTTCTGTGATTTTTTTATTTAAAAAAAGGGGGGCTTACAAATGCTATTTACAGAGGGGGACACTCATTAAAATATACGCTATAATTTCTTTTTATAGAAAAATAACTTGTTTATAATGAGATGTAAATTATTTTATGGTTCCCATAATTTTTCGAATGGAATTCTTGTCAACCTGTAATGCCTTTAATATTGTTTCTGCCTTGGACTTGTCATATTTTTTAGCATGGTCAAATTCATCAATCAATCCACTTGTCCAAAGCCTTTCATTTATGGTCATGCCGTTAAGACCGATTACTTGCTGAGCTTTATGATAGATTTCTTGTATTGTCATTTTTATTAATTCTATGGGAGCCATACTTTTTTCAGAATGAATATTAACTAAAGTACCTAAAGAGGCTAATAATTCCTATCATGAAAAATGTAAATACGCCAAACAATATATTTATGCTATAAGATTTCATCATATAATCCTTAGTATTCGTAGACTTCCAATCTTTAATTTCCCAATATAGGAAGATAAAAGATAAGCCCAAGCAAATAAGCCCTATGGATAAATCATATTCTTCTTCGTTAATCATTGCTCCTCCCAGTATTCTTTTATTTTGTCCAATCCTTTCTCCAAACCTTCAAAAAACCTTTCATCTTTAAATTCCGGGTTCATTATACTATCTATAATTTTTTTACAAACAGCATCCGTTAAAATTTTTTCCGTACCATAGCCCGTTCCTATCGCAACCTGTCTTAAGTTTTTACTTATCGTAATAACCAGCCCATTGTTTTTTTGTGATTTTCCTACACCCCATGTATTTAGAAGAGCCGTGGTGTAGGGAAGTATACCTTGATACGGAGCAATGGAATCTATGGTAATCACAGCAATCTCCCTGCTCGTTTTCCTTTCGTATTCGCTTAAGGCTTTCTCCAGTTCTTCTCTTTGTTCAGGGGTGAGTATTTGCTCAAAGTCATTGATATATCCAACCGGCTTGGGAAATTCATCCGTATAACCTACCGAAATATTTTTTTGAACAATAGGATTTTGTGGTGCAACCTTTTTTTGAGAATTTGCATCACATGCAAATAATGTAATCCAGAATAATCCAAGTAGTAGTTTTTCTATCCGCATCTATGTGATGTTTAGCCAAAGCAATATACTCTTTTTTCAAAACATACGGATTACAAACAAATAGAGGAAGAACGGCCAAAGTTTAAAAACTTATTCTTTTACTTATCTTTATTCTTTTTTAAACATTGCTATAAAAAACGAACCGTTCTTTTTCAATCTGTTTCATTACATAACGCTAAAATCCAATATTAATCCTGTGAATTTATTATCCATGAAAAAATCATTGTTGCTTCTCATTTCATTTTATTTTTTGTTATCGTTTCAACTCAGCGCCCAGGAAGCAAAGCCCAGGGCCGTTATCAATCATATTGCCGTATACGTTGTTGACCTGGCCAACAGCACGCACTTTTACCGGGACATCATCGGCCTAGATACTATACCCGAGCCGTTTCATGACGGTAAGCACACCTGGTTTTCCATTGGTTCCGGTGCTCATTTGCATTTAATACAGGGCGCAAAGGCTGCTATGGAGCATGACAAAAACAGTCATCTTTGCTTTTCTGTGGCTTCAGTCCCGGATTTTATTAAAGTCCTGGATGAAAACAAAATTGCCTACGAAAACTGGAAAGGCGAAAAGCAAGCTGTTACCAACCGGGTAGATGGCGTAAAACAAATCTATATTACCGACCCCGACGGATACTGGGTGGAAATCAACGATGCCACGGAATAAGAGCAGGAAACTCCTGGGAAGCATTAGTTTAATTAAAATCAGTGATACGATATAAAGAGGAGAGATAACTGACATTTTGACCTATGTCACAACCTGTTCCTGTCTTCTCCTTCAAATGGAACGCATTTTGCCTTTCCGTTCCTATACATATAGTACCTTCTTAGTAGTTTAACTTTAAAAAATTAAATTATGGAGAAAGAACTTGTAAACGTAAAGTTGGTGGGGAAAAAGGGAGACAGGTACGAAATTCTCTTCCCGAATTTAAATGTTCCCGTTTCTATCAATGAAAACTTATACCGTAAAATGCAAAAGAGTACTATGTTCCGGTTTAATCAAACCGCTTCCCCTATTGAAAATTCTTATCCGTAATATTCCGGAAGGCTGGTAAAACACACTCCGGCGCTCGTTGCAAACGAGCGCCCATTATCCCCATTGTTTTTTGCATTTGTAATGCCCGTCAACTAAACCGATCCATATTTCCAAAATCCTTCATAGTTCACCACAATGTCTGCAATTTCACATTAGGTTCCTCCGTCCAATCCTCCATATAAGCCCCATAACTACTATGTACCCAGGCTGATTCTTCATATATCATTCCTGTCGCAATAGGATTGTAATGGATGTAATGCACTCATTGTTCTATTTTTTTTATCGTATCCAGCAGCACCGGGTGAAAACCATCTTTCCATACCTTGTAATGTTTACCCCTTCCGGTTCGTTTGACTGCATAACTGAATTTATTCAATAACCACTCCCGTCTGCTTTCCGGATGTTCCTTAATGCCCGTTATAATTTGTTTGGAAGTAAACTTTTTAAAATCACGGACAATATTTTGCAATTCCTCCCCGGTAGAACTTACAATAAGATGCAAATGGCTGGTCATATACACATACGCATGTACCACCAACCCTTTATGCCCGATGCAATAATTAAGACTATCATCCAATATATTTGTATACACAGGCCGGATAAATAAATCTACCTAATCCGTTACCGTAAGGGTTATAAAAGTGGGGACTGTGCTGTCTATAACTTTATATTTTTCGGACATTTTATTTAAAAATTGTAAGGGGAGTTAGAAACTCAATCTGGTGCTCGTTTGCAACGAGTACCCATTGTCTCTTGCATTTGCAATGCTTCTTTACCTCGATAATTTTTATTTTAAGATGCTTTTACTTTTAAGGGGCGTTACAAACGCGGTTTACGATTGGGCACTCGTTGCAAACGAGCGCCAGGGGAGAGGAATATGTATTGGATTTATGTATGTTTTCCTATTCTTTTTATGTTTAAAGTTCCTAAAATAGTTTCAATTGTAAAATATAGTATCAGAGCGGATAAAAATAAATTGAAAATCATTATGACATAGGGTAAACAATTAATTGAATTAATAATCGGAACAAAAATTAAAAGGCCAAGACAAAGAATAATTTGAACTCCTGATAGTTTAATAACTTTTCTCGTGTTTCGAGTTAACTCATGTTTTTCGGTATCGATAATTTTATATTCATTCTTTACTTTTTCTACAATTGAGTTTTTTTGTACTTCGAGAATATCACAAATTGTATTATAGATCCACTTATAATCTTCTTGTGTATAGTCGAATCAATTCTATAGGATAGCCTTTCAATATCCTTATGGGTATATCCCTTTTTTTCTTTTAAATCTCTATGGAGCCTTTCAATAAATCCAACTTTTTCCTCATCTTCACTATCTATTTCTCTTTTTAGAACTTCTGCCTGCTTTTTTAATCGATTATTCAAATGGTCAACTTTATAAACCCAAAATACTCCCAAAAGGGCTATTAGTGCAGCTAATACTTGAGGGATTGTGCTTAAGGTATAATGAAGAGTGTCTTGCATGGTATTAAATCTATAATCTATATCTTAATTGTATATAATAGCCTTAGATGTCTGTTTGCAATGAATGCCAATTAGTTTGCTTAGCTAACGAATAGATGAAATGGTTCTACAAACGAATGCCAAAGGAAGTTTTTTCTACCCTTTTCCCAAATATTCTTCTATTTGTTTAGGGCTTTGAGGTATTTTACTCTTAACCTCACGGAAGTATTGTATAGTTTCCTTTTTCTTTTCAATATTTTTTTCAAGGTGGACAATTTCTGTTTTAGCCTTTTGTAAAGCAGAATCCAAAGAAGTATTTTCTCCTTTTGCAGCGGTACCTCGCATATAAATAAAAACATTTCCTGACGAACCTATTTCTCTAAAATCAACATCATATTTAAAAAACAAATTGCAATCAGGATAAAAATGCTTTGCCTTCTCTAATAGTTTATATTTGACTTCATTTACAGCATTTTCTTGAATGTTACTTTTTGTCCATGTATCATCAATCACGGACTCAATGGCATATCCTATAGCGCCTCCTGTAAAACGATCACCAGTTGAACTAGCCCCAAATCGATGTATTACCCCAATATCTATCATTCCTAACAATTCAGCATCAAATGGTTCAGTATTAAAAATTTTAATATTTTTTACTGCAATCTCATGAAGCTTTTTATTTAATTTTTTTAATCCTTCATTATCCGTAGTAACGGAGGATATTAGTCCTTCTAAATTCAGCTCTACTCTTTTATAAATACTATCTGCTCCTTTGAAATCTCCTTCAGTCCAATCAGGTTTTTGTAGGTTTTCTGGCAATATTTTGTTTATAGTGTTGATTTGATTAATAGAAAGATTTTTCTTTGAAAATAAGCCCATTTGTAAGAGAATTAATAGTTCGTCATTTATCACAATATTGGTAAATACTAATGTTTGCAAACGAGTACCGGGAGAGGACTCTACATAGTATTACTAATTATTCTATACTAAAATCAAAAACAGATTGATTATTGAAGCCACCCAAAGGTATCGTTCCCTGATAAAAGAAACAATATTCCCCGGGTTCCAATTTAGCTTTTGGGGTTACCTTATATCTTCCTTTACCAATCTCTTCAACTGTAAAAGGAATAGCATCTTTTGTATCTACCCCCATTTGACTGGATGCGGTTATGCCTGTAACTTTCCCGACAACCAATTGCCTTTGATTCTTATTTTTCTTTTGTTTCAAGGTTGTGAGAACAAATTCATTAGGAGACGTAGCACTTTTAAACCACCAATTTACATCTCCCAGATCAGCTTTTTGGGTATTACCAAATTGAAAAATAAAGATTTGATTAGTTCTGTTTATCTTATTGGCAGAACTTGCGTTGTTAATGTAAGACTTTATTTTTGCGGGGGCAATACCATAAGAAAAAGCAGCTCCAAGAGCGTTTGTCCTGGTACCTGAAAATACGGATGGTTCAATTTCTTTAAGTTCACTACTATCTATGTAGAAAAAAATTCCGCTATCCGTTGTAACTGTTGTTTTATCAATCATAGCAGCAATAACATCAGAAGGAATTCCTTTGTCTTTCAAATCTTTTAATACCTCCAGAGAAGTATCAAAATCAGTTTGCGATGAGTTAATTTTAGATTTAATGATTTGATTATCAAAACCTAAATTGTATAATTCTATTATAGTATTATTAGTTAATACTTCCTGTGAATAAATAAGGATAGATGATAATAGAAATAGGGTGTAGATAATAATTTTTCTCATGTTACTTTTATTAATGATTAAGTTTTTATTATTCATTGTTCACTTCAAGAACTACTATTACACTTATAGTTCCTATATAATTACTAATACACCTCACCCCACGAAAAGTCCCAAACCACAACTATTTTTCCAACATTTTTTCCGGGTTGCACATTATATCGATATTAATATGTAACAAAACACCAACACCACCTTACGGTTTCCCACATCCAGATATAAAAACTTCAAACTTTATCTAAAAAAGTATACACCATCTGGCGCTCGTTTGCAACGAGTGCCCACTGTATCCTGCATTTGTAATGCCATTTTGCCGTATTTGATTATCATTATAAGATATGTTTACCTTTTTTTGGGGCGTTACAACCGCTTTTTACGATAGGCACTCGTTGCAAACGAGCGCCAGTTTGAAATATGTTTTAAAAATGTATAATCCTCATGTTAACAAGTTTTTAACGTAGGACGTTAGCCCGAAATCTCCCCTTTTTAAATACTTCTCCCTATCTTTAATGCGTAATGTTCCAAACCATTGCCATGTACAAGACAAAAATGTATCTGTTTCTGGTTACCTGTAGCCTGACCCGACTGGGGTTTGCACAGGAAACATCCCCGGTATCGGGTAAAATATCTTCCTCCGGCGAATTATTGAAAAATATTAAAATAACCAACCTTCATACCGGGATAACTACCTATTCCGACGATGAAGGAAGGTTTAATATCCCGGCCCTTAAAAAAGACAGCCTATTGTTTTCTTCCGGTTTTTTCGAGGAGAAAGTAATTGTGGTGCGGCCAGGACATTTTAAGGAAGCATTGCACATAGATTTAACAGAAAAAGTAAATCAATTGGACGAAGTCATTGTGGAGGACAAGTATATAGCCCCTGATTTTGATGAAAAAGCGTATAGTAACGGGCTTCAGAAGCAGATCGCCGAAGACATGAAAAACGATCCCACGAAATACATGACAAACATGTCCGGAAATATGGATTTCGTCCTCATATTCAATCTCATATACGGCCTTTTTAAAAAAGATAAACCCAAAGAAGCACCTCCAAAAACCATTGTATACGAAGAACTGGATAATTTGTTCAGAAACGATCCGTTTTTCACGGAGAAACTCTTAACCAATGAGCTCAAAATACCCGAAGACTACCGGGGACTTTTTTTAGTGTACTGTGAATCAAAAAAAATCGATGCCACATTATTGGCGCAGGAAAACCAGTTTGATCTTCTGAACCAGCTTATTCTTCACAGTAAAGAATTTCTTTATTCTGTTGATAATGCGGATAGCGAGCCGTGGCATTAAAATGTCTCCTTAATTTCCTCGAATAACTTCCGGCAGGAAAATAAACACACTATAAAAACCGTTATTCCGGAAAGAAGCGAGACAAAATTTCTTTTTAAATTGATGTTGGTGTACCACAACTATCGGCAAAAACAAGCCCTTAAAAACCGTGAGCAACATGAAAACAACCACCATACGCCAAACCTTATGTATTCCGTTAACCTATATATTTATCCTTCTTTTAGCCGGAATAAACATGGCCTGCAGCGATGAAGATGACAAGCTGGCCGCAGGAGAAGAAAACAATCCGCCCACCGAAACAGGAGAAGTCCGCAGTTTTGTGTACCAACTGACCAATTATCCCGATGGTAAACTGGACGCACTGGCGGATGCCCCGCAGGACCTGGCCGTGATAGACCTGGCAAGGGATGGGGGCGAAGGCTATTTTACCAGAGAAGAGATAGAAACCCTGCGTAATTCCGGGAAAAAAGTGCTGGCCTATTTTTCTATGGGAACTAACGAGACCTACCGCCCGGAATACGAAGCCGTAGTAGAAGCCGGCCTGCAACTCAACCACTGGCCCGACTGGCCTGATGAGTATTTTGTGAAATACTGGGAACCGGCCTGGTGGGAACTGGCGGTAAAGGGACGTATAGACCAGGCCATTGCTGCCGGGTTTGACGGGGTGTACCTGGATATCCCCAATGCTTATGAAGAAATAGACCTGGACCTCGTGCCCGGTGAAGACCGGGAAAGCCTGGCTAGGAAAATGGTAGACCAGATCATCCATATCGGCGAATATGCCAAAGCACAGTCGCCCGGCTTTCGCATATTTCCCCAAAACTCTCCGGAACTACGCCATTACGAGGGCTATACCGAAGCCATAGATGGCCTGGGCGTGGAAGACCTTTTTTTTAGGGATGCCGATATTCCCTGTACGGAAGACTGGTGTGCCGAAAACCTAGCCAACGTACGGGCCCTGAAGGAAGCCGGGAAAGTAATTCTTGCCGTAGATTATGCCAACAAAGCAGAAAACAGGTCTTACGCCTGTGAACGCTATGCGCAATACGGCTTTGCCGGTTATGTATCAGTGGTAGAACTGGACAGGATAATGCCTCCCTGCGGGGAATAGGTTATACGAAGCGGCTTTCCGCTATAGATCAGGCTTGCGGTTAATAACCATGTCACAGGCTTTCAAACTCTCCGTTCCCATTGAAGTTTGTCCGTTTCTTTTTGTCCGAAGGGAGGTGTTTTAATGCGGTTTTCATTTTAGGGGTAAACAGATAGAGGTTTCCTTTATTTCACAGTTTTACGTTTCCACCTGAATGACGGGATGTTCCGCTCACTGGCAAACTCCACAATTACAGATACTTCTCCAAAGGCAACCGCCTTACCCTTTTGCCGCAAGCATGATAAACAGCATTGACCACAGCCGCAGCGGAAGGGCCTTGCGCAGCTTCCCCGGCACCGAGTGGCGAGGCATCCGGGCGGTCTATAATGGTAACATCAACTTCCGGGATTTCGTTGAAGCGAAAAACAGGATAGGAGTTCCAGTCCCTGCTGGTGATCTGTTCCGTATTAAAGGTCACTTCCTCTTTCAGGGTCCAGCTTGCCGATTGTATCATACCGCCTTCTGTCTGGTTTTTCAGTCCGTCCGGGTTAATGGTTTCGCCTGCATCGATAACGCTCCACATTTTTTGCAGGTTTATCCTGTTATCTTTATCCACTGCAACCCTGGCAGCTACCGCACAGTAAGCGGCGGAATTTTTATAGCGGGAAAAAGCAATACCAATGCCCGTTCCTTCCGGATGGGATTCTGCCGAAACCTGTTCCCGGAGTTTTTGCACCACATCGCGGGCACGGGGGTCGTCCAGGTGCATCAGGCGGAATTCATAAGGGTTTTTTCCGGCGTGCTCGGCAAGTTCGTCCATAAAACATTCTATAGCAAACAGGTTGGCGTAGGCGCCCAGTCCCCGTAAGGCCGATACACGGAGCGGCCCCTTAAAAAAATGCGCATGCACCCTTTGGTTGGGAATCTGGTAATACGGTTCCGCATTGCGGTAGCCGCCGCCGAGAAAACCCGGAGAGTCATCTGTCATAGGCCTCTTAAGGTACTGGGCAGGTAACAGCCGGCCGGGATTACCTCCCGGTCGGGTACTGTGTGTATCGGACCACAGGTGGTATTCCCAGTGGGTAATACGTCCCTGCGGACTCAACCGGGCCTTGTTTTCCAGTATCATGGCACTGCCATAGGGCTCCCAGGCGTGTTCCTCCTGCCGGGACCACTGTAGGCGGATGTGGTTACCGGGGTGCGCAAGAGCAAGGAGTGCCACCTCCGCAGCCACATCGTCCGCCCCGTTATGCCCGTAACATCCTGCCCCCGGTACTCCCTGTATATGAATGTTTTCCTGAGGCATATCCAGCATGCCGCTGAGTGTTTCCCGTAGCGGAAATACGCCCTGGCTGTGTGTCCAGATAAACAACTGGTCTTCTTTATAAAGTCCCACGGCACAGGATGGGCCTATGGCGCCGTGCATAATGTACGGTTTAAAGTAAGAAGCCGATATCCATTTCTTTTCCGAAGTATCCCCGGCAAAATTTCCCTTGTTCACCACGGTTTCATCTACAGTAGGGAGAGATTTCAGGTATTCCGGCAATTTTTTATCGGCTATATCGGGCAGGGGTTCGGATATTGACCAGCCGGCATTTTGCTGCACATATTCCTGGGCCTTGATCGCCGTGTATTCGTCCCGGGAAAGGACCGCCAGGAAACTGCCGTTCCTTACGATCTTCAGCAACTTCGGAAATTCCCTTTCGGCTACATCCTCATCTATCGATCGGAGTTTTGCCTTATACGACGGCGGGCGTACTACACGGGCATGTACCATGGCCGGAAAGCGCAGGTTATGCACAAATACAGGCTGTGCGGCAACCATAAAATAAATATCCTTACGGGCTACGGGCTTACCTATAATATGGCGTTCCTTCCGTGGTTTTAGCTGTACGGGCGGGCGTACTACGTCTTCGATCTGCCGTCCGTCGAGTACCTCGCTGAAAGATATGCCCGAACTGTTTTTATCCGTACCTATGCGGCCTTCGGAGATCCACAGGTCGGCTATGGGAGCATTGAGGCGGGGAGCGGCAAGTTCCAGTAGTTTCTGCCTCGCATAAGCCGCTGCATAGCGGACCGACATGGCACTGCCTTCTATAGAACCACTCCCCGAAGTATATCCCTCATCCGGTGTACGGTCCGTATCCGCAATAACTACCTGTACCTTATTCATCTTCATGTACAACTCTTCCGCAGCCACCTGGGCTACTGCCGTACGGATGCCCTGGCCTATCTCTATCTTTCCGGTATATACCCTGAGGCTGCCGTCCGGCAGGATTTCCAGCCAGGCGTTTACCGAAGTATGGCGGCGAAGTCCGCGCGGAAGTTCCTGTACCGGGGAAAGTACATCCGGAAATGCAGAAACCGCCCCGAGGGTAAAACCTATGGTCAGGCATCCGGTGGTTTTGATAAAGTTTCTTCGGGTCTGTAAAGTCTTCATGTCATTAGATTTTCGGTTCGGGGAATTTTGTGTTTCGGGGCCCGTGGGCGGGAGAAACACTACGGGGCAAAAAAGCCGGTTTCTCTATAATTCTACTTTTTTAATGGCCCGTATCATCCTGGCCTGTGTACCGCAGCGGCAGAGTACCCTTTGCATGCCATTTCGTATTTCCTCGTCATTCGGCTTCGGGTTATTCCGTAACAGGGCTACTGCGGATATGATAGCACCATTCAGGCAATATCCGCACTGGGCTGCCTGTTCCTCCGCAAAAGCTTTCTGAACAGGGTGAAGGGTATCGGCATCCGGGGCAAGGCCTTCGAGCGTCGTGATCTCTGCTTCTGTGACCGCCTGTACCGGAATATTGCAACTGGGCACCGCATTGCCGTCCATCAGCACCATGCACGCCCCGCACTGGGCCAGTCCGCAACCAAACCTGGGGCCGTTGAGTTCCAGGATATCCCGCAATACATACAGGAGCGGTGTGGCAGGGGCGGCCTCCACAATATGAGCCTTACGGTTGACGGATATTCGGAATGTAGCTGTATCCATGGGTAGAATTTTGATAACAAGAGGACTACACGTCTGTCTCTTTTCCTATAAATATAAAGAAAAGTTGATGAGGAGTAAAAACAGAGGTGTTTTTTAACAGGGTATAACAGCCGTCCGGACCTTGTTATACCCGGGGAAGGAAACCGGAAAAACCGATTAAAAAAGAGGGTATTCCATTGGTTTCCCTCGAAAAAAAATGGCTACCTTTCGTGAAAAATACAATGATGCACTCAAGGGAACTTCAGGAAACCGAATACCACTCTTATTACAGCAACTACATCCTTGCCCTGGATGAGACGGAACTGCTGGAAGCATTCAAAAATACCGAAGCGGAACTGCTCGATTTTATCCGCAACCTGCCCGAGGACAGGTTGCTATATCGCTATGCCGAAGGAAAATGGACCGTGGCCGAAGTACTGCAACATATTGTGGATACGGAGCGGATATTCGCTTACAGGGCCCTGTGCTTTGCCCGTAATGACAAGACTGATCTCCCCGGATTTGAGCAGGACGATTACGTACCATACTCCAATGCCAATAACCGGACCAAAGAAGAACTGATGGTAGACCTGAAAGCCGCCCGACTGAATTCCGTATCGCTTTTTCATACTTTTACCAGGGAGATGCTGATGCGTTCGGGGACCGTAAGCGGTAACCAACTTTCCGTACGCGCCATAGGCTTTATTATCTCCGGGCACTTAAAACACCACCTGAGAATACTGAACGAGCGGTATTTATAGTTGCTGAGTTTGTGAGTTGGGGAGTTTGGAGGGGCATGTACTAATATAACCCACCCCCAAGGATTGATGATAAAGATTTATGAATGTATCATATCTTTAAGTAACTCCCGGGGGGAAATCTGCTCTATAGAAGATAAAGAATCTCCCTCTTTAGGACAATGTCATTTAGTTAGTGTTTTGGTAGGCTGAAAAAGAAGTACGTTTAGAAAAAACAAAAGGCTCCTCCCTTCATCCCGATAATTATCGGGAGAAGGGAGGTACCCGAGCGCAGCAAAGGGGAGAGGGTTTGAAATCCCGAACCATTGGTGTAACCGTAAATACTATGTATATATGCCAAGGTCCGGGCTGGTCAAAACTCCCCGCCCCGTAAAGTAGTCCACCCCTCTCCTCCCGATAATCATCGGGATGAAGAGGGGAGCCCTGAAAAGGCTATGAGATAGAAACAAATCTGCTTAACCAAATGACATGGTCTTTTACCGGAGATGCCATGGTTACTGAGTTAACTGAAGTACAGGCAGAGGGGAGTCCTCCTTCCCTCAATCCAACAAAATCCCCCATTCAAAACCCTTACGTGCCATGGCCACACATTTTTTTGTTAGGTTTTGTAATTTATGTAAGATTTTTTGTTAGTTTTAACATAACATTAACCCTTAATCTTACATTGAAATGAAAACAAAACCTTCATTTATGCTAAGGCTGATGATAGCCTTATTGGCGCTGGCTATGTATAGCTGCCAGAACGACACTACGGAATTACCCGATGAAGTTGCACAGGAAAAGCAGACTACGGAAGACCTGAAAAGCGAACTTACCCCGCTGTCTACGCAGGATTTGCCGGAAGCGGTAAAGGAACAACTGGAACTCACCCGTCAGAACCTGGCTAAATATTTGCCAAACGATCTGCAAATTATGGGTATTGAGTTACTGGGAAGTATTACCACCGAAAAAGGCGTGGAATTATCTCACCGTACGGTAAAAGACCAGGCAAATGTTATAGCTTATGGCAATATTACCGATCCTGCTTCCGTACAAATTGATCCTATGGAAAGCCTGTACTCCGGTAAAGGACTGGCGGATATACAAAGCAGGGTGGAGGCGGCTGCGAGGGAAGAAATAAAGTCCGGCGATAATGTCATGCAGATCACCTGGAAAAGGGGAGAGGCCGTTTACAGGACCCAGTGTTTCTATCGCGATTCCGGGATTGTATGGGACAATATTCTCAGCGGACTGGTCATGATCGATAAAGCCGGGGAAACCGAAACTTCGGAAGAAGCTTCTTCCGGAAAAGAAGAAGGTATTCAGGCCAGGACTTATAGCAAATGGTACAAACGCTGGTGGACAGCAAATTGGCTATGGGGTTCCAAACGGGGAGAAATGGGGTATAAGATCACCATCTATTATTCTTCGGGCAGGGTTTCCAATACGGATGTAAGCGACTGGGGGTACATTTCTCTCGGAAAGGCAAAGAGTTACAGCAAAATTATCAAAAACTCCGGAGCCTATGGCAAGTGCCAGTATGCCCTGGGCCTGTGTACGCCAACGGGATCGCTCAGCTTCAATTCCAGCAAGTTTAAAGTGTCTTTCTCCGGATTGGGAAGTAATATTGTAGCCAACGGCAGCAAGTCTTTATACCCGTAAACAGCTAATTAACGATACGGTTTATATAATCAAGCCACGGATACATAAAAAGGTCCATGTATCCGTGGCTTTGTTTTATGGTAATTTACAGGAGGTACGCATACTCCCGGGCAATAAAAAACTCCTGATGGTATTTCAGGAGTTTATATAGCGTTCTCTATTCTTCATCCTCTTCCGGATCGTCCGGGATCTCTACGGAGCTGCTCACATCCCCGGAGTCGAAGTCATCTTCGTCCTCGTCAAAGTTCTCCATGGTATTTGCCAGCCTGGTACTTACTTTTACCAGGTAAACCGCATCTTCGGTACGCACTTCCAGTGCTTCCACGGTTTCGTTATTGGCATTCTTAAACCTTATAATGTCGTCATCACCATAACCGTCAGGGTACTTTTCTACCAGTAAGGTGAGGATTTCATTGGTAAGTTTCTTATAATCAACTATTACGCGTTTCATATGGGGGAATTGTTAATACTGGCCTAAAAATAAATCAAAATGAATATTGTATGCAAGTTATTTTTTTTATCATTTTACATATCTAACAAATATGCAAAAATAAGCGGGGCTACTATTGTGGCGTCAGATTCTATAATGAACTTGGGCGTATCGATGTCCAGTTTACCCCAGGTAATCTTTTCGTTGGGGACCGCACCGGAATAGGAACCGTAGCTGGTGGTGGAGTCGGATATCTGGCAGAAATAGCTCCAGAAAGGTACGTCGTGCATTTCCATGTCCTGGTAGAGCATGGGCACTACACATATGGGGAAATCGCCGGCAATACCTCCGCCTATCTGGAAGAACCCGACACCTTTACCGGAATTTTTGCCGTACCAGTCGGCCAGGAAGGCCATATACTCGATACCGCTTTTCACGGTAGACGCTTTCAGTTCGCCTTTAATAACATAGGAAGCGAATATATTTCCCATGGTGCTGTCTTCCCATCCGGGAACTACTATAGGCAGGTTTTTCTCTGCGGCAGCATACATCCAGGAATCTTTGAGGTCTATTTCGTAATATTCTTCCAAAGCGCCGGAAAGCAGGAGCTTGTACATGTATTCATGGGGAAAATAACGCTCTCCCTTATCATCGGCATCCTTCCATATCTTATAGATGTGTTTTTGCAGGCGGCGAAAGGCCTCTTCCTCGGGAATACAGGTATCGGTAACCCTGTTCAGTCCCTTTTCGAGCAGCTCCCATTCCTCTTTGGGAGTAAGGTCGCGATAGTTGGGTACCCTTTTGTAATGGGAATGCGCCACGAGGTTCATCAGGTCTTCCTCCAGGTTGGCCCCGGTACAGGAGATGATCTGTACTTTATCTTTGCGGATCATTTCGGCAAAGATCTTGCCCAGTTCTGCCGTACTCATGGCCCCGGCCAGGGTAACCATCATCTTGGCCCCGTTCTCCAGCTGCTGCTCATAGGCTTTGGCAGCATCCACCAGGGCAGCCGCGTTGAAGTGCAGGTAATACTTTTCTATAAAATTTGAAATTGCTCCCTTCATTGTGTTTCTTTTTATGATTTTCCGATTTCCTCCTCATGATGAGCGGGAGGGAATACTCTTTTATTTTTCCGGAGGGATGTTCCGTAGCGCATCCCTGCCGGATGTAATAAAAATATAAAAATATTCTTACAAAATAATTAAATTAATCCTCATCTTCATCATCGTCCTGCTTCCCGGTGTATTTGAATTTGTAGGCCAGCAGTTTATAATACAGTTTGGCCGCCAGGAAGTCGG
Organism: Sinomicrobium pectinilyticum; assembly: GCF_003725735.1. Taxonomy (GTDB): domain Bacteria; phylum Bacteroidota; class Bacteroidia; order Flavobacteriales; family Flavobacteriaceae; genus Sinomicrobium; species Sinomicrobium pectinilyticum. The sequence goes on along the minus strand of NZ_RJTM01000026.1, from coordinate 80,097 downwards.
AGGATTTCTCATTTTCATCCGGACAAAGTTCCATGATATCAAACCCTACCACATTCTTTTTCCTGAATATTTTGCGGAGGAACTCCAGTGCTTCGTACCACAGCAGCCCACCGGGTTCCGGTGTACCTGTTGACGGCATGATGGAAGGGTCAAAGGCATCGAGATCTATGGTGATGAACACGTTTTCCGTCATCTGGTGTACGGCATCGGTCATCCAGTCATCATCATTGATGATCTCGTGTGCAAAATAAACCTGGTTTTCGTCCATATGGTCCAGTTCCGCAATGTCCATGCTTCGTATGCCCACCTGTATGAGATTGGTATTCCTGCTGGCTTCATATACGGCACAGGCGTGATTGCAGGCAGAACCTTCGTACTCCGGCCGAAGGTCGGCATGAGCATCTATCTGTACCACGGTAAGATCTTCGAAACACTCGTTAAAGGCGCGGATTGTCCCGATGGAAACGGAATGTTCCCCTCCGAAAATGGTAACGAATTTATCCTGGTTAATATAGCTTTTGGTCGTCCTGTAGACGGTTTCCACCATTTTTTCCGGGGAAGTGTTCTCCGTAATGGGCGGGGCCAGGTATACGCCTTTTTTATAAGGTTCTGTACGTGTTTCTATATCAAACAATTCCATATTCTCGGAGGCATCCAGAAATGCTTCCGGGCCTTTATCGGCTCCTTTTTGCCAGGTGCTGGTACCATCATAAGGAACAGGGATCAATACTACCCTGGCATCGTCTATACGAGTGTATTTTTCAGGTATTCCGGCGTATGTTCTCTTGTTCATCGTATTCGTGTTTTTCTTGTATGGCGGCAGACGGGAAACGGGAGTTTTGTTTTTTATCCCGACAGTCTTCCGGCATCGGTAATCTGCTTTTGTTTTACTGTTAGTGTTGTTCGGAGAAGGATAATGGCATACCGTTGTTTTTATATCTGCTGTTTTCTGTTGCCTATCCTCCGGAAAAATATAATCATTCTTGCGGCCCGGATGTCTGCCTGTCGGCGGAAGGAAGATATGATGGTCTCCCGGCACCCGGTTTATTTAGCGGTCAGCTTTCTTTTCTAATTTTCATCATATCCCAAAATTTTAAGTAAGTCTTCTGCTCTCTGTTGCTCGGCAAATATTTCGGTGGTGATATTGCCGTCCTGGTCCCTGTCTATTAATATGTGTTTTGGCGTGGGGATAAGGCAGTGTTGCAGTCCGCCGAAGCCCCCAATGGTTTCCTGGTATGCGCCGGTATTGAAAAAGCCTATGTACAGTGGTTTTGTCTTGCTGTACTTGGGCAGGTAAATGGCGTTCATGTTCTGCTCACTGTTGTAGTAATCGTCACTATCGCAAGTAAGCCCGCCCAGCAGCACCCTTTCGTATTCGTCATTCCAGCGGTTTATGGCCAGCATGATAAAGCGTTTGCTTATGGCCCAGGTGTCGGGCAGGGTAGTGATAAACGAAGAGTTTATCATGTTCCATTTTTCCCGGTCGTTCTGCTGTTTCTGATAGAGCACCTCGTAAATGGCCCCTCCGCTTTCGCCCACGGTAAAACTCCCGAATTCGGTAAAGATATGCGGTACGGGCACGTCGGCCTCTTCGCAGGAAATCTTTATCTGGTTGATGATCTCATCGATCATATACTGGTAATCGTAGTTAAAGGCGAGGGAATTCTTGGTAGGGAAACCTCCGCCTATGTTCAGGCTGTCTACGGTAGGGCAGATTTTCCGCAGTTGTATATATACTTTAAGGCATTTAAGGAGTTCGTTCCAATAGTACGCCGTATCACGGATACCGGTGTTGATAAAAAAGTGCAGCATTTTCAGCGTAGCTTTTTCATTACCGGCAATAGCCCTGTTGTAGAACGGTATGATGTTTTTATACCCTATACCCAATCTACTGGTATAGAATTCAAATTTAGGCTCTTCCTCCGATGCTATGCGTATCCCGATATCGAAATTGCCGTCTATGGCCTCGGTAAGAAGGTCTATTTCTTCGTAATTATCGATAATGGGAATGCATTTCTTATGCCCGCCGTTGATAAGGTCGGCAATGTTCTGTACATATTGTTCGCGTTTGAAACCGTTGCATAATACGTAATGGTCTTTGGTAAGTTTGCCCTGTTTCAGAAGGTTATTCACAATGTTAATGTCAAAAGCAGAGGACGTTTCGATATGGATATCGTTTTTCAGCGCCTCGGTGAGCACGTGTTCAAAATGGGAACTTTTGGTGCAGTAACAATAGTGGTACTTGCCGGCATAGTTATGGATCTCAATAGCCTTGTCAAACCATTTCTTGGCCTTTTGGATATTATTGGATATTTGCGGCAGATAGGTAAATTTAAGGGGAGCCCCGTATTTCTTTACCAGTGCCATAAGGTCAATATCATGAAACTTCAGCGTATCGTCGTCGAGAGTGAATTCTTCCTGCGGAAAATAATAGGTTTGATCTATGAGATCTATGTATTTCGTTTTCATTCTTTTGCTTTTGTATTATAAAAATAAGGGTTGTTTTGTAGATAACAAGATATAATATAAAAGCAAAAAGATCAAATACGTAAAAACAGGGCATGATGTACGGCAGATGCCCCAGAATATGAGTGAAGTTTAGATGTAATTCCGGAAGTAAGCTTAAAAACCCGGTTGCTCCACTTGGGAACGGTATACGGTAACGACTTCCTCATCGCCGCATACCCGGGGTCATAAACAAGTTTCATTCTTATTCAGCCTAATCGGGTACAAAAATGTACAAAAAAAATAAGTTGCCAAATAAGGACATGTTTTTTTTGAAAAAAAAATCACTGCACTTAATTCACTGAAAAACAGTAGTGTATGTGCATTTTGCTGTTTCCCGGGACATTTGCCGTTCTTATATTAGTGTTTCAGACCCGGAAAGTAAAGCCGTCGGATACTTTTTCCTGGTACTTTTCCTTGTCAAATTCATAGAGAAAAGACCCTTTGCGAGAGGAGGTCATATCCTTTTCTTTCAGTTTGACCAAAACATCCATCTGTTTGATCTTTTTCTGAAAATTCCTTTTGTCCAGTTCCTCTCCGAGAATGACTTCGTACAATTTCTGCAGTTGCCGCATAGTGAACTTTTTGGGAAGCAGTTCAAAACCAACCGGGTTGGTAGATGTTCTGCGACGCAGTCTCTTCAGGGCCCTGTCGAGCATTTCATTGTGGTCAAAGATAAGCTGCGGTACTTCGGATATGGAAAACCACTGCGCGGAATGTTGATCCAGCAGTTTGGGGTTGTGGTCGTTAATATTAATAAGGGCATAATAAGCAACGGATATTGTTCTTTCCACAGGGTCCCTGTCTACTTTACTGAAACCGTAAAGCTGCTCCATATACACATCATTAAGGCCCGTAAGCGTATAGAGTACGCGGTTTGCGGCTTCGTCGAGAACTTCGTTTTTCTTTAAAAACCCTCCCATTAATGACCATTTTCCCCTTTCCGGTTCAAACCCCCTTTTTATAAGGAGCAGTTTGAGGTCCTCTTCGTCAAAGCCAAAGATAATACAGTCTACAGCCACGAGGGCCTTGTCTTCTTGATTGTAATTGTAATCCATTAGTTAAGATTTGTTGATTCGATAAAATTAAGAACACTATACAAAGAGGGGAGAAACAGGTTTATGTGCACAGTTTTTGTAAGATATTATTTATTAACGGATAAATATACATTTAATTTCAGGAAAAACCAGAAACATCCGGAAATATTTTGAATTTTTGACATGTGACAAAGATGCAAAATATCTTTGTAAATTGTGTTGTTTGTAATGACGGTATACTTTTTTTCGGATTATAATTAGCATTTTAATATTTTTTAATTATTTTTACAAATGTAAAACATACACTTTTAACTTTTGATCTATGAAAACCAATACCATTTTTCTATCTATTGCTTTCGGCCTGTCTGCCCTGTGTTCGGAAGCACAGCAGGAGGTCACCGTTCATGCCGATAAGGGAGAATATACCATAAGTAAACATATATACGGTCATTTTGCGGAACATCTGGGACGATGTATCTACGATGGGTTTTATGTTGGGGAGGAAAACAAAACCGTTCCGAATACGGCGGGTGTAAGGAATGATATTGTCAAAGCCCTTAAGGAACTGAATATACCAAACCTTCGATGGCCGGGGGGATGCTTTGCCGATACCTACCACTGGAAAGACGGTATAGGCCCTAAAGAAGACCGCCCTACGATCGTAAACCGCTGGTGGGGAGGGGTGACCGAAGATAACAGCTTCGGTACCCACGACTTTTTGAATATGTGTGAACTGCTGGAAACGGAGCCCTACCTGTCCGGAAATGTGGGAAGTGGTACCGTACAGGAACTCATAGACTGGGTGCAGTACACCAACCACGACGGTAAAAGCCCGATGGCCGACCTGAGAAAGGAGAACGGAAGGGAAAAACCGTGGAATGTAAAATACTGGGGAATCGGGAACGAAGCATGGGGATGCGGAGGTAACATGACACCGGAATATTATTCTGATGTCTACAGGAAATACGCTACCTTCCTTAGCGGATGGTCCAACGAATCCGGAATATTCCGGGTCGCTTCGGGCGCTTCCAGTGATGATTATAAATGGACGGAAGTATTGATGAAGAATATCAAACACAGTCTTATAGAAGGAATGGCACTGCACCACTATGCCGTGATAGACTGGAGTGCCAAGGGGTCTGCTTCTGCCTTTTCCGAAAAGCAGTATTTCGAAACGATGGAAAGCGCACTGGAAATAGAAGAACTTGTTTCCAGGCACAGTGATATAATGGACAAGTATGATCCGGACAACAAAATAGCCCTGGTAGTAGACGAATGGGGAGGATGGTATGAAGTAGAACCGGGGACAAACCCGGGCTTCCTGTACCAGCAGAATACCATGCGTGATGTTATGATAGCAGGAACTACACTGAATACTTTTAACAACCACGCAAGAAGGGTGAAAATGGCCAACCTGGCACAGACCGTGAACGTGCTCCAGGCCGTAATACTTACCGATGAGGAGAAAATGATACTTACGCCTACATACCACGTAATGAAAATGTACAGCGTGCACCAGGATGCCACATTGCTCCCGGTTGAGTTTGAGAATGTAAACTACACATATAACGGGAAAAGCCTCCCGGCACTCTCGGTATCCGCTTCTAAAGACAAGAACGGGGCGGTACATGTTTCCCTGGTGAATATAGACGCTTCCAAATCGCACACCCTCTCCCTGAACATGGAAGGTGTGAATAAAAAGGGGGCTGCCGGGACCATACTTACCTCAGATAAATTACAGGACCATAATACTTTTGATAATCCTGAAAAAGTCACCCCCAGGCCGTTTAAGGATTTTTCAGGCAAAAAAGGGAAACTGGAAGTGAAACTCCCTCCGTTTTCCGTTGTGGTTTTAGAATTAAAGTAATTGTTTGCGCTTAAAGCTTTAATGTATTAAAAATAAGTATATAATAAGATGAGTAAATATGTAGTAGGACTGGATTTCGGCACGGATTCGGTACGGGCCGTACTGGTTGATACCGCCAACGGCGAGACCCTGGAGAGTGAAGTGCGCTGGTACCGTCGGTGGAAAGAAGAGAAGTACTGCAATGCCCCTGAAAACCGTTTCCGGCAACATCCCCTGGACCATATAGAAGGTATGGAAGCTACCATCAGGACCATAGTAAAAAGGTCTGCCGTAAAACCCGAAAATATTGTAGGCATATGCGTTGATACGACCGGATCGTCCCCGGTTCCCGTCGACAAGACGGGAAAGGCCCTTGCACTGACCCCTGGTTTCGAAGAAAATCCGAATGCGATGATGGTGCTCTGGAAAGATCATACCTCGATTAAAGAAGCTGCCGAAATAAATCACCTGGCCAGGAACTGGGGCGGGATTGACTATACCGAATATATAGGAGGCGTATACTCTTCCGAATGGTTCTGGGCCAAAATCCTTCACATAGCAAGAGAAGACCGTGCCGTGAAGGAAGCAGCATGGTCATGGATGGAACATTGCGACCAGATGACCTTTATTCTTACGGGCGAAAAAGATCCGGAATCCTTTAAACGAAGCAGGTGCGCCGCCGGTCATAAAGCCATGTGGCATGAAAGCTGGGGCGGCCTTCCGGAAGATGATTTTCTCTCCCGCCTGGACCCTTACCTCGTGAAAGTGAAGAACAACCTGTACACGGATACTTATACTTCCGATGTCGTAGCCGGCAACCTGAGTAAAGAATGGAGTGAAAAACTGGGACTTACGGAAAACACCGTTGTGGCCGTCGGGACTTTTGATGCCCATGCAGGTGCCGTCGGGGCCGGGGCGGAAGCTTTTTCACTGGTACGGGTAATGGGGACATCTACCTGCGATATTATGGTAGCCCCTAAGGAGGTTATCGGAGATAATGCCGTGAAGGGAATTTGCGGGCAGGTAGACGGTTCGGTTGTGCCCGGATGGGTAGGGCTGGAAGCAGGACAATCCGCTTTCGGGGACCTGCTGGCCTGGTTTAAGGAAATCATCTCCTGGCCTTTACAGAACCTGTTACCCGAAACAGAACTTATTTCACCGGAAACCAGGAAACAACTCCTAGAAGAAATGAAGAGTAAAATCATTCCGGCCTTATCCGCACAGGCCGAAAAAATACCGGCGGAAGAAAGCGTTCCGCTGGCCCTGGACTGGATAAACGGCCGTCGTACTCCTTTCGCGGACCAGGCCCTGAAAAGTGCCATTACCGGCTTAAGCCTGGGGACCAGGGCGCCGCATATTTTCCGTGCCCTTGTAGAGGCCATCTGTTTCGGTGCAAAGAAAATCGTGGATCGCTTCGAAGATGAAGGAGTGGCGATAAAATCGGTCGTAGGTATCGGCGGTGTGGCCAAAAAAGCGCCTTTTGTCATGCAAACACTTGCCGATGTGCTGAACAGGCCCATACGGATTGCGGTTTCGGATCAGGCACCGGCGCTGGGGGCGGCTATTTACGCCGCGGTCGCTGCCGGGGTTTATCCCGATGTGGAAGAAGCCGTACGAGCCATGGGAAGTCCTATGGAAAAAACATATGAGCCCAGGCCCGGAATAGTGGAATTATACAAAGAGAAGTACCGCCATTATGAAGCCCTTGCCGGTTTTATAGAAGAGCGTACCCATAAGAACAATGTAAAAGCAACATCCGATGTCTGAATACAAAGAAATAAAGGAAACATGTTACCGTGCCAATATGCAGCTGCCCGAACTGGGACTGGTAGTATATACTTTCGGTAATGTCAGCTGTGTAGACCGGAATAAAAAGGTTTTTGCCATAAAACCCAGTGGTGTGCCCTATGCAGACCTTTCTCCGGAAGATATGGTCATTGTGGATTTTGACAACAATATCATAGAAGGAAAAATGCGTCCTTCGTCCGATACCAAGACCCATGCCTATTTATACAAGGTCTGGGAAGACATCGGGAGCATAGTACATACACATGCCACCTATTCCGTGGCATGGGCCCAGGCACAGATGGATATTCCCATCTTCGGCACCACCCATGCGGACCACCTGACCACAGATATACCTTGCGCCCCACCCATGAAAGACGAATACATTCAGGGTAACTACGAACACATGACCGGTAAACAAATCGTAGATTGTTTTGAAGAAAAAGGACTTTCCCATACGGAAGTGGAAATGGTATTACTCGGCAATCACGGCCCGTTTGCCTGGGGGAAAAATGCAGATAAAGCGGTATATAACAGTAAAGTGCTCGAAGAACTGGCCAGAATGGCCTATCTCACCCTGCAGATCAACCCGTCCGCGCCAAGATTAAAAGATACCCTCATACAAAAACACTACAACCGTAAACATGGCAAGGATGCCTATTACGGACAATAAAAAAACGGAAAAAGAATAAACCTTGGAATTCAAATCCCCGGGTATATAAAAGCAATCAAATTGCTCTTTGGTTATTGGGTTATTAAGTTATTTAGGCAATACCCATAAACTCAATAACTCAGTAACCTAGTAACCAGCATAATACGAAAATTTATAGAAACTAAAGTAGCTGCAATAAATCCCGATAATAATCAGGACTATCGGGAGCAGGGTTTTAACCTATAACTTAATAATAAAATAATAACCAGGATAACGAAGAGAAAAATATGACAAATCTGAACGATCACGAAGTGTGGTTCGTCACCGGGAGCCAGCACTTGTACGGGGAAGAAACACTACAAAACGTTGCAAGACACTCGGAAGAAATAGCCAGACATTTAAATAACAGCAGTGAGATACCCGTAGATGTGGTATTCAAACCTATAGTAACCACGCCGGATCAGATAGCGGCGGTTTGCCGTGAAGCCAATGTAGCCGACAGGTGTGTAGGAGTAATAGTATGGATGCATACCTTTTCACCTGCGAAGATGTGGATTAAAGGACTTCAGCTACTGAGTAAACCCCTGTGCCACCTGCATACGCAGTACAATGCCGGGATTCCCTGGGATGCTATAGATATGGACTTCATGAATGAAAACCAGTCTGCGCACGGCGGACGGGAGTTTGGTTTTATGGCCGGCAGGTTACGCAAAAACCGCAAGGTGATCACAGGGCACTGGAAAGAGGAAAACGTGCGGAAGAAACTGGGAGTATGGACCCGTGTAGCCGTGGGATGGCATGTGTTCCAGAGTGCTAAAATAGCCAGGATAGGAGATAATATGCGCCATGTTGCCGTTACGGAAGGAGATAAAGTAGAAGCCCAGATGCGTTTCGGCTTTTCCGTAAACGGTTATGGAATTGGAGACGTGGTAGAGTACCTGAAAGCAGTTACTGACAAGGAAGTAGAAGACCTTTTGGCTGTTTACAGGGAACAATACCGCACCGATCATCCGGCATTTAACCAGGCTGCGGTCAAAGATTCTGCCCGTATAGAACTCGGGTTAAGAGCTTTCCTGGAAGAAGGAGGTTTTGGCGGATATACCAATACCTTCGAAGACCTTCACGGCTTTAAACAACTTCCCGGTATAGCCACACAAAGGCTTATGGCCGATGGCTACGGTTACGGCGGGGAAGGAGACTGGAAGACGGCCGCGTTATTGCATACCATGAAAATAATGACCCAGGGACTGGAAGGCGGGACTTCCTTCATGGAAGACTATACGTATGATTTTCGTAAAGAAGGTTCGCGGGTACTCGGATCGCACATGCTCGAAATATGTCCGTCCATAGCCTCGGAAAAACCGAAACTGGAGGTACACCCGTTGTCTATCGGGGGGAAAGAAGACCCGGCAAGGCTGGTGTTCAACGTTGGGGCCGGACCGGCAATCAATGTCGCCATGATGGATATGGGCAACAGGTTCAGGCTGGTTGTGAATGAAGTTCAGACCGTAGAACCGGAACACGACCTGCCCAAACTTCCCGTGGCAAGGGCATTGTGGAAACCGGAACCTAACCTGGAAACCGCGGCAACCGCATGGATACTGGCCGGGGGATCGCACCACACGGTGTACAGCAAGGCTGCTACTACCGAATTTATGGAAGACTTTGCCGAAATGGCGGGAGTGGAGCTCCTGACCATAGACAAAAACACGATTGTCCGGGATTTTAAAGAAAAGTTACGGTGGAATGAAGTATATTACCACTTGTTTCAAAACAATATGTAACTAAAAAACAGACGACCGGTAAGAAAGTGTAAGAACATCTGCCGATCTCTGTCCGTAAAAATCAACTTTATGAAAACCCATTATTTAGCTGCGGTATGCTTTGCCGTGCTGGCGTGCAATACCAAACAGAAAAAACAGGCCGAACCACAGGAAAACAAGGTTGTCGAAAAAGAACAACCTGCCACATCCGTTACCAGTGAAAAGTTCGGTACATTGCCCGATGGCAGGGAAGTGGAGCGCTTTACACTTACCAATGCCAATGGTTTGCAAATGAAAGTTATTACTTATGGCGGAATCATAACCTCACTGACTACTCCGGACAGGGACGGAAATCAGGGCGATATCGTACTCGGGTTCGATACGCTGGAAGGTTACCTGCAGGAAGTGCCGTATTTCGGTGCCCTGATAGGAAGGTACGGCAATCGTATTGCCAATGGTAAATTTACCCTGGACGGCAAGGAATATACCCTGGCCAAGAACGACGGCCCGAACCATCTGCATGGCGGAAACAAAGGATTTGACAAGGTGCTCTGGACAGCTTCCGAAGAGAAAACGGATAACGGAGCTGCATTGAAATTGCAGTATCGCAGCAAAGATATGGAGGAAGGTTATCCCGGAAACCTGGATGTCACCGTAGTTTATACCCTTACCAATGACGATGAACTGAAAGTGGATTATAAGGCTGCCACCGATAAAAAGACGGTGTTAAACCTCACCCAACACTCTTATTTCAACCTGTCCCCGGAAAGTGAAACCATACTTGGCCATGAACTGGAACTCAATGCCGACGCTTTTCTTCCGGTGAATAAGACCCTGATTCCTACCGGAGAAATAAAAGACGTGGAAGGCACTCCTTTCGACTTCCGTCAATCCAAGACAGTGGGGAAAGATATTGAACAAAAAGACACCCAGCTGGAATACGGTAAAGGATATGACCATTGCTGGGTGCTCAACGGGGAAAATGGCGAGATGAAACATGCGGCAACATTACACGATCCAAAAAGCGGACGGGTAATGGAAGTACTTACGACAGAACCCGCAATACAATTTTATTCCGGGAATTTCCTGGACGGTTCCCTGACAGGAAAGGAAAACAAAAATTATGTGCACCGTTCCGGATTATGTCTGGAAACACAACACTATCCGGATTCCCCAAACCAGCCGGATTTTCCTTCCACGGTACTGGAGCCGGGAGAAGAATACAGTACCACAACCATTTTTAAATTTACTGTTAAATAAAACGTATGGAACAGCAGCGTATAGTATTGTTGCTATCGTACGATTTCTGTAAAAACCGACCATAAATACATGAAGAGTTTAGACAATTTAGACTGGATATGCATATCCCTTTACTTTCTGGTCCTGTTCGGACTGGCGGTTTGGGTGATATTGAAAAAAACAAAAAATACAGAAGATTATTTCCTTGCCGGGAGAAATATCGGCTGGTTTGTAGTGGGGGCATCAATCTTTGCTTCCAATATCGGCTCGGAGCATGTTGTAGGGCTCGCCGGCGCCGGCGCCGGGGATAAAATGCCGATGCTCATCTTTGAAATACAGGCATGGGTGGTGCTTATCCTCGGTTGGGTATTCCTGCCGTTTTATGCCCGTAGTGGTGTATTTACCATGCCGGAGTTCCTGGAACGCAGGTTCAGTGCAAAATCGCGCTGGTTTCTGTCCGTAGTATCCCTGATAGCATATATTCTGACTAAGGTTTCCGTAACCATTTATGCCGGAGGTGTAGTCGTATCCGCTTTGCTGGGCATTAACTTCTGGGTAGGGGCAATAGCTACGGTGATATTAACCGGTGTCTATACCATTTTCGGAGGTATGCGTGCCGTAGTTTACACCGAGACCCTTCAGGCTATTATACTGGTTATAGGAGCCGCAGCGCTGACTTTCATCGGTCTTGATTATGTGGGAGGCTGGGGAGAACTGAAAGCAACCCTCGGCCCGGAGTACTTTAATATGTGGCGGCCACCTTCCGATCCGGACTTTCCGTGGCCAAGCCTGTTCATTACCAGTACCATAATCGGTATATGGTATTGGTGTACGGACCAGTATATCGTGCAGCGTACCCTTACTGCCAAAAACCTGAAAGAGGGGAGAAGAGGGGCGATATGGGGAGCATTCCTCAAACTGCTTCCGGTATTCATATTCCTTGTTCCCGGGGTTATAGCACTGGCGCTGAAACAAAAAGGAATGTTGCAATGGGAGACCCCCGATGAAGCTTTTCCGGTATTGATGAGTAACCTGTTGCCATCCGGATTGCGCGGACTGGTTGCTGCCGGGCTGCTCGCGGCATTAATGAGTTCTCTGGCCTCCGTATTTAATTCCTGTTCTACATTGTTCACCGTGGATATTTATAAAAAACTGAAACCGGATACCCCGGAAATAAAGCTGGTACAGATAGGGCGTATCGCTACACTGATCGTGGTATTCCTTGGGATTATCTGGATACCAATCATGGCCAACATATCCGGAGTACTATACGAATACCTGCAATCCGTACAATCATACATAGCACCTCCTATTACTGCAGTGTTCCTGTTGGGGATTTTCAGTAAACGGATCAATGCCACGGGTGCATATGCTACCCTTGTGATCGGTTTTATTTTGGGTATGGGGAGGATAGTAATAGAGTTGATGAGCAATAGTTTTGCAGAAGGAAGTATACTTCATACGCTGGCGACCATGAACTTCCTTACTTTCGGGGCATGGTTCTTCCTTTTCTGCATCCTGTTGTTGGTTGGCGTAAGTTTACTGACTCCTGCACAGGATGAAAAACAACTGGCCGGACTTACCTTTGCCACTACGCCTAAAGATAAAGAAAGCAAAGAAAAGAGCTATGGTTGGATAGATATCGCAGCCTCTGTAGTAATACTTGCCTTAGTTATTTGGGTTATGATTTCTTTTAACGGCAAGTAATATTTTTTACATATTTTGAACGGGCCTTATGGGAATCCTCCTGTAAGGCCTTTTCTTTTTTTTAAGAAAATATCTGAAATATGTAAACATAATGAAAAGTAATTCTTTGATATTGATCGTTATTCAGGTGTAGTTTGCAAAATGTGATAATATAGTACCATAATCGGATAATATCTTATTTAACAATATGGGGGATGAGTTTATAATTTTATAACGTGTATTAATTACACTTTATGAACCGACAACTCAACTATTATGAAAACTGATCATCCATCCGATTTTCCATGGCGAAAGAACAGCGTGAATTCCGGGATAAGGAGTAAAATCCCTTTTTTATGCTCCGGGTACGTAATTCCCTGTCTTCTTTTGCGCAAAACGTAATTACGGGATCAGCCCCGGTAACAACAACCCGGTTTTGCTATACAGGTAAAGATGCCTGAACCGGCTCCAAAACAACGGTTGACAAGAATATCTTTCCGGTATTTCAGGATGTCCTGAACTCCGGTCACAATCCGGCACAAAAGCCGGGATACTGAATCCTTTTAACTTAACCTAAACCAATTATTATGAAATCAACTTATTTAATTTTCCGGAAATCAAAGTGTTTAATAAACTCCTGTGTTCAATTATTTCTGTGCACCGCTATCATGGCTATGGTGATAGCCGGTTGTGCCAAAGCAGATCCGGACCCTTTGGACCCGGACAACGGCGGGGGCAACGGAAATACCTTTGACCCTTCGGCAGTGGACACAACTAAAATTTATAAACCGACTGAATTTGGTGAGATGGATTTTTTTGACAGTACCAGTACCTGGTATTACGGCCGCAGCCGGCAGTCAGAACATTTCATCGTTTTCTGGGGATCCGGTTACGAAAATAATGATCCTGCATCTGCAGAAGTCCCGTCTGCCTATCGTGTGGACATCGATGACCTGCTGAGCAAAGCAGAAGAATTCTACACATTGAATATAGAGGAACTTAAATTTGCAGAAACCGGCACGGGCCATTCCAACCTTGATGATTACAAGATGATGATCTTCCTGTATTACCAGGACGAATGGCTGGCTACCGGTTCCGGATATGACGATGTCATAGGGGCATTATGGGTAAGCCCCAACACCTGTCAGCCCGTAGGCTCTACGATTGCTCATGAAATAGGGCACAGTTTCCAGTACCAGGTACATTGCGATCTCGGAGGCGGAACAGGCTTTCGCTATGGTTTCGGCGGGAATGGCGGTAACGTATTCTGGGAGCAGACCGCGCAGTGGCAGTCTTATCAGAGTTATCCGGAAGAGGCATTCACCTCCCATAATTTCACCGTGTATACGGAAAATTATTTCCGTCATATCTGTCATGAATGGCAACGTTATGCCAGCTATTTCATCCATTATTACTGGGCGGACAAACACGGTGAAGATATCATCGGGCAGATATGGCGGAAAGCCCAGGAACCCGAGGACCCTTTGCAGGCATATATGCGCATTACGAGTATTTCTACGGCCCAGCTTAACGAGGAAGTTTATGATGCTGCCACCAAATTCGTAACCTGGGACTTGGATGCCATAAGAGATAACGGCGAAGGTTATATCGGAGCTCAGACATTTAAAAGCAATACACTTAACGACGGCAGCTACCAGGTAACATACGATCGTTGCCCGGGCACAACAGGCTATAATGTCATCCGGCTTGCCGTACCAGCAGCCGGAACAGAAATTTCTACGGAATTTACGGGTCTGGTCAACGCCAGTGGCTATAACCAGGTGCAAAATCCCGGAAGTGCGGGATGGAGGTACGGGTATGTAGCGCTTCTGGAAGACGGTACCCGGGTGTATGGAGATATGAACCAGGGAACTACAAATAATGTTGCCTTTACCGTTCCTCAAAACTGTAGTAAACTTTGGTTCGTAGTTACCGGGGCGCCGGATGTTTATGCACCGCACGCGTGGGATGAAGATGAAAGCAATGACGACCAGTGGCCTTACAAGGTCAAATTCACCAATACCGATCTGTACGGCAATATTCCGATTGATGATACATTGCCTCCTTCGGATGTTACATTAACATATGATGTGGAATTTCCGCTGAGTTCAGATAGTTACTCCGGTGCGGTGGTAGAAGCAGATCTGGCACCACTTGCACAGGCATTTCTCCTGCAACCGAATGAAATTACCAATCAAATGGATGATAAGGTCACCTTTTACGGAGTTGAAAGTGACGGAACCCTGAACAGCAATACTACGGCCAACGGCTACGGGCATTGGTATAATGCCGACGGAAATATCATTAACTGGGGAAGTGACGCCAGAGTTTACTCAGAATTCGATGCTACGTCGTTCAGGTTTACCATAGGACAATATCCCGGACAGAATTCTGCCGGTGCCCGGTATACGGTTAAACAAGCATTGGTATACGAACATCAGCCGGGGCAGACAGTCCAGGCTACATTTGTCTTTAATATAACCATTCGGTAGAATGTAACCAAGGTAACCAATATGCAATACAGGACAAAGAATCTTATCTTCCCGGGAAATGAAAACAAAAGGATAAGAATGGTCCCCGGGGCGTGTTCTGGTAGTCGGCCATAAACGGGAACAGGAAAATATACATATGCAAAATCTTAAAAAATACGGTACGAACTATATTTGTGTATTGTCTTTACTGGTCCTTATTCTTTTTGGATGCACCGGAAAGCAGGGTACCGAAGCACTTTCCCCGGAAAAAGGAGCCCAGGCTTCGGGTTCCGGCTGGGAAATGGAGTATTACAGCAATCAGGAGAGTTATTCCGATACGGCATCTTCCCGCTTCAATACCCGGGTACTCCGTTTACGGTCCGACACCCTGACGGTATCCCGGTGGTTTAAAAAAGTCAATATTAGACCTTATGCCACGTATAAAGTATCCGGACTTATAAAAACGAAAGGTGTCTCCGGGGAAAATAGAAATTCAGGCGCCGGTTTCCGGCTGGGAAAATTCGACATTACCAATGATACCATATTTACGGGAGATACGGACTGGACCTATGTGGAAATGGAATTCCGCTCCGGTGGCGAAGATAGCTTTATGATAGAATGTATCCTCGGAAAAAACGGTAAGGCACAAGGTGAAGTAAGTTTTGATAATATTGTCCTGGAAGAAGTTTCGGCCCGTGTATTGAAACCGGAAGTTACTATAAACACGGAGAAGAAAAAAGAACCGATGTCCCCGTACCTGTACGGACAGTTCATAGAGCATATGGGAAAAGGTATTTACGGTGGTATCTGGGCGGAGATGCTCCGGGATCGTAAGTTCTATTATCCCCCCGGAACAAAAGGCTCTCCGTGGACGACCAATGCAGATACTACAGCCATTTTTACGGACAGCAGTAAGACTTATTCCCGCGGAAACATCCCCGGGATAAATATCACCGGAGGAAAATGGAAGCTCACACAGGACGGTCTGGCCTTAGAAGCAGGCAAGAAATATGCAGGACGGTTGGTTTTTCGTGCGGGAAAGAATGTGGAAAAAGTAGGAGTGTCGCTATCTTCAGGGAAAGAAGAGGAGGAGCAGATTCTGGAACTCACCGGACATGGTTTTGTAAAGATCCCTTTCGAGGTCATGGCAAAATCAGATACCGAACAAGGAAAACTGAGCATTGCTTTTTACGGTAATGATAAAGTTACTCTTGCCGCCGTATCCCTGATGCCCGACGATCATGTCCGGGGGTTTCGTCCGGATGTACTGGAACTGATGAAACAACTCGATGCTCCCGTTTACCGTTGGCCGGGAGGAAATTTTGTTTCCGGGTACGATTGGAAAGATGGTATCGGCGATCCCGATACGCGCCCTACAAAATACGAAAGGGCCTGGAAAGGGTTAGAATACAATGATGTCGGCGCACACGAATTTATGGAGTTGTGCAGTATGTTGGGAGCCGAAGCTAATGTTGCCGTTAATACGGGACTGGGCACAGCAGCAATGGCGGTGGAAGAAGTTACCTATTTTAACGGGGATACGTTGACCGCCATGGGCAAATTACGCGCTGAGAACGGACATCCCGAACCTTATGATGTAAAGTTATGGGCCGTGGGTAATGAAATGTTCGGCGACTGGCAGTTGGGGCACATGCCGGTAGAAGCGTATGTAAAAAAGCATAATGAAGTAGCCGGGGCCATGTGGAACACTGACCCGGATATCGAACTTATAGCCGTGGGTTTCCCGGGTAAATGGAACGATATGATGTATGAGAACTGTAGTGACAGCATGACCTATATCAGCGAGCATTTTTATCGCCAGGACTGGCATGCCGGGGGATTGCTGACCCATGTCAGACAGATTCCCGATGCCATACGCGAAATAGCCGAAGAACACCGTCGTTGCCGGGAGGAGATCCCTCAGCTCAAAGGCAGAGACATAAAAATAGCATTGGATGAATGGAACTATTGGTATGGCCCCCATGTTTTCGGATTGCTCGGTACCCGTTATTTTCTGCGCGATGCATTGGGAATAGCTGCCGGTTTTAATGAATTTTCCAGGCAGTCCGATATCTATTATATGGCCAATTATGCGCAAACCGTAAATGTTATAGGGGCTATCAAAACCACGAAAACGGATTCCTGGATGGAAGGAACAGGACTGGCTTTAAAGATGTACAGAAAATATTTTGGTACTCATCCCGTGTCCGTAAGCGGGGCGCCGGAACCCCTGGATGTAGCCGCTACCTTGTCGGAAGATGGAAAAACACTCAGTATATCGGTGATAAATGCCACCGGACAGGAATATCCTTTGAAAATAAAACCGGAAACATTAAAACTACCGGAAAAAGGAAAACAGATCCGTCTGGGTGGAAAGGGAGATATGGTCTATAACACCGAAGACTATAAGAATAATATCTATATTTCGGAAAAAGAGGTCCGGTTAAGCGATCATACCGTTAATGTCCCGGCCGAAAGTGCGTGTATTTATCTTTTTCAGGTACAGGAAATCAAGAACCTCGGGGCAAGCCCATGAGATATAAAATGGGAACCCGCTTTTTAATTAAGGAGAATTAATTTATAAATATGAACAGGAATAGTAGAATGATTAAATTTTTAAAGAACCGGATTCCCGTAGTTCTGTTGCTGCTGACATTGCAGGCCACAATTGCGCAGGATTACTGGAGCCGGATTACCAAGCGTCCTTCGGTACTGGCATTGGAAGAAGGATTTAATACCATTGATGCCGGGGACTTCCGGTTAAAACTTGTGAAATCATCCCAGACCGTAGCCGGTTTGTTTCCGGTATCCGTCCCCGAGTTTGATTTTACGCCGGGAGACCGTTTAGCTGTCCGGGACAAGGACAGTCTGTTCCACCTCGGGGACCTTAATCTGAGGCTCCGTATCCCGGGAGAAACCTGGAAAAATTATACTACTGCAACCAAAAGATCAGCAGTAGAAGCATTGGAAACTTCGGGCAATATACTTGCGGCGGCCGATCTGGCCAATACCCTTCCGGACGACATACCACTTTCGGTAAAACGTTATTACGAAATGAAGGACGGTTCGCTGGTGATGCGATTTGAACTTACCAATACTTCCGCATCCGATGTGGAAATAGGTGCTCTCGGCATCCCCATGATATTCAACAATATTCTGGAAGGCAAATCTTTGGATGAAGCCCATGCCCAGAATGTATTTTTTGATCCTTATATCGGAAAGGACGCCGGATACCTGGAAGTGAAAAGACTTCACGGTAATGGCCCTGATCTTTTGGTGCTTCCCGAAGAAAATATGTCTTTCGAAGCTTACCGGCCGGTACTGGAAGATCCTACGCCCAGAAGTATAGTTTTCGAAGGATTTCACGAATGGATGGCCCATAGCAAGGCTTATGCCGAAACAGATTGGGAAGGTGTGGAACAATGGAACCGTCCTACATCACAAATACTCCGCCCGGGGGAAATCCGCAATTATGCACTCCGGTTTGTGCTTACCGACGGGGTCCGGCAGAAACCGGAAGTATTAAGAGAAGAAAAGCGTCCCGTAGCCATGGGGGTTCCGGGATATGTATTGCCCATGGACGTACATGCCCTACTTTTTCTACAGTATGGAGAAAACATCGAAGATTTCGAGGTAGAGCCCGAAGGTGCTCTGAAGATCGAGCGGGAAGGCACTACGGCTTCCGGCGCGAAGAAATTCAGGGTTACGGGAAAAAGATGGGGAAGATCCCGTGTAACGGTACATTATGCTGACGGACTGGAGCAGACCATCCATTACAATGTCATAAAGCCGGAGGAAGAAGTGGTGAAAGATTTTGGGCATTTCCTGCTTACCGAACAATGGTTCGATGAAAAGGGGGACCCGTTTCATCGTAATCCTTCGGTAATAAGTTATGATTATGAAGAAAAACGACAGGTTACTCAGGACAGTCGTGCATGGATTGCGGGATTAAGCGATGAAGGAGGAGCCGGAAGCTGGCTTGGTGCCGTGATGAAGCAATTGGTGCAGCCGGACAAGGAAGAAGTGGAAAAACTACAACGTTTTATCGATGAAACACTTTGGGGGACCATCCAGCACAGTGAAGGACCACAGAAATACGGAGTTAAGAAAAGTGTCTTTTATTACGAACCTGAAAAGATGCCTGCCGGCACATATGATAAAAATGTCAATTACGGTACCTGGGCTGCATGGGATAAAAAAGGCGCAGATGATGTAGGCCGTTCTTATAATTATCCGCATGTGGCAGCAGCATACTGGGTAATGTATCGTCTGGCCCGTTACAGGGACGGACTGGTAACCAATCATCCGTGGGAATGGTATCTTGAGCAAGCATACAGGACTGCTGTTGCCATGCAGAAACTCGCCCCGCATTATGCCCAGTTCGGACAAATGGAAGGTACCGTTTTTCTGAATATACTCAAGGACCTGAAGAGAGAGAATTACAGCACCATGGCTGCCGACCTGGAAAACCGGATGAAAGAAAGGGCCCTGCACTGGAAAAGCCTCAATTATCCTTTCGGAAGCGAAATGCCCTGGGACTCTACCGGTCAGGAAGAAGTATATATGTGGTCCGATTATTTCGGATTTGACGAAAAAGCAGCGGTCACCCTTAATGCCATACTGGCCTATATGCCGGTAATGCCGCATTGGGCATATAACGGAAATGCCAGGCGATACTGGGATTTTCTTTATGGAGGAAAACTTTCGCGTATTGAAAGACAGATACATCACTATGGTTCCGGGCTGAATGCTATTCCCGTGCTCACTCATTACCGGAAACACCCGGAGGATTTATATCTTTTAAAAGTGGGGTATGGCGGACTGCTGGGGGCGATTTCCAATATTACCGAAGACGGATTTGGACCTGCAGCATTTCATTCCTTTCCTTCGACACTGAAAATAGACGGCCTTTCCGGTGATTACGGTTCCGGGTTTTTCGGATATGCCGTAAATTCGGCGACATACATCACCAGGGATGAGGATAAAGGATGGCTTGCTTTCGGAGGGAACTGTACGGTAAAAGACGAAAAAATAGAAGTACAGCTGACAACGGCCGGTAAAAATAAAATATATCTTGCACCGGAAAAGCTGTGGCTTACCCTGGATGCCGGAACTTTCAAACAGATAAATTACAATCCGCAGTCGGGAGAAGTAGAACTCATTTTAAATGCAAAGGACAAATATACCCCGGTAGCTTATCTTTCTGCAGGGAGTATAACCAAAAAACTCCCCTATGAAAAAGAACGGGGAGCTTATAAAATTCCTTTAAAAAAGAAAACCGTAAAAGTAAAGCTGTAAGCAATTAATTATCACTTTTTATTTTACTGTTGGCTTTTATTTTAATATCGGGCGTGTGGTACACCAGCGAGTTCTCCGGAACGGACTCGGTGAGCCACACGTTTCCTCCTATGATACTGTTGGCTCCTATGACTGTTTCTCCTCCGAGTATGGTGGCATTGGCATAAATGGTTACATTGCTCTCTACGGTGGGATGTCGTTTTATATCGGTCAGTGATTTCTCTACGTGCAGGGCCCCGAGAGTAACTCCCTGATAAATTTTCACATGATCTTTGATTATCGTAGTTTCTCCGATGACAATACCCGTGGCATGATCTATAAAAAATGATTCACCTATTTGTGCTCCCGGGTTGATATCCACACCGGTGAGCCTGTGCGCATATTCGGTCATTAACCTCGGAACAATGGGTAATCCGTATAAATGCAGCGGCCTGCTCAACCTGTAAATGGCTATGGCATAAAAACCGGGATAGGCAAGACATACTTCTTCTATGGTACGGGACGCCGGGTCGTTTTCTACGATAGCTTTGGCATCCAGGTTGAGCTTCCTGAGGATTTCCGGGAGTTCATTGAGATAATTCTCCCAGATCTTTCCGCAGGGTTTTCCCGGAGCCCAGCAGGCGAGGTCCACGATCTTCTGAAATTCTTCCTCCAGCTGATTGATGTTGTCCACCACGGAGGTGTCACTGTCAAATAAGGTATAAAATAACTGAGAAGAGAAGGCTTCGGTTTTTTCCTTCAGTTCGAACTTCAGGTTTGGATTCTGCTTGTTCTTTATAATGTTTTCTATAATTGTTTCTTTCTTCATGGCGTGTTGCGTTGTTAGTGGCCGTAACAGCCGGCATCGGAAAAACCTGAAATATCAAATCAAATCCCGCATGTCCGCGCAGACCGGGTAAAAGGTTCAAAAAATAAATAATGATAGGATATAGAGAAAATAGCCGCCACAGAGCCCTAACAGACTCCTATAAGCGATTTTACTTTCCAGTAGGTTATATACAAATGATGCAGGTAAAACATAAAAATGACTTTACAGCTTAAAAACAAAGTTAAGAAGCTTCCCTTACATATTTGTTAATTTTTATATTTTTAAACAAAAAAGAGCAAATGCTGACAAAAATATTCGGAAGTGCTGTTTTTGGGGTGGAAGCTACCACCATCACCGTAGAGGTTAATGTAGCGGTAGGCGTAGGGTATCATCTTGTGGGGCTTCCCGACAATGCCATTAAAGAGAGTAATTACAGAATTGCTGCTGCATTGCTCAACAACGGATATAAAATACCCGGTAAAAAGATTACCATTAATATGGCCCCTGCAGACCTGCGAAAGGAAGGCTCCGCTTACGACCTTACCCTCGCCGTTGGCATTCTTGCTGCTTCCGGGCAAATAAAAAGCGAAGGTATTGAACACTATATTATCATGGGGGAACTTTCGCTGGACGGTAGCCTGCAACCCATAAAAGGAGCACTGCCCATTGCGTTCCGGGCCTGTGAAGAAGGGTTCACAAAGTTTATTCTTCCGGAACAGAATGCCAGGGAAGCTGCGGTAGTAGAAGGTATTGAGGTCTACGGAGTTCAGAATATACGGGAGGTCATAGACCACTTCGATGGCAGGAAGCCACTGGAAAGGACGCTGGTAGACCACCAGGAGGAATTTTATAGCAAGCTGGATTTTCCGGAGTATGATTTTGTAGATGTTAAAGGGCAGGAAAGTATTAAACGATGTATGGAAATCGCCGCTGCGGGCGGACATAATATTATCCTGATAGGGCCGCCGGGTTCCGGAAAGACCATGCTGGCCAAACGCTTGCCCAGTATCCTTCCGCCCATGACGCTCAATGAAGCGGTGGAAACGACCAAAATCCACAGTGTGGCGGGGCGCACGGACCATTCGGGATTGATGGTACAGCGACCGTTCCGCTCGCCCCATCACACGATCTCGGATGTCGCTCTTGTGGGTGGCGGCACCTATCCCCAGCCCGGGGAAATATCACTTTCGCATAACGGTGTTCTTTTTCTGGACGAACTCCCGGAATTTAAACGGGGCGTGCTGGAAGTGATGAGACAGCCGCTGGAAGACAGGGAAGTTACCATATCACGGGCAAAATTTACCGTTACCTATCCGTCTTCCTTCATGCTTGTGGCCAGCATGAACCCGAGCCCGGGCGGATATTTTAACGATCCGGATGCACCCATAACATCTTCTCCCGCAGAAATGCAACGTTATCTCGGGAAGATATCAGGGCCACTCCTGGACCGCATAGATATTCATATAGAAGTGACGCCCGTTCCGTTCGAGAAACTGTCGGATCATCGCAGGGGAGAAGGAAGCAGGGAAATACGGAAACGGGTTACGGCTGCCAGAAAAATACAATCCGAGAGATTTAAAGAAGTCAAAAACACCCATTATAATGCCCAAATGAATACCAGGCAGATCCGGGAATACTGTGAACTGGACGATGCTTCCAAAACATTGCTTAAAAACGCCATGGAAAGGCTCAACCTCTCCGCAAGGGCCTATGACCGCATATTGAAAGTAGCCCGGACCATAGCCGACCTGGAACATACTGAAAACATCTCGGGAAACCATATCAGCGAAGCTATTCAGTACCGAAGCCTTGACAGGGAAGGCTGGCTGGCCTGATTTTAAATCCATTTTTGAAATTTTATATCTGATATATCATATGAAGCTATTATCTACTGTTTTCATCTTTTTACTCCTCATGTCCTGTACGCCCGATCAGCCGCGTAAAAAACCGGAAAATCCGGAACCCGGGACCAGGGCCTTAAGACTTACTTCCGAAGAGGCCGGCAGGTTGGCCGCATTACCACTGGCCTGCATGCAAACCGAGTATCCGAATAAACTGAACCAGACTTTAAATGATTCTACGGACCTTCAATCTCCCGAAAGTCTGCACCCTGCCTTTTACGGTTGTTTTGACTGGCATTCTTCCGTACATGGGCATTGGATGCTGGTAAACCTGCTCAAACAATTTCCGGACATGGAACGGGCAGAAGAAGCCAGAAAAAAATTAAAAGAAAATATTTCCCGTGAAAATATATTGCAGGAAATAGTGTATTTTTCCAAAGAACCCTCTTACGAACGGACTTACGGATGGGCCTGGTTACTGAAGCTGGCCGAAGAATTGCATACCTGGAACGATCCTTTGGCAAGAGAACTGGAAGAAAACCTGCAACCGCTCTCGGAGGTTATTGTAAATGGTTATATAAATTTTCTCCCGAAACTGAATTACCCCATACGTATAGGTGAACATTCCAACACGGCATTCGGGCTTACTTTTGCTTATGACTATGCAAAGACGGTAAATGATACTGTACTGTCGGAACTCATTACCGTAAGGGCGAGGGATTTTTACCTGCAGGATACGGATTGTCCTATCACCTGGGAACCGGGAGGTTTTGACTTTCTGTCCCCGTGCCTAGAAGAAGCGGATATCATGCGAAGAGTATTGCCCAGAGAAGAATTCGGTCACTGGCTGCGGAAATTCCTGCCACAGTTAAAAAACAAATCCTTTAGTCTGGAACAGGGAAAAGTATCGGACCGGGAAGATGGTAAGCTGGTGCATCTGGATGGTGTAAATTTCAGCCGGGCCTGGTGTCTTTACGGTATAGCGAGGGATTTGCCGGAATACGCTCATTTAAAACGGATAGCAAATGACCATGTGCTCCATTCGCTTCCGCATATTGTAGATGACAATTACGAAGGAACGCACTGGCTGGGGTCTTTTGCGGTGTATGCACTGAACTCCGCGTACTGATGTTCGGGTTTTTCAGAAATATAGGACCCGGCACCCTTGTAGCTGCAGCATTTATAGGCCCGGGTACGGTCACGGTATGTACATTGGCCGGAGTAGGGTTCGGCTATGCTTTGCTCTGGGCTATGGTGCTTTCGGTAATAGCTACCGTGGTTTTGCAGGAAATGGCAGTACGTATAGGTATCCTCACCCGACAGGGATTAGCTGAAATTATAAAAAGAGAATTACGGTCGGATAAATGGCTGAAAATCCCTGCAATGATATTGGTTTTCTCTGCGGTGGTTATCGGTAATGCAGCTTATGAAGCGGGGAACCTCAGCGGCGCCTCCCTGGGTATCGCAGGAGTTTTCGGTGAGGCATACGCTACCTTTTACCCTGTGATAATAGGCGGAATAGCATGTGTCCTTCTCTGGATAGGGAATTATAAAGTGTTGGAACGATGTATGATAAGTCTGGTGTTACTCATGAGCTTTTCCTTTTTGTGTGCCGCCGTACTCACGAAGCCCGATTGGGGAGCCGTACTTCAGGGGGCCTTCCTGCCGGTGTTCCCGAAAGATAGTATTTTTACCATTTTAGGTCTGGTAGGGACAACCGTAGTGCCGTATAACCTGTTCCTGCATGCTTCACTGGTAAGAGAACGGTGGAGTAGCGGAGCAGACCTGAGACCGGCAAGAAAAGATACCTTCGTATCCATAATACTGGGCGGACTGGTTTCGATGGCAGTTATTATTACTGCAGCGGGCAGTGGCCTTACCGATGTAAGTAATGCTATGGATATGGCTCATGGCCTCGAACCCCTGTATGGGAGGTATACCACCTATTTTATAGCCACGGGACTGTTTGCTGCCGGAATCACTTCTTCTGTTACCGCACCGCTTGCGGCGGCATATGTAGCCAACGGATGTTTTGGCTGGGAGGCTTCCCTCACGGATATGCGCTTTCGGATGATATGGATGGCAATTATCAGCATAGGGATCGTATTTGCTTCTCTGGGGTTTAATCCTATAGAACAGATTCTTTTTGCACAGGTGGCCAATGGAATTTTACTGCCTGTAATAGCCCTGTTTTTATGGTGGGTGGTCAATCGTTCGGGAGTGCTGGGGATTTATAAAAACACTTTATGGCAAAATATAATTGCCGGGATTATTATATTTATAACTATTCTCCTGGGCTTGCGGAGTATTACCAAAGTTTTGGGATGGTAACTCTCTATAATTAATAAAACATCTCTTGATTTATATAAAAACCGATGTGAATGTCCATAAAATTGAATTGTGACGTAGGCGAAGGCCTAGACAATGAGCATTTGCTGATGCCTTATATATCTTCGTGCAGTATTGCCTGCGGCGGACATGCCGGAGATAGGGGAAGTATGCAACGAGTTGCAGACCTGGCCGTGAAATATAAAGTAGGGGCAGGGGCACACCCGTCTTATCCGGACCGGGAAAATTTTGGCAGGGAGTCCATAAAAATGGAAGAAGGAGAACTGATGAAATGTGTACAACGGCAAGTAGTAACGCTCGAAAATGTGCTCAGGGAAAAACGAATACCGCTGCATCACATTAAGGCACACGGAGCCTTATATAATGATATGGCCCGGAAAACAGACATCGCAGAGATATTTCTATCTGCCCTTATATCATACAGGGAGCGGGTACCTTTATATGTTCCGTATAATTCGGAGATCGCAAAACTAGCTGTAGCCAGAGGATTCCGGATAATCTATGAGGCTTTTGCCGACCGTAATTATAACAATGATCTCAGCCTGCTTTCAAGGAAGGAAAAAAAAGCTGTGATCCTCGATAAGGAAAAAGTGCTGCGGCATGTGTTGTTTATGGCAAAAGAGGGAAAAGTACGCACATCCGATGGCAGCGAAGTAAAAATCAGGGCAGATACCTTCTGTTTGCACGGTGATAATGCTCATGCCGTAGAAATACTTAAATACCTGTACAACCGTCTCCGGTGACTAAAAAAGCAACGGAAATCTTCGGGGTTTTGGTAGTGGTCAACGGTAATCAGGTGATGGAGGAGTTCCATAAAGAATTTTCGCCCTGTTGGTGATCTACCCATCCAAAGATAAAGTGATCCTGCTATCCATGATAGACAATTTTTATACGACAAACTCAAAAACAATATCATATAAAATTATTGAACGTTTATAACTTAGAAATTTACATAGGTTTTATTTTTAAAATATGGAGTTTTTTTGGTACTTAGCAATATGACTTCAACCTTGAAAAACTACGAGCTTGTATATAAGCCAATGGGAGAGAAAGCTATTCTTATCGAATGGCCTGAGGGTATAGACGAAGCTATCCTGGAGGACGTTATCAGGTTCAGGCATATTCTGCAGAAGGAATTAGGGGATAAACATGAACTTATACCTGCATATCATTCCCTCCTGGTTATTTTCCCGAAAAAAACAGGATACAAGGAAATTACCCGTCAATTACATAAATTGTATACAGCCAGAAAAAGTAAAACTGTCAAGAGGCACTTGTGGCATATTCCTGTATGCTATGAAGAAGAATTCGGATTAGATACGGCGTCACTTGCTTTGGAGAAAGGCATACCTATGGAAGAACTCATTTGGCTCCATACGGCAGGAGAATACACAGTATATGCCATAGGTTTTCTGCCGGGATTTATGTACCTGGGCGGATTGGAAGAGCGACTTTTTTCTCCCCGGAGAGATGACCCCAGGCTAAAGGTGCCCAAGGGGGCTGTGGGCATAGGAGGAAAGCAAACGGGAGTCTATCCGCAGGAAAGTCCCGGAGGTTGGAATATTATCGGAAATTCTCCTATTAAGCTGTTTGATGCCTCCCGGAAAAAACCGTGCAGAATAAAAGTAGGTGACAAGGTAAAGTTTTTCCGGATAAAAAAAGCGGAGCACGAACTGATAAGTATCGAAGCCGCAGCAGGAGTATACAAAATAAAGAAGGAGGAGTGGCATGATTAAAGTCTTAAAACCGGGTTTTTATACTTCCGTTCAGGATACCGGGAGGACAGGATACCGGCATATGGGAGTGCCTGTTTCGGGTGCTATGGATATTTTTTCGGCCGTGCTGGCCAACAGGTTACTGAATAATGAGGATGATACAGCCATTGTGGAGATAACCATGACGGGTCCCGTACTGGAATTTTCCGAACCTACTCATATTGTGATTACCGGGGCGGAAATGCAGCCCTCGCTTAATAAAACGGAAATACCGTACAACCGTGTGGTCAGGATAAAAGCGGGAGATGTGCTTTCGTTCGGTAAATTACAGAAGGGGATCCGTTCTTATCTGGGGATTAAAGGCGGGATAAAAACGGATAAGGTACTTCACAGCAGGTCGTTGTATGTCCCGGTTACCAAAACAGCCCGGATACAGGAAGGCAGTACGCTGCCTTATGAACCTTTCAAAGGGGATATAGAAAATCTTATCGAGATCAAGATAGATAATGATTTTCTCTTTGATTCTCTTATTAAAGTCTGTCCCGGACCGGAATACGACACGTTGTCGGAAAATGACAGAAAACGGCTGGAAAATGCTGCTTTTACTGTTTCTGCACAAAACAACCGTATGGCTTATCAGCTGGAAGAGCGATTGTCTTCCAATGATTTCAGTATCATCACTTCGGCCACAATACCGGGCACCGTACAACTTACCCCTTCCGGCAAAATGATTGTGCTGATGCGGGATTGCCAGACCACCGGAGGATATCCCCGTATCCTGCAACTTACGGAAAAGAGCACTTCCGTTCTTGCACAGAAAAGGTCGGGCGAACGTGTGGATTTACAGGTTCTCCAACAGCATATTACTTCCTGATCTTCAACGGGAGGAAAAAGAATTTGCGAAAAAAGCTGTTTTAGTTGGGCCTGATAGTAGTTTCGGGTGTATAATTAGCAGAACTTAAAACTACACCATTATGAAACAGGAATATATTGTATTAAATGAACTTCGGAAAATTGCTCCGGCCCGTTTCCGGTATTTGAAATATTGTCCGGGTAAAGGAGGTTATATGGTAGATATCCGTCAGAGGGGGTATCAGAACCTCTTAAGTACGATCTCCGGTTTATTGAAGTCATGTGTCGTGGCTACAGAAGAAGCACCGGAAATCTGTTCGGATATCTCCCGCCCGCACCTCGGCGTAAACAAGCATTGGGAATTATTTATTAATTGTTGCCCATGTACGAAAGTGATTGTATAGACATTCATTCTCCGGGATTATTTCCGCAAAAGCTAAGATTTTTCCACCCTTCCGGACACTTGCCCCGATTTTAAATTCAAATATGAGGTTTTATTTTCATTGCGATATTTCCCGCCCTGATTGTCGGCGGGGAAAGGGAATCCATTACCTGAAAATGACCTTTTTCTAATCATTAAAAATAATATTTATGAAAAATACTGCCATACAAGAAATACTGTCTAGAATAACTGCTTTAATAGATGCCGAGTATGTTTATATCTCCGATATGGAGGAAGGTAAAAAGCTGATATTGGTACTATTCTCCGAAAAAACTTTTCCCAGGCAACACGATCACTCTTCTGTAATAGCAGATATACTGGGGGGACAGGAGGGTTTTCTGCTTCGCCTGTACACATTGCAATACATGAAAAAACAAATGCGTGAAGGAAACCTCTTTTTTATCCGTGTTTGTCAAAGCCGGAACCTGGTTTACAGCAATGAAGAACACATAGAACCACCATCGGAAAATATAGATATGGAAAAGGTGATGGCCGTGGCGAAAGAACGGTTTGAAACGGAATGTACCAAAATAAGGGCTTTCCGGGAAGGGACTGATTTTTATTGTGATAAGGAAGACTATCCGCAAGCGGCATTTATGTTGCATCAGTCCCTGGAAATTGCTTTCCGGCTGGCAGAAATATTGGTAACCGGAAAGGAAAAAATATGTCACAGTATTGCAGAGCATCAAAAATATGTCCGCGATTTTATTCCGCGACTCGGGATGCTATTTGACCCGGGAAATGAAGAAGAAAACAGGTTGTTGCAGTTACTTGACCATGCTTATAAAGAAGTAAGATACGGATATGACTACCAGATAGGCAAAGAAGAACTGCTGTTGCTGCAGGAGAAATACAGGTTACTACAAACCGAGATCCGGGAGCTTTTCGATGCAGGGATCAAAGCATGTGAAACAGGTAAAAAAGTTTCAGGGTCCCCGGAAAAGAAATCTCCTTCGCCACGGGCCGTACCATTATCCGCGGAAGAAAAGGATGAAATAAAAAGGAGGATAGAGAAGCTTATAGAAAAGAAATTTTATAAATACCAGGAGAATTCCGAAAAGGTATACTACAAAGCAGGTTTTTTACTGGAGAGTCCTTTGGAGGTGTTGTTTGGTGTCTCAAGCCTGATCAAAGTGTGTGTCATGGCTATGGAATACCCGGAGTACGACCTCTCCGGCTTCATACCACAACCTTATATGGAAATAAAAACTGCTCTGGAACTTGCCGTACAGTTACTGCCGTATGAAGAAATGGAATGTCTTAACGAAATCATGTCCGGATACCTGAAAAACGGCGTACCCGTGGTTTAAAAAAGAAACCCGGGTTTACATAGTGTAGTGTAAACCCGGTTTTTTGTATGGTAATGATTGAAAAAGGGTAGATAGTTACTATAAATCAGGCACTTTTACGCTACCGCCAATCCAACAACTGAAGTTTACTGTTTTTCCACTCATTCCGGCACTGAAGATGTCCTGTTTGCTGGGAGCCCTTCCTGCGTAGCTTGCAGCAGTTTGTGCCGCGCGGCTTTTCAGGGAAGGATCAACCTGTCCGGCTTTTCTTGCCATCTCTGCAGCTTTCCAGTAAATAGCCCTTTTCTCGAAAGTAGTGCTACCGCATTCGTTAGCGCTGTTGGCATATAGTGAAGCAATGATCAGGTAAGGTGTACCGTTGGCAGGATTAACGTCCAGCGCCTGTTGAGCATAGTTTCTCGCAGCGGACTTTTGTCCGCTTTTGCTCATTTTGGAAGCAATGCTTGTCAACTTGTTAGCTTTCTTTATCGGGTCGCTTTCCAGCTGGATAGATTGTTTGAAAAACTCCAGGGCCTTGCTTTTATTTCCCTGCTCTTCATAAAGGGAGCCGAGGTAGTATTTGGAACTTGCCGAAGGCTCTATCTTATCCAGGGCTTCTACCAGTTTTACGAAAAGAGGGTCTCCTGTACAATCTTTGGAATCCATTCTCCCGGCAGCGCTTTTAAGCCATGCCGCATCATTCTGATGTGCATCAAAATTCTTTTGGTACAACGGGATAAGGTTATCACAATCTGCCAGTTTACCAAGTTTGCTATCGATACTGCTGCTTATCTTTTCATAGTTTTCCCCGTTTTGACGGGCAGCCGCAAGTATTTGCTTTTCTTTGGCAGTAAGGGTGCCTTCGTCTTCTTTAGCTACATATTTAACGATAGTTTCCGCAAGTTCCTGGTTTTCTTCAGCAATCTTGGCAGTTACTTCGTCATATACATCAAATACTTCCTGGAGGTCTTTTTTACCGGCAGCCTGCAAATCTACCAGTGTGGAGAAGTAGAGGTACAGCGCTTTCGGATTTTTAAAAGCGTCTTTGTCCTTTTTGAAAGCCTGGTCCAGAAGATCGTAAATTTCTTCCTGTGATCCCAGTTTATTATCATTTGTCAAAAGAGCAATGTCTATAAGACTTCCTACTTCGGTGTAACGCTTGGGAAAGTATTTTGGTCCCGATTTATACAGCTCTGTCAACGTTTTGATATACTGCTCTTTGTTAGCAGGATCTTTTTGAATTTTATCCTTTAATATCCGTTCACCGTAATGGTAAGTGGCCCAGTGCAGATCCGGACAGTTTTCATAGACCATTTTCCACGGCTCATAAGCCGAATCATAGTTTTTGTTTTTTGCGTGTTCTGCAAAAATGGAAAGGTTTTGTGGGCATTCAGGGTTCTGCTGCGCAAAACTGAATAGAACGGAACCAAAAATACCTGCCAATACAGAAAAATTCCTTTTCATGATTTGTTATTATGGATTAAGATAAATAATCGCAAACTTATAAAAACATTATAAATAAATCCATTTAAAGAAGCAATTTCCTGGATTTAAATGAGAAAAATAAAAATTCCCATCGATTTATTACAAAATTTTAAAATAAAAATAACATTCCTTTAAGACTGTGAGGCCAGTAACTTCAATTCGGAGAATGTCCTTCCTCCGTATCCTTTTACAAACTTGTGTAAATGGCTCTCGTCGGTGAAACCAAATTCCAGAGCGAGCTGTTTGGTTCCGGTATTGCCGTGCTTCAGGCGTTGTTCGAGTAAGTTGTAGCGGTATTGCTGAATGTAATTCTTTAAGGATGTCCCTACCTTTTCCTTAAACAACACGCCGATATAATTCCGGGAGTAGTGGAAATGCTCCGCTATGACCTTTTGACTTAACATTTTAGGATCATAGATATGAAGTTCTATATATTCCAATAGCTCTTCCGTAATTACCGAACCTGCCGAACGGTCCGGACGGGTTCCGCAACTTCGCCAGTTTCTCCTGAGCACCATTATGATGGATTTGAACCACTGAAAAATGAGATTTTTTCCAAAAATCTCATTACGCCCGTATTCGCTGACAATGAGTTCCAGTAAAGTAGCCACAATGGCTTTATCGGTTGCAATCCTGAGCATGTCGCCTTTTTTCCGCTCGGGCCTGCTCAGCAAATCATCGATATACCGGTTCCATTGGGCCGGGTTTTCTGAATCAAAAGACTCCAGGTAGCGTCTGGTAAATTTGAAATAGATAAAACGGGTGGTTTCTTCAATAATAAATTCATGTTCATCTTCGGGTCCCAGCAGGTATAAATCGCCGGTTTTATAAGGCATCAGGCGTTTATTAAGGTGATGTATCCCGGACCCCCCGGCTATGAATATGATTTCATAATGATTGTGATTATGCAACGGGTGTTGCCAGACATCCGTGGTAAAATCATTCACGATAAGCCGGTTGAATTGCTTGTAACGTTCCATAATGGAAATTTACAAAAAAATAATGTTTTTTTACAAAGGACTTCCTGCTTCCTTGTTGTTACTTCGTATAAAATTTTGATTGTGAAAAAGGAAACGATAACGTACACAATTGCCGGGTTGCCCATTGGCCTGAGTTTCCCGGGACACGGTTTGGTACACCTTCCGAAACCGCAAAGATTTGGGAGGGAATGACTGAAAGTTTTGCAGACACCTTTTTTCTGATTATAACAAGATGTTTTTAAACAAAAATAAAAGATCATGAATTTGCAATTAGAAGGGAAGACAGCTTTGGTTACCGGTTCTACTGCCGGAATAGGTTATGCCATAGCCAAGGGGCTTGCTGCGGAAGGAGCCCATGTGATTATAAACGGTAGAAAAGCCATGGATGTGGCAGAGAAGATTAAGGATTTGAGAATAGCTACGAATAACAACGGGATTACCGGTATCGCAGCCGATTTTTCCAAAAAGGAGGACATAGCCAATTTATTGAAGGAAATCCCTGATGTGGATATCCTGGTGAACAACGTCGGTATTTTTAACCAGGTTAAATTTGAAGATATTACCGATGAAGAGTGGTTTGAGATGTTTGATATAAACGTGATGAGCGGAATACGCCTGGCCAGGCATTATTTTCCAAGGATGCTGGAAAAGAATAATGGAAGGATCATTTTTATATCCAGCGAATCTGCCCTGAATATTCCTGTCGAAATGGTGCATTACGGCCTTAGTAAAACAGCACAACTTGCCGTTTCCAGGGGGCTCGCAAGACTTAGTAAAGGTTCCGGGGTTACGGTAAACAGTGTATTGCCCGGCCCTACGATGAGCAGGGCGAATGAAAAGGACCTGAATGAACAGGCCCGGGAAAAAGGAACAACCGTGGAAGAAATACAGAGAGAGTTTTTCGAAACGAGAAGACCCACATCCCTTATTCAACGTTTTGCCAATACGGAAGAAGTGGCCAATATGGTTACCTATATAGCAAGTCCGTTGTCCTCTGCTACCAACGGTGCGGCACTCAGGGTAGACGGTGGTGTGGCCAATTATATCGTTTAGGGTATTGTTAACAGAAAAAAGAAGTTGGAAAAGAAAGAATTAACGCCCGGGTTATTGCTGCTTATGGCAATAACCACGGGAATGGTCGTAGCAAATAATTACTACAATCAGCCGTTACTGGCAGATATGGCCGGGGAATTTGAAATTTCGGAAGCCGCCATCAGCGATGTACCGATGCTTACACAAATAGGGTATGCAATGGGATTATTTCTAATCGTCCCGTTAGGTGATATGCTGAAGCGAAAGAAGATGATACTCATCGATTTTGCGTTTATCATAGCGGCCCTTATTTCGGCCGGTATGGCACCTGGCCCTGCTACTCTTAAGGTGTCCAGTCTCTTTATCGGGCTGACTTCCGTAATCCCGCAGCTCATGATACCTATGGCAGCACAGCTCGCGGAAGACCGTAACAGGGGTAAGGCCATAGGAACAGTGATGACAGGAATGTTTATAGGGATCCTGGGATCGCGAACGCTAAGCGGTTTTATAGGTAGTTACCTGGGGTGGAGATCCATGTTTTTCATAGCTGCCGGGATTATAGCCGTATTATGGTTCTTCCTCAAGTGGAAACTGCCTGAGATCAGGCCCGACTTTAAAGGGACATACAAACAACTGCTGATTTCTATAGTAGAGCAGTTTAAAACCAAACCCAAACTGCGACTTGCCGCGTTGAGGGGTTCCCTTGTGTTTGCCAGTTTCAGTGTGTTCTGGACAACCCTGATATTCCTTCTCGAAACCCCGGTTTTCAATATGGGAAGCAGGGAGGCCGGGGCTTTCGGTTTTGTAGGGATAGCGGGGGCAGTAATAGCTACCGTGGTAGGAAAACTCAGTGATACGATGAATAAAAACACCATAATTATGGTCTCTGTTTTTATTGCCATGCTATCGTGGGTACTTCTGGGACTGGGGGCAGGCAGTATAGTTGTCCTTATCATTGGGGCGCTGTTTCTTGACCTGGGTATCCAGGCAGTACATATTACCAACCAGACCATTATTTTTGAAGATAACCCGCCGGAACGAAACCGGATCAACACAGTATATATGGTATTGTATTTTACCGGTGGTGCCACAGGTACCTTTATAGGAGGAATAGTATGGCAATATTTCGGATGGACAGGGGTTTCTGCCGCCGGATTTGGGTTCGGGGTACTGACCTTATTGGTCCACCTCGCCTGGAAAAAGTAGCCCCCCTGATATTCCCGGGCAGGTATGGCTATCATATCGATGTTGTGCCTGCGGGAAATTAATACGTAATATTTTGTATAAGCCGTAAAATCAAGTAATAATGAAAAAAGTAATCATAGGAAATACCGATCTGGAAGTGGCACCCATTAACCTGGGTGGCAATGTGTTCGGATGGACACTCAACGAAAAGGAATCTTTTAAAATACTGGATGCCTTTGTAGCCGAAGGTTTTAATTTTATCGATACTGCCGACATGTATTCGTACTGGGTAGATGGCAAAGGCGGGGGACAGTCGGAAACCATTCTGGGTAAATGGATGAAAGAACGGGGGAATCGCGATAAAATAATTATGGCCACAAAAGTGGGGGGAGAGACCGGTCTGCATCCCGTGGATACCAGTAAAAAGCATATCCTGGAAGGAGTGGACAAATCATTACAACGCCTGCAGACCGATTATATAGACCTGTATTACACCCACTTTGATGATGAAAAGACCCCGGTGGAAGAAACCCTGGAAGCTTATGATGAGATTATAAGAGCCGGAAAAGTACGGTATATTGCCGCATCCAACCTTTCCCCGGAACGGCTGAAGGCATCTTTTGAGGCTTCGGAGAAAAACAATCTGCCCCGATACCAGGCATTGCAACCGCATTACAACCTGGTGGAGCGCACCAATTATGAAATGAAGTATGCTCCCTTAGCGGAGAAATATAATCTTACCGTCTTCCCGTACTGGGCACTTGCAGCGGGATTCCTGACCGGGAAATACCGTTCGGAGGATGATCTGAATAAGAGTGTACGCGGAGGAGGAGCAAAAAAATACCTGAATGAAAAAGGTATGGCGGTCATAGCCGCCCTGGACGAGATAGCTGAGAAGCACCGGACTTCACAGGCTACGGTTTCGCTGGCCTGGCTACTGGCACAGCCACATATCGGCGCACCGATTGCCAGTGCTACCAATGAAAAACAATTACAAACCCTCTTCGACGCACCAAAACTGCAACTAGATACCGAAGACATGCAGATGTTGAATAATGCAAGTAAATAATTGTCTTGTAGCGATTCAATGTCCGGCTATCTGATATTTTAATACTGCTATCTCGGGCGGAGTCGGAATATCCTATCCTGCCATATCCGGTATCCCCGGCTTCGCTGAAGATGGTGATTTTTTGAGGCAGCCTTCCGGAGCCGTTTTTTATGCTTTTTTATCTCCGTATCCGCTCCGGCCGAAAAGGTATGCTCATGCTTGCCTGGTACCCTGCTTGGATATTAAAACCTTTGGTGTATAGGATGAAGTTGCCGAAGTCTGAACCTTTCTATTGTGCATTCATGATATAAGCTGTCAATGGTCAAACTAATTTCCGGAAGAATTTGATTAAGTGTAAAAAATAATTAACTTAATCGTCTGATATCAAAACTTCTGTAAACCATGAACTCTTTATCAAGAAGAACCGTATTGAAGACTATGGCCCTGGGAAGTGGCGCCGTTGCCCTTACGCCAAACCTGTTATTATCTGCCGGTAATAAATCCAAAGAACGTCTGGGAGTAGCCCTCGTAGGACTCGGATACTATAGTACCGATCTGCTGGCCCCGGCATTGCAGCAGACCAAGAACTGTTTTCTTGCGGGAATTGTAACCGGGACCCCTGCCAAAGCGGAAAGATGGAGGAAAAAATACAATATTCCGGATAAGAATATCTATAATTATGAAAATTTTGATACGATAGCGGATAATCCGGATATCGATGTGGTCTATGTGGTCCTGCCGCCGTCTATGCACCGGGAATATTCCGTCAGGGCAGCGGAAGCCGGAAAACATGTCTGGTGCGAAAAGCCAATGGCGATTACGGAACAGGAATGCAGGGATATGATAGATGCCTGCAATAAGAATAAAAGATCGCTTGCTATCGGTTACAGACTCCATCACGAACCAAACACACAGGAATACCGGCGTATTGTGCAGGAAAAACTACTGGGGAATGTCAGGAATATAAATTGCGCTGCCGGGTACCGGGATAACCGTACCGACCACTGGAAGCAAAAAAAGGAAATGGGAGGCGGTGCTCTGTACGATATGGGAGTATATGCCATTCAGGGAGCCCGGCTGGGATCTGCCATGGAACCCGTAGCAGTGGTCTCCGCCGAATTATCTACTACCAGACCGGAAATTTATAAGAACGGTCTCGATGAGACCGCCGTGGCAAGACTGGAATTTCCCGGAGGTGTTTTTGCAGATATTAAAACCAGTTTCGGGGAGAATGTAAACTTTCTCAATATAGCGTGCGATAAAGGGAATATTGAAATGGCTCCTTTTTCTGCTTATGAAGGAGTTAAGGGCAGCAGCCCGTTGGGAGAAATTAATCATCGCTACAAGCTTCCGTGGCAGCAGATCAGACAAATGGATGATGATGCACTGGCCATTATGCAGAAAAAGCCCATGCTGGTACCCGGAGAAGAAGGACTCAGGGATATCCGTATAGTAGAGGCCATATATAAATCTGCAGCAGACGGAGGCGAAGTAAAGCTATAGAACTGCGGGACCGTAATTTGCTGCCATTGTTAATAACAGCTACACCGGCTTTTTTGATATACTTTCCGGATTCGTTATTTTTGGCATAGACAAACCACAAAGAATGAATGTAGACATAGAAGCCAGCTGGAAAGCCAGACTGGAACCGGAATTTGAGAAACCCTATTTTGCATCTCTCATAAACTTTGTTAAAAGCGAATACCGACAACACAAATGCTATCCTAAAGGAAGCGAGATCTTTTCTGCTTTCGAGCATTGTAGTTTTGATGATGTTAAAGTGGTGATTATTGGCCAGGACCCCTATCATGGCCCCGGACAGGCTAACGGGCTTTGTTTTTCGGTTAACGATGGAATACCACATCCGCCGTCACTTATCAATATTTTTCACGAAATAGAAGCAGATGTGGGCACCCCATATCCCAAGAGCGGTAACCTGGAACGCTGGGCAGACCAGGGTGTGCTGCTTCTCAATGCTACATTAACTGTGAGAGCACGCCAGGCCGGGAGCCATCAGAACAGGGGATGGGAAAATTTTACGGATGCCGTCATTCAGAAAGTATCAGACGAAAAGGAAAATGTGGTGTTTATGCTATGGGGAGGTTACGCCAAACGAAAGGGAAGTAAAATAGACCGGAGCAAACATTTTGTACTGGAAACAGGGCATCCTTCGCCGTTGAGTGCTAACCGGGGATTATGGTTTGGCAATAAACATTTTAGTAAGGCCAATGCTTACCTGGAGAGTGTGGGAAAAGAACCTGTGCGATGGTGATTTGATAGGATTTCAGGTTGTATACCAACAGAAATACACAACCTGAAATGCAAGGGCTACACGAGGGTAACCAGCTTTTCATAAGGCAGTTTTTCCGGAATGAGGTTCAGTTCCAGAAGCTGGTCCTGTACGGTTTCTATGGTCTGTTTGTTCATAGGGGACTGGCTCCACCGGGTCAAGGAAAGCCATTCCGAAATGTCTTCGGCTTTCTGATCGAATCGATTGGCCAGGGTCCTGTCTATACTGGGTATCTGTTTAAAATCCTCCGTATATATATTTATGACTTCGAGGATGTGTTTAATCACATTCCTGTTTTTTTCCAGTATTTCATTCCGTACGGCGATGACAAAGCAGGGCCAGGGGGTAGGGCAGTCACCAATACTACGAAATATCCCTCTGTCTACCAGGGGCTTGGTCATGAAGCGTTCCCACATAAAATAATCTGCCCTGCCGGTTGTGAGGGCATCGACCGCACCGTCTATCGTATTCACGACTTCAAATTTGAGATTTTCAGTATCCCATCCTGTTTTACGGGCATTAACGAAAGCCATCAGGTGCGACCCTGAACCGAAACGGCTTATAGCGACTGTAGTGTTACGAAGGTCTTCGATTTTCCGGTAGCCGGATGCCTCTGCCACATGAATGCCCCATATTAACGGACTTTCTATATAAGTTTGTACTATGCCGGAAGGATTCCCCGCTGTTATATCCTTTACGATGCCTTCGGTGAGAATAATGGCAATGTCGGTTTCTCCTTCCCGCAGCATGTTGCACATTTTACCCGTGCCTTCGGGAGTGTCTTTCCATTGCAGGTCAATGCCTCTTTCTTTAAAAGCCCCTTCTTCTATAGCAAAGTGCCACGGAAGGTTAAAATGCTCCGGAACCCCGGTGATCTTTATGGTTTTCATTCAAAAAAAATTTACGTTCCCTGCCTGGGATACAGTTCCGGGGCAGGCTGAATTCCGGACTGTACTGCTATCCGGGTTATTTTCCGGAGGAAACACACCGGAAACCCGTATGCTGCATACCGGTGTCAGGAGATGATTTCATACGCGATGTTACCCGGTACCCTTTGCAGTAGGATGCATTACACAGAAAAGATCCGCCACGGATCACTTTTTTCGGAACGGTAGGTTCCATGGGATCGTAGCTGGTTTCCGGGCCTTTCGGGTTGTCGGTGGTTTTATCCTGTAACTGCTGGTAATAATCGTTGTGATACCAGTCCGAACACCATTCCCATACGTTTCCGGCCATGTCATACAATCCATATCCGTTCGGGGAAAAGGATTTGACAGGGGCGGCAAGGAGATAGGCATCCCAATCGGTATTTTTGTTCGGGAAGGTTCCCTGCCAGGTATTGGCTTTGGGATTACCCGCTTCTATATCTTCATTCCCCCATGGGTATTTGTTGTCTTTCAGCCCGCCACGGGAAGCGAATTCCCATTCCGCCTCGGTAGGAAGCCTTTTTCCGGCCCACCTGGCATAGGCATTGGCATCATCCCAGGAGATGTGCACTACCGGGTAATTGTCCTTTCCTTCAATGGAACTTTCCGGTCCTTCAGGGTGTTTCCAATCGGCACCCTTCATCCAGCTCCACCATTGCGATGCATTGTTCAGGGGCACCGGGTGTGCCGGAGGAGTGAATACAAGAGAAGCGGCAACAAAAACGCTGTCATGGGGCTTAGGTGTACCCGGAGGAAGCTGTTGTTTGATGTCTTCCCATAATGGTGCTTTTTCCGCCGTGGTAATATAACCTGTTTCTTCTGTAAATTTCCGGAACTGGGCATTGGTTACTTCCGTTTCATCCATCCAGAAACCATTTACTCTTACCTTATGTGAGGGATATTCATCCTGCCGTCCTTCATCGTCGGAAGCCCCCATATAAAATTCTCCCGCGGGGATCCAGACCATTCCCTCATGCGAAACTTCTCCTTGCGGAATACTTGCGGAACTGCTGTCCGGGTTACCGGAAAACCGTTGCGGAAGCCCGGTTTCACATGAAGTTATACTATCCGGGACTTCGTGCTCCGTATTCTCTTTTTGAGTTTGGTCCTGCTCCTTGTTCCGGGAGTTGCAGGACATCAGGATGCTGTTTAATGCGAGGCACAGAAAAAAGGCACGGGAAATATTCTTAAAAGACATTATTCTTGGATTTTGGACCTAAAGGTACTAATAACAGATAAAATACAGAAGTGAAAGCAATGGGAAACACATCCATCGGGGATTGCGGGAAAAATATCGGGCATGTTTTCTGAGATCCTGTCGGTACTGCATAAAAAAACTCCCGAAAACCGGAGCTTTCGGGAGTTGAAATATAATGTCGATATTATATCTTTAGAATTGATAACGGATACCCAGAGCTATGTCCAGGTCCAGTCCGTCTCTGTATTCATCCGTAAAACCCAGCTCCGGCCGGAAATCGAGGGATAAAATAAGAGGAATATCAAAATCATATTCGATACCAACGTCACCTGCTATAAAAAAGAAGGCACCGCTGTCGTCAATATCGTTATTGTCGTAGCTACCCAGACCACCACCTGCGCCTGCATACCAGTTAAAATTACCTTCCAGGTTCCATACCCATTGGTACAAACCAGTAAGTTTAAAGGCATCCACATTGTCGGAGTCTCTCCAACCCAGGTCGAGTTCCAGTCGGTTATTGGCTCCCAGGGCTCTCTGATAGGAGATTTCGGCACCAAAACCCTTACTGTCTCCTAAACGGAGCCCAAGGGCATTTGGAGAGATCTCCTGGGCCTGAGATGTTGCCATAGTCCCTACGAATAAAACGGCCAAAAAAACAATTTTTTTCATAACAGATATTATTAATTTAACAATATTTATAGTTCAAGATAAGGAATTTTTTTAATATTCTTACATCCAAATCCAGATGATATTTGCGAATCCGGTTTCAAAATAGAAGAATAGCCCTAAAACTTACTTTGTTTCAGTGTATTAGAACTGAAACCGGATACCCAGGGCAATATCCAGATCGAGATCATCCCTGTAGTAATCGTTAAATCCCAATTCAGGGCGCATATCAAGAGAGAGAACAAGAGGAATATCGAAATTATATTCCAGGCCTATGTCTCCTGCCAGAAATAAAAAAGTTCCGCTTTTGTCCAGTCGCTCATTGTCATAACTACCCAATCCGCCACCGGCACCTGCAAACCAGTTAAAATTACCATCGAGCCTCCAGACCCATTGATGGAGTGCGGTCAGTTTAACAGCGTCTACATGATTTGAATCGCGCCACCCCAGATCGAGTTCCAGGCGGGTGTTACTCTTTAATAATCTTTGATAGGAGACCTCGGCACCAAACCCGTCACTGTCGCCGATACGCAATCCCAGAGCATTCGGAGATATGCGCTGTGCGTGAGATAAGGAAGCAGCGCCAAGTACAACAATACAGAACAAGAATATTTTTCTCATATAGTTCAATTTAACTTTGTTTAATGCCATTACAACGCTATTTTTACACAAATCTTATCAGACTCATGTTAAAATCGGCAGGTTTACAGCTTGAAGGAGAAATACGAAGTGATGATTTACATCGAAATATCTATGCTACAGATGCTTCCGTATACCGGAAACTTCCTCTCGCGGTAGCATATCCACGGACTAAAGAAGATATAAAAAAACTGATAGCATATGCTTCGGAGAATAATTTGTCGCTTATTCCCAGAACAGCAGGAACTTCCCTGGCGGGGCAGTGTGTAGGAGAAGGGATTGTAGTTGACGTGTCACGCTACTTTACCAGGATATTCCATGTGGACAAAGAAAAGAAAACAGCAGATGTGGAGCCCGGTGTTATAAGGGACGAACTGAACGAATACCTGCATTTGTACGACCTCTTTTTCGGACCGAACACATCCACATCCAACCGTTGCATGATCGGCGGAATGGTAGGTAATAATTCCAGCGGGACAACCTCAATCCAGTATGGAGTTACCCGGGATAAGGTGTTGGAAATAGAGGCTGTTTTGGCTGACGGGTCGGAAGTAGTATTCAAATCATTATCGGAAAAAGAGTTTAAAGAAAAACTTGAACTAAATACTTTAGAAGGAAACATATACAGGAGTTTATATGATAAATTAATGCCTGAGGAAGTAAGAGAACGCATCCGCAGTGCATATCCCAAACCCGAAATTCACCGAAGAAATAACGGATATGCCATTGATGAGATCATTAAACAGAAACCGTTTGAGCAGGATGGGGAAAATCTTAATCTCTGTAAACTGATCTGTGGCAGTGAAGGTACGCTGGTCTTTATAACCAGGATCAAATTGCAGCTGGAAGACCTTCCCCCGAAATACAGCGTTATGGTGGCGGCCCATTTTGAGAGTGTTGAAAACTGCCTTAATGCTGTTGTACCGGTAATGCAGCACAACCTGTTTACCTGTGAAATGATGGATAAGATAATACTGGACTGCACCAAAAATAACAAAAGCCAGATGGCCAACCGTTTTTTTATAGAAGGCGACCCCCAGGCCATTCTTATGCTGGAATTGCGATCAGATGATGAAAAAATATTGGAAGCGCGGAAAAACAGGTTAGTGGAAGCCCTGGCGGAAAGCGGGCAGAGTTATGCTTACCCGGCATTATACGGAGATGATATTCAGAAGGCACTGGAACTCCGGAAGGCCGGACTGGGGCTCCTGGGCAATATCGTGGGCGATAAAAAGGCTGTGGCCTGTATAGAAGACACTGCTGTGGCCCTGGATGACCTGGCCCTCTATATCGCCGAGTTCTCAACCCTGATGAAGAAATATCACCAGAGAGCGGTTTATTATGCTCATGCAGGAGCAGGGGAATTACATTTAAGACCGATACTCAACCTGAAAACCTCGGGCGATGTGGCCATGTTTCGTCGTATAACTACGGATGTGGCACAACTGGTGAAAAAATATAACGGATCCCTGAGCGGGGAACACGGTGACGGAATTGTGCGTTCGGAGTTCATAAAATTAATGCTTGGCGCCGAAAACTATCAACTGCTGACGGAGATAAAGTCTGCCTTTGATCCTGAAAATATCTTTAACCCGGGAAAAATAGTATATGCCCCTCCGATGGACGAATCGCTTCGGTATGAGAAGGACCGTAAGGAGCCGGAAATACGGACTTTCCTCGATTTTTCAGGATCGGAAGGAATACTAAGGGCAACGGAACAGTGTAACGGCAGTGGCGATTGCCGGAAAACCCATTTGTCTGCCGGAGCAATGTGCCCCAGTTACCACGCTACGAAAGACGAAAAGGATACTACACGTGCTCGGGCCAATACCCTTCGTGAATTTCTTACCCGATCCGAAAAAGAAAACAGGTTCGACCATCAGGAGATCAAGGAAGTTCTCGATCTCTGTCTAAGCTGCAAAGCCTGTAGCAGCGAATGCCCGAGTAACATGGATATGGCTACTCTGAAAGCGGAATTTCTTTATCAGTACCAAAAGGAGAACGGAACGAGCCTGAGGGACAAGGCGTTTGCCTATAATGCGCAACTCAATAGTCTTGCCTCTGTTTTTCCATGGCTGGTAAATGAGCTGTACCGGAATAATATTACGGCGGGCATGCTTAAAAAAGTGATAGGCATTTCACCGGAAAGAAATCTTCCTCTGTTAAAACCATTTAAAAGACCGGTTTTAAAATCGGGGATCACGTCGGATAATATTAAAGTAAAAGGTGAAGTTGTGCTATTTATTGATGAATTTACCAATTATTTAGATGGAAACATAGGAGAAGATGCAGTAAACCTTTTACAAGGTTTGGGATACGGTATCCATATCTACAGGGGAGATAGCGGACGTACCTTTATTTCCAAAGGTTTTTTAAAGCAGGCGGCTAAAGCTGCAGACAGGAACATAGAAAAATTACGGGAGATGGTTTCCGGAAACTGCCCGTTGATAGGTCTCGAACCTTCCGCTGTCCTGTCGTTCCGGGACGAATATATGAAGCTGGCTACGGATAAGGAAGAAGCCGGCAGAATTGCGGGGAATTCGTTTCTGATCGAAGAGTTTCTCGCGGGCGAAATCCAAAAAGGAAATATTACCGCGGCGCAGTTCACGGACGATTCCAGACAAGTAAAAATACACAACCATTGCCACCAGAAAGCCCTGTCCAATCAGAAAGTAACCTTTGATATTCTCAACCTTCCCGCAAACTATAATGTACGCATTATTAGCAGTGGTTGTTGTGGAATGGCAGGTTCTTTCGGCTATGAAAAAGAACATTACGAAGTAAGTATGAAGGTAGGGGGGCTACGATTATTTCCGGCCATACAGAGTTCGGAGGCAGATACCATTATCGCCGCGAACGGTACCAGCTGCAGGCACCAGATACTGGACGGAACGGGAAGAAAAGCAAAACATCCGGTCACCATATTAAAAGAGGCTTTGAGAAAGTGAGGGGAAAACTATGTTTTTCAGAGGAGTAAAGCCCTTTGACCGTCTGAAAATAACTAAAGAGCAATTCCATTCTTTGCCCAAACCTTTGCACATCTTGGTGCAGAGGGGCTGACTCGTTAAAAGTACGGAATGCCCAATATAAAGAGAGCCGGAAAACCCTATTTCTTGCAAAGGTTTTCCTGCTCTGCCCGGAACGTAATGTTCCGCATTTTCGCCTGTTACCGGTATGGGTATGCTGTTTGTTTCTATACTTGTTTACCTGGCATCCAGGAGGAAGGCTTTCAGTTCATCATAAGAACTTATGTTCTGTTTTACTTTTTCTTTACCCATAACAGCCTGGATCTGTTCCGGGATACCTACATTCACTCCCAGTGTTTCTTCCACGATATCCAGGAATTTTACCGGGTGTGCGGTTTCCAGGAATATCCCGGTTTTTCCGGGATTTTTGTCCAGGTATTCTTTAAGTCCCAGGTAACCTACGGCACCGTGCGGGTCAGCTATGTAACCGGATTTTCTGTAGAGTGCTGCCATGGTATTCCGGGTGGCTTCATCGGTAAAGCTATACGATGAAAATCTGGATTTCAATGTTTCTATATCATTGTCAAAAAGTTGTTGTATGCGTATAAAATTGCTCGGATTTCCTACGTCCATAGCGTTGGATATCGTCTGCCTGGA
Organism: Sinomicrobium pectinilyticum; assembly: GCF_003725735.1. Taxonomy (GTDB): domain Bacteria; phylum Bacteroidota; class Bacteroidia; order Flavobacteriales; family Flavobacteriaceae; genus Sinomicrobium; species Sinomicrobium pectinilyticum. The sequence continues at coordinate 35,447 of NZ_RJTM01000026.1, read as the reverse complement.
CGGTTTTGGCGAATACACACCGCTTTTCAGGTATTGCGGAACGGTATCATTAATATTGGTTGCAGCAACAAAATGATTTACGGGCAACCCGAGCTTACCGGCCATGATACCGGCGCAGATATTTCCGAAGTTTCCGCTCGGCACGGCAAACACTACATCTTTGTTTTTGTTTTTCAGTTGTTTGAAGGCAAAAAAGAAATAGAACATTTGCGGCAGCCAGCGGGCTACGTTGATGGAGTTGGCCGAAGTGAGGTTTCTTTCCTTTAATGTTTCGTCGAGGAAGGCGGTTTTCACCATGTCCTGGCAATCATCAAAAGTACCGTTTACTTCCAGTGCGGTGATATTCTGCCCCAGGGTAGTAAGCTGCCTTTCCTGGATATCACTCACTTTTCCGGAGGGGTAGAGGATAATTACGTCTACACCTTCCACACCGAGGAAACCGCTTGCTACCGCACCTCCGGTATCTCCGGAAGTAGCGACAAGAACCGTTACTTTTCCGGAATCCTGTTTTCTGTCCCGGTTAAAATACCCCAGGCACCTGGCCATGAACCTGGCCCCGACATCTTTAAAGGCCATGGTGGGCCCATGAAACAATTCAAGGGAATAAACATCATCTTCCACCTTTTCCAGGGGAAAATCAAAAGATAAAGTGTCTTTTACGATCTCGCGAAGTTCCTTTTCCGGTATTTCGTTCCCGACAAACTGTTCTATGGCCCGGAACGCAATTTCCGCATCAGGAAGGTTTTCGAGATCTTTTATAAAATCCGGTTCCAGCGGATGTACCGATTCCGGAAAATACAGTCCTTTATCCGGAGCAAGCCCCCGTATTACGGCATCCCTGAAAGATGTCTTTTCACTTTTGTGGTTTAAGCTGTAATAGTTCATTATTTTTACAAGTTGAGATGGTTCAGTATAAATTTCACACGGTCCTCCACATTAGTTTTCGGGAGTTCCACGATTTTATAATTCAGTTTCGTATAAGTATCCGCCATTATTTCATAAGTTCTCAGGGCTTCTTCAAAATCCTGTTTTCTCTCTCCGTCAGTCCGGTATATCTCCTCCCATGCCGGGAAAAGAAATACGGTGGTATTGTAACGATATTTATGTATTTCATCTTCCAGGGCTTCGGATAACGGAATATTCTCCAGTCGGGAATAGGCGAGAGAATCCGGTATACCACGATCGAAGAGAAGGATGTCTGTCTTTTCCCTTTCCCTTGCAGACCGGTAAGAATCTATGGAGCGGCGTAGCATGATGTCCCTGTACTTTTTCTTGTTCTTCCAGGGTAAGGCATTACCTTTATTATCCATTTGTTCGCGGATGATCTCCCTGGCCACTTCCGGGACATATTCAAATCCCGATCGGGATAAGGCCAGCAGGGTAGTGGTCTTTCCTACTCCCGGTCCTCCGGTAAAGACATAAAATCCGTTTTCTTCCTGTATATTCTTAGGGAGCATTTTCAAGCGGTTTTTTCAGGAAAGGACACGCATCCCTTCCACATTGATACCGGAGATATGCACTTCGAAATCCACACCTGCACCGGCATATATTCCGGCCATGGCTTCGGCTACTTTTGCAGCAGTGACTTGTCCTTTGCTCAATGCAAAAATGGACGGGCCTGAACCAGAAATTCCTCCTCCGAGTGCTCCCGCATCCAGTGCTGCCTGTTTTACCTGGTTGAATTTTGGTATGAGCAGGCTGCGGAGGGGTTCTATGATACCGTCGTTAAGCGACCTGGAGATAAGTTCGTAATTTTCTGTGTAAAGGCCGCTTACCAGCCCTCCTAAATTTCCCCACTGCTGTATGGCCTTTTTCAAAGGGACGGAATGTTTCAGCACAGAACGGGCATCTGCTGTTTTCACTTCGATCTGCGGGTGTATCACAGAAGCAAAAAGTTCCCCTGGAGTATGCAGTTTTATAACATCCAGCGGCTCATAGCTACGTACCAGGGAAAAACCGCCAAGGAGGGCAGGTGCTACATTGTCCGCGTGAAGCGCTCCGCTGGCCAGTTTTTCGCCTTCCATGGCAAAGGGAATAAGTTCTGTTGCGGAAAAAGGTGTTCCCAAGAGCTTATTTATGCCGAATACGGCACCCGCCGCACTTGCCGCGCTACTTCCTATACCACTGCCGGGCTTTATTTTTTTGTATATTTCTATTTCGAATCCCTGGGAACTTCCGAGGGCTTTAAGCATAGCCATGGCAGACACACCTGCCACGTTCCTTTCGGTCTGAAGGGGAAGCTCCTGGCCTTCGATCCTGGTGATGGATACCTTGCCGTCATCCGTTTTCCGGATCACCATTTCGTCTCCTACAGTATCCAGGCATAATCCCAGTACGTCAAATCCACAGGTAACATTTGCAATGGTTGCCGGGCAAAAAAATCGTATTTCGTTCATTTTGTCATTTTTTAAAGCAATAGATGTCCGGTCGGGTGGTATACATATTATGAACCGGACATCTTTTATGGCTGTCTACATGTTACCGGCCCTTATGATATCGGCGAAGATACCCGATGCGGTAACATCTGCCCCGGCTCCGGCCCCTTTTACCAGAAGAGGTTGTTCGTTATACCTTTCCGTGAAAAACAGTACGATATTGTCTTTTCCTTCCAGGTTATAGAAAGGATGGTCTTTTGGAATATGCTGAAGTCCCACCTTGGCTTTTCCGTTTTCGAATTGTGCTACATATTTCAGCCTGCATCCTTTGGAAGCGGCATCCGTGTATATTTTTTCGAAATGCGATTTGTGATCTGCCAGGGATTTGTAAAAGTCATCTACGGAAACCGTGTCCAGGCTTTCCTGCGGCAGGAAAGACTCGTTTTCGATATCGGCGATTTCCAGGGCATAACCGCTTTCCCGGGCAAGGATAAGTATTTTTCGCATCACATCAATACCGCTCAGGTCGATTTTAGGGTCCGGTTCGGTATAGCCTTCGGCTTGGGCCTGTTTTACGACCTCATTAAAAGAATTCTTATCATTGAAATTGTTGAACACAAAATTAAGACTTCCGGAAAGTACGGCTTGTATCTTATTTACTTTATCTCCCGAAGCTACCAGGTTCTTGAGTGTGTCGATAATCGGTAATCCGGCCCCCACATTGGTTTCGAAAAGGAAGGGTGCATTGTACTTCCTGGACAGGTCTTTCAGCAGGGAGTAATGTTCAAAAACGGAAGAACAGGCTATTTTGTTGCAGGTTACCACGGCAATACTGTTTTTCAGGTAATCCGCATAAGTCGCGGCTACAATATCGCTGGCCGTATTATCGACAAATATACTGTTCCTGAGATTGAGCTCTTTGACTTTCTCAAAGAATTTTTCTTTACCGGCGGCCTCTCCGTTTTCCAGGGCTTCTTTCCAGTTTTTCAGGTCTATCCCGTTATCGTCAAAATACATTTTCCTGGAATTGGAAAGCGCCACAACCCTTACATTGAGCCGGAGCTTTTCCTTGAGATACTTCTTTTGACGGTCTATCTGGTTAAGGAATTTTTCACCTACATTCCCGACTCCCATCACAAAAATATTGAGCTGTTTTACGTTATCCTCAAAGAAACGCTCGTGCAGTGTATTCAGGGCTTTTTTAACATCGGATTTATGGATCACCGCAGAAATATTCCGCTCGGAAGCTCCCTGCGCTATGGCCCGGATGTTTACATTGTTTTGTCCGAGTGCGCTGAACATTTTGCCACTGAGCCCCTGGTGACTTTTCATATTGTCACCCACCAGGGCTACGATAGCCAGATGGTCTTCTACGATGACCGGGTTGAGTTTTTTTGCGGCTATTTCATATTCGAAAGCTTCATTTACCGCCTTTTCCGCCTTTTGCATATCTTTTTCGGCAATACCTATACATATGGAATGCTCGGAAGAAGCCTGGGTGATAAGGGCCACATTGATATTGTGAAGGGACAGTACTTCGAAGAACCTTTTGGAAATACCGGATATCCCGACCATACCGCTGCCTTCCAGTGAGAGCAGTGCCATATTATCTATGTGGCTTATCCCCCGGACGGGACGGGAAGAGCCATTGGTGTTTTTACGGATAAAAGTGCCTTTTTCCTCCGGGTGAAAGGTGTTACGGATATGGATAGGGATCCCTCTCATAAGTACGGGCTGGATAGTTGGCGGATACAGCACTTTAGCCCCGAAATGTGACAGTTCCATCGCTTCTTCGTAAGAGATATCGGGTATGGCGAAAGCTTGTTTTACCAGTTTCGGGTTCGCGGTGTACATACCGCTGACATCAGTCCATATTTCTAATACAGACGCATTCACGGCGCCGGCCATGATCGCTGCGGTATAGTCCGATCCGCCTCTTCCGAGTGTAGTGGAATTTCCGTTTGCCGAAGAAGCAACAAATCCGGGGGCTACAATTATTTTGTAGGTCACGGTACCAAAATAGGTTTCGCACAGGTGGTTGGTAGTTGTGAAATCTACGGCAGCCCTACCGTAATTTTCATCAGTTTTGATGAGGGTCCGGCTGTCTTTATGGATAGCGTCCAAACCTTCCGAAACAAAGAATTCACCTATGATATAAGAGGAGAGGAGTTCGCCGTATCCCAGTATTCTGTCCAGCAGCTTCGAGGTGGTTTCACCAATTAAAAAAGCGCCTTCCAGCAGGGTTTCCAGTGTGTTAAGCTCTCTTTTAACGGCACTGAGAATTTTGCTTTGAGAAGAAACGGGGAGTAGTTCCCGGGCAGTATCCAGGTGCCGCTTTTCTATTTCCTCCATGATCTGTGTGTAGCCTTCGTTTCGCAGAGCGGCCTGTTCGGCAGCTTCCAGCAAAAGATCGGTTACACCACTGAAAGCAGATACCACAATGATCTGTTTATCATCTTTGGCGTTGCTTTCTACAATTTTTTTTACCAATTTTATGCGTTCAGCATTGGCAACGGACGAACCTCCGAATTTTAAAACCTTCATGTGTGAAAAATCTTGAGTTGATTATAAAAATTATGTGTTTGAATGTTTGGTTCAAACAAGACAGATGTGGATTATATGAAAGAAATTATACCCCAAATGGGGTAATAATACCGGTAGTAATAATGCCAAAAGAAATCATCCCGGATGTAGAGGTACATCCTTTAAAAGTAGCGGGTGATATATTAAAAGCTTCTGACATTTATTGAAGTATTGACAGTTCAAATGTAGTACATTTGTCAAAAGGAGCAAACATTTTTTCAACTTTTGCGAAATTCTTAAAGAAAAAATAAAAACTTAATACAATGAACATTTTTTCCCTCGAACAAATACGTGAAGCTGACAGATTAACAATATTGAACCAGAATATAAGCAGTGATGAATTGATGGAAAGGGCAGGAGCACGTGTTTTTGAATGGCTGCACGGCAGGTTACAGGGGAATGCGGTCCGTATTCATGTTTTTTGCGGTGTAGGGAACAATGGTGGTGATGGTCTTGTTATTGCCCGCCTCCTGATGGAGAGCGAATATAATGTCAAAGTGTATATTGTTGATTTCAGTGAAAAGAGATCCCCGGACTTTCTGCTCAACCTCGACAGGATAAAAAACATGAAACACTGGCCCGAACATTTTAACGGGGACAAGGGGGAGGAACTGCCGGACATCAAACGAGAGGATATTATCGTAGATGCCATTTTCGGGGTGGGGCTTAACCGGGCCCCGTCCGGATGGGTGGGGAAACTGATGGAACATATCAATGCGACCGGGGCTTTTGTGCTTTCCGTAGATATGCCATCCGGATTGTTTATGAATACGGTACCGGAAAAAGGTTCTCCGGTTATTCAGGCTGCACATACTCTTGCGTTCCAGTCTCCGAAGCTGGTGTTTTTTCTTCCCGGTACGGGGATTTATACTTCTTCCTGGGAGATCCTGGACATTGATCTGGACAAGGAATACCTGCGGAATATTCAGCCTGAGGCTGTCTTTATAGAGAAGAGCGAAGCCTTGTCCCTCTATATTCCCCGAAAGAAATTCTCCCATAAAGGTACCTATGGGCACGCCTTGTTTATAGGAGGAAGTTATGGTAAAATAGGTGCTGTTTACCTTTCTGCAAAGGCTTGTTTAACCTCCGGGGCCGGGCTGGTAACCACGTATATGCCCCGTTGCGGATATTCGATACTTCAGACCGCTTTACCGGAAGCTATGGTGCTGACCGATGCCAATGAGGAACATATTTCCACTATAGCATTTGATCTGGAGCCTAAGGTGATAGGCATAGGGATCGGGCTGGGAAAACACCGGGCCACGGTGGACGCCTTTAAGGCTTTTCTTCAGAAAAACAGTACACCTCTCGTAATCGATGCCGATGCCCTCAATATATTATCTGAAAATCCGGAGTTAGTGCAACGGGTACCTGCAAAATCGGTATTAACCCCGCATCCGAAGGAACTGGAACGGCTGATAGGGACATGGAAGGATGATATGGAAAAACTCGAGAAGGGAAAGGCTTTTGCGAAAGAACACGACCTGGTCCTGGTTGTGAAAGGCGCACATACTATTGTAATATATAATGAAAAGTTATATGTGAACAGTACCGGTAATCCAGGGATGGCCACCGGAGGGAGCGGAGATGTTTTGACCGGAATGATAACGGGGCTTATAAGCCAGGGATACACTCCTGTCAATGCAGCTGTATTCGGGGTTTATCTTCACGGGAAGGCCGGGGATATTGCTGTTTCCAATACAGGTTACGAAGCACTTACGGCAGGTGGTATTATAGATTATACGGGGGATGCTTTCCTTGATCTTTTTGCCCGCCCGGAGCATCAGGAGGCCGGACAGGAAGCAGGATAAGAAAAGGACAGATAAAATCACAATTTTTCAGTTTTTGCTTTCCATAATAAATAATTAGCAATAAAAACTTGGATTTTTTGGTTTGAATGTGGAATTTTGACCGATTTTTGAACCTCTACCGGAATGAAGGATACACATTATATATGCACGGACATACTGAATTTGGAGCAGATACTGGATATTGTCCGCAATAACAAAAAGATAGCACTTTCTGAAGAAGCCAAGCTTAATATAAAAAAGTGCAGGGCGTATCTGGATGAAAAACTGAAAAACCAAAAAGAACCCATTTACGGTATTAATACGGGGTTCGGATCGTTGTACAATATTAAGATTTCCGGGGAACACCTGAACAGGTTACAGGAAAACCTGGTCATGTCCCATGCTTGCGGGACCGGGGAAAAAGTGCCCGTGGATATTGTAAAACTGATGTTGCTTCTCAAAGTACAGTCCCTTTCCTATGGCTATAGTGGGGTTCAGTTGTCCACAGCGCAAAGACTGATTGATTTTTACAACAATGATATTATTCCCGTGGTGTACACTCAGGGATCGCTCGGAGCTTCGGGAGACCTGGCTCCTCTGGCACATCTGGCATTGCCCCTGATAGGGAAAGGAGAAGTATACTACCGGGGAAAGGTCGTGACTGCCGATGAAATAATGGGAATTATGAACTGGTCTCCCGTAGAATTACAGTCTAAGGAAGGTCTCGCCTTGTTAAACGGAACACAGTTTATGAGTGCGTACGGGATCTCACTGGTGATACGTTCTTATAAACTATCTTACCTGGCCGATCTCATAGGGAGTATTTCGCTGGAGGCTTATGACGGAAGGATAGAGCCTTTTGATGCTTCTATTCATCTTATAAGGCCCCATCGCGGACAGGTGAAGACGGCCGAAAGGATCTCCGGTTTTCTCAGGGGGAGTGAACTTATCGCCCGGAAAAAGAAACATGTGCAGGACCCGTATTCGTTCCGTTGCATGCCACAGGTGCACGGGGCTACAAAAGATACGTTGAACTTTGTCCGGAAAACTTTTAAAACAGAGATCAATTCGGTTACGGACAATCCCAATATATTCCTCGATGAAGATAAAATATTATCGGGAGGGAATTTTCACGGACAGACGCTCGCACTTGCCCTGGATTATCTGGCCATAGCCATGGCGGAACTGGGAAATATTTCGGAACGGAGAACGTATCAACTGGTTTCGGGGCTCAGGGGATTACCGGCTTTTCTGATAAACGACCCGGGACTTAATTCGGGGCTAATGATACCGCAATACACGGCTGCGAGTATTGTAAGTCAGAATAAACAGCTTGCTACACCGGCGAGTATAGACAGTATTGTTTCTTCCAACGGACAGGAAGACCACGTAAGTATGGGGGCTAATGCGGCTACCAAATGCCTTAGGTTAATGGATAATGTAGAGCGTATCCTCGCTATTGAGTTGCTCAACGCATCACAGGCCCTGGTGTTTCGTGAGCCTGTGAAAACATCACCGTTCCTGGAGGAATTCCTGAAAAGTTTCCGGGAAAAGGTGCCGTTTATCAGTCAGGACAGGATATTGCATGATGATATAGCAAACGCCATAGCCTTTTTAAAAGATTACGGTATAGGAGAAGAAATGTTGACGGATTAGGCGGAGCAGGTTACTATAATAAAAGTCTGAAAGTGTAAGTAGAATGCCTGAAGGCGATACAGGCCGGTTGTGGCTATGTCATCATTTTTTGGTTTTCCCGTTTAATCGAGAGTGACCCCGGAAGCATTTACGCGGTCGCGTATCCAGCTTTTGGCAGTTTCCAGGTTATAGAAGTACTGAAAGGGCTTCTTGCAAAATAATTCTTCGATCCTGGAACTGAGCCTTTGAGCGGACGTAGTGACCACAATTGCAATGGCTACAAAATTCTCTATTTTTTCTGCTTCAAGATAGATAAAGGGATCAATGGAATAAGAGTATATCCTGTTGGAAATAAACCCGAAGGGTTTGTTCCTGAAATTCTTGAGACAGAGAGAAAGCAGTATATTATTTTGCTCGGATACAAGATGTATCCCTTCATTTATTTCCGCAATGACGAAGTTCTCGTAAAATTCGAGATATCCAAAGTCCAGTTTTACTCTTTTTGGCATAATGAACGGGCTGTTTCCCGGTTAAAAAGGTATATCAAAAAAGTATCAGGTTGTTTTGAAAGGACGGTACGAAAATAAATTAGCTGTGAAGGAAACGGAAAAAAACTAGACGAAAGGCATATATTTCCGAAGAAAAAGCTTTTCACCCTAAAAGAAAGGGGGATGTAACACCCTCAAAATGCTATAGGTGTGGAGAAAGGGGGGAGGAAAGAGGTGGTTTGTCAGAAAAACAACCTCTTTCGGATATTTACGATTGCTCGTATTCCCTCGGATTGTATTTCAGGTATTTTTCGATAGCCCGGATCATCAGGGAAGCAATATCTTTTTCTGTAGCGGTTTCGATGCCTTCGAGGCCCGGAGAAGAATTTACTTCCAGGAGCAACGGTCCTTTGGAAGAACGGATGATATCCACCCCGGCAACCTGAAGTCCCATGGCTTTTGCCGCTTTTACTGCAATTCTTTTTTCTTCTGCGGTTACCTTTATCAATGAAGCCGTACCTCCCAGGTGCATATTGGCACGGAATTCTCCGGGAGGAGCTTCCCTTTGCATGGCGGCAACAACTTTGCCGTCTATAACAAAACAGCGGATGTCCTTACCGTTAGCTTCTTTGATGAATTCCTGTACCAGGATATTCGCATTAAGACTCTTGAAGGCATTGATTACACTTTCTGCGGCCTTTTTGGTTTCTGCGAGGACGACCCCTTTGCCCTGGGTGCCTTCCAGCAGTTTAATGATAAGAGGGGAACCTCCAACCATTTTAATAAGGTCGTTAGTGTCCAGCGGAGAATTGGCAAATCCCGTGGTGGGGATGTCAATACCGTTGTTAAGCAGTAATTGCAGGGAAAACAATTTGTCCCTGGACTGGCTTATGGCAGCGGCACTGTTCAGGCAAAATATTTTAAGGGATTCGAACTGCCTGGTGAGAGCGCAGCCGTAGAACGTCATGGCCGGACGGATACGGGGGATTACGGCATCCAGGTCATTGAGGATTTTTCCCCCCCTGTAATGTATCTCGGGGGTTTTGGCATCCAGTTTCATATAGCACTGACGGATGTTGAAAAAACGTACATCGTGGCCTCTTCGTTCTCCCGCCTCGATAATCCTGCGGTTACTGTAAAGGTCCGGATTGCTTGCAAGGACTCCTATTTTCAGTCCGTGACGGCTTTCCACTTTAAGTTTGTATTTACTCTCCACATCTTCGTCGGACATTTCACCAAGTAAAAAGCTGCTTTCAGGATCGACGAGCATGCGGCCCATCATGGCTTCCCTGCCAAGCAGCATACGGTATCCCATGCTGTCCCTGTTCGTAAGTGTGAGTTCAATATCCCATGAGGAACCGTTAATGTGCAGGGCAGTCCGGATTACATACCGGTTTTCCCGGTTTCCGGTAGAACTTTTTACAACTCTTTTGTCGATAGCAAGTGCTTCGCAGTGGATAAGTTTTTTGCCGTTATTCTGAATGGGAAAAACATCGAAGGTTACCCATGTTTCATTATTTCGCTGAAACGGGTTAATGTTTACCGCATGAAGGGCAGAAGTTTTTGCCCCGCTGTCTACACGTACTTTTATTGCGGGAATCTGGAGTTGGGGGAGGGCAACCCACTCTTCACTTCCAACGATGGTTTTATTTTCTGTCATGGTATGTTTTTATGTAATAAGGTTGCTTTTTTGCCGCGGCAAATAAACTACAATATATCAAAATTTTAAAAGAAAAAGTTGTAAATCTATTGTTATCTTTTTGCGGGATGACGCATGGTCCCTTTTGCGACAGGATTCCTGTAAAAAAGAAAGCCGTACTTTAAACGAAAATGTCAAAGTACGGCTCTGTAGTTAATGGCAGTTATACGAATATTAACTGTTGGTAGGTTCTTCCGCTTTTCTGATGGCTACGGTAAGTTCATCCTTCTCCTTGTCGAGGTCCATAAAGATGCTGTCACCTTCTGCAAGTTTGGAAGTGATGATCTCCTCCGCAAGGGTATCCTCTATATATTTCTGAATAGCCCTTTTGAGCGGACGCGCACCATATTGTTTGTCAAATCCTTTTTCCGCGATATAATCCTTGGCCGCATCACTTAGCTTAAGATTATAGCCGATGTCTTTGATGCGAACGTAAAGCCTTTCGAGTTCGATATCGATGATCTTGTGGATATCTTCTCTTTCGAGAGGATTAAAGACAACCACATCGTCAATACGGTTCAGGAATTCCGGGGCAAAAGCTTTTTTGAGGGCATTTTCAATAACACTTTTCTGATAGTCATCTGCCTGGGCCTTTTTTGCCGCCGTACCAAAACCAACGCCCTGACCAAAATCTTTGATCTGGCGGGCCCCGATATTGGAGGTCATTATTATAATGGTATTCCTGAAATCCACTTTTCTTCCGAGACTATCGGTCAGATACCCGTCATCCAATACCTGGAGCAGCATGTTAAATACATCCGGATGCGCTTTTTCCACCTCGTCGAGAAGAATAACTGCGTATGGTTTTCTGCGTACTTTTTCCGTAAGTTGTCCGCCTTCTTCATACCCCACGTATCCGGGAGGTGCTCCGATCAGTCTGGATATGGCGAATTTCTCCATATATTCACTCATATCGATACGTACCAGAGAATCTTCGGAATCAAACAGTTCTTTTGCGAGTACTTTGGCCAGCTGCGTTTTTCCCACACCGGTCTGACCGAGGAAAATAAACGATCCTATCGGTTTATTGGGGTCCTTAAGCCCCGCCCGGTTTCTCTGGATGGCCTTAACCACTTTACCGACGGCTTCATCCTGCCCGATAACCTTACCTTTGATAAGTTCCGGAAGTTTTGCCAGTTTGCTGCTTTCTGCCTGGGCTATGCGGTTTACAGGTACACCGCTCATCATGGACACTACGTCAGCAACATTGTCTTCGGTAACGGTTTCCCTGTGAAGTTTGCTTTCTTCCTCCCATTTTTCCTGGGCAGTAGCAAGGTCTTTTTCCAGGCGTTTTTCATCGTCACGTAACTTGGCCGCTTCCTCGTATTTCTGTTTTTTTACGACCGAATTTTTGAGGACCCGTACATCTTCGAGCTGTTTTTCGAGTTCCAGGATCTGTTTGGGTACCTGCATATTGGTGATATGTACCCTGGACCCTGCCTCGTCCAGTGCATCTATAGCTTTGTCCGGGAGGTAACGGTCCGTCATATATCTGTTTGTGAGTTTTACACAGGCCTCTATGGCTTCTTCCGTGTAGTTCACATTGTGGTGCTCTTCGTATTTTTCTTTAATATTGTGCAGGATCTCTATGGTTTCCTCTACCGAAGTAGGTTCTACGATAACCTTCTGGAAACGTCGTTCCAGGGCCCCGTCTTTTTCGATATACTGCCGGTATTCATCCAGGGTGGTAGCTCCTACACATTGAATTTCACCCCTGGCAAGGGCCGGTTTGAACATGTTGGATGCATCCAGACTTCCCGTGGCACCGCCGGCACCCACTATAGTGTGGATCTCGTCGATAAAGAGAATGATGTCATCATTCTTTTCCAGCTCGTTCATCACGGCTTTCATCCTTTCTTCGAACTGTCCGCGGTATTTGGTTCCGGCCACGAGCGAGGCCAGGTCCAGGGTAACCACACGTTTATTGTACAGTATCCTGGAAACTTTCTTCTTAACAATCCTCAGGGCCAGACCCTCGGCAATGGCACTTTTACCAACACCGGGTTCCCCGACCAGCAGCGGGTTGTTTTTCTTTCTCCTGCTGAGTATCTGCGATACCCTTTCTATTTCCTTTTCTCTTCCTACTACGGGGTCCAGTTTGCCTTCTTCGGCCAGTTGTGTCAAATCACGCCCGAAATTGTCCAGGACCGGGGTCTTGGATTTTTTGGTGGATTTGCCCCCGGAAGGATTGTTGAAAGGGTTGTCCCTTGAAGGTTCATCCGCAGCTCCCGGTTCATCCGAAAAAGATTCGGCGGAAGGCAGGTCTATGTATTCGTCTTCGCTTGCACTCATAAACTTAAATTGTTCTTTGACCCCATCGTAATCTACTTTAAGCTTGTTCAGTAATTTAGTGGTAGGGTCGTTTTCATTTCTTAGTATACAGAGCAAAAGGTGCGCTGTGTTTATGGAAGAACTCTGAAAGAGTTTGGCTTCCAGGAATGTTGTCTTTAAAGCGCGTTCCGCTTGTCTGGTAAGATGTAAATTCTTTTTGTCGTTGGCAACAAAAGCAGAGCTTGAATTAGCCGGACTCAGTATTTCCACTTTTCTCCGCAGCACATCCAGGTCCACATCCATTGCATTAAGTATGTTGATTGCTTTGCCACTACCGTCGCGCAGTAGTCCAAGCATAAGGTGTTCCGTGCCTATAAAATCATGTCCGAGACGAAGTGCCTCTTCCTTGCTATAAGCAATAACATCTTTTACTCTCGGTGAAAAATTGTCATCCATAATTTTGTCTCCTTTCGAATATCCCCGGCATCAATAAAAGGTATGGTTACGGGGAACAGGTTTAAAAATAATAAAAATCTACAACGATATTACAAAAACCATACCCTTTGAGGTGGAACGTACTGCTAATAGACGAAAAATCTATGAAAAACAAAAATTTTTAACGTGCATTTTATTAACGGTTTCCGGGATACCGGTGCAGGGGTTGGTGGGCCCTTGTGTGCGTACCCTTTCGTTTTCTTTACCTCCCGTGATGAAAAACACCTTTGCAGGACTTTGCAGAGATGTTGTAATGCTCCATTAAAACCGGTATGCACACGGTTTTACTCATTTGCCCGGAAATACCGTGAAAGTGCAAATATACTGGTTATCAACAGGAAAAAAATGCTATCCCTGTTGTGTTGTTGCTGTTAATAAAATACTTAAAAAAGGAAAGGGTTTTGCTCAGGGGAAGTGGATAAAATCCGTATATTGGCTCGATTTGAAATTAAACCTGTATAATTAATTTTTTTAATATGGCAGAAGGAGAAAAGCTGATACCTATTAATATTGAAGATGAGATGAAGTCGGCTTACATCGATTATTCGATGTCGGTCATTGTGTCACGTGCCCTTCCGGATGTGAGGGACGGATTAAAGCCGGTACACAGAAGGGTCCTGTTCGGAATGTATGAACTGGGCGTATTGAGTAACCGGTCGTATAAGAAGTCGGCTAGAATAGTAGGAGAGGTTTTGGGTAAGTACCACCCGCACGGGGACAGTTCGGTTTACGATACTATGGTAAGGATGGCTCAGGAATGGAGCCTTCGTTATATGATGGTGGACGGACAGGGGAACTTCGGTTCCGTTGATGGTGACCCGCCTGCTGCAATGCGTTATACCGAGGCAAGGATGAGGAAGATCTCGGAAGACATGTTGGCAGATATAGACAAAGAGACAGTAGATCATTCCCTGAATTTTGACGATACTCTACAGGAACCGACGGTATTGCCTACCCGGGTACCAAACCTTCTTGTAAACGGAGCTTCCGGTATTGCGGTGGGTATGGCAACCAATATGCCTCCCCACAACCTGGCAGAGGTCATAGACGGAACCATAGCTTATATCGACAACAACGATATTGAAATCGATGAGCTGATACAGCACATCAAAGCCCCGGATTTTCCGACCGGGGGCATTATCTACGGTTATGACGGGGTAAGGGAAGCATTCAAAACCGGGAAGGGACGGGTAGTTATCCGTGCCAGAGCCACAATAGAGGAAGTACAGGGCCGTGAGTGTATCGTGGTTACAGAGATTCCTTACCAGGTAAACAAGGCGGAGATGATCAAGAAAACCGCAGAGCTTGTTAACGATAAGAAACTGGAAGGTATTGCCAATATCCGGGATGAATCGGACCGGAAAGGGATGCGTATCGTTTATGTATTGAAAAGAGATGCGATACCAAACATTGTTCTGAATACGTTATACAAATACACTGCGCTGCAGTCTTCTTTCAGTGTTAATAATATTGCACTTGTTGCCGGGCGACCGCAACTGCTCAACCTCAAGGATATGATTCACCATTTCGTGGAACATCGTCACGAAGTTGTGGTGCGCAGAACGGAATACGAGCTTAAAAAAGCAGAAGAGAGAGCACATATCCTGGAGGGACTTATCATAGCTTCCGACAATATAGATGAAGTAATTGCCCTTATCCGGGCATCCAGCAATGGTGAAGAGGCCCGTGAGAAACTGATGGAACGTTTCTCTCTTTCCGAGGTACAGGCCAGGGCAATCGTAGAAATGAGACTACGACAGCTCACCGGACTGGAGCAAGACAAGCTGCGTACGGAATACGAAGAGATCATAAAACTTATAGAAGAACTGAAGGATATTCTGGCACGTAAGGAACGAAGAATGGAGATTATCAAAGAAGAACTCCACGAAATCAAGGATAAGTACGGAGATCCCAGAAGATCTACCATAGAGTATGCCGGAGGGGATCTAAGTATTGAAGATATGATCCCGGACGAGCAGGTGGTAATTACCATCTCGCATGCCGGTTACATTAAAAGAACCTCGCTGTCCGAATACAAAACACAGAACAGGGGAGGTGTAGGCCAAAAAGCATCTACTACAAGGAACGAGGATTTTCTGGAACATCTGTTTGTAGGGACAAATCACCAGTATATGCTGTTCTTTACCCAAAAGGGTAAATGTTTCTGGCTCCGGGTCTATGAAATTCCCGAGGGTACGCGAACTTCCAAAGGAAGGGCTATCCAGAACCTTATCAATATAGAACAGGAAGATAAGGTAAAAGCATTTATCTGTACACAGGACCTGAAGGACACAGAATACATCAATAATCATTATGTGATAATGGCTACCAAAAAAGGGATCGTTAAGAAAACTTCTTTGGAGCAATATTCACGACCGCGACAGAATGGTATTAATGCCATTACCATACGTGAAGATGACGAATTGTTGGAAGCAAGACTTACTACCGGGAACAGCCAGGTGATGCTTGCGGTAAGGTCCGGTAAGGCAGTGCGTTTTGAAGAAGAGAAGACCCGGCCTATGGGAAGAAATGCTTCCGGTGTACGTGGTATTACTCTTGCGGATGCTTCAGACGAAGTGGTAGGGATGATAACAATCAATAATTCACAGGAAGAAAGTGTACTGGTCGTATCCGAAAACGGTTATGGTAAACGGACTTTTATCGATGATCCGGAAGATGGCAGTCCGATATACAGAATCACAAATCGAGGTGGAAAAGGTGTGAAAACTATTTCCATTACAGAAAAAACCGGTAAATTAGTGGCGATAAAAAGTGTATCCGATACGGATGACCTGATGATCATTAATAAATCCGGTATTGCCATACGTTTAAAAGTAAGTGATTTACGTGTTATGGGGCGGGCAACGCAAGGAGTAAGGCTTATCAACATCAAAGGAAATGATTCTATTGCTGCCGTTGCAAAAGTAATGCGTGAAGAGGAAGCCGATGGTGAAGAATTTGAAGGTACCGAAATAGATGATGTGGAAACAAATGATTAGTTTTGTTAAAATATTATCTTAAGTTTATTGAAATTAAAAAAAATAAAACCTAATCTTGAACCGTTTTAACGGATATAATTAAAAAAGAAACTATTTTAATTCAAGACTCATGAAGAAAAAGATTTTTATTTTTTCTGCATTGTTAATTTCTTCTTTATCCATAGCTCAGAAGAAAGAATTGAGAGATGCGGAGAAAGCGTTGAAAAAAGGAAGCATAGCGGAAGCCAAAAGTGCGTTGGAGAGTGTCGAGTCCTCGATTTCCTCTGCCGACGATAAATACAAGGCCCAGTATTATTTTCTGGATGGTAAACTAAACTACGAAGAGGCAAAAAGCGGGGGAAATGCAGATGCTTCTTACCAAAAGGCAGTAGAGTCCTTTAAAGAGCTCATAGCCGTGGAAAAAGAGAGCGGTAGTGAAAAATATACCGGGGAAGCTTCCCAACTGATTCAATCCATTTCTGCCGATCTGGTGAATTCTGCAGTAGAAGATAATCAAAACCAGGATTATGCAGAGGCCGCCAAAAAATTGTATATGGCATATCAGCTGGATACCACTAATCAGGATTACCTGTATTATGCAGCTTCGAGTGCCGTAAACGGAGAAGATTATGACACGGCATTGAAATATTACGAGGAACTTAAGGAACTCGGGTACACCGGAGAAGCGGTAAAATATTATGCTACTAACAAGGAAACCGGAGAGAAGGAAGAACTTCCCAAAGATCAAAGGGACCTTATGGTAAAAGCGGGGACGCATGAAAAACCCGAAGACGAGAAAACGGAATCCAGGTTTCCCGAGATCGTTAAAAATATTGCATTGATCTATTCTCAAAAGGGAGATAATGAAAAAGCGATAGAAGCGGTGAAGGAAGCAAGGAAAGTAGATCCTGAAGACGTAAACCTTCTTATGACCGAAGCTAACCTTTATATTAAGCTCGGACAAAAAGACAAGTTTAAGGAAGTTATGGAGCAGGCCATCCAAAAAGATCCCAACAATGCAATGCTGTACTATAACCTCGGTGTTATTACGGGAGAGCAGGGCGATAAGGAACAAGCCAGGAAATATTATGAAAAGGCCATTGAACTTGATCCGAAATACGAAGCAAGTTATATGAATATGGCTTCGCTGATACTGGGAGAAGAAGTTGCCATAGTGGATGAAATGAATAGCCTGGGAACTTCCAAAGCAGATAACAAGCGTTATGACGAACTAAAGGCAAAAAGAGAAGGACTTTACAAAGAAGCTGTCCCTTACCTGGAAAAGATACTGGAACTGAATCCTAATAGTGTAGAAGCCACAAAAACCCTCATGAACATTTACGGGTCTATAGGAGAAGATGCCAAGTACAAGGAGCTGAAATCCAAACTGGATACCATGCAATAAAAGCATATCAAACGGTAATGTATACCGGATAAGACAAAAAATAGCGGGATTTTTCCCGCTATTTTTTGTTTATAAATATATTTTTCTCTTTTTTATCCTTCAACAGCATCTGCCTGATTCCGGAAAACGAGTTTGTCGTCAAATTCGTCAAGGAGGATAATACTGTCGGTAGATACCCTGCCACTGAGGATTTCTTTGGAAAGCTCGTTGAGCACTTCCTTCTGTATGATCCGTTTTACGGGCCGGGCACCAAACTGGGGATCATATCCTTTCCTGGCGAGATATGAAATGGCCTCTTCTGTCGCGTCGAGTACAATGTGCTGCTTCGCGATCATTCTGGTGACATTTTTAAGCTGTAACTTCACAACTTCCCTGATATTGCCCTCCGTAAGCGGGGTGAACATGATAATGTCGTCGATACGGTTGAGAAATTCGGGTCGTACTGTTTGTCTGAGCAATCCGAGCACTTCTGCTTTTGCCGCTTCGGTAGCACTTAAGAGGTCTTTGACCGCTTCGAACTTTTCCTGGATAATATGGCTGCCGAGATTGCTGGTCATGATGATGATCGTATTCTTAAAATCTGCCAGTCGTCCTTTGTTATCGGTAAGACGACCTTCGTCCAGTACCTGTAGCAGTATGTTGAACGTATCCGGATGCGCTTTTTCGATCTCATCAAGCAAGACTACGGAATAGGGCTTGCGTCTTACGGCTTCCGTGAGCTGTCCGCCTTCATCATATCCCACATATCCCGGAGGCGCTCCTACCAGCCTGCTTACGGCGTGGCGTTCCTGGTATTCGCTCATGTCGAGACGGGTAATGGCAGATTCGTCATCGAACAGGTAATCGGCAAGGGCCTTTGCCAGCTCCGTTTTACCAACACCTGTTGTTCCGAGGAAAAGGAAAGACCCTATAGGTCGTTTTTCGTCCTGTAGTCCTGCACGGCTTCGGCGTATGGCATCGGATACGGCCTGTATGGCCTCTTCCTGTCCAACCACTCTTTTATGGAGTTCTTCCTCCAACCGGAGCAATTTTTCCCTATCGCTCTGCAGCATTTTGGTCACGGGGATTCCTGTCCATTTAGCTACTACTTCAGCAATATCCTCATTGGTCACTTCTTCTTTTATAAGCGAGCTTCCTTCGGACTGCTGCCGGTTTAACTGTTCCTGGAGTTTATCCAGTTTTTCCTGAGCCTCCTTGATCTTCCCGTAACGTATTTCCGCTACCTTTCCGTAATCACCTTCACGTTCCGCGCGTTCCGCTTCGAGTTTAAAATTCTCTATATCTTCTTTGGTGTTCTGTATGTTGTCTACAACCTCTTTTTCACTTTGCCATTTCGCATAGATATCATTTCTGTCTTCCTTGATGTTAGCGAGATCGGCATTGAGAGACTTCAGTTTGTCCTCGTCATTTTCGCGTTTTATGGCTTCGATCTCTATTTCGAGCTGCATGATCCTTCTGTCGAGCACATCGAGTTCTTCGGGTTTGGAATTTATCTCCATACGCAGTTTGGAAGCGGCCTCATCCATCAGGTCAATCGCCTTGTCGGGGAGGAACCTGTTGGTGATATAGCGCTGGGACAATTCCACCGCAGCAATTATGGCCTCGTCCTTGATCCTCACTTTGTGGTGGGTTTCGTATTTCTCTTTAATACCGCGAAGTATGGAGATGGCACTTTCCGTATCCGGCTCGTCCACCATTACTTTCTGGAAACGTCTTTCCAGTGCCTTATCCTTTTCGAAATATTTTTGGTACTCATCGAGGGTAGTGGCCCCTATGGCCCTGAGTTCCCCGCGGGCAAGGGCGGGCTTCAGTATGTTTGCCGCATCCATGGCCCCTTCGCCGCCACCGGCACCGACCAGGGTATGTATTTCGTCTATGAACATTACAATATTGCCATCCGATGCAGTGACTTCCTTAATAACGGATTTCAGTCGCTCCTCGAATTCTCCTTTGTACTTTGCACCTGCAATAAGGGCGCCCATATCCAGAGAGTAGATTTCCTTGTCCTTCAGGTTTTCCGGGATATCTCCCTGTATGATCCTGTGGGCGATACCTTCGGCAATGGCTGTTTTACCGACCCCCGGTTCTCCTACGAGCATGGGGTTGTTCTTTGTCCTACGCGAGAGTATCTGCAGCACCCTCCGGATTTCTTCGTCACGGCCTATAACAGGGTCCAGTTTACCGTCATTGGCAAGCTGATTGAGGTTTTTGGCGTACTTATTCAAAGCATTGTAAGTTTCTTCCGCCCCGGAAGAAGTTACCCTTTCACCTTTACGCAATTCGTCTATAGCGGTTTGAAGTCCTTTTTCGGTAACTCCCTGGTCTTTTAATATTTGTGCGATCTTACTTTTGGATTTAAAGATCGCGAGTATCAGGTGTTCTACGGAGACGTATTCGTCGTTCATTTTTTTGGCAATGACACTGGCCTCGTTCAAAGCAGTACCCGCTTCCCTCGAAAACATAAGTTGTCCGCCTTCCACCTTAGAAAAGCTGTCCAGGGTCTTATCCAGTATCTGTTTTAATAAGGGGACATTAACCTGCAATTTTTTAAGCAGAAAGGGGAGTACATTTTCATCCACTTCAAAAATAGCCTTGAACAAATGTTCATTTTCAATTTGCTGATGGCCGTATCCCTGGGCAATCTGTTGTGCCTGCTGGATGGCCTCCTGTGATTTTATCGTAAAATTATTAAGGTTCATTTGTGCTGTTTTGTTATTAATAGATCTTCAACCCGTAGCGTCAATTCTTATTCCATTGCTGCATCATGGACAATATGTCAGTAAATTCTTTAAAGAAAGCAGACAATATGGCGTTTATATGGAGCGAAATATACCGGTAATTGTCTTAATGATAAATGACCGGGATCATTTACCTTTGTATTTTCTAATGCAAATTTTATCAGATATAAAGTTATGGGATTTTTTGATACGATTTTTGGTAAGAAGGCTCCGGGTCCGGGGGCCGGTGATCATGAGAAGCAGAAAACATGGGAGTGGGAACCGCTTACGGATATCGCGCAACTGGAAGTAATAGAGAAGGAGAGCAATATGGTCCCGATCGTTATATTTAAACACAGCACCCGCTGCGGAATCAGCAGGATGGCCTACAGGAATTTCGAAAGTGAAATGCCTGCGGAAAAAGTAAATGCCAAATTTTACTACCTGGACCTGTTGGAATACAGGAATGTATCTGACGCAATAGCTACCCGTTTTGGCGTGATGCACGAAAGTCCCCAGCTCATACTTATCAGGGACGGAAAAGCCGTATACAACGAATCTCACGGGGGGATATCCGCACCGAAGTTAGTGGAAATGCTGGCAGGTTGAGAATATACTTGTTCTGATTGCGGGAGACAGGAAAAAAAGGCGGAAGACCAGGTATACGGAAAACAAAAACGCCCTGCAGAGCAAGACGTTTTTAACCAACCAAAACCTCCCCGGCAGTTTTTGTTACCGGGAATTAGAAGCAATATTCGTTTTCCGCAATGATCTTGTCTGCTATTTTTTCGCGCAGGGCTATTACATTGGGTAAGTTCGTATATTTTGTAAAACGTTTGAGCCCCATGAGCATCATTCGCTGTTCGTCGCCTTCCGCAAAGGATACAATGCCTTCTTTTCCTTTTTCGGTGATAATATCCACGGCTTTGTAAAGGTATAACCGGGCCATGGCGATCTCCGCTCCGGATTTTTCCTCTCCGTTCTTTTTAGCCAGTTTTTCTGTTCTTAGAATTACGGATTCGGCCATATAGATCTCGATCAGGATATCGGCGGCGGCCATAAGCAATTGCTGGTGTTCTTCCAGGGCCGGCCCGTATTTTTGTACGGCAGCCCCGGCGACCATTAAAAATACTTTCTTGAGCTTCCCGATCATTTCTTTTTCCTCGGAAAACAACGGGGAATAATCCGGGATGTCGAAAGAGGGAATCCCCATGAGTTCGTCTGCCACGCTTTTGGCCGGAGACAAGAGGTCAACATGGCCTTTCATGGCTTTTTTTACCAGCATGCCCACAGCGAGCATACGGTTAATTTCGTTGGTACCTTCATAGATACGCGAAATACGGGCATCTCTCCAGGCAGATTCCATGGGAGTATCTTCGGAGAAGCCCATTCCACCGAATATCTGAATACCTTCGTCCGTACAATGCTGTATGTCTTCGGAAACGGCCACTTTGAGAATAGAACATTCTATAGCGTATTCTTCCACACCTTTCAGTTCGGCTTCCTGATGGCTGTTGCCATCGGATTTTCTGATAGCGATCCTGTCCTCAATATTTTTGGCTGCACGGTAGCAGGCAGATTCTCCTGCATACATGGTAGCGGCCATATCGGCAAGTTTGGCCTTGATTGCCCCGAATTGTGCTATAGGAGTCTTAAACTGAACGCGTTCATTGGCATATTTGACAGAATTGGTGATAACCCTTCGCTGCGCATCCAAACAGGCGGCAGCAAGCTTTATGCGGCCTATATTAAGGGCATTCATGGCTATTTTGAAACCGTTTCCGCGTTCGGAAAGCATATTTTCCACCGGGACTTTAGTCTCATTGAAAAATACCTGGCGGGTAGAGGAGGCCCGGATTCCGAGTTTGTGTTCCTCTTCTCCGAGGGTAATCCCGTTTTCCGGGTCGTACTCCACGATAAAGCCGGTAATATACTTGTCATCTTCAATCCTTGCAAATACGATCATAAGATCGCAGAACCCCGCATTGGATATCCACATTTTCTGCCCGGAAATGAGATAGTGTTTGCCATCTTCACTCAGGACGGCTTTTGTTTTGCCACTGTTGGCATCACTTCCCGCACCGGGTTCGGTAAGGCAATAGGAGCCAAACCATTCTCCTGTGGCTAGTCTGGGTACGTACTTTTGCTTTTGTTCTTCCGTTCCGTAGAGAAGTATGGGCATGGTGCCGATTCCCGTATGTGCCCCGAAGGCTGTGGCCAGAGAGCCTGTGGCACCGGAAATATAATCGCATACCAGCATCGTGGATACGAACCCCATTCCCATACCGCCAAGTTCTTCCGGTACAGCTACACTGAGAAGACCGAGTTCACCGGCTTTGCGCATAATCTCTTCGGTGAAGGCATAATCTTTTTTCTCAAACCGCTCTTTATTGGGCCACACTTCCCGGTCTATAAAATCTTTTACCGTGTCCCGCATCATCTTCTGCTCCTCCGAAAAATCTTCTGGAGTAAAGACATCTTCACATGCGGTTTCCTTGACAAGGAACTGTCCACCACGAAGAATATTGTCTTTTTCTGCTTGTGTTTCCATAACCGTTATCTTTATATTTATTCCTTTATTGTGCTATAACAATTCATAAATCCCTGCTGCTCCCTGACCGGTACCTACACACATGGTAACCATTCCGTACTTGTTACCGCGGCGTTTCATTTCGTCAAACAGTTGTACGGATAATTTGGCCCCTGTACATCCGAGCGGGTGCCCCAGGGCTATGGCCCCTCCATTTACATTCACAATATCCGGGTTCATGCCGAGTTCGCGGATTACGGCAAGGGATTGAGAAGCAAAAGCTTCATTGAGTTCCACCAGTTCGATATCCTTTAATTGCATACCGGCTTGTTTCAATGCCTTCGGAATGGCTATCACGGGGCCAATACCCATTATTCTGGGTTCCACACCGGCAGCGGTATAGCTTACCAGGCGTGCTATGGGCTCCAGGTTGAGTTCCTTTACCATTTCTTCACTCATTACCATAACAAAGGCGGCACCGTCGCTCATTTGCGAGGAATTACCAGCAGTAACACTGCCCCCGTTGGCGAATACGGGCCTTAGCCTTGCCAGCGCTTCCGGGGAAGTATCTGCGCGGGGACCTTCGTCTTTATTTACGGTATAGGATTTTTCGGTTTTTTTTCCGGAAGTATCTACATAGACCTGTTCGATCTCTATAGGGACGATCTGCCGGTCGAATTTACCTTCGGCCTGTGCTTTTAATGCTTTCTGGTGTGAATTATAGGCAAACTCGTCCTGGTCTTCACGGGAAACCTTGTATTTTTCGGCTACGGCCTCTGCGGTCAGTCCCATTCCCCAGTAATAATCTTCATGCCCTGCTTTAGCCACGGCATAGTCGGGGACGGGTTTATATCCGCCCATAGGAATATAGCTCATACTTTCGGCTCCTCCGGCTATAATACAATCGGCCATTCCGGCCTGTATTTTTGCTGTTGCCATACCTATGGTTTCTATTCCGGATGCACAGTACCTGTTAACCGTTACCCCGGGAACATCGACAATGTCGAGCCCCATGAGGGAGATGAGCCTGCCCATATTCAATCCCTGTTCAGCTTCGGGCATGGCATTTCCCACCATAACATCATCAATACGGTTTTTATCCAGCCCCGGCAGTTCGTTCATCAGGTGCTGAATAGTCTCCGCGGCGAGTTCATCGGGCCTTTTGAACCGGAACGTCCCCCGCGGAGCTTTACCAACCGCGGTACGGTATGCTTTTACTATATATGCTGTTTTTTTCATTTTTTTAGATTTTAGATCTTAGAATTTAGACCTTAGATGTTACGTATCAAGTCTTTTGCTTTAATGCTATTTTGAAAACTTTTTTATCAAAGTATAATTTATTTTTTGTACTTCGATCAAATCTTCTATAAGAGGTGTTACTTCTTTTTCAGAAATGAGATTAACAGGAAATCGCGATGTAATAATATAAGCCTGCCCGGTTATGTTCATAGCCTTTTGGCACGGGTTCAGATGCATATTCAGAGTTTTTAGTCGGTTAACAATTATCTAATATCTCAAGTCTCAAATCTTATATCTAATTTCTCAATGGTTTCCCCGTCTTAAGCATATGTTGTATCCGTTCCAGTGTTTTTCGTTCGGTACAGAGTGAGAGGAAGGCTTCTCTTTCGAGATCCAGCAGGTACTGCTCACTGACGTTTGTGGCTTCGGACAGGTCACCACCAGCCATGACATAGGCAAGTTTATTTGCGATTTTCTTATCGTGTTCAGATATGTATTTACCTGCGTACATACTATCGGTACCCACCAGGAACGCTCCCAGCGCCTGTTTCCCTAGGACTTTGATGTCTTTTCTCCGGACAGGTTGTGTGTATCCGGCTTCTGCCAGTAATAAGGCATGTTTCTTTGCTTCCGCTATCTGACGGTCCTTGTTGACCACAATAATGTCTTTTCCTTTTTGAAGGATACCCAGGTCATATGCTTCATATGCGGATGTAGATACTTTTGCAGTACCGATAGTCAGGAAATATTCACGCAGGGCATTAAGTTCCACATCATCTTTTTTGAAGGTATCGGCCGCTCTCAGGGTCATTTCCTTGGAACCGCCTCCTCCGGGAATAACCCCTACACCGAATTCCACGAGACCGATATAAGTTTCTGCCGCGGCCACCACTTTATCGGCATGCATGCTCATTTCGCATCCGCCGCCCAGGGTCATGCCATGTGGCGCCACAATCACCGGAACAGAGGAATAGCGTACACGCATGATGGTATCCTGGAACATTTTAATAGCCATGTTCAGTTCGTCATATTCCTGCTCCACAGCCATCATAAAGATCATTCCTATATTGGCCCCTACGGAGAAATTGACCGCCTGGTTACCGATCACCAGTCCGGCATATTCCCTTTCCGCAAGGTCTATGGCTTTATTGATCCCCTGTAGTACCTCTCCGCCGATGGTGTTCATCTTGGACTGGAATTCCAGGTTCAGAATTCCGTCGCCCAGGTCTTCGATAACGGCATCACTGTTGCTCCATATTTTTTTGCTTTCGCGTATGTTGTTCAGAATAATAAAGGCATCCTGTCCTGGGACTTTCACCTGGGATTTGGAGGGAATATCGTAATAATAGGTATTACCCTCTTTTACGGTATAGAAAGACTCGTTACCGGAGGTCAGCATTTCTCCGACCCAGTCTGCAGCTTTGTACCCTTCGGCTTTCATTATCTCCAGGCCTTTTTTCACGCCGATGGCATCCCAGATTTCAAAGGGACCGTTTTCCCAGCCGAAACCGGCTTTCATAGCGTCGTCTATTTTATAAAGATCGTCCGTGATCTCGGGGATACGATGAGAAACATAGCCAAACAAGGCAGAGAAGTTCTTTCTGTAAAACTCACCGGCCTTGTCCTTGCCCTCTACGAGTACTTTAAAACGGTCTATGGGCCGGTCAATGGTTTTGGTGAGTTCCAGTGTGCCGAAAGAAGCTTTTTTGCCGGGACGGTATTCCAGTGTGTCCAGATCGAGGGAAAGAATTTCGCTTTTTCCGTCCTCTCCTTTAATTTTCTTGTAGAATCCCTGGCCGGTTTTGCTTCCCAGCCATTTGTTCTCCATCATAGTATTGATGAAATCCGGAAGTTTAAAAAGATCGTGGGCTTCGTCATCCGGACAGTTTTCATATAAGCCGTTGGCTACGTGGACAAGGGTATCCAATCCTACAACATCTACCGTCCGGAAGGTAGCGGATTTGGGACGCCCGATCACCGGTCCCGTAAGTTTATCCACTTCTTCTACGGTAAGTCCCATGTCCTTAACCTGATGGAACAGGCTCATAATACCAAAAATACCGATACGGTTTCCTATGAATGCAGGGGTGTCTTTGGCTACTACCGATGTTTTTCCGAGAAACTTGTCTCCGTATATATTCAGAAAATCCAGCACTTCCCCGGAAGTTTTCGGTCCCGGTATGATTTCGAATAGTTTTAAGTAACGTGCAGGATTAAAGAAGTGTGTTCCGCAAAAGTGCTTCTGGAAATCTTCACTACGGCCTTCACTCATAAAATGAATAGGAATACCCGATGTATTGGAAGTAACAAGGGTACCCGGGGTGCGGTGCCGCTCAATCTGCTCGAAAACCTTTTTCTTGATATCCAGTCTTTCTACAACAACCTCAATGATCCAGTCTGCATCTGCAATTTTCTTTATATCATCTTCAAGGTTTCCCGTAGTGATCCGGTCTGCGAAATTTTTGTGGTAAATAGGAGAGGGGCTGGATTTTAATGCGGAAGCCAGATTGTCGTTAGCTATACGGTTGCGGACGATTTTATCTTCCAGGCTCAGTCCTTTTTGCTGTTCTTTTTCGGTAAGTTCGCGGGGGACGATATCGAGAAGCAGTACTTCTACACCGATATTGGCAAAATGGCAGGCAATGCCACTTCCCATAATCCCGGAGCCGATTACCGCTACTTTCTTAATGTGTCGTTTCATTTTTTTGTTTTCTGTGGTTTGTCGTTATTATGTATTTTATTGCGGATGAAGGAAACCGATCGTACTTATGTTTTGTATATCTTCTTTTC
Source organism: Sinomicrobium pectinilyticum (assembly GCF_003725735.1). Lineage (GTDB taxonomy): Bacteria > Bacteroidota > Bacteroidia > Flavobacteriales > Flavobacteriaceae > Sinomicrobium > Sinomicrobium pectinilyticum. The sequence goes on along the minus strand of NZ_RJTM01000026.1, from coordinate 8,452 downwards.
CACGATGAGATTGTTGATAATATCTATAACTTCAAAAAATATTTCAAGTTTTTCTTCGGAAATACTGTCTTTTATCACGTCGTTGAACCGGAGTACCACAGCTTTGGAAAGCTCTCTTTTTTCACGTCCGAGTTCAGTAAGACATATCAGAACGCTTCTGCCATCATCCGGATTGGGTTTTCTTTCAATGAGCCCCTTGGCCTGCATATTTTTTAGTATCCGGGATAAACTGGTTGCTTCCATTCCCATTTTAGGTCCGAGTGAAGTGGAAGGCGTGCCTTTGTCCCGGTCGATACTCAACAAGGTGAAACCCGTAGCCATCGTAGTTTCATATTTACCGGCTTCTTCATTATACATCCTGGCAATGGCCTGCCAGGTAGCCCTCAATGCATAATCTATGGTTTTGTCTTTCATGTATATTGGTCTGAAAACCAAATATACAAAATTTTATTATGCACGCATAATAAATAGACGTTAAATTTTTACATCTGTAAAACGGACCTTTAATTTATGATAATTTTATAACAATACCTATTATCCGCTGGCTGTTAACAATTATATAAAGCCGTTTTCAACATATTTTTTATCGCCCAACCGGCCAAAGCAGGTATATACAGGTGCCGGGATATTTTGTAACGGGGTAAAGCAGGATAGGGATAAGTGTTTCGACAGCCGCTGATTAAATCTCTCCATTAATCAAAGAAAAGGGTAGGATACCATAAAAATCGTATATTTGTTATCGAACACGTTTTTACTCACTAAACTTTATTTTTCATGAGAAAGTGCTTGTTGTTATTATTTTCAGGCCTGTTACCCGGGGTTTTCTACGGACAGGGGAATGAAAAACTATCGGATTCGGTAGACGAACAAAAAATGGAGTGGTTTGCCGATGCCAAACTGGGTATCTTCGTACACTGGGGAATCTATGCCGTGAAAGGTATAGACGAATCCTGGTCGTTCTATAACGGAAAGATAGAACACGGGGATTATATGAAGCAACTGGAGGGATTTACCGCTAAAAATTACGATCCGGGACATTGGGCGGAACTTATCAAAGAGAGCGGAGCGCAGTATGCCGTCATTACCTCGCGTCATCACGACGGGGTGGCCCTGTGGGACAGTGAGCAGGGAGGAACAACTACCGTAAAAGACACTCCCGCAAAACGCGACCTTATTACTCCCTTTACAAACGCATTGCGGGCCAACGGGTTAAAAGTGGGGATGTATTACTCGCTTTCCAACTGGTCGCATAAGGATTATAATGAATTTACACGTGAGGAAAAACGCTACGATATAAAGAAGGAGCCTAGGCGCTGGGAACGTTATAAAAAGTACATGTTCGGACAGATAGAAGAACTGTCGGAAACATTTAACCCGGACCTTTGGTGGTTTGACGGTGACTGGGAACACAGTGCGGAGGAATGGGAAGCTCCCGGGATACGAAAGATATTGCTGGATAAAAACCCCAATACGATCATTAATTCCCGCTTGCAGGGATATGGAGATTATTCTACCCCGGAACAGGGAGTGCCGGTATTCAACCCTCCTGCCAGGTACTGGGAGTTGTGCCTTACCATGAACGGGAGCTGGGGCTATCAGCCCCTGGATACGGAATACAAAACGCCATACGAGGTTATCCGCATTTTTTCGGATATGATAAGTATGGGAGGTAATCTCTTGCTCGATATCGGCCCGAAAGCAGACGGGGAAATTCCGGCCGAACAGGTACATATACTTAAGGAACTGGGAAAATGGACCGGCAAACATAAAGAAGCCATATACGGTACGCGTAAGGGAATAGATCTGCATTATTTCTACGGACCGACAACATTATCAAAAGACAAAAAAACACTTTATCTCTTTGTGCCCGGTACCTCTCAAAATGAACTGGTACTGAAAGGGATTAAGAATCAGATTACTTCCGTAAGTGTGGTGGGAAGCGGAGAAAAACTGGACTATTACACCAAGGGGGCCATAGACTGGGCCCATTATCCCGGCATATCGTATATAAAAGTTCCGAAGGAAGTTACGGATACTTATATGACAGTGTTGAAAGTTGATCTGGACGGTCCGCTGGAGTTATTCAACAAATATGGCCCACAGCAAGGGCAAAAGCCGGAAAAGGAAAATTGAGATAATAGCTTCATTTTGAAAATCAAAAGTCCTTGAAAATTTGAGCTATTATTCGGTTATCGGGATTATGGATAGTTTATGATTATGAAAAAAACAACACTTTATTAGGAAAACAATACCCGTATTTCCGGCAGGGGCAATAGCATTCAAAATTTTTCAAGGACTTTCTCTTTTCTGTATCCGGCAGTATTCTATATTAGGAGACTACCGGATTTTTCATTGTTGATACTCATGTACCCTGGTTCTTCTTATTACCGTTTTCACTTTCGTGACGGTATATCTTATCGTAGAGATCCTGGTACTTCTCTTTGATGATCTTTCTTTTTAGTTTTAAGGTAGGGGTCAGGTGCCCGCTTTCTATGGACCAGATATCGGGCGTGAGTTCAAATTTCTTTATTTGTTCCCAGTGACCGAATTTTTTATTATAAGCAGCAATTTCTTCCTGGTAACGGGCTATAACGTCCGGGTTTGTCGCGATCTCCTCGTTGGTTTTCCCAATGTCTATACGTTTTCTTGCCGCCCATTCCTTCAGGAAATCAAAATTAGGTTGAATAAAGGCTGCAGGAAGCTTTTCACCTTCACCGATGACCATGATATGTTCGATAAAACGCGATTGTTTCATTTCATTCTCTATGATCTGCGGAGCGATGTATTTTCCTCCGGAAGTTTTGAACATTTCTTTTTTACGGTCCGTTATACGTAAAAAGCCTTCCGCGTCCACTTCCCCGATGTCCCCCGTATGGAAATACCCGTCGGTCAGTGCCGCTTCGGTTTTTTCGGGGTCTTTATAATAGCCCATCATTACATTGGGCCCTTTGCAAAGTATTTCTCCGTCTTCGGCTATCTTAACTTCGACTCCGGGGATCATTTTTCCTACGGTACCGATTTTCCACCCGTGATTTTTCTGGCAGTTGACGGCAATTACCGGAGAGGTTTCCGTGAGGCCGTAACCTTCCATTACGGGAATGCCCGCAGCGGCAAATATTCTGCCCAGGCGGGGTTGCAATGCCGCGCTGCCGGAAACCATAATGTCCAGTTGTCCGCCAAGCCCTTCCTGCCATTTGCTGAATATCAGTTTCCGGGCGATTGCCAGTTGCATTTCGTACCACCATCCGTTGGCTTTATACGGTTCGAATTTTTCTCCCAGTTCCAGTGCCCAGAAAAACAGTTTTTTCTTGATCCCTGTTAATTCCGATCCCTTGGCATAAATCTTATCGTACACCTTTTCGAGTAACCTGGGGACTACGGTCATGACATTGGGTTTGACTTCTTTGAGGTTGTCGCTCATCTTGTCTATGGATTCGGCAAAGTAAATGGATATGCCATAGTACTGATAAAGATAGACTACCATGCGTTCGAAGATGTGGCATATGGGAAGAAAGCTCAGGGCCCTGGAGTCTCCCGCATTAAGCGGCACTCTTTCGGCACTGCCGAGTACGTTAGATACGATATTATTATGGGAAAGCATAACCCCCTTGGGCCTCCCGGTGGTTCCGGATGTATAGATCAATGTTGCCAGGTCGTGGGCATCTATAGCTTTTTTCCGGGCTTCGACTTCATCCTGGTTGGAGTCGTCTTTACCGGCGTCAAGGATCTCTGTCCAGTTTTTTACCCTTTCAATTTTGTCAAAAGAGTATACTTCCTGTAGGGAAGGGACTTTGGCTCGAATGGCATTCACCTTGGCCAGTACTTCCCCGTCCGATACAAAACAATACCGCGCCTCGCAATGGTTGAGCACGAATTCGTAATCTTCTTCCGAAATTGTAGGGTAGATGGGGACGGTCTGTGCCCCGGTCTGCAATACACCGATATCCAGAAGGTGCCATTCGGTGCGATTGGAGGAGGAGATCACCGCCACTTTATCGTTTACCTCAAGCCCGGTGCGGAGAAGCCCCCTGCTTATACTGTTGGCCTGGTCTACATAGGCCTTACTCGAAGTTTGCTTCCAGGCGCCATCCTGTTTGGTTGCCAGGGCGTCTTTCAGATCGTATTTTTCAAGTTGGAGATAGGGGATATCAAATATACGCGTAACGTCGGTCATCTTCTGCTGTTTTAAACCTTGTCTTAATTAAAGGTAAGGAAAATTAAGAATAAAAGGATTGCAAAATATGAAAATTGTAGATATAAATCAATGGGGTCTGTAAAAAAAACGGCGAATTGTTGTCAACTCTTTAATTCCGGCCATACACCGGATATTACAGAGCCGGCTTTCGGCAATATTATGAACAACGCTACGGAATTTCTACTGATGTTCTCGGAGTTTATAAGGAAACTTATCTTCAATAAGATTTAAACGTATCCCGTGCTCCAGGAATGCTTTTAATCCATCCAGGACCGTGGTAAAACCTCCTGTGGAATCTTTGATGACCCGGAGGAGTGCTTCTCCTTTCTCCGGAAAGCCGTAATTTTTAATAACTACATATGTGGCGTTCTCATCAAGAACCGTAAATTCAAAATCTACTGTAGTGGGAGGGTCTCCCCATGTAATGGAGATCTTTTTATCAGGAGATATCTCCCTGACAAAGACAGTAGTGGAAACCTGGTACATTTCCCATTCCCAGGTCAGCTTTTTCCCCTGTTCCAGTTTACCGCTACTGTGGGTAAACCAGAAATTCTTTGTGATTTCCGGGTCTGTAAATGCCTCGAAAACCATGGCTACGGGCTTTCGTATAAGCATTTGTGCCTCTACGTAATTTGATTCGTCTTCTTTCATATCTTTCAATTTGTCTGTACAGGTTGTTTTTTCCTAAACCTGTGCCTGTTTGTTTATGAAATCCGGCAATGCCGTACCTATAAAATATATCCATCCCTCGTTGAAGTTTTTGCGGGAAAGGTCCGGGTTGCTTTCCGGGAATGTTTCCAGCCCTTCATGGGTAAGCCGAAGCTTTGTCCGGTTCCCTTCGGGAAAAAGCTCGAAAATCACCAGGGAGTTGCCGGGATAACCGTCGTATCGCCAGGTATAGGCAATTTTTCTGTTTTCTACAACCTCGGTTATTTTACAGATATGCAGGTATTTTTTTTCATCCTTCCCGGCTGTGAAGCTGAATTCGAAACCTACTTCGGGACGAAATTCCTCAAGGTCAAAATACCATTGTTTCATGTGATCCTTGTCCGTAATTGCTTTCCAGACTTTTTCTACGGAAGCATTCAGTATTCGTTCGATGATTAAGGGAGCATTTTTCATAAAGCGATCGGTTTTCGGTTTTTCATCGGGATTTTAATTCATTTTTATACAGAAAATCTTCGAGAGCATCCAGTTTGCCGGTCCAGAATTTTTGATACTGCGCTATCCATTCGGACACTTCCCCCAGTTTTTTCAGGCGGGCTTCGCAATATCTTTCCCTGCCTTGCGGTTTTATTACGACCAGACCACACTCTTCCAGTACTTTAACATGTTTGGAAATAGCAGGCCTGCTCACTTCAAAATTATCGGCGATCTGGTTAATTGTAAGCCGTTCACCGGACAGTAAATGGATAATAGCCCTTCTGTTGGGATCAGCTATGGCCTGAAAAACATCTCTTCTCATATAATTATGTAACTAATCGGTTACTAATTTAAGCGAAACTGTTCGGTTCTCCAATTTTTCGGGATAATTTTTTGGATGATCCCGAAATGAAACAAGCTACAGGCCAACAAATATTTTGGTTTTACTTAGCTTTGGAAAGTAAAAACCAGGATATGAAAGATTGGTATATTATCGATAATATAGAGAAGATAGACTCTCCGGCAGTGGTCTTATACGAAAAGCATCTGGACCACAACCTGGAAGAGATGCTCAACATGGTAGGAGGAGATGTAAACAGGCTAAGGCCTCACCTGAAAACCAACAAAATGCCCGAAGTGGTAAAGCGTATGGTTGGGCTTGGAATAAAAAACTTCAAATCTTCTACCATCGCAGAAGCCGAGATGGCTGCAAAGGAGGGGGCGGAAAGCATACTGATAGCCCATCAGCTGGTAGGGCCCAAGACAGATCGGTTTTTTATGCTTGCGGACCGTTTTCCCGATACGAGGTTTTATACGATTATAGATAATTCGCATACCCTAGGAATATGGGATGCAAAAGCAAAAGCGACAGGAAGGGAGGTATTTGTTTTTATTGATGTAAATAACGGGATGAACAGGTCCGGAGTGGAGCCGGGACCGGGTTTAACGGAACTTATCGCTCAAACGGAAAAGGCAGCCCATGCAAGCCTGGTGGGATTACATGTCTATGACGGGCATCATCGGGACCAGGACTACGGGGAAAGAAAGGAGAAACTGGAAGCGGATTTCCGGAAGCTGCAGGAAATGACCGATGCACTGAAAAATGCTCATCCGGATTTTCAGGTCATATCCGGAGGCACTCCGGCATTTACCACACATCGTCTGGACAAAGAGCGAATATGCAGCCCGGGGACCTGTGTGTTTTGGGACTGGGGATATGATGAAAAACTCACGGAACAGGATTTTAAATTTGCCGTACTTCTCGTTACACGGGTTATTTCCAAACCCACGGAAGGAATTGTTACCATAGACCTGGGACACAAAGCGGTAGCTCCGGAAAATCCTGTGGATAAACGTATTAAATTCCTTAACCTGTCCGGTTATGAGCTACTTTCCCAAAGTGAAGAACACGGGGTTCTCCGTGTTGAGGACTGGAACAAAATAAACGTAGGAGATGTGCTTTACGGGGTTCCGTACCATATATGCCCCACTATTAACCTCTATGATGAGATTGACATCATCCGGGATGGAAAAAAATCCGATACCTGGGAAATTACGGCGAGAAGGCGCCGCATCACCATTTAACGGTAATAAGTTGTAATGCTCTTTTTGTTCATTTATGTCATTGTGACGGATCTTTTTTATGAAATCCGATCAAAATCAGTAAATTATCCCGTGATTTCCCTTGGAGATACCTCAGAAATCTTACCTTTGTAGCTAAACGACTATAAATTAGATATATTTTTTTTATGAGTAAAGTAAAAGCAAACGACACGGTACGAGTGCATTACACAGGAAAACTGAACGACGGGCAGGTATTTGACAGTTCTTTGGACCGTGACCCCCTGGAAGTACAGCTGGGGCAAGGCAGTCTTATACCCGGGTTTGAACAGGGGCTTATAGACATGGAGGTAAATGAGAAGAAAACAGTGACCATTCCGAAGGAAGAAGCTTACGGTGAAGTACGCGAGGAACTTTTCCATTCCATAAAGAAAGAAGAACTTCCTTCCGAGATTACTCCGGAAGTAGGTATGGGACTGGTAGCTAAAAATCCCGACGGTTCCGAATACCAGTTGCGCGTTGCAAAAGTAGAAGAAGACCATGTAGTTCTGGACGGTAATCATCCCCTTGCAGGTAAAGATCTTGTTTTTGACCTGGAACTGGTGGAGATAAAATAATGATAATAAATAAGTAGTGTCCGTTATTTAAAGCTTTAGTTCATTCATTAAAGAAGAATCAGGCTTAAAGAATAATGGTTGCACGCAAAATACTCTATCTGAAAAAATCCCCGGAAACCTTTATATACCGGGGATTTTTTTATGGTTTGTCCTGTTTTCGTCTCACAGAAGATCACCTGTTATTCCCATAGATTTAAGGACGCTTATAATCCCTTCGGGGTCTATATCGCTGTCCTCGATGCGCAATATATGATCCGTATCTTCCAGGTCGAAATCAATACCTGCATGCGGAAAATGACGTGATAGGACCAGGGCACATATGTCTGCCCTCACCGGATCGGTAATATCGGTCCGGAATATTTCTACGATAGCGGGAATTTCTTTCTTCATGCTTTTTCTGATAATGGTGGAAATGAAAAATAACCTATACCGGTCAATAATGGCCCCCCACCGTAAACCTTGGCGTAAAATTTTTTGTTAACGGATCATTCCACCACATACGAACGAATATCGGTTTCACAAAGCCTGAAATAACCATAGGCATAATTTTCCTCATTGGTTGTATTTATGAGGTTTCCCCTAACATTGGCCGGTGGTGTGCTGAAAGACCCTCCGTCGGTTGCTTCCAGGATGAGGGACATGTAATTGTCAAAACGTTCGGAAATACCGTAGAAGGTGATGTCAAGCCGGTCGCCGGTTTCGAGATCTTCATGACTGAAACTGTCGAACATTTCATTGCCCTGCGTAAATTTATCGTCATTGATATCGTATTCCGGGTAAATAAGGAAATCCGTCTCAAACTTTGACATATAATGATTGTTTTCTTCGGGGTTATCCTGGTAATAAAATGTTACCTCAATTTCATCGCTCAGGAAACCGGCATCGTCTTCCTGCTCTATACGTGTAATTTCGGGTACGCTCATAAGTTGTTCGCTGG
>NZ_RJTM01000025.1 GCF_003725735.1 Sinomicrobium pectinilyticum | reverse complement strand
AGTATAAGTCTCTCCGTCTACCGTTACGGTGAGTGTATAGGTCTCTCCGATAACAGGTACAAAACCGGTACAGACATACATCCCTGTTCCCGGTGTTTCCACGAAGTCAAAGACAACACCATTGCTATTTGTTACGTATACTTCGGCATTGGAAACGGGAGGGATTTCGGATGAATAATAGTCCGTAGTGGTAGTCAGTTTTATGGTTTGCCGTTGTCCGTCCGTCCCTTTTTCCCATTCTATGCCGGCATCGATGACCAACCGGGGTTCTTCGGTATCCAGGTCCATATCGACCACGTCTTCACATGAAACCAAACCTGTGAGTATGATGAAAAGAAATATATATTTAAATGAGACCATTTTCTTAAAATTTGAAGTTATATGATACACTGGGAATAATGCCGAATATGGATAGGCGGAGTGCTTCGTTAACACCGGTGTCCTCGTTGGGACGAAAGCTTACGGAAGCCGAATTCTTCCGGCTGTACAGGTTATAAATGCTAAAGACCCATTCGCCCTGCCATCCTTTTTTCTTATGGGGTTTCGGGGTGTATGTAGCCGAAACATCCAGGTGGTGATAGGAGGGGAGCCTGTCTTCGTTACGCGATGTATAATTAGGCACCCTGATCCCTCCGATTTCATATTGCCCTTTCGGGAATGTATAGGGCTGCCCCGTCTGGAAAGTGAAATTTGCCCCGAAAGACCATTTGTCATTTAGCTCGTACCCTCCGGTTATAGCCAGGTTGTGAAGCTTATCGTAGGGCGACAGGTACCAGTCCCCGTTGTTGATCCCGGTTTCTTCGGGGGTCCGTCCCGGGGTTCTCTGTTCCGCGCGGGAGAGGGTATAGGCGATCCACCCTGTGAGCCTGCCGGTATTTTTCCGGAGCAGTATTTCCAGTCCATAGGAACGGGCTTCCCCGTTCAGGATCACCTGTTCAATATCGTTATTGGCAATAAGCTCCGCACCATCGATATAATCGATACGGTTTTTCACTTTTTTATAAAAGACTTCGGTTTCGAGGGAATAGGCCTCCTCTTTAAAGTTCCTGAAATATCCCAGGGCCACCTGGTCCAGGAGCTGTGGTTTTATAAAAGGGCCGCTGGGCGTCCAGATATTTACAGGCGTAGGAGACTGGGTATTGGAAAGCAGATGAAGATATTGCGACATCCTGTTATAGCTGGCCTTAACGGATGCATTGTCGTTCAGGACATACGACACCCCTATACGCGGTTCCAGGTTGTCGAAGCTTGCTATACTTTCCCCGCTTCCGTAATGGGTAGAACCTATGGGCGTGCCTTCTTCGTAAATCCCGAAATCGGGGTTAAAAACCACTGCCCGGTCATTCTCATACCTGTTAATGTCTTCTTGTCCATACCTGTAAAACATACTGTACCGCAAGCCATACCGTACAGATAATTTTTCGGATATCTCATGTTCGGCATCAATATAAAAGGCCGGCTCCAGGGCGTATTTTTTATCCAGCTGCTCAAAATTGATCGAAGAGTTTTCCCCGCTCGGTTTTAATGTGCCGGGGTTAAAATCGTAATAGGTAGCATGGGCGCCGTAATGAAGATTGAAATTCTCCGATATGTAGTGCCTCAGGTCATATTTGGCACTGTACGATTCAATGGCATTGTCCCATAGGAAATCGCGGGATTCCAGTTCCAGGCCAAAACGATAGTCACTATAGATCAGGGAAAGATCGGAACTGATATTATTGGAAAAATCGTGCTTCCACCGGAGATTGAGCATGGTATTTCCGTAGGAACTGGAAAAATTATTACCTATATCGAAAATATCTCTTCCGAAATAACCGGACAAAAACAAGGTATTGTTTTCGTTGAACCTGTAATTCAGTCTCGTATTCAGATCGTAAAAATATGCGGAATTATCATTGTCTGTCAATTTTAAGAAGAGATGGGCATAAGAACTTCTCCCGGCAACGAGGAATGATCCTTTTCCTTTTGCAAAAGGGCCTTCTGCCAATAGCCTGCTCGATATCAAACCGATACCTCCGTTCATGTGGAAATCCTGGTAATCCCCGTTTTTCTGATGCACGTCCAGCACCGAAGAAACACGCCCGCCGAAGGAGGAGGGGATACCTCCTTTATAGAGCTCCATGTCGCTGATAGCATCGGCATTAAATACTGAAAAGAAACCGAAAAGGTGAGAATCGCTGAACATCGGGGAGCCATCCAGCAGGATAAGGTTCTGATCGGCAGCGCCACCCCGGACATTGAACCCCGAAGACGCTTCGCCGGCATTCGTAACTCCCGGAAGTTGCAATAATGATTTTAACGGATCGGATTCTCCAAGTACCACAGGGATCCGTTTGATCTGTTCTGCCGAAAGCCGGTTTACGCTCATCTGCGGTTTTTTGATCTCCGTGATATTCCGGCGGTCGGTCACCACGACTTCATCAAGTACGGAGGCGTCCGGTTGAAGGTCTACCTCGATCTCGGTTTTATTTCCCGGCCTTATTTCGCGGGCCAGGTATCCAAGGTAAGAGATAAGTATCACGGCATCCGCTCCGGAAAGCTTCATTCTGAAATCGCCGTTCATATCTGTAACGACGCCGTTGGAAGTCCCTTTTTCTATAATATTGGCCTGTGGTAACGGGTTGCCGGACTCATCGAGGACACGTCCTTTAATTTCCCGGGATGTTCCCGTTTTTTTTTGTTTGACATAGATCACCCCGTTCCTGTTCTGAAAATCCAGGCGGTGTTTTTGCTCCAGTGCCTGCAATATTTCCGCGAGACTGTATTCGCCCTGTTTTATCCCGGCATCGGTTACTCTGGCTATTTCTTCGTTATTATAGGCGAAGGAATAGGAGGTATGCTGCTGTACCTGGTCGAGTACGGATCGCAGGCTACCGGGCCTGATACTTACCCTGACATGGTCCGGAATGTCGTTTTGCTGTGCTATGGCGGCGGGGATGCAGCTATATGTCAGGAAAATAAAGAGGCATACTCTTTTACAAAAAGAATTCATAAGTTGTTTTTAGATTTAGTGTTTGTAATTAAATTGACGGAAAAGGATCGGAATGAACTTTCAGGGAGATAATCCGGCGTCATAAATTTTCAATGTTCCGGGATCTTTAAATTCATAACGGATATCCAGCAGGTGGTACAACCCATCCATGACTTCTTTAAGGGATGTCCCGGCCGGATATGTTGCGGTAATATGCTTTTTTACCGTGGCCCCGGAAAGGGCGCTGGTATCGATAGATACGTCGAAATATCTTTCGAGGGCATTCAGCGTTTCGTCCAGGGTAATATTATTAAAACTCAGCAGGCCGTCTTTCCAGGAGTTGGCCCCGGTAAAGTCTGACCGGCTGAAAGTAGCCGTATTGGTATGTTCATCAATTACAAGACTGTTGTTCCTCTGTAGGCCTGTACTGTCGGTATCGTGATAAACGCGAACGCTTCCTTCTTCCACGTCTACCCTGGAGAGCCCTTCATTGGCATAGGCCTTGACGACAAAGCGGGTCCCCGTGACGAGGAGTTCGTTATCGCGAAATTTTACCCGGAAAGGATGCATACGGTCCGGAGATACTTTAAAATAGGCTTCGCCTTTCAGTTTTATGTCTCTTGACTCCTTAAAATCCCTGCGATATTCCAGCACGGTAGCCGAGTTGAGCCATACTACGGAACTGTCAGGGAGCGTAAAGGCCTCGGCAGGTTGTCCTGCTGCAACTTCGAGTTTTATGAAGTCTCCTGCCTTAAAAAACTGCGGCACCGCCCACCAGGTTCCTAATCCCAACAACACAAGAAGACAGGCCGCAGATGCATACAGGAACAACCTGCGCGCGGAAGGCTTCTTTTGTTTGATCTCAAGGTCTGTCCTGATTTTTTGTATCAGTTTGTGATCGGAAGCAGTAATCTCTTCTTTTCCGGCTGCATTCCACTCTTTTTCCATCAACCGGGAAAACAACTTCCGGTTGGCCTTGTTTTCCATGGCTTCCAGTAATTGCCGGGTCTCCGGCCCGGAAAGTTCGTTCCGGAGATACTTTTGCCACAATTCGTTTAATCGGTCCATTTGTGCTGCTTTTTAGACTTTCGTCATAAGGTATATCCGCAAAGAGCTAAAAACACCTAATGCTGTTTTGTTAAATGGATGTTAAAAAGAAAAGAATGGGTATTAACGCAGGAAATATATTTCCAGCAGTAACAGGGAGACTGTAGAAAAACCGGAAAGCTCTTCTTTTAGTGTGGTCAGGGCGCGGTTCATATGGTTTTCAACCGTACTCCTGCTGATCCCGAGTTCGCGTGCGATTTCTTCGGTAGATAATCCTTTGATGCGTTTCAGGATGAGGATCTCCCGGGGACGGTCGGGAAGTTTTTCAATGGAAGCTTCCAGTGCCCGGTGAAAAGCTTCTTTGTTCATTGTGCTGTCCGTATCCGTCAGATCAGGGATATCCGGTGCGGAAAGATCGGAAATGGCAAGCTGCAATTCGTTTTTCAGGGATTTCAGGGCCAGGTTCCTGGCTATGGTAAACATATAACTCTCTAAGTTACCGGATGCGTTGAGAGTGTGACGTTTTCTCCAGACGGTAATAAAAGTTTCCTGGATAATATCTTCAGTATGGGTATTCAGCCGAAGCCGGCACAGAAAACCTCTTATTTTTCCCGCATACCTGTAATAAAGTGCGGTGAATGCCTTTTCGTTATCGTGTGACAACAATTCGATGAGAACGGAATCCGGCGTATTATCCATGAAACTGAAAAGGTTTGGTGTACGGTTTAACGGGAAATATCTTTTAGAAACGCGAAAGTAAAACTAATTATTCCATAAGGGCTGTTAAAATTATTTAAAAAATCATAGAAATCATTATGCCGGATCTTTTATCTCCGGACCGGTTCCCCGAATTAATACCGAAGGCTTTTGCTCGGAAGAGCGGACAAGGAGGGGGATATGCTTCTTCAGAATAGTAGAAATATATGTTATCTTTGATACACAAAACCCCGATCAGAACAACGATGTTGCGGGGCGGTAAAAAATAATATTATGGCAGATACGTATAAGGTTCCCGGACAAACCAGGATAGGACATGTGCATCTGAAAGTCTCCGATATTAAAAGGGCCCTGGAATTTTATTGTGATCTGCTGGGGTTCGAACTTATGACCACTTACGGTGAAGATGCCGCCTTTATTTCCGCCGGAGGATATCATCACCATATAGGGCTGAACACGTGGTACAGTAAAAACGGCCCGCATCCGGCAGCTGATGCTACGGGACTGTTTCATACGGCAATTTTGTATCCTACCCGTAAGGACCTCGCAGTAATATATAACAGGCTGAGAAAGGCAGGATATCAGCTAACTGGAACTGCAGACCACGGTGTGTCCGAGGCCTTGTACCTCAATGACCCGGATGGTAACGGAGTAGAACTTTACCGGGACCGTCCCAGGGAAGAATGGCCCCGGAAACCGGACGGATCGCTGTATATGTATACAAGGCCCCTGGATATTCAGGATTTACTGACCGAGCTTGATAAATAGACGCTTAAACCGGGTTCCGGTCCATGTATGCTTATAACATTTTCCCCTCTTTTACATACTCTTTCTTAATACCGTTTACAATATCCTTCAGGTGGATCATCTCTTGCTGTTGTTCCATGGTTTTCAAACAGGTATATTGTATGATATTGACAATATTGGCCCCGGTAACATCATATTTCCTGGAAAGTTCCTCGAGACAGACATCTTTGGCAAGAGGGATTTTTTCAGGCAGGTTGTTTTGCCATAGTTGCAGGCGTTCGGCATACGTGGGAATTTCAAAGTCTATGACGGACTGGAAACGTCTGCTGAATGCGGTGTCTACATTACTTTTCAGGTTAGAGGCCAGTATGATGAGGCCGGGGTGCAATTCAATGCGCTGCAGGAGATATGAAACCTCCTGGTTAGCATATTTGTCGTGTGCATCCCTTACATTCGTCCGTTTTCCGAAAATGGCATCGGCCTCATCGAAAAACAATATCCAGTCCTTATTGGCTGCCTTGTCAAACAGGGCGGAGAGATTCTTTTCGGTTTCCCCGATATATTTGGAAACCACCAGCGAAAGGTCTATGCGGTATACGTCCCTGCCCGTGTATTTTCCCAGTAAACTGGCAGTAAGGGTTTTGCCCGTCCCCGGTGGACCGTATAACATGACGCGGTAGCCGGGTTTTATTTTGCCTTTCATTTTCCATTCGTTCAGGAGTATGTCATTATAGCGGAGCCAGGACTCTATTTCCTTTATCTGCCCGAGTGTCTTCTGGTTCAGAATAAGGTCTTCCCATTCCATTTCGGTTTCCAGTAACTGGGCAGGGAAGTTGGTACTGAGTTTCGGTTTGAGGATATTACCGGTGGAGAGGAGTTCCGTATATTCCTCATCCAGGAGCAGTTTACCACTCATTTTGGGCTCTCCCGCAGGGACTTCTTCCAGAGAGAGGATGTTTTTCCGGAACAAAAAGGAGGTATGATGAATGAAGTCCATAGCTTTTATACGATCTTCCATATCGTCTCCCGCCAGGACGAACAATGCTGTTTCCCCGGTGGGAAGAATGCCCCGGTGGTTTTTGGCCTTTACCCCGCCAAAAAGAGGGAATTCCCCGCCGTTCGGCAAAAATCCGGATATGATATCCGTAAGGTAATTCGGGGACAGATGAGGTACCAGTGCCAGTAGAAGCAATAGCAGGTCTTGTTCGTCCAGGCGGTGTTCGGACACGAAACGGGCCAGGGGAGAGGACAGGTCAACTTCATCCGGGGACGGACAGGAACAGGTACTTTCCCGTTCTGCCCGTATCGCAAAAACAGTATGCATTCTGTCCTCTATGTTATTCTTTAAGATGTCGAAAAGATATTTCATTTCCGGGGAATTTCATTATCAGATTAAAGATAAAACTCTGCTCCCGATGCCGATATCGGGAGCATTGCAGCTACTTTAGCTATACCGGTCGTAAGCCTTTTGTAATTTTTCATCATAGTGGTTTTCTTTATATCCGGGACCGTTATACCCTTTAGCAAAGGCTTTCCAATCCTTGCTTTTGATATGCGGTATCAGGTGGTTTACTTCCAGGTACCTGCCGAAGGCTTTCAGGTGTTCCCTTTCGTGCTCGTATTGTTTGGCCACAAAGTGGTCGACAGACATATATCCCAGGATTTTGGCATGGTATCCCATAACCTGGAAGGCACCCCAGGAAGCGGCACTGTAAGCGGCGTCATGTACTTCCTGCAAGTCGGACATTCCAGCGGCTTTTTCAAGACGATGATATTCCCCTGCGCCACCCGCATAATATTTTTTCGTCCAGTTTTTATACAGGACGTTAGCCGTACGGGATGACAGGAATTGCTGAGGATCAACGCCCCTTTTTGTCAATTCTTTCCAGAATACGTGCCCTTCGAAAAGTATTCTGGGGCGTCCGTCCACCAGGAATCCCTTACCACTGCTTTCCACTTCATTCACAGCCTTAACGGCGGCCAGTTCCAGGTTATAGTGTTGCGCAAAATCTACGAGGTCCTGTTCGGCCAGCAGTTTGTCATTGTGTTGCAGGACCTCCTTTTCCGCTTCCAGGAGCTTGGACCAGGTTTTGATGCCCACTATACCATCAACGACCAGGTTGTGTTTCTGTTGGAAATCGCGGACAGCGGTATCGGTATCCCTGCCGAAATAATCCGAGACTTTTACAGGGTAACCCATCTTTTCCAGAATCTCTTCCAAAAAGCGGACATCGGGGCCGGTGGAGCGGTATTTTATTGTTTTCATGGTAAATAAGATTATTTTTAGTCTTTAATCTTCCGGAAAAGAAGTTAAGATATAAAAAGATTTTTTGTCTCCAAATGCTTGCTTTTCAAGAATGATCCTTGCGTCCCATACATCAAAAGTTTCAATTTGATTGTCAATTCGCATCAGGGATTTACCTATTACATTACCCGGATTACCCTGATAATTTAATCGAAGCCGCCCAGAATCCGTTTCATCTAAAAGCCATATGATAATACTATTCCTAAACCGGGAAATCTGTTGACTTATAATTCTTTCAGCTGTAGATTTTGAGGTCCACACTGATCGAGGATCTTGAGTATTTTCATTCCAGATTCTGGAGGTGGCATAAATTTCCTGTTTTTCTTCAAGAGGAAGATTGTTATCAATGCCTGAAATCTGTGGTGAGACATGTCTCGCTAATGTATGTCCACCTTTGTGTTCATGAGAATTTAAATTTATTGGAGGCCACGAAATTTCATTTTCTGCCCGCTCAAAATCAATTTCTATATTTTGACCGTTTAAACGAGGATTAATGACTGCTTCCAAATGTACTATTTGAGTTTCATCCCGTGTGGAGTCAGTAATAATTTCGAGAGAAGTTAAATTATACTGAGTTTTTATAGAGTCTAAATGCTCTTCTTTTTCTTCATATGTCAAATCGTCCCGTCTTAATATTTGGTTACCCTGATTTATTGCCAAATTCAAATCTTCCCGCTTTTGCTCATCGTTACGTGGGTCTTCTCCGGGGGTGTTTTCTCCCCCCATCCCAAGCATATTCAAAAATGCGGTACCCGCAGCCATGGCACGGTCTATCAGCCAATCTATCCCTTCATTGATCATTCCCCGGGCATTTTCTATCATTTCCTCTATCTTTTCGCTGATGTCGCCCAGTCCCAGTTGTTTGGCAAGAAAAGATATAGCTATCGGGATACCGTCTGCCAGTGCGTTTTCCAGGAACCCGGCGGCAGTCTGTATGTTCCCGCGGGCAATGTCGGCCACACCGGCAACAAAGGAGTTAATTATACCGAGAATCTCCCTGAGCTTTTCAATAAAAGATGCAATAGCATTAAAAACAGTCTGTACTCCTCGTATAACAGGCATGATACCTGTAACATCGAGGAAAGATAATAACCAGGTGATAGCCTGTTGAATGACTTTTTCCTGTATAAAGCCCATGATGCCATCTTGTATGATGTTCCAGAGGTTACTGATCTGGCCCTGGATGTATTCCCAGATGGCTATAGGGCCCCGCTCTATCACATCCCTTACAAAAGCCCATAGTCCGGAAAGCGTATCGAGTACGGAACGAATCTGTGCTACTCTTTCTTCGCCTATCCTGAGGGCAAGACGTTCCAGTATATTATCAACAGTGATTCCCAGGACATCCATTGCCATTCCCATGATGGACCGGAGGCTCATATCATCCGGGATTTGTATGCCCGCATCGGCAAGAGTACCGAACAACCAGTTCTGTAACCCGTTCAGGAGGTGCGTACCTATATTGTTCAGGAAATTCAGGAAGCCTTTTTTAACCGCATTCATCAGGTTGAGCAGGAAGCCTATGGGGTCGTTTTTTATATCGGTAAAGGCCTGCATGGCATTGGCGAGGATACCGGCTATCATTTCGGGCGGTATTCCCATGATCTCCAGTATCAGTTCCACCAGAACCTTTACTACTTTCATTACAAACCGGAACAGACGGGAAATAGGTTCTTCGAATTGTGCGGCAATACGTTCGAATGCCCCGAGGGGATCGATCAGATCTTCGATTGACAGGGAATTCCATATATCGGTAAAAAGCTGTACAATAGTGTCCCATGAAAAGCCAAGTTCTTCTATTAATGCCTCAATTTGTCCTGCAGCCCTCGGGATAACCCCGGATTGTTTGAGTTCCTGATATTTTGCTTCTCCTCCGGGAACCAATCCCATGAAACCACGAATAATATTCTCTACGGATCGGAGGACTTTTTCTTCGGTGAGCGGATTTTTCCCCAGTATCACCGTAAGCAATGTAAAGCCCGGTATATCGGCAGCAAATGAATTAAGCCAGCCCAACAGGGCATTTTTAATGAGTTCCAGGACCTGTGTTGCCACTGTTGTTGCAAAATCCCATACCCTCTGAAGAAATCCGGTGGCACGTCCGGCAAGTGCTTGCAGGTTTTCCACAATGTTAGGCAGGTTCTCCGGTTGAATGGCATCCCATACGGCAGTAATTAACCCGCGCAATTCTCCCAGGAGCGACATAAACGTACCTACCTGGGTATCGAGCCAGTCTGCAGTTTCCTGTAATGTACCGCGTTCCTTCATTTGTTCGAGCTCGGTCTGTTTGTCAATAAGCAGGAGGAAGTCTTCAAGTATTTCCACTGTTGAGGCATTTACTTCTTCGTCCCTCAGAGGATCATAACGAATGATTTTTTTGATAAGTGACCAGGCCCGGTTTTCCTCCAGGATAGGTTCGGCGACATCGATAAGCACTTCCTTTATCCATGTAATAAGCTGGTCTATAAGTGAGGTGGCAAAAGTCTCGATCCTGTTGACAAGGTGTTGAAATTTATCCGTAATAACCTCGATGGCATTCCTGAACGGAAATTCCAGTTCGTCCCAAGCCTCTTCGAGCAGGTCCAGCAACCCCTGGGTTGTCAGGTTCAGACTGTTCAGTTGTCCTTTTACCCAGTCAAATACCCGTTGGATGATCCCGTATTCCTGCAGTTTGTCGAAAATCGCCGTGCCGAAGGGAACGAGCCCCATGAGGCCTTCTATGAGGTTGATGGGGGTCCGTTCTACCGTCCTGTCCAGCAAAGGATCGTATTCAATGATTACGGTAAAAAGCGTATACCCGGGAATATGCCTGGCTCTGTCAATAACCCAGTCCGGTATGACATCTACGATACCGAATCCCTGGACCATTTGCGGAGCCGGGCCTATATCCAGGGGCTTCAGATTTACCACACCTCCCTGTTGTACGGTATGGGTCAGTTCATGAGCCAGCAGATGTTTTCCGGAGCTGGACGAAGGATTGTACTTTCCCTCGTTGAAATAAATGTCATTACCATGGGTGAAAGCCTGTGCACCCAGTTTCTGATTCATCTGAACGGCTTTGTGATCCGTATGTATCCTGACATCGCTGAAATCCACGCCGAAACCACTTTCCATTTGCGATCGGGTAGTGGTATTCATGGCCTGTCCGCCGGGAGCATGACGTAAATCGTGTTCCATTTTCGGCGGGACCATGTTGAATTGGTCCGTTTTTGCCTGGATAGCGGTATTTTCATCTGTATTTCCATCATCGGCCCGGGATTGCTTTTGCAGCGATTCCTCTTCTTCCTGTTTCTGGATCTCCTCTTCCTTCTTTTCCTGGACCTGTTCTTCCTGAGGCTGTTTTTGTACAAGGGGAGTAATGTTTTCCGCAACAGGCCTTTCCTGTACTACAGGTTCTTTTTCGTCCCGGAACTCTTTTTTTTGCACGACAGGAGCGGCTGCGAAAAAAGGAGTATGACCGTAATGCCGGAAAGGGTTTTCCAGTTTTTGTACCACCTTACCAGCAGTATGATCGGCTTCACGTTCGTACTTGTCATCAGCCTTACCGATAGAAAGTTTGGCCTGCACACCAAAAAAATCGTCACGCCCTTTATTGGTGGAGGCCGGACTGGTAGTGGTACCGGATTTTTTGGCGAAGGCTTGCATAAAATTATGTGGTTACGGTTATGGGACCTGATAATTCGCAATGAGGATTAGTATTGCCGGCAAACCAGAACCGAAAGTAATACCTTCCGTCTTCCAGACCGGACCATGTTTTGGTATCGGGCCCGCCGATGGAGAACTTCTTTGTCCCCTGTTCGGAATCGAACCAATTATCCACCTCCTGTACAAGCGTAACATTTAAATGGGAAATGCCGGCACAACCGGGGGGATTCCAGCCGGAATCGATCATTGCCCGTACAAAACCACCGTTTACATCAAACACCCTGCTTTGCAAAAAGCGGTGTTTTATACTTATGGTACTGCTAAAACTGGCCTGTACATTCGGATTGGATGACCTGTTTCCCTGCTGAATGGTATGTGTCAACTCATGGGCAAGCAAATGTTTTCCTTCTTTGGAATCGGGGTTATATTTTCCTTCGTTGAAATATATATCATTACCATGGGTAAAAGCCTGTGCACCTATTTTTTTACTCATTTGTTCTGCCTTCCTGTCGGTATGGATATTCACATTGCCGAAACCGGTTCCGAAACCGGCTTCCATTTCCTGCATTGTACCGGCTCTCATTTTGCTCCCGGCTCCTTTGGTACCGGCCAGCTCACCTTCAAAACTGTTTTTATCCGGATTGCCAATGTATATCTGTTGTGATTTGGCTTGTATCTCTTCTTCCTCCTGCTTTTGAACAGGTTCTTCCTCAGTTTCCGCCTGTTTCTGCACTTGTTCTTCCTTTTCGCAATCTGCACATTTGGCCTGCACTTCTTTTTCTTCTCCTTTTAATTCTTGTTTTTGTACGGTAGATATGGTCTCCGCCAGGGGCTTTTGCTGTAGTTCTTCTTCACCGTTTCCCATTTTCTGGATTCCGGGTTGACTGGCCGTTTTATTCACTATCTTATCAGCTACCTGGTCGGCCTCCTTTTCGTATTTGTCCCCCGGCCGGCCCACATTCAGCCTGGCCTGTACTCCAAAGAAGTCCCGATTGTTTTCATTTTTCACTGCTGCGGAAGCACCGCGTTTTTCTCTTTTGAATTCTTTCATGGGTCTCGTATTACCATTCCACAAAAATCAGTTTCTCTATCCACGGAATTTTTACAATACTGATATTCCATGGCAGTTTTTCCAACAGGATATCCTGTGTTTTACGTTCCACGATAATCCTGGGATTGTCTCTCCCGGTAATAAGTTTCCCGGGGCGTTGTATGAATTCGTTCCTGATGGTCACGGCAGAAGTATTTTTAAACGCTTTCCATTGGCCGGTTACCGAAGCCAGTAACTCCAGGCTCTTTTCCTTGTGCTGCCCTGTAAGGGGTCTTTCCCTGGCAACGGGCTCCTGCAGGGGAATATCACACAGGAATTTTTCCAGCAGCATAAAATTCTCGGTGTCCATTTCTTTCCCTGTAGCCGTATAATGCAGCAGGTGGGCAGCGAGTTCTTTATCTGAGAAAACATTATCCGGTCCGATAAGCCCGCAATCGAGGAGAAAAGGTTTTAAAAATGGGTGCAACAGGATAAGACCTGTATTTTCGATAAATATTTCCTTTTCAGTTGCTTCCGCCGGAAAACCTGTTTCTTCCGGGTAACCTGGTTGACAGCTTTCTTTTTGGTCCGAAAGGACAACACGTTCTCCCTGGTCCGGGGAAGAGCGGGAAAAGGATATATCAGGTAAATTTCCGGGGATTTTATTTGAAGCCCCCGGGAATAAGCCTGTCGTATTCTCGATTTCTTTTATATCGGCCAAGAATGCAGACAATGCAGTCATTGACGATTGGAGGGCAGTTGCACTTGCAGACAAGACCATAGTGGTTACAAGGCTCCAGAAATGTTCTTTTTGGCCTTCCTTATACCGCTGGGCTCTGCGTTTTAAATATGCTGCAAATATTTTTGCAGCTTTTCCCGGTGAATTGTAAAGCGTACTCCCGTTCGGAACCGTTTTTTTTTCACTCTCCCTCAGGACCTGCGAATAGAGGGTAAGAAAGGATGGGACGGATTCGACATACCGGATGAAAAGCGGGATGAGTATGTTGTCCGGGAATTGCCTGATAAGCCTCTTCAGGGGAATACGCTCCCGGAGTACATCCCCTAAATCTCCTGCAAATCCTTTTTGAAGGATAAGGGAAGGTATATTCGCCGGGTCGGACAGGATATTCATATCTTTTGCGGATGCCCACCAGGGAGACCTGCCCGTCTTTATAAAATGGAAGAAGGTGTTGTACTGTCTCCTTTCCGGGGAAAGCGGTCTTACGTTGCCATTGTTATGGTCCTGTGCCTGTTGATACGGAAGTGACAGCTTTTCTGTTTCTTTCGCTATCTGTTCCTGAAATATTCTTTTCAGCCCGTTAAATTTTTTTTCCCGGAGATGTTGTTCTTCCACATTGAGGACCATGTGCAGCTTTTCCGTTTGTATGGCAACTGTTCCCCCGGGCATTTGTACCGTATTGAAATACGTTTCCAGCATCGGGAATATTTCATCTTTCAGAAAAGTATCCAGATGTTCCCGGAGGTAGTGAGCCGTTTTTAACGAACCGGTCTCTACCTCGAGAAAGACCTTTTGGATGATATGTTTCTTTCCGGTGTGCATTAGAGAATAACTTCCAGTTGTTTATTGATATGGTCCTTGATAAAATCTGCCCCGGTTTCAAAGAGATATTCTTCCAGGAAATCCTTCAGATCATTGTCCGTGTCAAAGAAAACCTGTCTTGTGAAAAGGGTTTGCAGTATTTCCGTAACAGAGTCCAGTAGCCCGGTAAGTGTTTCGTGATACTTTTCCAGTACCGGCAAAGACTGACAATGCAATATGAGGTACAACAGTTTTACCTGGGCAATGAACACTGTGGACAACTGTAGGAATACAACGGAATTGTCCTGCCACCTCAAAAGGTATTGTGCGGTAGTCCGGACCAGTTCGGTAAACATTTTTTCCAGATTACCATTGAGGTTACCGTAAAGGTAACGGAGGTCTCTCAGGACTGTTTCATATATTTTAACTGTGGGATCAATGATATTTTTACGGATATCTTCATCCACATCCATTGATTGTGATATACGTTCGAGCGCTTTGCGGATAAGAGTTTCCGTTTCTTCGGCACAACCCTCATTGGAAGCCGTCTCGAAGGTAATGGTGTGTCCTACGGTATCCGGACAGGCACCGTTACCCGGGGTGACCGTAAGGGATACCGAGGTTTTGTTCTCCTCATTTACCGGAAGGTTATAAGTATGTGTGGGGTTTCTTTCTTCCGAAGTATTTCCGTCACCGAAATCCCACCGGAATACCGCATTATCCAGTCCGTTTCCTTCGGGGATAAAGGTGATCCTCGGGGAGGTTACCGGGCTTTCGGGTACTTTAAAATCAAATACGGGTGTCTTGTGGACGGTAAGGGCCACTCCCGTTACCTGGTCGTTGACGGTAAAGTGTATTTGGGTGCCGAGCATTTCATCCGGGAATTTCCCGTGATCAATGCTAAGTTGGTAGCCTTCTATGGTCAAACCTTCGATTTCCGTATCGGCTTTTATGATACCGTCTTCCGGAGATACTTCAAAAAGCAGCGGGCCTTCGTCCTTACCTATGCAATAAGTGTTTCTTTCCAAACGCAGGAAAACTACCGGTTTTGGCACGATGAAGTTTACCGGTGAGCAATCCGTACAGCAGAGGTAGGGTAGGGAGAAATCGGCAATGACCGTACCTTCGGGAACTCCGGCGATACCTTTTAATCCCGCATTACCCATTCTTGTCCCAAGGGCGGATAATTCCCGGGAGAGCTCCGATGTTTTCATATTTGCACTGATGAACGGATCTTTCAGGGCCATGTCCCTGCCGGAAATGACCCGCTGCGTTTTGGCGAGATATACCAGCACGAATGTTCCGCCTTTCCGTACTCCCGCATGGTGTTCCAGTCCGGGGTGTTTCTCGGCGAAACCTGATAATTGCAGGCGAAGCAATATCCGCTCTTTGCGTTCTTCGATCTCTTTCAGCAACAACTGAAGTTTCTTGCCGGAGCAACAGATAGTGGCCAATTGATTGATAAGCAGGCCGTAAAATGCCTTGAGATTCTGGGGAAGGTCTGCATTCTGATATACGCTTTGTATTTGTTTTACATAAGCACATAATTGTTCCTGTGTAATATTGTAAGAGGAAATAATATCATTATCGAGGCCTTTCAGGTTTTCCGGCATTTTCCCGGACAGTATGTGCGTATAGGCTAGTATCTTTATGGAGTCGTCAATGACCAGTTTTTTAATGTCTTCTTTTCCTTCCCAGGTATCCGGGTCGAGAGTTTCATCCGCTATGTATTGCGCATCGGTTATAATATCGTTTACCGATCCTGTCCTGTTTTTGTCAAAGGCCGCTTTTACGATGTTTCCGAGGGCATTTGTGTCCAGGACGAGGCTTTCTTCCACAATATTGTTCCGGGCTACGGATATATCTCCTTTTTCGTTCCCGGTCATTGTGGCGTCCGCTTTCATTGTAAATGTAAAACCGGTTGCGGCGGACAGCCTTTTTGCCGGGGTTTTTATGTTGGTCCCGGGCTCCGTGATACTGAACCCCGAAAGGAAAGCGGCGACCCGGGCCAGGATACATTCCTGTTCGGCAGTCCAGGCATTCAGGAGTATGCGGAGGTCCTCGAATTCACATTCGTAATCGTCCATCTCAATTTCCTGTTCGTTTACTCCTATGGAAACCGCTTTGACGTCAAAAGCAAGACTGTTTGTCGTTTTTATGGCTTCGATCTGCTCAAGTGCATCTGTGTAATTCCTGCCCTGGTGACCTTCTATCCTGTAAAAGTCATAGGTATCCGGACCATATAAGAGAGGTTGCTGTACCTGGGGAATTTTTTCCAGGTTTTCCGTATGATAGCTGAGATTGTTTTTTTCTTTGTAAATGGAAGTCCTGAAAGCGCTCCAGCTTTTCAGTAATTCTTCTTCGACCCGGTAGTAGAAGGGGATAGCCCTGGCCCCGAGGGGGGCTATGGCCAGTGAGGGAGTTATTTTTACATCTCCTTGTGGTATGGCAAAAGCATTGAGCATGTTCTTTGCCCTTTCCAGAAGTAAAGTGAATTCTTTTTCGTAAGCCCGGTCATTGAGGACGGGGGATTTATAAAACCGGTGGCGATAGGCCTTGTAGGTTTCACCGTCCGTTACTTTTCCCAGCATGAGATGTTTGGGGAAAGCACTGATATCCGGGTAGCATTCGGTGGTCAGGCGGATAAACAGTTCTTTCATCTCCGTATAGGTGTCGATGAGGTCCTTGAGTAAGTCATAGTGATACTGGAACAATAGGGGAGTGTTCAGCACATTGAACCCGAACCGGTGGTTTATCCGGTTCTGGATGATGGCATTGTCCTTGTCCAGCTTAAAATGCAGGAGAACAGTCTGAAATCCTTTTTTGAGATGATCTATCACACCATGATCAAAAATGGCGTTGTAATAACTCATTTGCAGGGTTTTGTACGTAGCGGTATTCATATTATTCAGGATCACCCTTTTTTGTGCTACGTCCGCAAGTTTTTCGTAGAGATCCTTCAGGTAGAATTTTTGGTAAAGTGAATCGCGGTCAGTGATATGGTCTGCATCGTCCTGTGATACGAGCAACACACGAAGCCGGGCCACCTGTTCGGTTCCCTGGTTATCACAATCAATACCGGAACAGAGGTCCGGGTCTTTGGGGTAGCTTTCCAGGTAGAGTAAAACCACTTTATTTTCCAGGCCCGGAAGATCACTTAACGGAGTTTCATCCGTCACCTTGTTTTCGGGGATAAGTTCCAGCAATTCCACCTGTTTATCTTTATCGTCCAGGAAGTGAGGGTAAAAGACCCTGTCATCGATAAATGTTTTGAACGCGGTATACCTGATCGCGGAAATATGAATATTTTTTTCGGGCAATTCCGGGATATCCTTCCGCAGCTTCAAGAGATCGCCGTCAGTGGTGATTCCTGTTCCCTGGGTAATGGTAATGCTCTTGTCGGCCGGGTTGAAATGCACTTCAAAGCCACAGGCGATCCCCGTACCGCTGAGAGATATCCGGGACAGTCTTACCTGGTCTTCGAAGTAATCGATGGATTCGTTGAGCTGGGTATGGGTGAGCACCTGGTCTTTTTTATAGGAGTGGTACTGTGTGGTTATGATATCTAGTCTGGTTTTCATGGCGGCATGTTTTATAATGTTCCTAAGTTGGTTCTTCCGAGGATGACTTTTCCTTCCGGATGCTCTTCTTCTTCTTCACAATCGTACAGTCTTCCTACGGGATAAATGGTATTGAGTTGTGACAACGCATCTGTAAATGCTTCCAGTTTCTCTTTATCCTGGGCAGTCCCGACGGATGTTTTGGCCTCTAAAAAGGCCTTGTATGTCTTTTCGAAGTACAGGAGGTCGTTTTCTTCATCGGGAATTTCCCCTTTGCGGTAACCTATCCAGCAAATTCTGGCCAGGATATGTGCAGGAAGTTCCTGCCGGATGAGGTTTTCGAGATATTCCCTGAAAGCTGGGTCCGAAAACCGAAGGGTATAACCGGGAAGCACGATGCTTACACGATAGGAATACGGGTCTATGGTATGGCATTCTTCGCAATCGTCGGTGCATATCGGCAGAAACCCGGTGTCGGTAGTGTTTTTGGTAACATCCGGAAGTAAAAGAGTGTGTTCGATAAGGAAAATCCCTTCTTCGGTGAACGTAAATTTTACAAAGTCAATAAGGCCTGTAAGGGCATTCTTCAATTCTTGCTGTGTATTGTAATATTTGAATTGTTTGGCGATGATCCTATCCGGATGGGAAGCGCTTTCGAATTCCGGGTTGATGATGTGAAAAGAGAACTTGCCACCCGGGGACAGGTGTATTTCCACGTTATCTATGGCGATTTCCGAAATGGGTTTTTCAAAAGCCTTTTCCACGAGTTTTTTCCTGGTCTCCATAACCTGGCGAACGGCAAAATAAAGTTCTTCCACAGCCAGTTTTACGCTGGGGAATGCTTCTGTGGAAGAAAGGATAATATGGTTGCTCTCATTTCGTATTCTCCACTTGAAAACCGTCTCCCCCTCATGGTTGACAAGGCTGTAGACCTGTACGAAGGAACGCGACAGGTCCCTGCGAAAATAATTTTTGATCCCCGCCAGCCTTGCAATCCTTTTCTGTATTCCCGAAACATTATTGGTATTCCATAACCGCTCCTTGGGTTGATTATAGTAGTTAAAAGCGCTTCCTCTTTCTGCACTTACCGTGGCATATTCTTTCAGGAATGCCTGTTTGTTGGTGAGGACAATCTCTTCGGATGCACTGCCGTACAGGGTTTTCATCAGAAAGGCATAGTCTCCGAAACGTTCGGCAAAGCGGGCGATCAGGTGGTCGAGTAGGTTGTTCCTCCGCTCTACGGAATGGTCGAATGAAGCAAAGAGAACGTCTGCAAGCCCCTCGTCGTCATTCATAGTGTAGTCAGTGCCTGCAATGAGGTCAAAATCCCCGATGTCTTTTACGGCTTGTGTAAAATAAGTGCGGGTGAGTTCTCCGTCTTTTGACAGCAGGTCCTTTACGCTTTCCAGATGTTTGAAATAGCTGGCGAGTATCTGGTCATAGAACAGGAGGTAGCCCTTTAGCTGTTTTGCCCATGCTTTCCTGGAGGTTCCCGCTGTCGATGGCAGGCCGTTAACTCCTATGCCATACGTGTCGGGGAAATCATTCTGGATGGTAGTATAGGCTCCTGTTTCGGTATACCTTCCTGCCGGCAGTTTCAGTTCCTTGTCCAGGCGGGCCTTTTCCCGGTCTTCTGCTTCCTGTGCCTCCAGTTGTTTTTTATATGTTTCTACCGCCTGTCGGTTAATATTTACGGGGAGAATTCCCTTGGTATAGCTAAAAGTGCTTTTAGAACACAGCCGGGGTTTATGGTCCTTATCTACACAGATGATCCAGTTGTCTCCCTCACCCGGGGCATCACAGTCGTTCAGGGAAATCTCTTTGACTTCATGTACTTCTTCAATATCCATGATGATATTTATGATGTCCGAAAGACGTACTTCCCTGCGGAGTTCCGTTTTCCGGAGTTCTTCGGTGTCTATAAAACCATTGTCTAGCAGGGGGCCTTCGAAGATTTCATGGGAGGCATATCCCTTGTCCAGCATTTCCCGGAGAGAATAAAAGGTAAGCGGTGGAGAGAAGTATTTTTCTATGGCCCGCAGTACCCTGGCATGTACAAACTCTTCATCGGCACCGGGACTTATATCTATTATGGCACATACCGATATCGGATGCGATTTTACCTGTTCGATCTTTACAAGATCTTCGCACAGGTTCCTGTTTTCGTGGTATTTCCGGAAAATAATATCCTTTATCTGCTGCTTTTTTGCTTTTTGCTGTGTACTGTCCATATGACCGAAATCTTCGAAATCCACCAGGAGGGTATATAATCCTTTCAGGAGAAAGTCCTTTCTGAAGGCGGGAAGGGTTGCCGCAAAATCATTTTTGTCATAGGAAAGCAGTTGCTGTTTGCAATCGACATATACTTTTTTGGAATAGGTTTTCAGCCAGCAGTTTTTTACTCCGGGAATATCGATAAAGAGCTTTCTGTAATCCAGGGCGGTTACAGGTTTGCAAGGAAGGATCTCCGTAGCCCTGAAGAATTGTTTTTCCACCCCTGCCTGGTCTTTTCCTGCCAGGATATCGGCAATAGGCATATTGATACGCTGCCCGAGGTCCGTTATGGCGTAGCACAGCATTTCCAGTATGGTAATTCCCGGATCGTGTAAGTTATAATCGGTCCACAGTTTGCCGCCCAGATGTTCAATATATTCCATTCCTTTTTTCCGGAGGAAATCGAAATCGAGGTCATCTCCTGTAGCGGTGCTTTTGGGGATACTGATATGTTTGTCTAATGTTGACATTTTTCCTGGTTTTCTGTATGGAGGTTCGTACATGTTTTTATGGTACCGGTATCCACCGTATGCTCCCTGGCGGAGACCAGTATGGCCGCGGGACCGGAGGGAGGGAGCGATTTTTTCTGAAGAATCCCGTTTTTAAACATAAAAACGTCCTGCAGGTAGTCGACATAGTTCAGTTTTTCGATATAATTGACCAGGACGCTTTTGTGCAGGACAGTTCCGAACGCTATACCCTTATTTCGGTCAATAGCCCAGGGCGAGAGTAGTCCGGTGATATCTTCTTTCAATTGTTTTTTATAAAAAACATCGTCAAATCCGGCACGGAATTTTACCTTAAGCTCTATTTTGACGGGTTCGTATTCCGGATTGACCACTACTGTTTTTACTTGCATGGAATTATATCGGTTAATATATTCTTCCATTTCATTTAAAAGAGTAGTGCTTATCCGCGGTTCGTAAATATCAAAGACATTTTTATTGACAATATCCGGGATGACTACCAGGGTTACATACCCGGGCGACTGGTAATACAGCTGACCTTTTTTGCCGCAATACCGGGTGTGGTTCAGGCATTTGGTTTTATAGACTTCGGGAAATTGCTGTAAGAGCATATGTTCGTAATCCCAGAGCGTCTGTGCCCGTTTTTTGTGCCGTAACCTTTCACTTACCCTGCGGTAGTAATCCCGGTCATTTTCCGGGGGGACCCCTCCGAAAGAGTTGTAGGGCTGGGTAACCGCTTTTATACTACTAAGGCGTTCAACAGGTTTTGATATGGCCCCGGCAGGTAGTCCGTGGTCCAGATGTGATAATTCATTGTCCCGGTTCTCAAAAACAGCCTTCACGGCCTGGGTATGTATGCCAATAATCTTACAGACTGCATCAAAATCCTTGTATAATTTGGCACGCAGCCAATACAGGCCTTCCGGCAACCTGGTATTATTAGCTGTAGCTTCCGGCGGAATGGAAAATTTAACAATACCGGACCGGAGAAAATTATCGATCCCGTTGTGAATAATGTAGTCGTCATCCATCGATATCCATCGGTCATCGCTCAATACAGACCATTCGATTTTCTGTTTTTCCTTAAAACTTTCCTTTTCAGGGTTTTCGCTGCCTTCCAGCAACTGAAAGAATACGGATAGCTGCTGTCCGGGGACCAGGGATTCAAGGCCGATATAAAGTTCGCCGGTGTGGTTGCCGTACACCGGAAAAAGGGTTTTCTCTTCGGAAACCTTGCACTGTCCGAAAGGATGGATGTGGAAGATGTCCATATCTTCCTTTTCCGCCTTTGCCGTGTAATCCATGGCAATACTATCGGCGAACGGGGTATAGGGCTCGTTCGGAATAAGGATGTCATCATCATCACCGGCGAGGGCAATGGCATATATCCTGGGGAACATTTCATGAAGGAAAGACTGCTCCAGCGCTAACCGCAGGGGGCCGTTCTTGCCGGGAGCATACGGGGGGGACGGATTATTAACGGTAAGACTGGTTTCAAATACTCCGTTTTTACTTGTAAACAACGTGACCGTATCATCGGGAGTATCCGCATTTTCCCATTCTTCCCTGTTGGAAATCAAAGCAATGGCTTTAAAGTGGTTGTCGCCCTTTACGATCAGGTTATCCTCATTGAATGACGGGGAGATGAATGCATCATTAAAACTCCCTTTTTTCCGGGTCATTTCCTGGTAATTATCAAAGATGCCGCTTTTGTATTTGTTTTGGCTGGATTTGTATTTGTCACCTTCCCTGTATGCATAGTAAAGGGTCCGGAAGCTTTCGGGGGTATTTTTCCAGGTGATATTGATATTTATCTCTTCCCAGTGTTTTTTAAATATTTCGGGATAGTGCATGGTAAAAGCCGAATCTTTTACCGGGCGCGTGGTGAACGGATAAAAGGGCTTTTCCGGGTTTATCGTGCCGTGATCGTTTTCGATTGAAAGGTTTTTAATGCCTTTTACACTGACACCGATACTAATGTTCCCGATGGTTTTTCCTGCCAGTTTTTTGTACAGCCCATAACCGTTTTCTGTACCGGTATTGCATATGGCTTTAACAAGGGGCAGGGAAGTACGAAAGTTTTCTTTTAACGCTTTGTGGTCGTAGACGGTAACGGCATCGATATCTTTATCCAGTATTATTGTACATGTCAGGGTGTTCTTATCGGTCCTGAAGATGTTTTCATCGGGAGAGACCGGTCCTATCCATGCTTTTTTCCCACTGAAATAGAATTGCAGTCCGTCCTTTATTTCATCTCCCGTAATATGGGGTATGGGTTCGTTAAAGGTTATATTGAGAGTAATGGTCCTTTCTCCTTCTGCCAATTCCAGGATAGGCGACGCAACGGCAAAGCCCAGCGGGGCATCCTGTAATTCGTGCAGCCCCTTTCCGGTAGCTTCATTCCCGGTATGGCTGTGCCCGAAAGGGTACCATTGTGCATGGCCTTCGGGAAAACCGGCACCCTGACCGTCATGCGAATTGGCTACCTGGCTGTATTTGATAACAGTGCTGTCCCTGTACACATTTTTGAGACTGGTAATTACGGCCTTGTTAGCCACGAGTTCTTCTGCCGTGGTATAGATGCGTTTTTTGCCCGAAGTATCTTTTCCCCCGTTTAGTTCGGTTGCTTCGGGAATTTTTTCGTCGGCTATGTTCCTGGCAAGTTCGAACAATACATAAACTTTATCGGCAGTGGGAGGGAGTTTGTCTATTTTAAGCACTTCACGATAATAGAAATCCAGGTGCCTCCTGGTCAATTCGTTAAATCGTTGCTGACTGAGTTCCAGTAATTTTAAAAAGCACAGGAAAAGGGTGAGGTGAGGGGGGAGCGTGTGTTCATTTTCCAGGATACTGAGCCCGTTGCGTATATCTTCCTTAACTTTATTGAACCTTACAGGCATATCTGCGCTTACCTCTTCCTTGTCCATACCCAGATAGGCAAAGAAATTCTGCCAGTTGCCCGACATCTTGTTATCGGGACCGAAGTAGTTGACATGTTCGGCAAATTTATAGGCAAACAGCATCCAGTCGGCTATGTCCAGGTCCTGTAACCTGAAGTAGTCGGTCCGGAGCGCTTCGGTATATCGCTGTTCCTGCCCGGTGCCGTCGCGCTTCAGTATGTCCAGTATGTCGTTGCAGTCTGCCATCTTTTCGATTTTGAGGTGGTTATTGTCGGTTTGCTGTATATTCTACCTGTCTGTTCCTTCTCCTTTATAGAAAGGAAAAACAAGATTTTTCCTGGAGTTTGTTGCACGGACCCTGTAATCGAGCAGTATCAGTAATTCCCCTTCGGATTCGTTGCCTTGTGTTATATCTGTTTTTTCCACATCTATCCGGGGTTCGTAATACAGGACAGCGTTGTTTATAAGCTCTGTAACATAGGTTTTAAGGGTCCTGTTCAGGGGATTAAACAACAGGTCTTCCAGGTTGCAACCGTATCTGGGCTGCATGATACGTTCTCCCAGCCTGGTAGAGAGTAAGATCTCCAGGCTTTTGCGTATATCTTCTTCATCGGAGGTCATGGCAACGGATTTGCCTGCCTTACTGAACTGTGGAGGAAAACTCCACCCGGTACCCAGAAATGAATTTTTACGGTCCATTTTTCTTTAGAATTTGTAATTGGTTTTAGAAGGCATCTGCCTTATCCGATCAATACGGTAGGGTCTCCCGATATTATGGTACCACCGTGTGCTGTGGTGTCACCCAGCCTTGCTGCGGGCATGCCACCGATAAATACCGTGGCGGAACCCGTGAGGATGGAGTCCGGCGGACCGGTGCATGTCGCCATGTCACCGACCCTTGCCGCAGGTAGCCCGCCGATAAGAACGGTAGGCTCTCCGGGAGGGAGGACGGGCCCTCCCACATGGGGTGCACCGCCGGGGTTTACCATCGGGCAGACGTGCATATCGGTTATTCTTGCTGCTGGTTGTCCCATTTTTTTAAGTTTTTATGGTTATTGGTTCTGTCCGGTTTGAGACGCACGGCCTTTTCCTGTCTGAGACGCACGGCCTTTTCCCGTCTGAGACGCACGGCCGTGCGTCTCAGACGGGGATCTATATCAATTGATCTGTATGATCCCGCCTTTGAGTACGGCCAGGGCACTGGATGACATTTCCACCCCGGCACTGCCTTCGGCCTTGTACTGTGCATTGGCCTTTATATTGACGTTGGTGCCCTCGATGTTTACATCTCCCGTGGCTTTCAACCGGATGTCACCCGGGCTTTCCATACTTATTCCGTTATTGTCGATGGTAATGACATTACTGTTTTCATCTTCCACTTTTATGATCCCGGCATCTTCGTCGAGCGTAATGTACTTCCCGGCCGGGGTTTCGATCCGGATGGATTTTTTATCGTCGTCAAACAGCACTTTCATTTCACTGCGGGTGATAAAACCCTTTTCGTGGTTATCGTCACTCGCAGTGATGGGAGCAGGCTTGGCACTGCTGTGCAACATACCGAGGACTATGGCGTCATTGGGATCTTCGTTAATAAAGCCCGTAATGACTTCATCCCCGATCTCCGGGCGGAAAAAGGCGCCCCGGTTTTCCCCGGCATCAAGGGAGGCCACCCGGCACCAGATGCCTTGTTCTTTACTGTTTACGATGGGGAAGGTGACCAATATCCGGTCCTCACCGTCAGGATCGTCCTGTAGCCGGGAGACTATACCTACCTGTAATCCGCGGATGGCCGGTAAGAGGCCGGAAGCGGAGGGGGAGTGGATATCGTAGGTTTCCGAAAACCACTGTGGGTTTAATCCGAACTGGGCGTCTACGGTCCAGTTTCCTTCGGCAATGTGATGGTGCACCCCGGTAATATAAGCTTTGCCGTTAAAGCGGTCGCCCACACCTTCCAGTTTCAGGATGGTACCCGGTTTTACCCCGGGAATACCCTGAAACTTAACCCTGCCTCGAACCCTGGCAAGTTGCTGAAAAAGCGATCTGGCATCGGCCCAGTCCTGCAGTTCCACATCCGAAACACAACCGCCGTGGCGCAGTTCCATATTTTCCGGGGCGACAACCTGTGACAGCTCGTTCTGGGAAAGATTGCCATTAAGGTTTACGTCCGGGCCGTCGCCCTCGATTTCCAGTAATTCCTGGCCGGCCGGGTTCCAGCCATAGGAGGATATTTTATTGAACTGGTTCCGGGCGTCGATCTCGGCATCAAAATCGAGCATGGTGGTCCCGAAGGTCACGGTTTCCACTTCTTCCGTATCCAGGTCGGGTTTTTTCACAACAAGTTTTCCGTCATCGGCAAAACATAACTTTCCGTTGGCCTGCGCCCGGGAAACTACAAAATCCCAGTCAGAAGCGTTGTATTGTACCAGTTCCCTGTGTGTGTACTTGGTTGCTTCCACCTCATTTTCGAGGGCATAGGAGCCTATGATCTCTTCAAAAATATCACTGTCCTTCGCATCGTAGAAATATCTGCTCTTCCGGCCCATGGTCAATTTCACGGCTTCGTCCCGGCATTCAATGACCAAAAGGGAGGTGTTGCTTCGTATTTTGATATTGTGTTTAATGATCATTCCCTTGAATATTGTGGCTTCGTCCGAATGATATCCGGCAGTGATCTCTATTTTTTTCCCGGGAATCAGCAATTCTTCGTTACTGAGCTTAAAATCTCTTTCGGAGGCCTCACCGTCGATCAACACTAGCTGTGCGGTGGGGATACGGTTGACTTCCTTTGTAATGGTAATGCTCTTCACCGGGTGTTCCGCGGAGAGTTCTTCCCCCGCGATCAGTACTTTGCAGGTAACGAGATCGGCACTTCTGCTGGTCTGTATGACATCACTGTTGTTCATATCCCTGATTTTTGCAGGGGCGGGAAAAATAATTCCTGCCCGGTTTTCAACTTCCTGAAATTATCCAGCTTATTAACCCTGGCTACTTCCAGGTAATACCTGGGATCGCCATAGATCCGGTAGGTCATGAGCGGCAGGGTATCCCCATCCCTGACAATCCGGTAATGGGTCAGGTCGGGCGACTGGTTGTTTTCTTTGGCTGCCCTCAGGTTATCTTCCACAAACCCCTTGAACTTTCCCTTTGCCACCGCCCTGATGGGCGTACCGTCGGGTTTAAAGAGCTTGAACTCGATGTCCATCTGGGTCATGGCTCCTTTAAAAAGCAGGCTTCCCCATGCGATCATAAGGTAATTGGGCTTGTGTTCTTCACCGTCATAATCGAGGACAACTTTTTTAAAGGCTTCCAGATCATCGATAATACCGTCGTCTGTATTTTCATGGCCTGTGATGACCCCGGTGCGGTCGAACACAAATTCCAGTTCCAGTTCTTCCGGCAGTTTCTTATTGAATTTCGGGGCGGCCGCACTGGTGCCCGAAGCCTGGTCGTCATTTTGCTCGGTCTTGTAGTGATAGGTATATTTCTCCGGGTTCAGCAGTGTGGTAAATTCACCATCACCTACTTTGTTGTTGAATTCCGGGTCGCTATACGCTACTACTTTCAGTTTTTCGAGTTCTCCTGTGCTCATTTCTCCGGGACTTTATCGTTCTTTTTGCCTTTGCAGGGTTTCCATGACATACTCCACGCATTCCGCCGCGATATCCCTTTTATTTTCCTGGGAAGTACCGGCCGCGGAGGGAGAATTCTTCCCGCCTTCATCCACATGGATCTTAATGTGGAGTTCCTTGATCTCAATCGCCATTACCGATCGTTTTAAAATAGTTATAACACAATTCCACCGACTCTACCACCAGTTTGCTCTCTTCCGCATTGAAGTCCTCCACGGCCCATTTTACGGGATAGGCATGTACCACATTCCAGGTGAGCAGCGGTTGTTGTTCTTCATTGAGGAGTTTTACGGTGAGGTCTACGGGCTTGAATTCGAAATTTTCTATGGCGTTCCTGCACCAGTCGATCACTTTGGAACTGACCAGCATTCCCCGTTTCAAGACCAGGTTGGGGTACTTGGTCTTTACGGGGAATTTGTGTTTGAAACGGTTTTCCCCGCCTTCGGCGATCTCTTCGGTTTCGATATCTACCGAGAGACCGGAGACAGACTGGAACTTATGGTCTTCTTCTTTCGAATCTATACCGGTAAACTCCACCAGAAAATGAAAGCCTACCGGCGGATAGTACGTTGCCATGACCTAATCGTTCTGGATGGTTAAGCCTTCGTGGACCACTTCCATAGATTCTATCGCGGTTTCGTTGCCGTCTCCCTTGAGATCGGTGGACTGCACTTTGGCAGGCCAGGCATTTTTTACTTTCCACGTTACCACCGGTTCGTGCTCTTCATTCAGCAGTTTAATGGTAATGTCCCGGCGTTCTATGGTATTCAGTTTAACGGTATTCCACCAGTCGTAATACTCATTATCACTTTTGAATGTTCCCCTTTTAAGGGTGATATTAGAGTATTTCTGCATTCCGGGCATTTTGATCTTGCTGTATTCCGGACTGGCGCCGTGGCGGTATTCGATGACTTCGGTCTCTACATCGAGGCCGGAGACCTCGGTAAATCCTATTTGCGTTCCTCCCCAGTCTACTGAGAAATGGAACTTAGGTAATGGATAGCTCATAATATTGTTGTTTTAAAGTTTTGTTTCAATGGAGTAAAGGGTTGTCTAGGATTCCTGCATCTTGTGAGAGAATTTCAGGATGATAAATTCCGCAGGGCGTACTACGGCCATGCCTATTTCAATGTTCATGCGGCCTTCCAGTATGTCCTGGGCGGTCATCGTCTGCCCCAGGCCCACACGTACGTAGAAAGCCTGCTCCGGTTTGGCCCCGGCCAGTGCCCCGGCACGCCATTGCAGGGTAAGGAAGTTCTCGATCATGGCCCTGACCTTTACCCAGGTATTGGCATCGTTAGGTTCAAAGACAAATTGTTCCGTGGCTTTCTTGGTGGATTCCTCGACCATGTTGAAGAAGCGTCTTACGGGCACATAGCGCCACTCATTGTCGTTGCCCGCGAGGGTCCGCGCCCCCCATACGAGAGTCCCTTTCCCCACAAACGCCCGGATGGCATTGACGGATTTTCCGGTGGTATGTATATTCATCCCGGCCTGTTCTTCGTGCGAAATGGTCACTGTGGGACGTATCACATAATTCAGCCCTGTGTTGGCCGGAGCTTTCCACACGCCACGGTCGCTGTCTACCCGGGCATAAATACCGGCCATTGCTGCCCCGGGAGGCAATACTACCCTGTGATTATTTATTTCGGACAGGATGGTGTTGTAAGTAGCATTATCGAGGGGCTCGATATCGCTCAGTAAACGGCCGTTCAGTTTTCCGTTGTTTACATCTATCGGTTCGGCGGTATTTACGGCGGCGATAATGTTGCCCAGGTTGGTTTCGATATCCGAGAAAATATCGATTGACACGGATGCCGACGTTCCCGTATTCAGATCATATGTCAGCAATTTTTGCAGTTCTTCCAGGAAATTCAGGGTGTTTATGTGGAGTATGTTTTCCACTTTGGTGCCCGTATCGGCCTGGTTGAGTTTGACCAGCAGGTCTTCGAGGTTTTTGGTAACGGACATAATATGGTTGTCGCCTTCGAAATCCGCATTGAAAACGTCCAGGGCATCTGAGATAGCCGTTTGTATGGCGCTGTTTTCCTCGGAAGATGCAATGGCGGCATTGGCTTCCTTGTTGATCTGTTCCCTGGCGTCTATGACATTATTTAAAGTGGTGAGAAGTGATGTTACCAGTGCGGAAAAATTATTGACCTTGACGGAATTGGTAGCAAAAGTACCGTCGATATCAAATCCGTCGGCATCGTCATGCATAAAGAACAGGACTTCCTGGATTTTTCCGGCAACATTAGCCCCGCTAAGGTCCCTCAGGGCCTCAATCTGTGCCGGAAGTGCCGTTGGAGCGCTAATGGCATCCAGGTTTTCCTGCACCGTTGCAACGGCATTGGGATTGTAGGAGAGGTGCTCTATTACAATATCATCCCCACTGTACTGGTAATTCAGGATGGTCCGGATAAACGGAAAATATGCGGCTCCGTATTTCAGGTAATCCTGGTTCAGGTTGATACCGTTCCTGAGGGCGGCAAGAGGCTCCAGGTCTTCGATCCCGTTGTTGTACTCCCTGTCCGAATAGGTGTCGATAATGGTAAACCTGTCCTGGAGGTCCCTGCACTGCATCAGGGCGTTGTTGTAAAGCGAATAGAAATCGGTATCATCGCCAAGGTTAGTCGCATCCGGAAAAACGATAAGTGTAGGTTCGTCTTCTTTGCGCACTGCACCCAGTCCTGTATTCAATTCGTTAAAGTCAATAGCAGGAGGGGTTTCGGAATCTGTCCAGTCTTCATAAGTGCCTGTGGAAACGATATAACAGGGCCCTCCGCCGTTGGCAAAGTACATTTGTAACGAATAATACATGAGGTACGGGGACTTTACCATGGGCTCCGGCACATTGATGGTACGGCTTTCAGAGCCGTCTGTCAGGGAATCTTTTAACTGTACGGTGATCCCTCTTTCATTTTGTGCCGTACCGAAATACGTGGTATACTCCAGCAGGGAAGCGATCCTTTTAGGTTTAAGGATCAGATCGTCCGTCTCTGCCTGGGGTTTGGATTTCGCGAATTCCGTATAGCCTATAAAGGCCGGAATGGCGGTTTCTACTTGTGCTATAGATGGCGGAAACTTGGAGATCTCCTCTATATACACGCCTGGTGTTTTGTACGTTGTTGCCATAATGTTGGTTTTTTAAATGAATATTTCCGAATAGGTTTTGTTCGCTATGGTTCTGATGGAATACACGGAAGGGTTCGGGTACCTGTATGTATCTGCCCCGGGAGGGGGCGCGGCAAAATCGGTATCCGGGTCTATTTTAACGAATCCGTTTTTGGTCAGCGGTTTTTCCGCCAGGGTCTCCACCTCGAAACCTTCGGAAGGTTTCAGGTATTTCCAGAATGTCTTCCGGTTGTCAAAATGTATTTTGAATTCCGGGATATTTTCGAATAATTCGCCGTTGTTATCCAGGATGTGATGTTCAACGGAATCTGCACGCATATGGAGTTTGATGCAGCCCGATATCCCTGTTTTTTCACGATCTCTCAACCTCCCGAGAATATCCCGGGTACCGTTTTCGCTCAGGAGGTGGTTTTCACTGATAAATGTGTTTTCTGCGGGCCCGGGAATACAGGCAAAGTCCATATCTTCGGTAACGGGTTTTACATTTGTGAGATAGAGCACCCGGTCTTTTTCTGCGGTATACAGGGTATAGTTCATAAAGTAAGGGTCATTTATCCTGACGAGGAAGGTCAGGGAGGCCGTAATATCAATAGGAATAAATGGTTGCTGTGCGTTGTCGGTGTCTGTTTTTACCCCGATACTGAAGTGATCGTTCCGGGAGTGAAAAACCAGCTTATGGCCGGCCAGTAACCGGAAAGTATCCTCCGAGGGAATGATCTCCAGGAAAGAACGATGGTCATAGTGCTTTAACTGAATATCTCTTTCGCCCTCGGTCATGAGGTTAAATTCATCCGTTCCGTTATTGAGATGGTAATTGTGGTAGATAAACACACGGAGCAGGGTTTTATATCGGGTTTGAAATGACATCTCAGTTCTTGTTTAAGGTTCCGTTTATTTCTGTGATAAGGCCTTTTTCGCCGGTGATGATGTCCTTTCTTTCTATCTGAACAATGCTCAGTTTGTACAGGGCGGAGGGGAGTTGTCTGCCACCCAGGGTGCCCCATATAAAATTGAGTTCCTCGAAAGTGGGGGTATAGAGTTCTATGGTAAACTTGAAGTTGGTAATATCCGTCATGGAAATGCTGTCGCGGTCATACACCGTATTGGTCTGGGTGAAGACTTTTTTGCCCTGGAAAAATTCGATGACCTTGGAAATATCTTTTAACGATTTGTTATAGGTGTTCCTGTTGGCACTGAACAGCATAAAAAGGTTCAGGTGAATGACCGGGTTTTTGCGGAGCACCCTGTCGGGTTCGAAGGTGTTGTTGGGAATATTTTTTAAAGTGGTCTCTTCGTGAAAACTGATCAGGGTCAGGGCCACCTTGTCCGTAAGCTCATCTGCATTTTCGTTCTGGGAATCCAGAATGGCAATATTTTCGAGTATAACGGATCTGTCCAGTCCGGAATCCTCCAGGTACTGGTTGACCTGTTCTGTGATGATCTGTGCGATTTCAAAAAGCATTTTGCGGGATAGTTTAATTGTTTTCCAAAAGTATCCCGGTACCGGAAGAAGGACAAGGGTATTTTTCCCGGAATCAAAGGGGGATTTTTCCCCTTTTCGCAAAAGAGGCTTTATTCTTCATGCTTTTCTCCATACTTTTAACTAAACCATTAAAAAAAACAAATATTATGAAAACTACCTTATGTAAACAGGCTGTACGATTACTGGCCTTATCTCTTTTAATCATTCTGGCATCGTGTCAGCCGCCAAAAGTGGAGAAACCTGAAAAGACCATTGACAGGGACCGGGCTGCGAAACTGAGCAGCAGGTTTGTAGAGGAGCTCACGGAGCTAATGGAAGGAGCACGGGATACGGCCAGGCTGAACAGGATGCAAAAGGCCGGTTTTGTTCCCTTGGCAAAAGCGGATTTCGAACTGACAAGCCATACCTATTATACGGTAGAGGAACTGGAACACTATTTTGCCTGGGTAAAACAGGAAGCGCGTGAAAAAGGATATGCACTGGATGGCTACCGCTTTTATTTCGGGATTTACCCGGATAGCGATGAATTCGGGGAAAAACGGAATTTTATGACCATGTTCATTTCCCCGGCAGGAAGGAAGCTGGAACGGCAGGAAGGAGCTGTGGTAAATGTACCGTTTATGTATTATAATGCGGCCGAAAATATTGAGGAAATTGATCCTTATAATTACGGCGGAAATGGAGATCCGCCCAAGGCAACATATGAATAATCGGACAAAAAGGTGAATATGTTTCTAAATCGGATTGTTTTACTATAATTATCACATCGGGCGAAATGTATTTTTAAATTTCGCTCGATGTGATATCAATACTGATTATTTATCCTTCTATTAAATGATATTAGCTTGGAAATACTCGCTTCTTATATAAAATATATAGCTTTATTATCTGCAATAATTGCTACTATCACCTATCCGAAATATATAAAGGGAAGAGCGAAATATTTTTTGTATTCCATATGGTTAATTGCCGTAACGGAATTTGCATATAAATTTGTTTATTATAAAATCCTTGATGGTAAATACCCTGTTTTTTTTATTGCCAATATTTATTCTGTTTTACAATTTCTCTTTTATTTTTTCTGGTACAGATACCTCATCAACGCTTTGAAATTAAAAAGGCTACTGCTGATTTTTGCTTTACTCTTTGCCTTATTTGTAATATGGAATTCTATTTTCTTGCAGGACTTTGTTTATACTACTCAAACCTATACATATATAGTCGGGACAATTTTTACAATCGTTTCAATATATTTATACTTCGTACAGGTTTTTAATGATGATTTTATCCTTCACTTTCAACGTTCGGTGTATTTTTGGTTTAGCCTGGGGATTTTGTTATTTTTTATTCCTTTTCTTCCTTTTATGATCGCTTCCGAGTTTTTTAACTATGAGGGGAGTTTATTTTCTTTGGTTATCTTTATACTCAACGTAGTGATGCACAGTTGTTTTGTCATAGGCGTATTATGGAGCAAAAAGAAATACAATTACTGATCCTGGCCTCATCCATCATCCTTTTGATGTTATTGGCTGCCCTTGTCATCATTTTTTCTTTGTTCCACCGGAGGAAGACCAGGCTTCTTATCCAGAAAGCCGAAGACAAAAAACACTTCGAGGAAGAACTCGCCAAGACCCAGACGGAAATACAGGAACAGACGCTGAAAAATATCAGCTGGGAACTGCACGACAATATAGGCCAGTTGCTGTCGGTGGCAAAAATGCAGCTCAATATGCTGGAACGCGAGGTCCCGGAGGCACAA
The DNA here is from genome assembly GCF_003725735.1 of Sinomicrobium pectinilyticum. Lineage (GTDB taxonomy): Bacteria > Bacteroidota > Bacteroidia > Flavobacteriales > Flavobacteriaceae > Sinomicrobium > Sinomicrobium pectinilyticum. The sequence goes on along the minus strand of NZ_RJTM01000025.1, from coordinate 29,164 downwards.
AAGAAACAATTTGCCGAAGCCACAGAGGTCCTGGGCCGGGGAGTCAGCGAAATACGGCAGTTATCCCATTCCCTGAACGCCGATTTTATTCTGAATGTTGGCCTGGAAGAAGCTCTGAGGGCTGAGGCCACACGCTTTAAACGGCTCAATTTTCTCAAGATCGATTTTAAGGTTGAAGGGGAGCCCATGCCCATGGATAAAAAGGACGAGGTTATCGTTTTCCGAATTTTCCAGGAATGTTTTTCCAATTGTATCAAGTATTCCAGGGCGACCGTATTGTCCATTTTCATACAATACTCCCCGGAAGAAACCCTGATCTCGGCTACTGACAATGGCATCGGATTTGACATACAGGGGGGAGGGGACGGAGTGGGTATTCTCAATATGCGAAGAAGAGCGGAGCTGATCGGCGCAAAATTATCTATAAAAGCTAAAAAAAACGAAGGAGTTTCAGTAACTTTGGTCTATCCCTATAAACCAACCGAAACCCGAGATGAATAAGAATGGTATTGCCATAGTCGATGATCATTTACTATTTGCGCAGTCTTTAACTTCCCTCATAGCGACGCTGGATAAATACGAAGTGCTGTTTCATTCCCTGAACGGAGAGGATTTTATCTGTAAGTTAAGCACCCAAACCACAGTTCCCAACCTGGTATTGCTGGACATCAATATGCCGGTGATGGACGGCCTGGAAACTATGGGCTGGATCAAGGAGAATTATCCCGCCCTGAGGGTACTTGCCCTGTCAATGGATGACCGGGAAGAGACCATTATTAAAATGCTCCGCCTGGGTGCCAGGGGGTACCTGTTGAAAGATATCCACCCGGACATATTTGAAAAGGCCCTGGATGATGTACTGATCAAAGGTTTTTATTTCTCTGACAGGATCACCAACACCATACTGGATTCCATAGATAAAAAGGAAGAGACGGACAAACTACGGCTCAAGGAGCGGGAAATGGAATTCCTGAAGCTGGCTTGTACGGAACGTACTTACAAGGAAATCGCGGAGGACATGTTCCTTTCTCCTAAAACTATTGACGGCTACCGCGAAGTACTTTTTGAAAAACTGGAAGTGAAGAGCAGGATAGGACTGGTGCTGTATGCGATAAAGAACAAGCTTATCGAAGTTTAGAAAAGCAGTAATTTATTTGTACGCTTTTTTAATCCTGTCCAGGTTACGTTTGTTGTCCCGGTCCTTGATCGTTTCTCTCTTATCATACATTTTCTTTCCTTTTGCCAGGGCTATTTCCATTTTGGCCAGTCCGCGTTCGTTGATGAACAGGCGAAGGGGAACAATGGTTAGTCCCACATTTTTCACTTCCTTGTTCAGTTTGCGAAGCTCGTTTTTGTTCAGCAGAAGTTTACGCTCGCTGCGGGGGTTGTGATTGTAGTGCGTGCCATGCACATACTCTTCGATATACATATTGATAACGAAAAGTTCTCCCTGGTCATTGAACTCGCAAAAGCTCTCTGCTATGGAGGCCTTGCCGAGGCGTATGGACTTTATCTCCGTCCCGGTAAGTACAATTCCGGCTACGTACTTGTCCAGCAGCTCAAATTCAAAGCGGGCACGTTTGTTTTGTATGTTGATCTTTTTTTGCATAAGGACTGCAAAAGTAATAACTATTTCGGGAATTGTGTTTTTTTGATCTTATTTCCGGTCCGGCAGGATTTCCGCTCCCGGATTACGTCAGTTCCAGCGCAAGGGTAACCATTTCTTTCAGGGAGTTTTCCCTGGAGGCTGCGTCCATACTTTCTCCGGTAACTATATGATCGGTTACCGTGAGTATGGCCAGGCTTTTTATGCCGAACCTGGCTGCAACCGAATACAGCGCAGCGGCTTCCATTTCCACGCACAGCACCCCGTATTCGGCCCATTTCCTGTAATATTCCGGGTCTTTATCGTAAAATATGTCGCTGGTAAGGATATTCCCGGCCTTTACGGGAATTTTCAGGTCTTCCGCCTTTTTTACCGCGCGGATAAAAAGCTCATAGTCCGCAGCAGGGGCAAAGCTATCCTGGTTAAAATGGATGCGGTTTATATTACTGTTTGTGGATGCGGCCATAGCCAGTACAATATCCCGTACCTTTATATATGGCTGGTATGATCCGGCGCTTCCTATACGGATGAGTTGTTTTGCCCCGAAATCATTTATCAGTTCGTGTGTGTAAATGCTGATGGAAGGTATTCCCATGCCGGTGCCCTGTACGGACACTTTTTTCCCCCGATAAGTGCCGGTATAGCCGTACATACCGCGTATATCATTGTACTGTATGGCATTTTCGAGAAAATGATCTGCTATCCACCGGGCCCTGAGCGGGTCGCCGGGCAGTAATACGGTCTCTGCTATATCTCCTTTTTCTGCTCGTATGTGTAAACTCATATTAATAGGATTCGTTAGAGGTATACCCTTCCACAATGGCAATACCGCTGGAGGTACCGATACGGGTAACCCCCAAATCTATGTATTTTTTGGCAACCTCAAAATTTTTTATACCTCCGGATGCTTTCAGCTGTATACGGCCTTTTACCGCAGCCCGCATTAATTCTATATCATGAAAAGTAGCGCCACCGCTTCCGAAGCCCGTGGATGTTTTTACAAAATCGGCCCCGGCATCTGCCACGAGAATGCTGGCGAGTACTTTTTCTTTGTCATTCAGGTAACAGGTTTCTATGATGACTTTGAGAATACGAGACCCGATCACCTTTTTTATGGCGTTGATCTCCTGGAGTACTTTTCCCGTATCGCCGGATTTAAGCCATCCGAGATTAAGGACCATGTCTATCTCATCGGCACCGTCTGCAACAGCCTGCTCGGCTTCATAAAGTTTGGCTTTGCTGCTCATGGCACCGAGAGGAAAACCGGCGACGGAACACACACGGACACCGGCGGAATCTATCAGTAAATCCCGGGCCCGAAGCACATGGCAACTATGTACACAAACGGCATAAAAACGATAATCGGCTGCCTCCATACATAATTTTTCTATGTCCCTTAACGTAGCTTCCGGCTTTAGCAGGGTGTGATCTATGTACTGGTTTATCCTCATAGGTAATATCTTGTATTATGTGATCCGTTCACTTTTACCGGTATGCCCGGTTATGCCATTTTAGGAGAGCGGAAACTCAAATGGCGTTCCTCAAAGGTAGTACTTTTTACCGGTAGCAGCACTTCACGGAAAAGTTCCATGAACTCTTCGGTATGTCTCTGTACTTTGCTGGTCCGGAGATTGAAATGCACGAAATTGATCCATGCCACGGATTTGAGGACGGTCTTGTCCTTATCCCACATACGGGCTTCTACCTGGAGATGTTTGTCGGAATACCGGATAAGTTGTGTTTCTATCACAACTTCCTCCATAGTAAAAACGGGTTTCAGATAAGCGATGTGACTGCTGCTTACTACCCATCCGAGCCCCTGTTCCCTGACAATACGGAATATATCCAGGTTATATTGTTCCAGCAACTGGTCTTCACGGGCGTTGATAAAATAATCGAGGTACCTGGCATTGTTCAGGTGGTTAAAAGGATCACAGTCCTGAAACCTTATTTTTGTTCTGCTTTCTAAAATGCTCGGTCTTTTTTCCATATTCATTTGTTTTATACCAAATGGTATATTTATAGTTAAAAAATTTAGTTTACGTATTTCCCTGTCTGTTACTATTGCGCATTATGCCACTCTGTGCGGATAATATGCTTCAACATATCCATGGTACTGTTAATATAAGAAGAGTCGTCCATGGTAAGGCTCATAAAAATAGCCCCTTCGATCATGCTGAACATCTGCCGGGCGCTTTCGGAAGCATCCAGGTCCTTTTTCAGTTCGCCGTTGCTTTTGCCTTCTTCTATTATATCTGCCAGGCTTCTCTCGATCTTGCGGATGATGCTACGGACACGATGCAGTAGTTTTTCGTTCTGGTGATTGGAATCCACTCCGATATTGAGTATGGGGCAGCCGCCCATTTCTCTGGAAAAATCGGAGTACTTACTGTAAAAATCGACAATGAGCAGAAGTTTTTGCAGGGGAGTGGAGCCTTTTTCCTGGTATTCCCTTACCTGTTGAAGCACACGTTTTACGTTACAGCGAAAAGCCTCTATGGCGAGTTCTTCTTTATTTTTAAAATTTCCGTATATCGCTCCTTTCGTCAATCCGGTAGCTTCCGTAATGGCACTCATACTGGTAGCGGCATAACCGTTCCGGTTAAAAATAGGCGCAGTGGTCTCAATAATAAACCTGGAGGTTCTCTCTGATTTTGTTAACGTCATAACAGGTGATTATATGCAAATATAATAAAATATACCTATTGGTATTTAATAATTTTCAATACATGAAAAACCGGTATCTCAACGATCACTTTTTTTAAAACCGGCGAAGCAGTAGTAAAAGCCGGCATGTGGAGCGGGACAGCAGGAAAAGTAAGGTTTAATCATCTGCGAATTGTATTTCTTCATTATCTTTAGGGCGGAAACTTTTTAATCAATAATAACTAATTCAATAACAACTACCATGAAAAAACACATTTTAACGCTATGCGGTCTGATGCTTGCTTCGGTTATGGCCACAGCACAGGTAAAGACGCCCGCACCAAGTCCTTCTTCTAAAGTAGAACAACAAGTAGGACTGACTGAGATTACCCTCGAATATTCCCGTCCTGCAATGCGCGGAAGGACCGTATTTGGCAACCTGGTCCCTTACGGGGAAGTATGGCGTACCGGAGCCAACGAGAATACAAAGATCACTTTCAGTGACGATGTTAAAATAGGCGGCAAGGAGCTGAAAAAAGGCAGTTATGCTATTTATACCATTCCCAATGCGTCTTCATGGAAGATTATATTCTACAGTGATACCGGCAACTGGGGAAATCCTCAGGAATGGGATGACAGCAAAGTGGCTTTAAAAACCACAGTGACCCCGGAAAACCTTCCTTTTGACATCGAATCTTTTACGATATTGTTCGGGGACATCACCAGCAATTCGGTAGAACTGGGTATTATGTGGGAAAGAGTTTACGCCGGTGTGGAAATAGAAGTACCTACGGAGGCCAAAGCAATGGCGAGTATAGAAAGTACATTAAACGGCCCTTCCGCGCGTGATTATTTTTCTTCTGCGGTATATTACCTGGAAGAAGGGAAGGACATTAAAAAAGCCAAGGAATGGATAGATAAGGCACTGTCCATGCAAAAAGAAGCCCCGTTCTGGATGTTACGCCAAAAATCGCTGATCTACCATAAAGCGGGAGACACAAAAGGTGCTGTCGAAGCGGCCAGACAATCTCTTGCCGGAGCGGAAAAAGCCGGTAATGCGGATTATGTGAAACTGAACAAGGACGCACTACAGGAATGGGGAGCCAAGTAGGCTTTTCTTCTTTTAATATCTCACTTATCATTTCGGGCGGAGCAGGGTATTTCCGGGGTTAATCAGGCCCTTGGATACTGTTCCCGCCCGGAGTGATATTTCGGGTTTTTCCGTTAATCCTAACTTTTCAGAAGCGTACCCTGACAATTACCGGTTAAAACTATTAATCAGCAGCTAAAATGTCAGATCCCGGAACATATGAAACTTACCGCATTCCGGTATCTCCCGAATTTAGGGAGGTTTTCACACATTTTTATTTTGCGGCAAACCGTTCGGAAACAACCATATCCAAAACCTTTTTGCCTTCTTACCAAATCATACTGATATTCAATTTTGGCGAAAAGGCTTTTATACGATCCGGAGAGCAGCAAATCGAGGTAGAGAAATGTTTATTGCTCGGACCTGTAAAAAAAGCTTTTGATTACACCCTTATACCCGGTTCGGAAATCCTGGTTGCCAATTTTAAGGATGATGCTTTTTATCGTTTTTTCGGGAATGCTTTAATGGAAAAAAACATGGCGGTCCACCCGGATGATCTCACTGGTGAGAATTGCTTTTCCGGGGTATGGTCCGAACTTAAAAAACTGCCTGTTAATGAAAAGCGGGTAGATTTTATCCTCGATTTTTGCCGGCCCTATTTAAAGGACAGGAATACGCTCATAAACCGCCTCACCGGTTTCGAAGATAAAAACCTCGATGTGGTCAAGACCCTGGCCGGAGAAACGGGGCAGACCGAAAGGAACATACAGTTGCAGCACAAAAAACAATTGGGGTATTCTGCAAAAGAAATACGCCGTTATTCTCGCTTTTTAAAAGCTATCGAAATGTTGCAACAGCATACTTCCGGACCGGGAATAAACTGGTTTGAAGTAATCCATACATGCGGATATTATGACCAGAGCCAGCTTATTCATGATTTTAAATATTACCTGGGGCTTACTCCGGTGAACTATCTCAAATTCCAGAGGGAGATCTGCAACCCCGTAAGTTGAATTTCGTTTTCTTACAATTTCAGGAATTTCGTGTGTTCTACTTTTACCCTATCAACATTAAAAGTAGAAAACATGAAACATTTAATTATTTATGCACACCCCAATCCGGAAAGCGCAAACGCATGGCTGAAAAAAAACCTGGAAAATCATCTGCAAAATACCGGTCACGAGGTCATGTTAAGGGACCTGTACCGGATTCAATTCCACCCGATACTTTCGGCGGAAGATATGCAGGGACAACGGATGGGAACTGTCGCTCACGATGTGAAAACCGAGCAGGAATATATTTCCCGGGCAGACTGCATAACTTTTATTTATCCCATTTGGTGGACCGGCCTTCCGGCTATTCTGAAAGGGTATATAGACAGGGTATTCAGCTATGGTTTTGCCTACCGGTACGACAAAGGGGTACAGAGAGGGCTTCTTAGCGGGAAGAAGGTGGTGATTGTCAATACTCACGGAAAATCTGCGGAAGAATACCGGCAAACGGGAATGGATAAAGCCCTATCGCTTACTTCCGATGCCGGGATTTATACCTATTGCGGCCTGGAAATCGTAAAGCATTTTTATTTTGACAAAGCGGACCGTGCTACGGGAACGGACCTGGAGCGGTGGTTGAAAACGGTACTGGAAACCTATACGGCAGGTTAATACATTAAAAACTGAGGAGATAAAGAAGGGTAGAGGCAAGGGATTTTAATATTCCGTAGGGAGAAGTAAGGTACGGCCTATAAAATATAAACAAAGGGAAATACCCTTATCCATGGGAAGTGTTGCATATATCCTCGTTATTTCAAGTGTTTCCCCGCTTTTCGTATTGTATTCTATCCAGTATTTATCACTTTCCGTAAGGTACAGGCGAATAAGTATAAAACCGTAGTTTCCGGACAATTCCCGGGCCTGTGCAGCGATGTCACAAAACAGGTGATCTTCCCTGAATAGGGACATAACCGCTTTTACACCATCCGTATAATAAAACAGGTGCTCCGGATGATAATGCAATTTACCGGAACTGCTGAAGTTTTCAATCTTTTTCCGGATTACCTTATTGATGTTTCTACGTATAAGCGTATTCATGGTATTAAAAGCAAAAAGGGATTTTTTGTTATAGATTCGGGAAAGACAGGGGTAGGATTACTTTATCGGATTTCAATATTTTTAATTCTTCTTGCAAAGGAAGGGAGGTTATCTATTTGGGATAGGAAGTTTTCAGAATTTTCACCTTTGATCTCCTGTATGACAATCCCTATTTTATATGCCCCGGACGGGACATTTTCGGGAATGTTTATTTCTTCTTTTATATAGCTTTGAGAATAATAATTTTTGTTAAAATTCCAGTTTTTACTGGTCTTCTGATTTTCGGGTTCTATAAACATCATAATGGTATAGGATGCATTGGCCGAGGATGAAGTACGCGCTTCCAATAACACTTTATCTCCCCGGGAAACCGTTTTTAATCCTTTTCCTTTGTCTGTACTGTATTCGAAGGTTTGGATATAGACATTGTTGCCGATAGAATCATCATCGCCTGAGCAGGAAACCAGGTATATGAGCAGGAGCATGCCAATTGTGATTGTTTTTACTTTCTCCATAATTTATTTTTTTATAGAAACAGTGTTTTTCAGAATTCTGAAAAGTTTATAAGGTTTATAATGACTGCCAGAGACTCATAGGTGCGTGCTTTAACTTTTTTCGGGGGCATATGGGGTAACTTGTTTATGTACGGACCTATAGCCGGTGTGAATTCACAAAATGTGTTTTCTATGCCATCGAGCAGGTGTTCGGGGTAAGGGCAGGCTTTTACTTTTTCATAAATATTGTCAATTAATAAACGTGCCATTTTTTTATCCCTGGTTTGCAGGAATACGGCAGATAAGGAGCGTAATTCCCGGATTTTTCCGTGCCTGTCCATTTCTTAATTCAGGGTTTCTGATGATAGTTTGCGTGAGTTTTTTGTTTAAAAGGGCCGCCTGATGGTCTGTGCAGACGGCCCATAGGTGAAAACCTAAAACATAAGAACAAATTTTATTTTGTTTAATTGTTTCTGTAATAGTTACTTGCACAATGAACTCTTAAAGTTGCATCTTCTGCACTGGTTAATGTATACCCTGAATTAGTATATTGTGGCCAAAACCTACCTTCGTTATTCACAATGAGTCCTTCCGGATTGGTAAAGAAATATATAAGTGGCATCAGGTATTCTTTAAAATTAGAAGCATTTCCATTTATTTCATTTAAGTAATTGAATTTGAGTTTTTTATCTTCTTTTTTAAATTCTACGGCATAAGATGCAAAATATTGTGTCTGACCATAAAAAAAGTAAAAATCCAGGGTATGCGTGTTTTGAGGGGCGTCCGCTTGTTTATTAAATTTTATAACAATGTCCTGTAGTTGGAACTCCGGATGATCTTTTTGTGCATCTTTGTCAACCTGGGAATACATTTCTTTGAATGCGTGAGTGTTTAGCACCTGATCAAACCTTTGTCCGGGAGAAAAAGCCAAAGAGTAAACCGAAGTACCAATATCTTTATAATCATTATTAATATAAGCAGGCTCATTGGAATATGTTATCTCAGCTACTGCGTTTTCTGCGGTAGAAACAAATTTCCTTTCCTCTTCATCCCAAAGAAAGTCCGTAAATTTCGCAGACTCCAGTTCCAGGGGAGGGTTTAGCACTATTCCTTCCGGCGTAAATCCTATTCCGAAAGATTTTTCTACCAGTTTATCATCGATGGGAGTAGTAGATTCTACGAATCTTTTCAAGACATTGTAATTAAAGTTATACAAAAATGTTTTTCCTTCTTTTATTACTTTTATTACCTGGAAAACCGGATCGCCGGGTTGAGGAAAGAGATTGTCTGCCATTTTCATATTCTGTAGAACCATATTATTCCAATCCTCAGCGCTTGCTTTTTCAAATACTACATCCACTTCATTCCTTACACTTTTAAAATGGAGCTTCCCGTCTTTTTCCCCGTAAAAATTAAATTCGTTATCGCCTTCGTACCCTCTTCCTCTTAATTCGGCAGGGAATGAAGAATTATTGAGTTTATGAATGTGATTCCTGGTAGAAAAAGTCAGTTTGGTAGTAGCTCCGAGGTTAAGATCGTACCGGCTTGATCTTACTTCGTTATTTTCATCTATGTCAGAAGTCATCTTTACGGAGCCATCTTCTGAGAACTCCATCAACAAAGTAAAGCCCCCGAATTTATCATTATTTGGAAAATAGGTAGTCTTCCATCCGTTTTCTGCGGATGTCAGGTGGTCTTTCAGTTCTTGTTCCCTGGCACTGATCCTCCCGGATGGGGAGTCCTGGAAGAGTTGTTCCTGATCGTCTCCGTTACAGGAGAGTAATACCATTCCGGTACATACCAGTATATATATTTTCTGTATAGCTTTCATCTGTTCTTTATATTAGTCTTTGTGCTTTTCCGTAATCTCCCGCATTTTTTCATCTACGAGTTCCTGTAATTCGTAGATATCGATATCCCATTCCGACTTAAAATAATTGGCTACGATTTCCTCTTTTTCCCGGAGGTTTTTAACAGCTTCATTCAGCTTTACCAGGCTCACCTGTAGCTTTTGTATGTCTTCTTCTAATTTTTTTACCTTCTTCAGGTCGTCTTCCGCTACTTTTTTATTCGTTAATTCCTGCACCTTGATCTTTATCATCAACTCCGTGAGGGTATTTTGTGTCGTCTTTAATGCGGTTTCCGTAGCTGCGGGAATGCTGTCTATTATAGCGTCAAATTCTTCTTTGGACATGTTGAGCATATGGGAAGTCATCTCTGCAAAATCTTCGAAATCATTCATTTTTGCGTAAGCTGAAATAAAACCTTCGCTATTTGCCTGGGCATTGGTAAAATTGTACCAGTTAGAGGTGTACCCCGAGGGAGTGATCTCTACGTATTTGGGATCAAAAGGTTTGGTCTGGTTCAGAATATGGCAATATTCGTGTTGAATGGTATGCATGTAACTTCTTGTTTCTTTTACGTCCGTCAGGTCCAGGTCATCTACCTTGAAGAGCGTTATTTTCATTCCGGCTTCGGCAAAACCTACCGTTATTGTTCCGGACTGGTTAACATTTTCCCCTCCTGCCAGAAATAATTGCCTGGGGGCCAGATTTTTAATGAAATCATTTCCTCCAACTTTGTTATAGGGATCAATCCATACATCGTGAACTACTTCTAATAAGGGCTTAACGTTTTCTTCCGTAGGAGGGTAGAGGTGTTTGTCTTTCGGATATTCATCATCATCCCATCGGTATTCCACATCAATGTTATATGGCGTTATGAAATTATCCCGTATCCAGGAGTCAAGGTCAGAAAGTTCCGGGGTTTTTGTATTGAGAACACTATCGGAGGATAGTGAATCTTCCTTGTTGCATGCCCATAACGAGAACAGGACCGTGATGAGCGTTATATATGTATATTTACTTTTCATCTTTTATATTTTACATTTTTCAAAAGCGGTTATCTGGGGTTCGGAGTCATCCCGAAGGATACGGCAGACGGAGGTATCTGTAATTCCCGTCGGGGATCGTTTCCGGACAGGGTAGATATATTTCCCGAAAAATCCGAATGTCTCACATCCATATTCCATCTTTTATTATCTAACCATCGCATACCTTCATGACAGAATTCCTTTCTCCGCAATTCGGACAGACATTTTATAAAGGGAAGCTGTGATTCCGAAATGTCATAAGCCGGTTTGAATTCACCCGGCTCCGGGGTATAGAAATTTTTGATGTCTTCCGTGGTCAACACATCCGATGCCGGGTCATACCCGTTGATTTTTTTGGATAGAAAAGCATTTATATCCTGAGTGGCAAGGTCGATATCCTCTTGCATAGCATATGCCTCTGCCCGGTTGAGCAATACTTCATCATAGGAGAGAAGAACACACATGGTATAGTAATAAACAGTACTGGCACTTAAATTGGCTGTTTTTTGGTATAGATCGAATTTGGGTATGTTACGAAACAGGTCCGCACTAAAAATACGATATGCCCATCCCTTTTGTTCTATGGGGCTGGTATTGGTATGAAACAATTCCTGTTCTTTATTTACGGAAAGGGCATATCTGTAAGACCTGTAAAAATAACCATACCCTGAACTGGTAGAAGTAATGAGCAGGTTCGCTGGTTCTTCCGAAGACTGGTATTTTATCTTCATCTCTGCGGGGGTTATGGTAGCGTAATCGTCATTCCAGCCTCGCAAGTTCTGTGTTGCGCCTCCTGCCAGGACATCATTCGCATAATCAATCACTTTTTGCCAATCTCCTTTGAAAAGATAAAAACGGGAAGCAAAAGCCTTTGCTGCATTTTCCGTGAAATGGAACTTCGGGTGTTCGTAATCATCACGGATAAGGGGGAGCCCTTCCTCAATATCTTTTTCTATTTGCTCGTATACCTCCTGTACGGTACCTCTTTCATAGTCTTTCAGTACTTCCTTTTCCGGTGTTGTCACTACCGGGATTCCCGGATCAGATGTTGCTGTAGAAGGATTGTATGGTTTGCACCATAAGGTGGCCAGCATAAAATGCGAATAGGCTCGTATAAGCAGTGCTTCTCCTTTTTGGGCATCCAGTTCACTACCACTTCCCATTTCTTTAATTGATTCCAGGGCCTGGTTGGCCTGGGCAATGGATTTGTAGCAGGCATTCCAGAAAAACACGGGAGTGTCGGAGAGATCGTTGTTCAGATCATTCCATTTGTACATTTCCGTATTTACCTGGTCCCTGAACCCGGCATTAGCCCCGTTGCCCTTGTCATCCGCATTATCACTCATGCTTTCGGTGAAGAGAAAGTAGCTTGCCTCAGGATATGCCCCCGTAAGCAGTTCATTGATCTTTTCGGGACTATCTATTTCTGTACGGTTATCAGGCACTTCATCCAGAAAGGATTCGCAGGAAATAAGTAAACCAAGAATGGTAGTCCATAAAAAACCGTAACGTTTATATGTTTTCATAATTAATTGTCGTTTTTTAGAATCCTACATTAAGTGTCAAGGTATATTGTCTGGTAATGGGGTAAGCCACTCCTCCGGCACGGAAAAACTCAGGATCTTGTCCGTTGAGCGCGGCATCGGAATAAATCAGAAACGGGTTGGTTGCCTGGAAGCGGAGCAAAAAGGTGCGCATACCGAGTTTTTCGGTAATACTACCGGGAAATCTGTAGGTAAGTGCTATATTTTTCATTCGTACGAACGAACCGTCAACCACCCGTTCCGTGGAATAGTTGTAGGCATTATAAGCCCTGGTTAGATCTCTGTTATCAAAATTATTGATCAGCCTGCTTGAGGGAATTACCGGGACATTGGTCATGTGCTCGTCTCCGGGTACCAGCCACCTGTTGATGAATTCACCGGGAAATACGTCCAGGTCATTGTAGTTGTCTTTATACATAGGGGTCAGCCGTATTTTATTTCCTGCCTGCATGGTAATCAATGTACTGAGTTCCCAGTTTTTATAGGTGAAAATATTGGACAGTCCCCCGGTAACGTTAGGCTCTACGGGGCCTTCGTACTTGAGGTATTCCAGGATGGCTTCGTTTTCCTGAAAATCCACCCCGGTTATGGGATCTCTGCCGTCGTGAAAATTGTAAGTCGGTAATCCGCGGTTATCCAATCCGGCAAAATCAAAGGAGAAGATAGAGTTTCGCTGATATCCTGCCACATTCCCTCCAACATCCCGAACGAGGTCAAATACATTGGGTAGATTCTCTACTTTGGTGATCTCCTGATCAAACCAGGCGAAGTTTACCGTAGAATTCCATTTAAAGTCTTCCGAATTTATGTTTTTCGTGGAAATGGCGATTTCCAAGCCTTTGGTGGTCATATCCGCATTGTTGGCAAATTTCAGATATTGCCCTCCGATTCCGCTGGTCCTTACCACATCTATAAGGTCAAAAGATTTTTTTTGATATATATCGGCCGCCAGGGATATGCGATTGTCAAAAAGTCCCAGGTCAATACCTATATTGGTTTCGTGCAGTTTCTCCCAGGTGAGCTCGCTGTTTTCCAGCTCATCGATATCAATCATATTTTCCCTGTCGGCCGGATTAAACCTGTTGGTTATCTCGTTACGAAAGATAGCAAGGGCATTGCTGGCTATACCGAGCCCCGCAATAAGACCGTAACCGCCCCTGACAGATAAATTGGATATTACCGGGGAGTCTTTCAGGAATTCTTCGTTAGAAACATTCCACTTTCCGCTGACATTCCACGTAGGGAGCCATCGTGCGCTTTGTGCTTTTCCAAGCTTGTTGGAACCCTCGTAATTCCCGGTAGCACTTATTACATAGCGGTTATCGAAGGCATAGGTCCCCTGGGCAAAAAAGGCAATCCCTCTTTCCCTGTCCTGGGTTTTTCCGAAGTAATCGGTGGAATTTAACAGGGATCGTTGCAGGATACGATAATCCGTAAAAGGAATGCCACCCCTGCTGTACTGGTATCCGAACCCCGTAAAGAAATTATTACTTCTGTCGGTATACCGGTATTCCTGTCCCAGGTATAATTTCAGGTCGTGTTTATTCTCAATGGTTTTGGAAAAATCAAGTGCGTTTCGGAAATAAAAACTTTGCAGGTTGTCTTCGGCAAGGTTATAGATACCCCCTTCCGGCAGTACCACTTGGGGGAGCGAATTAGGATTGTCCGGGTCCTTAAACAGAAAAATATTCTCATCAGCCACTACCTTTGTTTCATTCGCCCTGTACGCCGCAGCAACATTAGAGTTTTCCGTGATGTTATGTTCCTTAGTACTTTTCACATATCTCACAGAACCCAGGAAATTATATTTCAGGTCATCATTGATCTTAATCCCCAGTTCCCCTTGTATTTTAAGGTCGAGGATCTTAAGATCAATGCTGTTGTTTTGCATTTCATTGATGACATTAAAGGGTGCCCAGTTGAAACGATAAGATTCGAGGTTGCCATTTCCGTCTCTCGGGCGGAGTGTTCTCGACGTATTCAGGGCGTAGCTGAACGGGTTTATATCAAAATCCCTGGTATATTCCCCGTCTACGGTATTGGTCTGCCGGTTATAGGTTCCCGGGGCTTTCTGGTCCCTTATAGAGCCCTGTACGAGCAGTCCGGCGGTCACCGCATCGGAAAAATAGTAGGTGTTCCTGATATTTCCGGTAATCCGGCGTATGCGGTCTGCAATGCTCCATCCCGGATCTGTAAAATATCCTATAGAAGCGTATTGGGTCGAATTTTCCCCACCTCCCGAAAAGCTGAGGGTATGGTTCTGGGTAGGTGTAGTACGGAAGAGGGTCCTGAACCAGTCCGTATTTGCCATTTCATATTGTTGCAGGAAGCGGTTCCGGGCTTCCGGGGTATTTTCCAGCCCAAAATTTCCTGTATTCGGATCGTAGCTGTTTATAGCTCTGTACATGATATTATAAACACCTCCATATCTTCCTTGTGTGGACGTAGCGAGATTCAGAAAACCTTTTCGTTCCATTTCCTGGTATACCCCCATAGTTTCCTGAGAATTGAGCAGGTCGTAATCCGCATACGCGGGGATACTCCTCACCGTGAATTCCCCCTGATAGGTTACCGTGCTTCTGGCATTTCGTTTTCCGCGTTTGGTGGTAATGATCACCGCCCCGTTAAGTGCACGAGCACCATATAAGGAAAGGGCAGAGGCGTCTTTGAGGATTTCGATGGATTCGATATCATTGGCATTCAGCCCGGCAATGGCCGAACTAATGAGCGTTGCGGCATCCCCGGAAACCAATTGGTCAAAAGAGAGGTTCACAATCTCTTCCTGGACGGCCCCGTCCACGACCCACAGGGGCTTGGTATCCCCGAAAATGGAAGAACCGCCCCGGATGGTTATTTTGGGAGCCGCTCCAAACGTACCCGTAACATTCTGTACATTTACCCCGGCTGCCCTTCCTTCGAGCATCCTTCCCGCATCTACAATACCGTCTATTTTCATTTCTTCGGCATTGATGGTCTGTGATGCCCCGGTAAATACTTTTTTGGCAATGTCCTGGTACCCGGTAACCACAACTCCCTGCAGTTCGGAAACATCCTCCTCCAAAGACACGTTCACTGTTTCCCCCGATACGGTGACTTTTTTGGATTTCATTCCCAGATACCGGAATACCAATATATCGCCGCTTTTTGCGGTAATCGTATATTTTCCGTCAAAATCCGTAGTAACTCCGCGAGATGTACCTTCCACGATTACGGTAACCCCCGGTAAGGGCACACCGCCCGTATCGGTAACCGTACCGGATATCCCGGTCTGGAGTACGGAAGAAGGTACGGAAGAAACCGGAAGATCCTTTTTATCTTCTTTTTCCATGAGAAATACCCGTTCATTCCGTATTTTAAAGGTAATGGGCATACCTTCAAACAGTAACCGGAGGGCTTCGTTCACAAGTGCCTGTTTTACATGAAGAGATACGGACAGCTCCGGGTTCAGAATGTCTTCCCTATAGAAAAAGCTGTAACCGGTCTGTTCCTTTACTTCTTCCAGGGCTTCTTTTATAGGGATATTTTCAAGGGACAGATCTACTTTTTTCTGTCCGTATCCTGAATAAGCAACTATCTGGAAGATAGAAAAGAATATGAAAAAGAGTGATAGCTTCACTTTTAAATGTTTTATTTTCATAATTTTGAAAAACTTTGTTTAATGGTTTCGTGTGCGATAAGTAAATCATTTAATGAAGAGCAGAAGGGGAAATGTTGGCGCATTTTCCCTTTTTTCGGCTAGTAAGGTTCTATTACATAGGCACTGGTTTTTAAATAAGGTTGTTTGAATTGAGTTAGCATTATGGTATATCGATATCTTTATTTCTTTATGGTTATGAGATCGTCTTTGAGGGAATATTCAAAGAATTTAATGGTGGTAAAGGCTTTCAGTACATCTTCGACACTTTCATCCTGAATATCGAAATCGCCGTAAAAACGCACATTTTCCAGCTCCTTGTTCTCATTGACAATACGTACACCGTAACTTCGCTCAATTTTTTTGATCACCTCAGAAAACGGTTCCTGTATGAAAACCAAGCGGTGTTCTGTCCAGGCCACATCATTTTCTATGATGATCTTGTCTACGGAGATCGTTCCTTTTTTGTTGTTGAAGAAAGCAGCTTCCCCCGGGACAATGGTTACCGGTGTGCCTTCCGAATCTTTTCTGCTTACCTGGACGGAACCTTCCTGCAGGGATGTCTTTATACAGCCGTCATTTTCATATGCCCTTACATTAAAGCGGGTACCTAGTACTTCCACCACCATTTCGCCTGTGTTTACCAGGAAAGGTTTTTCCTTGTTCCCGGTCACGGAAAAATATCCTTCGCCTTTCAGGTAAACCTGCCTCTGTTTTCCTCCTTCGAAACTTACGGGAAAGCGAAGTATGGATTCCGAGTTCAGGAATACTTCCGTACCGTCGGCGAGTAAAATGTTAAACCTTCTGCCTTTCGGGACCGTAAGTTCATTAAAAACAGGTTTCCCGGCAGTATTCCGGCTTTCCGTATTGTAATCCAGACGATCATTTTGCTGATTAATGACAAGATCTCCGTGAGTATCTATTATTTCTTTACTGTCATTGGCACGAAGCTCCTTTACGGTGCCGTCGCTGAGTTTCAGCGTTACAAGTTCAGGCTCATATTGCAGTTTTTCTTCGGGGTCGTTTAACAGAACCATATAACCTGCACCCAGTATTATTACAGCTATGGCTGCATATTTCAACAGTGGCTGCAAGACCCGTATCCCCCTGCTTTTTTCCTTCGGTTTCTTTATCCTGTGCAGTATGTCGGCCAGGGCATCCGGCCCGGGGTTGTCCTGCGCCCAGATATCGGTGAGATAATTATCCTGAACGAGCTTTTTGAAATACAATTCATTTTTCTTATCTTCTGACAGCCATCCGGACAGGGTTTCCAGTTCTGTTTCGGTAATTGTATTATTGAAATATTTAATTATGATATCCTCCATAATTTATGTCAATTCAAAAGAGTATTTTTGATAGTGACTGAAAAATGATCAAAAACCCTTAAAATTTTTTATTTTTTTTTAATCTTTGCGAAAACACGTTTACTGACGCTTCGGTAGCTACCCCATCCTTAGCTTTTTTATATCAGATCAGAAACAGGTGATATATGCACATGGAACGGCATAGTGCTGATTTATCTGTATAATGAATACCTCATTAATTCGGTTTATATGAAGAAGGACGCATTGAGATCTTTTGTTGAAGATGGAGACGATCAATCTTTTACGGAAATTTTTAATGCCCATTATATTCCTTTGGTCGCATATATATGCCAGTACACGCAGGACCGAAGCGAGGCCGAGGATATCGCCCAGAACAGTTTTGTAAAATTGTGGGAAAAGAGAAGGGAACTCCGGATACATACTTCCTTAAAAAGCTACCTCTATAGTACGGCATATAATCTTTTTATAGATAAATACCGGCAGATGAAAAAAACCAACGATTACTTGGAGAACCTGAAAGAGGAGGCTTTATATGAGATGTCCGGTCAGTCGGAAACAGAACTGATGCGGCAACTGGAACTGCTGGAAAGTGCCATAGAAGAGCTGCCTCCCAAATGCCGGAACATATTCATCCTGAATAAAAAAGAGGGATTTACCTATAAGGAAGTCGCCGAAAAACTGAATATATCCGTAAAAACCGTAGAAACCCAAATGCGGATAGCCATGATTAAACTCCGGGAACGTCTGAAAGATAACCCTCTCGTTCTGGCTCTTGTCCTTAATATGTGATTTTAACCTATTTTATTTGTAATCAATATATTGAACTTTATTATATGATGCTTTTGTTTGAATGTGTTAATAAGAACGATAGGATAAAAAACATTCTATGGCCACAGGGAAAGCAATAAAAAGAGGCTGTCTAAAAAGTCAAGGCAGCCTCTTTTTTATTCGGGTAGGTATCCGAGAAAAATCTCAAATACGCAAATCTCAGGGGGTTGAAAAAACTTTTTAGACGCCCTCGTACTGTTTTCGGAAAGCCAAAGATGCTTAAATATGCATTCCGCCGGATGCTTCAATACGTTGAGCATTTATCCAACGGGCTTCGTCCGTACAGAGAAAGGCAACAATGCCCCCGATGTCGTCGGGCAGTCCTGCACGGCCAAGGGCAGTAACGCCCGCTACCATGTCATTCATCTCCTTATTATCCCGTACACGTCCGTTGCCGAAATCCGTTTCTATAGCTCCCGGCGCCACTACATTGGCAGTGATCTTCCTGATTCCGAGTTCTTTGGCCAGATACCTCGTAAGTACTTCCACGGCTCCTTTCATCGAAGCATATCCCGAAGAACCGGGCAGGGAAAAACGGGCAAGCCCGGAGGAAATGTTAATGATCCTTCCGCCATCGTTCAAAAAGGGAAGTGCTTTTTGGGTGAGGAAAAAGACTCCTTTGTAGTGAATATTTATCATGTTGTCCAGCTGTTCTTCCGTTGTTTCGGCAAAAGAGGCGTATAATGCTGTTCCGGCATTGTTAATGAGAAAATCGAAATTCGGGCTTCCCGTTTCCTCTTGTAAGTGGGAAGTAACCTGTTCGAAGAATTCATCGAATGTTTCCACCTTACCGGTGTTTAACGGATAGGCTATCGCCTTTTGCCCGAGGGAACGGACCTCTGCCACAACCTCATCCGCTTTTTGTTTGTTACTGTTATAGGTAAGAATAACATCGATGCCTTTTGAAGCAAGGCTGACGGCCATATTTCTGCCGAGTCCCCGGCTACCGCCCGTTACCAGTGCAATTTTTTGAGTACGCATATCTGTTTGATTTTTAGTACTGCAAAGTACGGGCATTCTGTTAGCGGGATGTTTGTGTAAATCTATCCGTTATTTGTAAAAATCAAATAAGTAAGTTATCGGTAATTTAACGGAGAAAGGGAGGTCTGTTTTTTAAAGAAATTGGAAAAATGGGCTATTTCTTCAAATCCCAGGCTGTAAGCTATTTCCGAAATGCTCCAGTCCGTTTGTTTCAGTAATATTTTGGCCTCCTGGGTAATCCGGCTTCCAATAATGTCGGTAGTTGTCTTTCCCGTATTTTCTTTAAGGGACTTGTTCAGGTGATTGACGTGAACGGACAGCCTGTCAGCATAATCCTTTGCCGTACGAAGCTTAAGTCTCTGTTCCGGGGATTCGATGGGGAACTGTCGTTCAAGCAGCTCAATAAAGAGGGAGAGGATACGGGTAGATGCATTTTTACCGGAGTGAAGGATAGTGGCGGGCTGTAGTTTCTGCCCGTAATGTATGAGTTCCAGCACATAATTGCGGAGCAGGTCGTATTTGAATTCGTAATCCGACGAGATCTCCTTTTTTATTTTCTGGAATACCCGTTCTATATCTTCAGCTTCCTCTGACGATATTTCAAATACAGGATATCCTCCTGACCTGAAGATAGGGAGCTCGTCGAGGATTACACCGGTTTTGTTCTTTACCATGAATTCTTCCGTAAAAACACAGAAAGAACCGGCTTGATTATCATCCTGCGGTATCCAGTTATAAGGGATTTTAGGCGTTCCGAATAACAGGGCGTTCTGATTTACCTGTATTATTTTATCGGCGTATTCCGCACGGTTTCTGCCTCTGATGAGGCTGATCTTGTAATAAGCTCTCCGGTTATAAGGCATTATTTTTTTTCGCCTGGCATTCCGTATGGTATCCGCCACATCAAAAATATTGAAATGTCCTATTTCCTTGTGAATCCCCGAAGGTAACAATGCTTCGATATCTTTGCCTGTGAATTCTACCGCCTCCTTGTAAAAATCTTCCAGCGACGTATGGTTTATACTCATAACGGAACAGGTATTGTTTGTAAAAAACAAATATACGACATTCTTTTATAGCAAAGAACCGGATAGATGGAGATGAAAGGGCGATTAGATGGAAAAAGACATCCCTGATTTCAGGTATATATGGGGTGTTTTAACTTTTTGTAGCGGAAGTATGCACAGAGGATACAGCGAAGTTTCCTATTTTTGCCGGTAATCTGCCTTTATTGCACAAGTGCGGCACCCCTCGGGGGCAGAGAAGCCATACCTTACGGTTTTCCCTTAATTCTGGAAAAACAGGTATTTTTAATTAAACTTTTCGATACTATTCTATGGAGCAAATAGCGAATGATGAAAAATTCCGGTTTCATGAACCCGGAAACTGGATTGAAAAATTAGATGACGAACAACTGAAATCCCTGATAAGAGAATCCGATTTCTCACGAAAACAGGCAGATGAAGGCCGGGATTACTGTTATTTTCTGAATAAGGTCTTTTATACGGAAGACCACAGGGAGTCTGATTATGTCTGTATGGCTTATACTCTTAACGAGCCGGCCAATCTGGAGCAGGCCTCCGCTTATGATATGGTACTGGAAGATAATGAAACCTATCACATACACCGTATTAATGTTCTGAGGGAGGGACAGCTTATCGATAAAATCCCCGATACGAGTATTAAGGTACTTGATGACGAAAACCGCAGTGGAGGCGGCATACTGAACAGTACCAAAAAAATAAATGTCTCCATCCGGGACCTGCGGCTGTATGACGTACTGATCCTTGAGGATTCCCGGGAAAAAATATTTACCGACCGGGATTTTCTCCGCAGGGAATTTTGCAAATACGTTTGGATGGGTTCGCATAACTACTGGGCTTACGGCACCTGTAATTTTAAGTTCATAAACCGGAGGAGTAAGACGGTTGCATATAAAAAGACATTCTTCCGTGATGAACAGGGACATGTACAGGAACCGGAGACCGGTTATCTGAAAACAGGGGAGACCTTTGAACTGAATCAGGAAAATTACATTAATCCCACGGATTCCAACCGGGAAATTTCTCCATATATAGATTTTGCAACGGACAGCAACTGGGAAGAACTGTCCGGTTATATCTCTCCGTTTTACGAAGATGTCTATAACAAAGAACCCCTGGAAAAATTCGCGCCGGAGGTGGTTCGGAAACTGGATGCCCTTCCGGACAAGGACGAACAATTAAAATACGCTCTCGATTTCGTACAGAATCGCGTTTACTATGTATATAACGCCTATGAAATGAACGGGCATAAACCCCAGGAGCCGTCTGTCACTTATGCCAATAAACAAGGAGATTGCAAGGCAAAGACCGTATTGCTCAAAGTTATCCTGGATCATCTCGAAATAGCATCGTCGGTAGTACTGGTTAACTACAATACGGATTTTTATTTCAAATATTACCTGCCTTCGCTGTTGTCTTTTAATCACGTAGTGGTGAAAATCGATTATAAAGGGGAAACCTATTTTGTAGATGCCACCACGAGGGACGATTTCGGCACCATAGAAAACCGGAACTTCATCAGTTTCCTGCACTACCTGGAAATCAAACAGGGACAGGACCTGCAATTGCGTAAACCCTTCGTTTTCCCGAAATATTGTATTGATGAAAAGGTAGAGTTTAATGTGGAGAAGAACATAGGAAAACTTACCCTTACCACCGTATTCCGTTACAACCGGGCCAATAATATGCGGCGGTATTTTAAAAATACCAGTAAGCGGGAAATCATCGACAACTGGAACAATATCATGTTCTATAACCTCAATTATAACAATGACAGGAATAACCTAGATTCCCGGGATGTTTTTAAAAATGCATCCATTGGTATAATAAATGATGACAAAGAAAGTAATGAAGTAACTATTCAATATTCCGCTACCATAGAAAACCCTTATTTTACAGACAATAAAGGGACCCGTTTTCTCATGTATTTCGATCGCAACGTAGTGAAGAATACCGCACGCGATTTTCTTCATAAAGACATTACCTTCTGGCATAATTTTGACAGTGAGCGGTATGAGATACACCTGTATACGGACCAGAAAATAGATATGAAAGAGAAATATACCATACAGGAGAGTACCATTAACAATACGTATTTTACTTATAACAGCAGGAAAAAGATCCGGAAAAACGGGGGCAGTGCCTTTATTGAGTATAATCCCGTTGCCAACCAGGAAATTTCCCCGGAGGATTTCGAGAGTTTCCGGGAGGCACACCATAGGATTGCCGATAGTAATTTCGGACTTGGTATAGATATTATAGAACCGGGCCTGTTGAATATGTTGAAATTCAATATAAAGAAAAACTTCAGGTAGATAAGGAATACCTGTTGTTATACTTGTTGTTATGAAAAAGGAAAGGGAGACGTAGTATTTTTCTTTTCCTTTTCTTTTTTGTTGTTTTTAGTTCCCGTTCCCTTACTTAATGTTCTCACTATATAACCTGCTCATTTCACTGCCCGAACTATAATTTAAACCGTTTCTAAGGATTTAAATTTTGTTTGTACCAGTGTGGTATTTACTTTTGTCCTGTGACCAGGCTATGTATATATATTCTCATTCCATTAATGAATGTAAACACTTGCTTTTTTCAGCAATTGTTTAAAGTTCCCGTCCTGTTCCAGCACTATATGGAACATCAGGAAAATCTGGGGGGTAACCTCCATTTCATTGACTTTCTTTCCATGCATTATGGGGGGCAGGATATGGACGATGATGACGATGACCGGGATATGCAGCTCCCTTTCAAAAAAGTAGATTACGGTGCTGCGCAGGTAGTTTTTGTTCCCGTCCGGACATATAGCAGTCCGGATTCCTTCGCACAATGTTTATCCGGTATAAAAATCAATTTTAAAAAAATTCTTCACTCTAATCCCCATTTGGGAGATCTGATAAAACCTCCTATGGCATAATTCCTCTTATTGGTTTATTTTTTGAAAGTAGTGGGGCACATCTTCTTGTGTTACGACTGCATTTTCTTATATATTCAATTTTAAGAAGTTATGCTTGATAAAATCATTCAGTTTTCTGTAAAGAACAAACTGGCAATCGGCATTTTTACATTACTCTGGATCGTTTATGGCGTATACGAAGTAACCCGTTTGCCAATAGATGCCGTACCGGATATTACCAACAACCAGGTACAGATTATTACAACAGCCCCTTCTTTGGGAGGAGAAGATGTAGAGCGGCTGATAACTTTCCCCATAGAACAGGCCATGAGCAATATTCCGCAACTACAGGAAAGCCGAAGTATTTCCAGGTTCGGATTGTCAGTAGTCACCATTGTTTTCGATGAAAATGCAGATGTATATTGGGCCCGGCAGCAGGTGGCGGAAAGATTGCAAAAAGTTGAGATCGACGAAAATGCAAATACTCCGGAAATGACTCCCGTAACTACCGGCTTGGGAGAAATATACCAATACGTCCTGAAACCCCAGCCCGGTTTTGAAAGCCGATATTCCCTTACGGAACTACGGACCATACAGGATTGGATTGTTAAAAGGCAGCTACTGGGCACACCGGGTGTTGCCGATGTCTCCACTTTCGGAGGAAAATTAAAACAATATGAAGTAGCTGTAAATCCTGCCCGCCTGGAGGCGCATGAACTCACTATCAACGATGTGTTTACTGCACTGAGCAGGAGTAATCAGAACACGGGGGGAGCCTATATAGAAAAAGGGGCTGCCGTATTGTACATCCGCAGTACAGGACTGGCAAAAAGTATAGAAGACATTGGCAACATAGTCATCCGGAATACACAGTCCGGAGTGCCCATACTTGTAAAAAATGTAGCGGATGTCAATATTTCCTCTGCAATCCGCTATGGAGCGTTGACGACGGATGAGACAGGGGAAGCCGTGGGTGGTATTGTTATGATGCTCAAAGGGGAAAATGCTAACAATGTCGTAGATAATGTTAAGGAAAGAATTGCTGAGATACAGGATATTTTACCTGAAGGCCTTGATATAGTTCCGTTTCTCGATCGTACCAAAATGGTGGATAATGCCATAGGCACGGTAGAGAAGAACCTTATCGAAGGAGCACTCATCGTAGTACTTGTCCTCGTATTATTCCTCGGAAACCTGAGGGCAGGGCTTATTGTGGCATCTGTCATACCACTTTCGATGCTCTTTGCCGTTATCATGATGAACTTTTTCGGTGTAAGCGGTAACCTGATGAGTCTCGGTGCCCTGGATTTCGGACTGATAGTGGACGGGGCCGTTATTATAGTGGAAGCCATTTTACACCACTTACACTCCTCCGGACAATACAAGGGGCTTACCGTAATATCCCGGGAGCAAATGAATAGGGAAGTTTCTGGTTCTGCTTCACGCATGATGAATGCGGCTGTGTTCGGACAGATTATAATCCTCATCGTATATCTTCCTATTCTTTCCTTACAGGGAATAGAAGGGAAAATGTTCAAGCCTATGGCGCAAACCGTGGCATTTGCCATTTTGGGAGCTTTTATACTCTCACTTACGTACATTCCCATGGTAAGTTCCCTTTTTATCAGTAAAAAACTTAACCGGCGACTTAATTTCTCTGACAGGATAATGAGAAGACTGGAGGTGTTTTATGAAAAGTGGCTGGAAAAAGCATTGAAGGTCAAAAAAGGAGTTATTGCCATAGCAGTGGTGCTCTTTGCCATTGCCCTCTTTATTTTCAGCAGAATGGGAGGGGAGTTCATCCCTCAGCTGGAAGAAGGAGATTTTGCAGTAGAGACGCGTTTACTTCTCGGCACCAATTTAACGACAACTACGGAGACCATCTGGAAGATTTCGGCTGAACTGCGAAAAAAATACCCGGAAGTGGAACAGGTAGTATCACGTATTGGCAGTGCGGAAATACCCACTGACCCTATGCCCATTGAAGGAGGGGATATGATTATTGTACTCAAAGACAAATCTGAATGGGTCAGTGCATCCTCATTCGGGGAAATGGCAGAAAAGATGTCCCGGACTGTTCAGGAAGTTGCTCCCGGCGTTACCACCGGTTTCCAGTTTCCCGTGCAGATGCGTTTTAACGAATTAATGACAGGCGCAAAACAGGATGTGGTATGCAAGATATACGGGGAAGATCTTGATAAACTTGCACAATACGCAGAACAACTTGGGGACATCAGCCGTACGGTAGATGGGACTGCGGACCTGTATGTGGAAAAGGTAACCGGAATGCCACAGATAGTCATAGACTATAACTGGGCAGAAATGGCCAGGTATGGTATTTATGTGCAGGATATAAACCGAACGGTAAACGCAGCTTTTGCAGGAGCCGTTGCCGGAAATATTTATGAGGGCGAAAAACGCTTTGATCTGGTTGTGCGTGTTGAGAACGAACGCCGAAAAAGTATAGAGGATGTTCGCGGATTACTGGTATCGACTTCTACCGGTGCGCATATACCGCTGCACCAAATAGCTACGGTAGAAGAAGTGGAAGGGCCGAACCAGATACAGAGAGAGAATGCCAAACGCCGTATAATAGTCGGTTTTAATGTTAGAGGACGTGATGTACAGAGTATCGTGGAAGAGCTGGAACAAAAAGTAAACCGCAAGATGAACCTCGACCCCGGATATTATGTTACGTACGGAGGGGCATTTGAAAACCTGCAACAGGCCAAAAGCAGGCTTGCAATAGCCGTTCCGGTAGCTTTGCTACTCATATTTGCCCTTTTGTATTTTGCTTTTCAATCATTGAAGGAGGGGATTATCATATTTACTGCTATTCCTCTGTCGGCCATAGGAGGAGTATTTGCTCTTGCCATGCGTGATATGCCTTTCAGCATCTCTGCGGGAGTAGGTTTTATAGCGCTTTTTGGAGTGGCCGTTCTCAATGGTATTGTGCTGATATCCGAATTTAACAGGATACAAAAAAAGGGAGAAGTAACAGTTCCTTTGCAGATAATTATGCGGGGAACCAAAAACAGGCTGCGTCCGGTACTTATGACTGCAGCAGTGGCTTCTCTGGGTTTCCTCCCCATGGCGTTGAGTAACGGGGCCGGGGCGGAAGTACAACGTCCTTTGGCTACAGTAGTTATAGGTGGGCTTATTACGGCAACTTTTCTGACTCTTTTTGTGTTACCGGCAATTTATCTTATGACATATCATGTAAAAAAAGTGGTTCCTTTCGGAAAGAACAGGGGAATTAAGTTTCTCCTTTTGCTATCGATAATGTTCCCGGCTACAACAAATCTTTCGGCACAGGAACCGGTGAAGCTTTCTTTATCAGAATCCATTGAGGTAGCCATGAAAAACAACAAAAGGATCAAGGCAGCCGGATATAACGAACAGGCCGGGGCCATGCTGAGCAGGTCGGGTTTTGGCATTCCCGGAACTGTGGTGGACATGGACTATGGCAAGTTTAACAGTGAATTTGATGATATGCGCTTTGGTATAAGCCAGACCTTTAGCTTTCCGACGGTTTATACACGTCAGAAGAAAGCCTTATACAAAGAGTACGAGGTGGCAAAAGCGCAGACTGTGCTGACCGGTCAGGAAATAAAAACCGGCGTGCGTATGCTTTTCTATGAATTGCTATGGCTGGAACAGAAAAAAAAAATGCTGCAATATGCGGATAGCATTTACAGGTTGATGGAAGAAAAATCGGAACTCCGTTTTAAGGTTGGGGAAACCAATATCATCGAAAAAAATACTTCCCGGTCCGCCCGACAATTTTATACTAATCAACTTCATATGATAACCAGCGATATTGAAATTGCCCGTAGTTCCTTTAATGCAATATTACAGGACAGCATCACCTACATGCCTGCCCCGACAGGAATAAAAATCGATTTTGTTGTCCCGGAAGAGCAGGCTGTAGAAAACCTTCCTATGGCGCAATTGTCCCGGAGTAAAGCAGAAGCGGCAAAATGGCGTTGGAAAGCGGAAAGGGCGCGTATGTTCCCGGATATTATTGTCGGTTATAATAACACAAGTATAAAAGGATTTCAGACGAACAAAAAAGGAGAAGAAGTTCTCTATGATAGTAGGGACAGGTTCGGGTATATAAATGCAGGACTTAGCATACCTCTTTTCTTCGGCAGCCGGTCGGCAAAAAATAAAGCCGCCAGGGCCCAATGGAAAGATTATTCCGCCCAGGCAGAGGCCATGGAGACAGAACTTTCTGCCGAGGTATTCAATGCCCGTAAAGAACTCCTGAAGTACAGGGAAAACCTTGATTATTACGAGTCGGAAGGGCTTGCCAATGCAGAAGCAATTATTGATGCTGCCAACAGTCAGCTCGAAAACGGAGATATCGACTATCTTCGATGGGTCCTTGTAGTTAACCAGGCAATAACGATCAAGAACGGATATCTGGACACGGTCCGTAATTATAACCGGGCTGTCATAACAGTTCAGAAGTGGAATAACCTGTGAAGGGCTGTGAATCCGGCTGAAACGGTCTTTGTACTTCTTTGTATGCAATTAATACGATTTATACGGCCATTGAAAAATAAAAAACAAACTGATGAAAAAATATATAGGAATAGCAGTATTGGCCATAATGGTTATGGCTTCCTGCAACGAAAATAACAAAACGGAAGAAAAACCGGTTGAGGCACTACCGCGCCCGGGGATACTGGAACTGACACCGGAACAGGCTAAAAATGCCGAGATTGAAATCGCCAGTCCGAAAATACAGGAAATCAGCGGAATTATAGATATTCACGGTACAGTGGCAGTGCCGCCTCAAAGTAAGGTAAATGTGACATTTCCCCTCGGAGGTTATATCCGTAAGACCGATATTATGCCGGGTATGCACGTCAAAAAAGGCGATGTACTTGCCGTAATAGAAGACATGCAATACATTCAATTGCAGCAGGATTACCTTACGGCAAAAGAAAAATTCAGCCTGGCAGATAAGGAATACGTACGCCAGAAAAAACTCAATGCCGGAAAGGCAAGTAGTGACAAATTGCTTGAGCAGGTAAGTACGGAAAGAAAAACACAAAGAATCTCTATGGTATCCCTGGGCAGAAAACTGGAATTGCTCGGCATCAATCCTGATAAACTTATGGCTGAAGGAATCCGTAGATCCGTAAATATTTTGTCACCGGTAACCGGACTGGTGTCCAAAGTAAATGTCAATGTCGGTAAATATGTGTCTTCTACCGAGATGCTTTTTGAGGTTATAGCAATGAAAGATATCGTTTTTTCCCTTAATGCATTTGAGAAAGACATACCATTTTTGAAGACCGGGCAGGATGTGGAAGTCTTTTCCAATAACAATCCGGATAAAAAATACGCGGCGAAAGTTATTTATCTGAACCACAGTCTTGATAATGACCGTGCGGCAGAAGTAATCTGCAAACCCGAAAAATATGACGAAGCACTGTTACCAGGCCTTTTCCTCAATGCCCAAATACATATTGATAACAAAAAAGCCATGGTACTGCCAGAGGAAGGAGTGGTAAGCTGGAAAGGGAAGAGCTATGTTTTCAGAGCTGTAGGGAACGACACGTACGAAATGCTGCCCGTAGAAGCAGGTGTGGTGTACGATGGTTTACGGGAAATATCATCAGATTGGCTGTCCGTTGAATCCAGGCTGGTAGTAAAAAATGCTTATACCCTGCTTATGAAAGCAATGAACAGTGAAGAGGAAGAGTAGAAGAACTACGGGAATACTATGAAGAGAAGCCTGTCCCTTTATACCGGAACAGGCTCTTATTTATTCCGATGTCTCACAACGTATTGAAAATCTCCATAACCGGTGACAGTAAGGTTGGAACAGGCGTAAAAATTTTACAAACCGACGAGAAAAAAAGATAAACGATTACAAAACTAAAATGTATTTTTAGAATAAATTTTCCCGTATGAAGAGATATCTTTTGCCCCTGGTATTACTGGTGCTGTCCAATTGTTTTATGACGCTTGCCTGGTATGGCCATCTCAAATTTTCGGAATGGAAAGGCTTTTCAAAACTCGGCCTGTTCAGTATTATAATAATCAGTTGGGGGCTGGCATTTTTCGAATACTGTTTCCAGGTCCCTGCCAATAAAATCGGGTTTTC
>NZ_RJTM01000024.1 GCF_003725735.1 Sinomicrobium pectinilyticum | reverse complement strand
AAAACGGGGGGCCATACAGCTTGTGGCAGCTTAAGGTTATCCAGGAGGTCATAACCCTGGTGGTATTTACCATTTTTTCGGTAATAGCATTTAAAGGGGAAACCCTGCGCTGGAACCACCTGGTAGGGGGGATATTCCTGGTACTTGCCGTTTATTTTATATTTAAAAAATAGCCTGCTCCCTTTATTATTGGCCCGGGAGAAAGTATTTTGCCTCTTCTTGGCTATATTTGCCTGTACAGCCAGAGAGAACGTCGTTTTTATATTTTGAGCGGAATATTCAATATATACCATATGCCTGCGTACGATCCGTATGATTATTTCCGGACCGATATTTTTACGGTGGTGATCCTGGTGGGGGCCATACAGGGTGTATTTCTTTTTACCTTGCTTATTTCCAAACCGCACAGGCAGCCGTATCATTATTTGCTGTTTGCCGCACTGGCCCTGGCCTGTGCCCTGATACAGACGGAAATTTTCCTGGGATACAGCGGACTTCTTACGAAGGTGATTTTTCTCGCGGATTTTTCGGAGCCCCTGGTGTTTATCATAGGCCCTTTGCTATTCCTGCTGATGCGGGCACTGAGTGGTGAACCTTTCCGGAAGAAGGAATGGCTGCATTTTATACCTTTTGTCCTGTATTTCATATATCACCTTCGGTTTCTGGCCGAAAGCGATGCGGTAAAATTCAATTCTTTTCTCTGGGCCTTTCATCCCGAACTTCCTCTGAAAGAAGTCTCCTATCGCTATGCTTTCGATCCGCTGTACATCCGGCGGAACCTTGAGTTATTTATTTCCCTGCATATGGGCATATATCTTTTGCTGTCTTTCGTAAAAGTGAGGACACTGCAAAAGCGTATCGGTACCAGTTCCTATTTTATGTCGTGGATACGTATATTACTCGGCGTATTTTTGCTGGAATACATATTATACCTGGCCGTGCGATTTCATTTTATACACGATGTGGGAGATCATTTTTCGGCCGTGTTCATCACGGTATGGTTCTTTCTGTTCAGTTATAAAATGTTGACGGATTCCGGTTTTTTCCAGCCTGTGGTCCGGCAGAAATATGAAAAATCCACGCTTAGTGCAGAAGACAAAGAGGGCATACTGCACAAACTCAAATCGCTGGAGGAAACCGAATTCTATACGGAGCCTTCCCTTAGCCTGCCAAAACTTGCGAAACAGCTCGGAACTACACCGCATTACCTGTCCCAGGTGATTAATGAAGAAATGGGAAAGACTTTTTTTGACTATATCGGGAAATTGCGTGTGGAGAAAGCCAAAAGAATGCTGAAAGATCCGGAGACCCTGAATTTTAAGATAGAGGAAATTGCGGAAAGAAGTGGTTATCTTTCCAAATCGGCCTTTAGTGCCACCTTCAAGAAAATAACGGGACATACCCCGGGAAAATTCAGGAAATCCGCCCCCGGAAAAAGTACGGGCCTATAAGTTCGTACTCCTTACCGAACGGAAAGTCCCCTGTTAACTCCCCTGTGTTTTACTTTTACCGGCGAAAGCTTTTTTGACCGGACCATCCGGACTGCCATTCCATAGGTTTTACAAGTAGTGAAATTGATCTTTTCATGACTTTTAAACACGAATGCGAAATGCGCTAAGGAATACGGTTTGAACTGTTTTGGAAACCAATTAAGTACAACATTAAACTTAATACAAAATGATACCCCTTGTTTATATGCTGGTTTATTTTCTGTCCGGTTACTTCCCCTTTGCGCCCCCCGGGTTAAATACAGTAGGGGATAGCAAAATAGGGCAGATGACCCTGGAGTTTAAAGATCATAGCAGGAACAGGCCTGTGGTTACGGAGGTCTGGTATCCTACTATGGACAGCCCGAAGCTCTCCGATAAAGTGTTTTCTCCCTTTGTGAGGAAATACACCGTGAGAAATGGCAGGCTGCCGGAAGGAAAATATCCTTTGATCATGATATCACACGGTACCGGGGGGAGCCGGCTGTCTATGGAATGGATGGCCCAATGCCTGGTAGAAAACGGCTTTGTCGTTGCTGCGACGGATCACTGGGGAAATACCTATGACAATAAGATAGCTGTCGAATCCGTAAAACCCTGGGAAATACCTCTGGATATGAGTTTTGCATTGACAGAGTTGTTGAAGGATACTTCTTTGCGAAATATTATTGACAGGGATCGTATAGGAGCACTGGGATTCTCTTTCGGGGGATATACGGTCCTTGCTCTTGCCGGGGCCGTACTGGATTACGGGATTTTACTCGATTATTATACTACAGAAACCGGAAAAGAGGAACTGGCCCATATTACCGAGGTTCCGGACCTTCCCGGCCTTGTTTTTGATCCCGCCTTAAAGCAGATGACCCGGAACCTTCCCGATCTTAAAGATCGCCGCTTCAAAGCTTTTTTTGCCATATCTCCCGGTACTGCGCAGGGATTTGTATGCAGGAAACAATTTGAAGACGTTACCGGGGCGGTATTTCTTGTGGGATGTGCGGCAGACAAGGTTACGCCTCCGGAACGATATGCCCGGCATTACCACAGGCTTATAGAAAACTCTCAGTATTATGAATTTCCGGGCAAAACAGGGCATTATGTAATGCTGGCCCGGGCCAGGGAAGATATGAAAGAAGAGCTTCCGGAAATTTTCCACGATGACACCGGGGTAAACAGGGGCGAGGTACACCGGAAAACCGGGCAACTGGTCATAGCATTTTTCTCTGAAGGACTTCGCTAACATTGTTCCGGAATACTATTCTCTTATCAGATATTCGTAATGGCCGGCGTTAAGGGAAATGGTAAATTCGCCTTCCGGACCCGGAGGGGTATTTTCCTTTTTGCCTTTTTCGGTTACGGTCTTTCCTTTCAGATATAAAACAGCCGTACTGCCGGGCGGGACATTGCAGGTGTAATGGATTTCCCCGTCTTTTCTGCTCCAGGAAGATACAATATCTCCGTATGGCCCTTTGTGTTTTGCTTTAAAACCGGATAAGTCCTTTACAAAATTAGGTCTCAGGATGGTATTGCGGAACCCCGGGTTTTCCTCATCCGGCAGAATACCTCCCAGGCCGCTGTAAAACCAGCCGCTTATGGCCCCGAACATAATATGGTTCCTGGAAATATCGGAAGAGGCCCCTATATCCCAGTTTTCGTACAGGGTAGTAGCCCCGTTCCTGATCCACCATCCCCACGAAGGGTAAGTATCCTGTGTGGCTACCGTATAGGCCAGGTCCGCATAACCGTTCCGGCTCAGGGCCCCGAGTATGGTCCTGGTCCCCAGCAGCCCCACGTCGATATGGTTGCCTGCCTTACGAACGGCTTCCGCCAGGCGGTCCGCAACTTTCTGCCGAAGATCGTCCGGAACAACTCCCCAGTAAAGCGGGGCGCTCAGCTCGGTCTGGTAACCATCCCCGTAGATACCTGTTTCCCGGTTGAGATATTTATCGTTTATGGCCTTTTTGATAGTACCGGCCAGTTGAGAATAGGTCTTATGGTCTTCTTCCTTACCGAAATGTTTTGCGGCCTTGGCGAGAATGGTGGCATCGACAAAGTAATAGATGGAAGAAGTGAGTTCTTTTGGGGTCACCGATTTAACCGGCACCCAGTCTCCCAGGCCCCAGTCGGTCAAACCGCTGTTATGGCTTATTTCGGTAATATGGTCCACATATCTTTTCATGGGCTCGTACATAGTTCTCAATGTCCTGTCATCCCCGTAAAACCGGTATAATTCCCAGGGAATGATGGTTAGGGTACTTGTCCAGTCCGGCCCGTTGCCCCAGTCATAGCCCCAGCCGCCCCAGGTGGGGATTATGGATGGCAGTACACCATTGGGCTGTTGTTCGTCCCGGTGGTCTGCCATCCATTTTTCATATACGGTGATGGCGTCAAAATTGTAAAGCCCGGTTTGTATATTGATATGGGCATCCCCGGTCCAGCCGTTTTTTTCCCGCTGGGGACAGTCCGTCGGATAACCGAAAAGATTGGACAGGTAAGACGCATTGGCCGCCCGCCATATTTCAGGTATAAGTGTGTTATCAGCATCTATTTCTCCCGCAGGAGCTACGTCGGTATGCATAAATATTCCCGTTACACTCGTTTTTTCCAATGCTATGGGCTTATCACTTTTTACCTCTACATATTGAAACCCTTTATAATTGAAACGGGGCATAAAAGTTTCTTCCCCGTTCCCGTTCAGGAAATAAATATCGGTCTGAAACGGGTCGAGCGTGTCTTTCGGGCGGTAATGGACATCGATATTGGACAGGTCTGCCCGCCCTGTACTGTCCAGTTGCTCTGCATGGGTCACCCACAGACGGGTACCTTTTTCTCCCTTTACCTTTATCCTGGTGACACCGGAAATATTCCGACCCAGGTCAAATACATATTGTTTGTCGCTCAGTTTGTTTATACTGACCGGGGTAATCTCTTCCGTATTTCGTATGGGAGGGAGTGCCTGTGTGGTAATTTTATCCGAAGGGGGAGGGGCAGTGATGGCGGGTTTCCATGCGGAATCGTCAAATCCAGGCGTATTCCATCCCGGTTGTTCGCGCCTGGCATCGTAATGTTCGGCAGTATAAATACTGTTAAAGACCACGGGGCTTAAAGATGTTTTCCAGGACGGGCCGGTGATCAGGTTTTCCGTAGTCCCGTCTTCATAGGTCAGGCGGATGTTGAGACAAAACCGTGGCCTGGACCGCCACCCGGCCTTATGAAAATCCCATACGGCAGTTGATTGGTGGTTATACCAGCCATTGCCGAGCAAAACGCCAACGGCCACCTTTTTCTCCCGGAAATACGGAGTCACGTCATAGGTTACATATAAATTCCGTTTATCAAACCTGGTATATACGGGATCCAGGAGGTGGTTGCCTATTTTGTTCCCGTTGATATACAGTTCGTAGAGACCGGCTGCCGTTATGTATGCCCTGGCTTTAGTTACTTTTTTCTCTGTTGAAAATTCTTTGCGGAAGTAGGGAGCGGGTTTAAGGGCAATATCTTCCGTATCTGTTATCCATTCCCCTTGCCATGAGGAAGTGTCCATCATTCCCGTTTCGAAACAGGAAACCGACAGGTTACCGGGCGTACCCTTGTCATCCCTGACCTCCACACCCCAGTAATATTTTGTGAAAGGCTTCAACGGTTTTCCGTCGTAAACCGTATAGATTTCATTACTTTGCCCGGAGGACTCCCACAGCGAGCCTTTTCGGTTAGCCACGGCTGCGGAGTCGGTACCTACATATATGCTGTAGTCACCCTGCAAAACGGAAGAGCTTTTCCGGTCTATCTGCCATGTAAACCTCGGGTTCGGGCTATCGATTCCGAGGGGGGCGGACAGATGCTCGGTCCTGAGCCGGACCGGATTCACAGGATCTTTTTGTTCGCAGGATAGAAGTAATAACGGTAATAAGAGGAATACGATGTTCCTTTTAATATTCATGAGGTTCGATTTACGGGTCGTATACTTTACTATAGGTTGACTGGTAAATATATAAAAAAATGCCGGGGGAAACCATAAAAGGCGAGGTGGGGTAAAAAGGAAGCTCCTTTTGCACGGGGTCCCCGGATCATTCCCCGGCAACGGTTAAAACTCCCGGTCTTTTCGGAAGATCAGCCTTCCTTCAGGACGATATTGGAATGCTCTGAAATAATGTCCGTAACCATTTCAAAAAAAGTCCGGCCGGTACCGTCTTCCAGGGCAGCAAGTCTTTCATTCACCCATTTTATATTGAACCTCGAAGGAGATTCCAGTTTTTCCCTGTACCAGGCGATTGTAGCTTCGTACCCCAGGTCGTCCCTGTTCTTTTCCATATTTATCCAGACAAGTATTACTGGTTCTGCAGCCCTTATAATACCAAACCCGCCGTAAAGCAGGTCGTTGAATGCGTCGAGGCTGTGTCCTATTTTCCAGTCTTCCCCGGCCATAAATACACGGTTTATTTCGTCATAGAATGAGGCTATGCTGCTGATATTCGCTCCGTGTATGGTTATTTTTTTCCTGATCATTTCCCGGTAGCGGTATCACCCGGATGTTTTATCCGTTATTTTATTCGCTATGGGGGTCGCAATAGTACCCAGAACATCCAGTATGGTAAAAACGCCGAGAAGGCGGAAGTAGAATTCATCCTCGTCAAATTCGGTAACGGTGGCCTTTATCAGCATCATGGCTACTATACAAACAAAAACAACCGTTGTGATAAGCAGGTATTTTATGGTGTTGTTTTTCGGTTTTACCAATAACAAAAGGGAAATATGTCCGAATGCCGTGGCAAGGATCATAAAAATGATAACTGTTTTAAAGAAATCTTCCGTGTCTATGAATTCCCAGATAGCTGTTATGGTAACCAGAAAACCGATACCGGATACCGCCATCCCGGTAAGGGAGAAAAGCTTCAGCCCCTCCTTTTCATAAATGGTAGAACAGCATAGGGCGGAAAGGCTATAGCCTACCAGCGAAAGCGTAGTGAGCAGGGTTTTTATCTCCGTATCCCCGTAATCCCCGGCCAGGAATACAAAAATACCTATGGCGGCACTGATACACAGTGCGGCGATGAGCAACCGGAGAAAGAGTTTTTTATAATTTACGTGCTGCATATGATTTTATGTTGTTATTATTTACATACCTACCTATGACACTCGTATCAAGGGTATGTCCGGCTTTTCCGGCAGACTAAATTAAGTAAAAAAGTACAGGAAAACCGTTCGGACCCGGGATCTCTTTCATAAATACCGGGTTTCGGGGATAAGTCGTATTTTTAAGGCTTCCTATAATCATCAGGAAAGAAGCCGGACTATTAAAGAATTAAAATGATCAGCTTAAGATTTTGAGAAGAACAAAGTAGGTCCGTCTACATGAGATTGACTCAAGGTCATAGTATTTCCGGAAAGGTCTAATACCCATTTACTATTGTCAATTTTAACGATAAACTCTCGGGGTTCTTCATCGGAAGGATTACCCGATAAATTCTCCAAACTTATGTTGTAATTGTAGTCCCCACTATCATATCCGTCATTGTCTGTGTCTGACTCAACCCTTAGAGTTCCGCCGGATTGAAAATGGTAAATAATGTTGTTTTTGGAATAAACTACTGCCTTTAATCCGGTAGAGTAAACTTCTGTTTTTTCCATTTTCCAATCTCCGGTTATATTCGGAGTGGAATTATCATCGGGGCTGTTTTCATTCATTGCGATTACTATCCGAATTTTCTAAACCGCCGGGGTTGCTGGTCTCTTTTTTATCGATACATACTTTCTTTACCCACCTATAAACAGAAGATAATATAAGAGAAATAATAAAAATAAATCTCTGAAGAAGCAGGAATAAGGGTGACGGTCCTGGAAAGAATGCATTATGCCATCGGTAAGTTGTGAAAGCTAATCCGGAAAATCGAGGCTCTCGGAGCCGTATATTTCCGGGAGAGAATGGCGTTTATATCCTCTAATTTTTTGAATAAAACATCTTTTTTGATCATATCTTTTAAAAAGAGAGAAAGCTGCCAAATGTTAAGCAGCTTTCTTTTAGTTATTTCAGTTTGTTTTATTAATTGGATTCATGTGATTTATACAGAATGTCTAAGGTCTTGTCTTATTCTGTCTCAAACCGATTCTTCTTATGCAATTATACACATAGCTGCCCGGGAGGCGGACATGTACCATATATTCCATTCGTAGGGCACCAGCAGGTTTCCTCCCCGATAGAACATCGTAAATTGGAATTATTTCTGTTTTCACCTCCTGTTAATTTTGAATTCAAATTGCTAATAATTTTCTTATTTAACTTTAAGTTATTTAATGATGTTTTCATGGTAAAACGGTTTTTTAATGTTGTTAATTTCAAAGGTTAAGCTTAAAGAAACACAGGTTGTAAAAGTATTTCCGAACTGATACAAGCTGTAGCATTTCGAGATAAACATAAGGACTATGGTTCTATATAACAATACATACCAGGAGGCGGGCAAGTGTTTTGCGGGCCTTCTGTAGGGCAGTAAAAGCAACTTAAAGCTTGTGTTTCGATATTTCCTCCTTTAATATGCGAGACATTTAAGTTACTGACAACTTCTTTTTTCAATTTCAAACTGTTAAGGTTTTTTTTCATGGTATAAGGCATTAAGGTTATAAAATGTTAGTTATAAAAATAATCTACCGCTCCGTAATTTGTATATGAGTTTTCATTACTCTTCATCCATAAGCTTTTTATAGACATTGATTAACCGGTAGAAAATTAACTGCTTATTCCGAACAGAATACAGGGGGCCTCTATAGATGAGATTATTTTATAATCTCCTTTTTTTGACTTCAAATTCTTTAAGTTTTTTTCATAAATGTAAATTTCCGGTTGTAGTGATATGGTATCAAAGATTAATAGTTTGATTCGGCGATACGGCAAACTTCGAGCTGAATATTAACTCAAAGGAAAATTTTATATTTAACTAAGATAATCCTTTTACCACTGTGATAAAATACTGGTTTTCCGGTATTTTTCGTTAAAAAAATCTCAAAACC
The DNA here is from genome assembly GCF_003725735.1 of Sinomicrobium pectinilyticum. Classification (GTDB taxonomy): domain Bacteria; phylum Bacteroidota; class Bacteroidia; order Flavobacteriales; family Flavobacteriaceae; genus Sinomicrobium; species Sinomicrobium pectinilyticum. The sequence continues at coordinate 14,097 of NZ_RJTM01000024.1, read as the reverse complement.
TCTTTTCTTTGAGTAATATCAAACCCAGGGCTGATTAGTTTTGAATTATAAATTAATCAGAATGTTTCTCGTTGTTTGTTTTTTGCCGGAACACCAGCTGAGAATTCCTGCCCGGAATACAATCCGGCGATGTCTCCATTTTCACAATAGATACTTTCTACATTGTCCAAGTGGGCTTGTGGCACACCATACTGTTGTGGCGGTCCCTTGGGGAACAGTTTTTAAATGAGCCGTTACTTCCGGATTGATATTGTCCTCTGTACCACAAAGCCCGTTTTTTTTCATAATTCAAGGGTAGCTTTCCTGCCCAGTTCTGTTCCGTCAACGGATCCCGGATAAAGCGAATATATCCTTACATCAAATGCTCCGGCGCGATTGTCCAATTCCAATGAAAAGAAGTTAACGGCTGTTTTCGATTGTCCGTATGCCCATAAGATTTCATTCTCACAGCTAAGGAAATTAGGGCCGTCAAGATGGAAGGGTACAAACTGATAGAAGACCGAGGATATTAATCCCCATGGAATTGATTACTCTTAAATGGGCTAAGGACCGGCATCCAAGCTTTAAACCGGTGATAAAGAATACATGATGAACAAAATTGCTATTCAATTGAACAAATATGCAGGAGGCGGGTTTAATAATTATTTAACATTACATCGTCGTTTTGCTAAAAATTCCATGATTAAAATATGATATCATTAATAATCCGATGGAAAAACTCGTCCTATAAAAAGAAAGCGAGGCAACGGTACAAACGAATTGAAATAACCGCAAACCAACTTAAAAACCACCAAATTATGAGAACAAACAAATACCGTCGGTATTATGTGTCCCGTCTATTGATAATAGCATCCTTGTTGTCCGGGGCGGATGCCGTGTCCCAGGAGCTCAGTATCTCCGGAAATGTGGTCACCGCAGATGACGGACAACCTCTTCCCGGTGTCAATGTGCTTGTCAAAGGAACTGCCAATGGTACCCAGACCGATTTTGACGGAAACTTTACTTTAAATAATGTTGTCACAAATGCCACTCTTATCTTCAGTTATATAGGTTTTGAGACCCGGGAGATCCCGGTCAACAACCGGTCTACCGTGAATGTTACCATGGCAATGAGCAATCAGGCCCTGGATGAAGTGGTTGTAATAGGGTATGGTGAACAGCAGAAAAAAACCTTAACCGGCTCCGTGTCTCAAGTTGAAGGGGAAGAAATCGCAAAAGCCCCTGTTTCCACGATGTCCGAAGCATTAGTGGGAAAACTCTCCGGGGTAGCCACAAGGCAGGGGGATGGGCGTCCCGGAAATGGAACGGCGCTTCAGATCAGAAATATGGGAAGCCCTTTGTATGTTATAGACGGCGTTCCCCAGGGAGCGGGCCAATTTAATAACCTGAATCCCGGTGATATAGAGAATATCAGTATTTTAAAAGATGCTTCGGCCGCTATTTATGGTGTAAGAGCCTCTAATGGCGTGGTCCTGGTTACTACAAAATCGGGAAAAAAGAATCAGAAAAACCAGATAAATATTCATTCTTACTATGGTTGGCAAAGTTTAACCCGTTTTCCACAACCTGCCAGTGCTGCGGATTATGTACGGGCAAGCGCCGAAGCAGATATTAACCAGAACGGGGCGTCAAACTGGATACCCGAAGAAGTAGCTCTCTGGCAGGAGGGAACCGAGAAAGGCTATCGCGGATTTGATTGGTCAAGTTATATCCGGGAAAATGTGCCGCAGAAATTTATTCAGGCAAGTACGTCGGGAGGTTTCGAGAAGATCAGTTATTATTTTTCTTTGAGCCGTATCGACCAGGATGCGGTTTTTGATGGTTACAATTTTAACCGGACCAATCTCCAGTCAAATGTAAGTGCGGATATCACCGATAGGCTGAAGGTGGGGATCCGGATTAACGGAAAAATAGAAGCGAGGGAATTTCCCGGTGTCATCGGAGGAGATAAATACTGGCAGCCGCTTTGGGGAACCTTCAGGAACCTGCCCACCGAAAGGCCTTATGCCAATGATAACCACGACTATCCCAATACCACAACTACGATTACCACAAACAATGCTACGTTTGATCATGCGGGATATGAAGAGAGCAAATGGCGGTCCTTACAGACAAACCTGGATATGGTATATGATTTGCCCATAAAAGGCTTAAAACTTACCGCGTTATACTCCCATTTCTTTAACAATCAGTTGCAGGATAAGTTTGAGTATAGCTTCGATACGTATACGTATAACGAGGCGGAAGATATTTACGAAATAACAGGAGGTAAGGAAAACCGGTACCGAAGCCGCAGAAACCGGCATATAACAAATAATGTGCTCAGGATTATACTGAATTATGACCGAAGTTTTGGCGAGCATAGTCTGGCTGTAATGATTGGAGGGGAAGGAGAAGACCGCCTTGATAAAGATTTCGAAATCATTGCGGCGCCGGCCACCAATCATATTGATTTGATCAGAGAATCCAACGAATTACAAAATGTTCATGATAATATTTTTGAATCGGCCAGGACCGGGTTTTTCGGCCGGATTAACTACAATTATAAAGAGAAGTACCTGCTGGAACTGGCAGCCCGGTACGATGGTGCCTGGAGATTTCCCCCGGATGATCGCTGGGGCTTTTTCCCTTCCGTTTCCCTGGGCTGGACTATTACTGAAGAACCTTTTCTCCGGAATAGTAAGATTACTGATGTATTGAATAATTTCAAACTCAGAGCGTCATACGGGATCATGGGCGATGAAGAGGTGGGAGTAGGAGCATTTGCTTATATGACAGGCTATGATTATGGTGCGGGAAATGCAGTGTTGGATGGCGAACTCGTAACCGGCATAGTTCCGAGGGGAATGCCGGTAAGAACGCTGTCCTGGATCGAATCGTCAATAGCCAATGTGGGATTTGATTTTCGAATGTGGAATGGAAAGTTGTCGGGCGATATGGATGCCTTTTATCGCAAAAGAACGGGGCTTCCCGGAAGCAGGTACGATGTGTTGATCCCGACGGAAACAGCCTTGAACCTGCCACCGGAAAACCTTGGGGCAGACGCCATTATGGGGGTTGAAGGATCTTTGCTTCACAGAAATACGATAGGGAATCTGACATATTCCGTAGGGGCAAACTTTACTTTGGCAAGAAGACGGAACCTTTATACCTATAAACCGCGGTTTGGCAACTCATGGGATCATTATCGGAATTCAAATGAAGGTCGCTGGGCCGCCATACAATGGGGCCAACATGTAGTAGGCCAGTTTCAGTCACAGGAACAGATTGCCGGCTACCCTGTTGATATCGACGGAAAAAATAATACTACCGTGCTGCCCGGAGACTTCATTTACGAAGATGTAAATAATGACGGAGTGATCAATAATTTAGATGAAAGGCCCGTAGGCTATGGAGGGGAGCAGCTACCTTATTTGACCTATGGTTTAAATGCCGAGGCTGCTTATAAAGGATTTGATTTTTCCGTGGCTTTTGCAGGAGGGTCCATGCAGAGTCGTGGCCGCGGGGCAGAAACAAAAGTACCTTTTATGGGTAATGGAAATTCCCCAGAGCACTTATTCAATGACAGATGGCACAGGGAAGATGTTTTTGACCCGGAAAGCGCCTGGGTATCGGGCACTTATCCCGCTTTGAGGAGGAGCCAGAATGCCCATAACAATACACCCTCGGATTTTTGGTTCAGAAATGTCACCTATTTGAGGTTGAGAAATATTCAATTGGGCTATACTTTACCCAAAAGCATCCTTAAAAAACTCAATATCCCTCAAATAAGGCTTTACGTAAACGGATTGAATCTTTACTCTTTTGACAATTTAAAAGATATCGGGCTCGATCCGGAGTCCAACAGGCCGAACGGCCTGGATTATCCCCCCATGAAAGTTGTTAATGTAGGCGCTAATATAACTTTGTAATTGTCTGATTTTAAAAATATAACAGATGAAAAATAATATAAAATATATTCGGATGCTCATACTGATTTTTACCATGAGTGGTTGTGGAGATTACCTGGATAAGGAACCCCAGGACATACTTCTGGATGAACAGGTATGGAGTGATCCCGAACTGGCAACTTCCGTACTTGCAAATTTATATAACAGGCTTCAGCCTTTTGCGGGTCTGGAAGGTTCCTGGGCTGATGTTACCGATACCGACCTTGCCATGTGGTCCGGCCAGCCCATACAACAATGGAGAAATGAACGCCAGAATTTCCCTAATGATTTCAGGGGACAATGGCGATATGGTCTGATCCGGGATATTCAGATATTCCTGGAAAATGTAGAAGCCTCTCAGGAATTCACCGATGAAAACAGGGCACGGCTGTTGGCTGAAGGAAGGTTTATCCGGGCCTACGTGTATTTTCAGCATGTAAGGAGCATGGGAGGCGTTCCTTTAGTGCTTCGGAGTTTTACCTATGACGGGCCTGATAGTGTAGAAGAAATGCAGATTCCGCGGAGCACCGAAGAAGAAGTATATGATTTTATTTCAACAGAGATAGAGGAGATCAAAGACGATCTTCCGCAGACCGGGGAAAGTAAAACAAGGGCTAACAGGTGGACCGCACTGGCGTTAAAGTCACGGGCGATGCTGTATGCGGCTTCGATAGCAAAGTACAACAATCTTTTGCCCGTCCCGATTGAAACTCCCGGGGGAGAAGTGGGAATACCCGCTTCCCGGGCCGAAGATTATTATATGCAATCTTTGGCAGCTTCGGAAGAGATTATACAGGGTGGACCGTTTGACCTGTATAATGCCAATCCGGATAAAAGTGAGAACTTTTACGAACTTTTTACTAATAAACAGGGGAACCCCGAGGTCATTTGGGCAAACGATTATACCCTGGAAGGTAAATACCACTCTTTTACTTTTGAAAACATTCCCCGTTCCATGCGGGAAAACCCTAACGGTTCCTCCGGGATTACACCTACGCTGCATTTGGTAGAAAGCTATGATTATCTCGATGGGAGCCGGGGAGTTCTGAATACCCGTACCGGGGATGGCGATTTTGTATACTATGATAATCCGGAAGATATTTTCGCAAATAAGGATGCCCGTCTGTGGGGTACGGTAATTTATCCCGGTGCCGAATTCAGGGATAATAAGGTGAGTATACAGGCAGGAGTGATGGTATGGAATGGTAACGGGTTTGAAATTGAAACATCCAATAGTCTGGGGGCCAGGTATGCAGACGGAGGACTATTGGTAGGGGCCGACGGTCCCATAGGAACAACACCTTTCGCTACGAATACGGGGTTTTATTCCCGTAAATATCTGGATTCCAGGGCAGGTTCCGGCGTACCCAATGAAGGGAGTGATGTGTGGTGGATACGGTTCAGACTCGGAGAAATTTTACTTAACGCAGCCGAGGCATCTTTCGAATTAAACCGGGAAGGCCCGGCACTTGCTTATATGAACCGGCTAAGAGAAAGAGCCGGATTCGGGCCCAACAGTCTGGGAGTCGCTGATCTGGATATGGAAAAGATCCGCCAGGAACGGATGGTAGAATTAGCGTTGGAGGGGCATCGCTGGTGGGATTTGAAGCGCTGGAGAACAGCACACGAACTTTACGACGGAAATCCCGAATCGCCTGTTGCCATGGCATATGCCTTATGGCCTTACCGTGTGATAGATCCTGAAAATCCCGAGCGCAACGGGAAATACGTATTTGAAAAAAAAGTAGCTCCCCGTTTTAACCAGCCCCTTTTCTTTCAGATGGGCAACTATTACTCCGCCATCCCACAGGGAGCTTTGAATGCTAACCCTTTACTTGTCAAAAACCCGTTTCATTAAAAACTTGATCATTATGAAAAGAATTATATTTTTCATCACCATCATATCAGGATTATCGTCCTGTGAATATGATAATTACGACCCCCCGCAATCTGAATTATCAGGGAGGCTCCTTTATGAAGGAGACCCGGTAGGTGTAAGGCAGGGTATCAATATCTTTCAGTTATACGAACCCGGTTGGGAAAACTTTGAACCCATAGGGCTAAACGTAAAACAGGACGGCACTTTTTCTGCACGTCTTTTTGATGGGGATTATCAACTGGTACTGATCGATGGAAATGGTCCCTGGGTAAATCAATCGGATACTATTGATATCCGGGTTGATGGAAACCGGGAGATGGATGTAGCCGTAGAGCCTTTTTTTATGGTACGGAATGAAAATTTTGAGATTGAAGGATCCACTCTGAAAATCTCTTTTGATATAGAACAGGTTGTTGAGTCTGCGGATTTGCAGTTCGTATCACTTTATATTGGCAAAACAATGTTGGTTGACAACCAGTTCAATGCAAACGAAAAAAGACTGCCTTCGGGAGGTATTGAAGACCTGGATGAAACGATCAGTATGGAAATGGATATATCCGGCATAGATCAGGAGTTTCTCTTTGCAAGAATCGGAATAAAAACGAAGGGAAGTCCGGAACTGATCTTTTCAGAAGCGGAAAAGATAACCTTTTAAAGCTTAATTGTTAGAAAAAAACTTTTAATAGGATGAAGCCAAATTTTTTTTGTACTTACTTGTTTAGCATAACGATCTTACTGTTTCTGACCGTTTCCTGCGCTAAAGATAAGGGACAGGCTGTTGAAGAACCTGAGCAGGAGCAAGAGAAAAAAGAAACAGAAACAGCACCACCGATGAGTGGCATTACAGGTTTGAAAGATACCTCCAGGCTGATGAGATCAGGTGGAAAGACCTTCTGCTATGCCACTGGCGGGGGAATTAGAATGGTATGGACTTCCTCCATAGAATCGGGAGAATGGCAATCAGGTCCGGATGTTTTTCCGGAACGTCCCGGCTGGTGGGCGGATTACAGCCCCATAAATATAGCCTGGGCCCCCGATGTGGTATGGGATGAAGGATCGTCGGAATTCCGGATGTACTATTGTGCTTCCAGACTAGGAAGCTCGACATCAGCTATAGGATTGGCCGTAAATAGCACTTTAGACCCGGAAGATCCTGATTATGAATGGGAAGATAAAGGAATTGTAATATCTTCGGAAGAAAATGTAGATGATTTTAATGCATTGGACCCTTGTCCCGTACAGCGCCCGGATGGGGAATGGTTCTTGTCTTTCGGGTCCCATTTCGGCGGGATTAAGCTTATAAAGCTGAATGAAGAAGGGAAATGGGATCAGGAAGATGCTGAAATATCCGATCTGGCCAGAAAAGCAGATACATTTCGAAATGCAATTGAAGCATCGTCTGTTTATCCGGGAACGAAAGAAGATGAGGACGGTTTCTGGCTTTTTGTTAACTGGGGGACCGGAAACTCGATCAAAAACGGAGAAGATGCTACATACGAAGTAAAGATGGGCTGGTCCACAGACATCCGGGGACCCTATTTGGATAAGGAAGGAAACAATTTATACAATGGCGGAGGAACAGTTTTTCTGGCGAATCAGCAAACTTTTGAATGGGACGGGAGTACCCGTATTGCCCCGGGCCATGTTGGGATCATTCGGAATGAAAAATTAGACGGGACCCATCCCGATTGGGTAAGTTATTCCTATTGGCTGAAAAATCCTCCCGGACAGAACGGAATTAGGATGGGCCTGCAAAGATTGACCAGTGATGAAGACGGATGGCCCGAGGCCGGGGAACTTTTTAGATATAATTATTGAATTATACTTTTAATTTCTATACAACGCTCTGTGAACCTTTGTGCCTGCTTTGTGAATCCTTTGTGAAACAATACAACGGAAGCAGGCTATTACACAGAGACTCACAGAGAACACACTAAGATGCACAAAGTTAGGGGCTTTTGAAAAGTTAATCCATTTTACATAGCTGTGGATATTTAACTATTTGCCTATAAGTTTAATACAAATAGTATTTATGTGTATAACTCAATATAATTATTAAGATAAAACAGGTCGTTAGTTTGTGCACTATCGAATAATGAATGACGAATTTTGAATATCGAATGATGAAGTTTTAAAAATTGGATTATCCGGAATTCGAAAGATACCAAAAAACCGGTTTGTCCCGGATAAAATTAAACAAGCTCTAAAAGGATCAGAAGTATAAAATTATAATATTATGAAATTCAGATTAAGTATATCTCTTGTATTGGCATGTCTGTTGACACAGGCTGTTTTCTCCCAGAACAGATCATCAAGACCCAATATCCTTTTTATTCTGGTTGATGATCTCAAGCCCAACCTGGGCGTATATGGCGATACCATTGCTCAAAGTCCCAATATCGACAAACTTGCCGGGGAAGGGATGGTATTTGAGCAGGCTTATTGCAACCAGGCGGTATGTGGCCCTTCCCGGTATAATATCATGCTGAGTTCCCGGTCCACAAGTACGGGCTTGTACACATTCGGGACGGAGTTCCGGGATATTATACCCGATGCCGTGACCCTGCCCCAGTATTTTAAGAATGCGGGATATCACACCGAATCCATGGGCAAGGTGTACCATAGCGGGCATGGCAACACCAATGATGAAGCCTCCTGGAGCATTCCCCACTTTAAGGAAAAAGTGATCGAATATGTAGACCCGGAAAGTACCGGTCGTCAACTGACCCGGGAGGAAGCCTTTTTTGAAAATACCCGGATGTATATCGAAGACACCCCTGCTAACCACGAATTGCCGCGTGGAGCGGCCTGGGAGGCCCCTGATGTCCTGGACGATGCCTATGCCGACGGACGTGTGGCCAATCACGCCATTAACCGTTTACGGAAACTGAAAAATAAGCCGGATCAGCCCTTCTTTATGGCCGTGGGATTTGCCCGGCCGCATCTGCCGTTCAGCGTTCCGAAGAAATACTGGGACCTGTACGATCCTGAGCATTTACCGATGCCCGAATATGAGAAGGCTCCCCAAGGCTCCCCCGGCTTTACCGCGAAGCGGGACCATGAAATGGCAAATTATTTTCCCGTTCCTGTAGGCCAGGACGTGTATGATGACGATTTAAAGCGAAAATTGATCCACGGGTACTATGCCAGCATAAGTTACATGGATACCCAATTGGGAAGGGTGATGGATGAACTGAAAAGATTAGGGCTCGATAAGAATACCATTGTAGTGCTTTGGGGCGACCACGGCTGGCACCTGGGTGATCATGCCATCTGGACCAAACACACTAATTTTGAACAGGCCAATCGCATTCCCTTGATCTTTAAAGTGCCGGGGGTAACCAAGCCCGGGAGCTCAACAAAACAGTTTGCCGAGTCTGTCGATGTTTATCCTACCCTGGCTACCCTGGCCGGACTGGATAAACCCACCGGTCCGCAACCCATTGACGGGATTGATCTCAGCCCGGTATTAAAAAACGGTTCCAGAGAAATAAAGGACCATGCTTACCACACCTTTCCGATGGGCGGATATTTGGGAGAGGCTATACGTACAGATCGTTACCGGATGATCAGGTGGACGCCGGTGCGAAATAATGGAAAAGAAGTGCTTTACGAATTGTATGATTATGATAATGACCCGGGGGAGACTAAAAATATCGCTTCGGAGAAGCCGGATGTTGTTGCGGAACTGACGGAAATACTGGAAAAATATCCCGAAGCGAAGAAGAGGATATAGCAGGGCAAACGTAATTCGGTGTTGCAAGTTACAAGTTGCAGGTTCAAGGCAAAACCTGAAACCTGAAACCTGTAACTTTAAACCTATGTATAAGAGGTAATTATACAATACAAATCGTTTTAAGTAATTTAATAGACTAAAACCTTGTCTTATGTTTAATACACCTAAAAAACAGTTTTTGGCTTTGCCGGTGCTCCTGTTGGTCATGGCGCTGGGATGCAAAGAGAAAGCCAAAAACGCTGCTTCTGATGAAGCTGAACCGGGTAAAAAACCCAATGTTATCATGATTTTTATTGATGATATGGGCTGGTCGGACCTCTCCGGTTTTGGTAATACGGATGCTGAAACGCCCCATATCGATCAGTTAGCTTCGGAAGGGATCAGTTTTGATCAGTTTTATGTAAACGCACCTATCTGTTCTCCTTCCCGCGTAGCCATTTCTACGGGAACGTACCCCCAGCGCTGGAATATCACTTCTTTTTTATCCAATCGAAAACACAATGCAAAACGGGGAATAGCAAACTGGTTAGATACCTCGGCTCCCATGCTGGCGAGAGATTTGAAAAATGCCGGTTATGCCACCGGGCATTTCGGAAAATGGCATATGGGCGGGCAACGCGATGTTGATGAAGCCCCGGAAATTGCCGAATACGGTTTTGACCGATCCCTGACCAATTTTGAAGGTATGGGCCCCAAGTTATTGCCACTTACCAGAGATGCGAAGGGGAAGGTGGGACGGATATGGGAAGATGCGGAACGGCTGGGAGGCCCGTATACCTGGATGCAGCGTTCGGAGATCACCACCGGATTTATCGATGCCGCGATGGATTTTATGGATGAAAAGAAAAAAGAGGGCAGGCCTTTTTATGTGAATATCTGGCCCGATGATGTCCATAGCCCGTTTTGGCCACCTTTCGAGGATTACGACCTGACAAAAGAAGACGGAAAAAGGGCATTATATCTTGCCGTGCTCGAAGCTATGGATAAACAATTCGGAAAGTTATTTGACTATATTAAGAATGACCGGGAACTTCGGGATAACACCCTGATTGTTTTCTGTTCCGATAACGGTCCCGAGCCTGGCGCCGGAAGATCCGGTAACCTTAAAGGTTATAAAGGCCATTTATATGAAGGAGGCATTCGCTCTTCATTGATTGTCTGGGGGCCTGAATTCATAGCAGAAGATGCCAAAGGGACCCGTAACAGTCAGAGCTATTTCTCAGCGATAGATCTGAAACCCTCTATTCTGGAATTTACCGGGGTAGATTCGCCCGAAAATGAATTGATCGACGGGGAGGACCTTCTGCAAACGATGCTCGGAAAGAAAAAGGATTCGAGAACTTCACCGATCTATTGGGGGCGTCCGCCGGACAGAAAAAGTTATAAGGATTTTGACAAGCCGCTGCCCGATCTGGCTATGCGGGATGGCGATTTTAAACTGCTTTGTGATTTTGACGGCAAAAGACCGGAACTGTATAACCTGATAAAAGATCCCGGAGAGCACAACAACATCGCTGATCAATATCCTGAAAAAGTAGAACATATGGTCAGAAAAGTAACGGCCTGGTATCATAAAATGCCACGGTCGGAAGATGAGGAAAAAGAAGGGAGTAAATCTTAGCGTTTGTTTAAACAGGCTTAATTGAAGCAAAAAAATGATCCGGATGGACACTTCAAGAGGTGCCTTACTTTGTGCACCTTGGTGTGTTCTCGGTGAATCTCTGTGTAACAGTACCCTGGAAACAGGTTATTACACAGAGATTCACAAAGCAGGCACAAAGTCGCTCAGAGCATAGTATGGAAATTATAAAGTATAACTCGAAATAATTTATATAATGATAAAAGAATTATTGAGTACTGTTGCTCAAAAGCGGCAAAAAAAATTGATCCTCCTGGTGTTTTGCCTTGTGCTTCCTTTCCGGTCATTATTTTGCCAGGAAAAATACAATGTTTTATTTATCGCCATAGATGACCTGAATGATTATGTATCTCTTCTGGAAGATCATCCGGGAATCAAAACACCAAATCTGGACAAGTTTGCAAAGGAAGCTGTAACTTTTACCAGGGCCTATACCGCCGCACCGGTATGCAATCCTTCACGGGCAGCGGTTTTAACCGGGCTTAGTCCGGCTATAACCGGTTTATATGATAATCCCGATCATTTTCAGAATTCAGAAGAGGCCATGGCGGCAAGGCTGATCCCCGAGCACTTTAAGAAAAACGGGTATCGCACCATGTGGTCGGGAAAATTGTTTCATACCGGCAGGGAGCAGTATTTTTCAAGGCCTGGCAAACAGCGGATGGAAGAAATGTGGGATGATTCCAGGGGACATGACGGAGGCTATGGACCTATGCCCGTTAAAAGTAATATTCCCGATTCAATAAGACATCCTCCATTGTTTGATTACGGACCGTGGAAAGGTCCCGATAAAGATTTTCCGGATGTGGTAAATACGGATATAACCATCGATAGGCTAAATCAACATTATGAATCCCCCTTTTTTATGACTCTCGGGATCTACAGACCACACAACCCCTGGACTGCCCCTAAACGCTTTTTTGATATGTATCCTTTGGACGAAGTCAAAGTCCCGGAAGTCTTCGAGGATGATCTGGATGATATACCCGAAATAGGTAAGGCATGGGCAGGAAAACCGGTGAGTTTGGATACTTTAAAAAGTATAGGTCAGTGGAAACCGGTAGTCCGGTCCTATCTGGCCTCCGTCTCATTTATGGATTATAACCTGGGCCGTGTTCTCGAAGCGTTGGAAAACAGTGAATACGGTGATAATACTATTGTGGTGCTGTGGGCGGATCATGGCTTTCATTTAGGGGAGAAAGAACATTTTGCCAAATATGCATTATGGGAAAAAACGACCCATACGTTGCTGATGGCCAAAATTCCCGGTGGCCCTGAAGGTGAAAGAAGGGATCAGCCGGTAAACCTGCTGGATATATATCCTACTTTGATAGATTATTGTGATTTACCCGAAACGCCTCAAACATTAAGCGGAAGGTCCCTGCGTCCTTTAATCGAAGATCCCGGGACATGGAGCGAAAAGCCCTCGATCACTTATTACATTAACGGAAGTATTGGAATGCGCAGTAAAAAATGGCGGTATATCAGGTATTACGACGGTACCGAAGAGCTTTACGATTCCCGCGAAGATCCTGACGAATGGAAAAATTTAGCCGGTAAAGCTGAATATAAAAATGTAATAGAAGATTTTCAAAAACAGATACCTTCTAAAATAAAACCCGATGTTGGACCAATAAAAAAACAAGTCAGATGAATAAAATAGGTAGATTTTTAATGATCAGTCTCTTGTCGTTCATTACCATTGCGGAAGCCCAGAATAAAGGAGAGCGCCCTAATGTGGTCATATTCATAGCTGATGATTTGGGAAGGAATGATCTTGGTCCCTATGGGAACCGGGTCGTTGAGACCCCGAATTTAGATCAATTGGCCGGTGAATCCGTAGTTTTTAACCAGGCGTTTGCAGCTTCTCCCACCTGTGCTCCTTCCCGGGCTTCGATACATACTGGGCTTATGCCTTTTCGCAATGGGGCACACGCCAATCATACCGGAATAAAGGAAGGGATAAAGACCTTACCGACTTACCTTCGGGCCGAAGGGTATAAAGTAGGTTTCGCCGGTAAATTGCATATAGGACCTATGGAAGCTTACCCGTTTGATCTTATTGAAGGTACGAATGTTCGTGAACCCGGTCATGAAAATGACGGGGTATTATGGACCGACCTGGAGTTAGGCCCGGTCGATAAATGGTTAAATAAAGCATCAGGCGGTCAGGACCCTTTTGTTCTGGTGGTTAATGATCATAGCCCGCACGTAATCTGGCCCGAAGAACCGGGCTATAGTACCGGTGAAGTAGATATTCCGTCAATGCATATCGATACCAAAGATACACGAAGGTCACGGGCCCGTTATTATACCGATATTACCAAGATGGACCGGAATGTAGGTAAAATGCGTGAATTAGTTGAGAAAAACGGGTTGGAAGATAATACCATTTTCATATTTACTGCCGATCAGGGGCCGCAATGGGCTTTTGGAAAGTGGAATTTATATGATTACGGAATACAGGTACCGCTCATAGTTTACTGGCCCGGAAGAACCGATGAAAACCGGGAGAATGACAACCTGGTTTCCCTTACGGACCTTTTACCCACCCTGATCGAGATCGCCGGAGGGGAGGCCCCGGGATCCATAGACGGCAAGAGTTTCCTGGGATTATTGAACGGAGAAAAAAACACGCACAGAAGATCTGTGTATGGTTCACATACGGGTGATGGGAATATGAACCGAACCCCAATGCGGATGATCCGGACAAAACGCTACAAGTATATTTTAAACCTGGCTCCGGAAGAAGAATACCATACCCACATAGACAAGGCCAAAGATCATGACGGAGGAAGAGAATACTGGGATTCCTGGAGGGCCGGATCTTTTAATGATAACCCTTATGCATCAGCTGTATTATGGCGCTATCACAACAGGCCACAGGAAGAACTTTACGATGTTGTTAAAGACC
>NZ_RJTM01000023.1 GCF_003725735.1 Sinomicrobium pectinilyticum | reverse complement strand
CAACCTCGCTGCCGATCCGAACTATAAAGAGATCACAGCCGGTTTCCGCAAACAAATGGAAGCATGGCGGGAAGGACAAAACGATCGTGAAACAGGACCATATAAGCCGGAGGAAAATAAAAAGAAAGGTAAGAATAAGAAACCTGTTGCTCCATACACTTTTTAATCAGGTTACGTAAGAAGTGAGATTTAAAATACGCTGAACATCTCCCGCCGTGTTTTTTTAAATTATAATGCTGTGTTACTGTTCAAAAAACTTGTCGGATGAAAATAAAATATAACTGTTTTGCGGTTCTTATGATCATGGGGCTCCTTTCCTGCAGATCAGAAAGAGAAAAAGAGATCAAAGCACCGGCTAAAAAGCCTAATAT
>NZ_RJTM01000014.1 GCF_003725735.1 Sinomicrobium pectinilyticum | reverse complement strand
AAATGATGATTTTTGTTCCTTATGAAGGCTTTTTTGAGCTGCATAGCCTTAGCTACGGAGCAAAAAAAAGACGAATAGGGGGCAAAAAGGACATTTTTTTAGCCAATTAAATCCAGTTTAAACAAGCTCTTATTATAGCAGTCGGTACAACGCACAAAATATTTTAACTGCGATTGTTATTTTTGTGTTAAAGGAACGGACAGGCCCGTCTTATAAAGAAAGATTGTCAGCGACCCACGATTCTATAAGGAACCTTGCTATGGAATCACTCCTGGAAAGTTCCAGTTTTCCGGAAGCAACAAGTTCTTTTATTTCTTTTGCGGAATACCAGGCAGCATCTTTTATCTCCACATTATCCACCTGAAATTCCGGTGACGAAACCGTTGCCCTGAACCCGATCATTACCGAAGAAGGAAACGGCCAGGGCTGCGAGGATACATATGTCATACTTTCCACATCGACATTGATTTCTTCTTTCATTTCCCGTATCACCGCATTTTCAAGGCTCTCGCCTACTTCCACAAATCCTGCAAAGGTGGAACACCTGTAGCTGTCTCCGGTCTTTACCCTGTTCAGGAGGCACCGGGGCCCGTCATTCCCGACACGGTATTCTACCAATACGATAACGGCCGGATCTATACGGGGATAAATGATTTTTGCACAGGTTTTATCGGTACATATGCGGTGATGGCCACGTTCACGGCTCTCCGTTCTGCTGCCACAAACCCCACAGAATACGTGGTTGGCATTCCATTCTGCTAGGGCCTTGGCATAGGCCAGTATAGCCGCTTCTTTACGGTCTATGTCATGTACCACATGACGAAGGTCAAGAAAATCTCCTTCTCCCAACCACGGAAGTATTTCTTCCGGTTTCCGGCGGGAGAGGTCCAGACAGATAATTTCGCGGTCGTCTTCCATTCCCAGGAAAAAGAACTCCGTGAAAGCGGTTAATTGAACAATTGTCCCGGTAATGTAAGGCGTACCGGATGTGCTGAAGAAAAATTTTCCCTGCCACAAACAGACTGCATGGTACAATGTGGCGCCATTCCTGCCTTCCCTCATATGGGGTGCACGATCAAAACCGGTATTGCTGTAATACTGCACGCTTTCCATATCAGACCTCTTTCAGGCCTTCGGCCCAGTTGTTAGCCCAGCGTCCCAGCGGGGAAAGAAGCGCGAAAACTTCTTTTCCCATAGGTGTAAGTGCATAACCGTCCACGGTTCTTTCTATGAACCGGGCCTGTATTAATTCCTTGAGCCTCTTGTTCAGGGTAGTCGGTGAAATGGTTTCGCAGTAGTCCTGAAGTTGTCGGAAAGTACGGGGGCCGGCAGATAAATGCCATATAATGCCCATAGCCCAGCTTCGTCCCAGAAGATCAAGAAGAGCCATAATAGGTTGTCCGGATCTGGACCCGCGAACGGGAGATCCTGGTGTGGGAAATGCCATAGTCCTTGTTTTGCTACATTAAGTGTAGCAAAGCTACGCAATATGTAGCATTTACGAAAATATTTTTCAGAAGGGTACCTTTGACAGGTCGGTAGTTCTTGCGGAGGCCCGTGGTTTCCTGTTGTTCCTTACCCTTCAATACCGGTTGCATAACGCCCCGTGCAGAGGACGGGGCAATGCCGGACAACAGCACCGGATATCATCATATCACGGGGTTATTTAACCCTTTTCACACGCACTGCATTCAATCCTTTAAGTCCCTTTTCAAGTTCGAAGGTTACTTTATCGTCCTCCTCCACTTCATCTATAAGACCATTGATATGTACGAAATATTTTTCACCCGAACTCTGTTCGCGTATAAAGCCATAGCCTTTGGAATGGTTGAAAAAAGCGACCTTACCTTCACGTTCCGCGGGCACTTCATCTTCCTCCGCTTTTTTAGGAACCCCGATTTCGATACTTTCGGCATCAATTTCTATCTTGTTTGCCGGGTCCGGAGGAGTATCGGTCAGACGGCCGTATTCATCCACATACACAAGCATATCTTCCAGGCTGTTGTTTTTAGGGCCGGCTTTTCGTTCGTCCTTCTTCTGTTGTTTTTCCTTTTTCTTTTTTAAACGTTTTTTTTCCCGTTCCTTTTTGCCGAAGCTTTCTTGTGATCTTGCCATTAAACGATAGGTTTTTGTTTTTTTTATTAATAATTTTTATCTCTTTTTTATATAAATTATGCGGGCAGGTCGTATGAAAATAACCGAAGAACAAAACTCTTTTACACGGAATGAATGTCCGAAGAATTATTTTTTGATAGGCTTTTGCACGATTACCATGGAGTAAAGGTACAATATTTGTCAGGAATTTAATAAAAACAGCCCGATTTATACGGTTTTCCTGTAACCGGATGGGTTTATCCTGAGATCAGGACCTCTGGATTCCCTTATAATTACACGGAGTTGTCCCGGTTTTCCCAGGGAGAGCGCGAGTACTTTTCAAATGGTATACCTTCCACGGATTTCGGGCGGCCCGGTCAGACCAAAGGCATCCGCATATTGATAATATGCTTTACAAAACCGGCTTTTTCATAGGCTTTTATTGCTGCCTCATTGGCACTGTAAACATTTAATCGCATTTCCGTAACACCCTGTTTGAGACTCCATTTTTTCAGGGCGTCCACGATCTGTTTATTGACTCCTTTTCCGCGATACCCGGGACGGACATACATAAAGCCGAGGTATGCATATTTTTCGTGTTTCAGATAAGGCAGGGCTTCCATAATACGGGCATATCCGGACCCTATGAGTTGTCCGTCGCATTCCGCAACAACGACCTCGGTATTGCTGTCCTCTATATAGGCCCCAAGGTCGTAATAACTTATTTTTTCCTCTTTGAGCGTGCTGTCAAAGGGACGTTCGGCCTCAATAATGCCCTGCTCGAATTCGAGCAACGTATCCAGGTCACCCGGAGTGGCTTGTCTTATTTGTATTTCATCCATTTTTATCCGGAGGTTACAAATGAACTCATCTTAACTTTTCTAATTGGCTACAAAATGATCTTTTTGCTCCGGATTTCGCCTTTTTCTTACTCCGTAGCTATGGCTATGCAGCGCAAAAAAGCCTGCATCCGGAACAAAAATCTCTATTTTTCACTTCAATCAAAAAGTAAAAATGAGTTCAACAGGGAAAGTGACAAAAACTGTCACATATCAGATTAAAAAATACAGGTTTTTATTTCAAGGTGTCTTTATGCAGGACGAGCAAAGGAGTGGTGCTGTGATAACTCATTTGCCGTACGGG
This sequence comes from Sinomicrobium pectinilyticum, assembly GCF_003725735.1. GTDB lineage: Bacteria > Bacteroidota > Bacteroidia > Flavobacteriales > Flavobacteriaceae > Sinomicrobium > Sinomicrobium pectinilyticum. The sequence continues at coordinate 24,689 of NZ_RJTM01000014.1, read as the reverse complement.
TGATTTGCCGAGAAGGTTATCCAGAAAGTTATCTTTTTCCGCTGCCATGCACAGGAGGTCTATTTCCCTGCTCTCCACAAAGAGCCTTGTGGCCATGTTCAAAGGAGCATCCGTTAGCAGGAAAAAAGAAGTATTCATGCCTTCGCAGACCTTTTTTATACCGTTTTTCACTTCTTCCTTTCTTTCACTCCATTCTTCTCTTCCTTCTTCTACATGATAAAACCTTATATTGGAAGAAAACTTCCTGGCGATACGGAACAAAGGCTCCAGTCCTTTTTTGGTGTACACGAAAGTATAGTCCGTAGCAAACCCTATCTCATCTATCGTTTCAAACTCCAGGTTTTTCGGAATGGCGAGAATGGGGCACGGAATATTTCCTATGAGGTTGGCGGTACTGCTCCCTATGAAAAAGTCCCTGATCCCTCCTGCTCCGCGAGATCCCATAACAACAACATCAATCCCTTTGTCCTCCACGATCTTCTCCACCGCATCCGTAAAGAGATCAAATTTTATGATTATTTCCGCTTTGTGTTTTTCTCCGCCCGCACCGGTTACGGTCTTTTCCACAAGCTTTTCCAGCTTTTCTTTTGCCAGTGCCCTCGCCCCGGCAAGCATTTCGGTAGTCACACTTTCCGGGTCCATATTCCGTTCTCCCAGGGTGGGGGGTAAAACATGAAGAAAATAAAAGATGCATTCGCTGTCTTTAAAAAGTTTGAATGCATATTCGATGGCATTTTGAGCATTGTCCGAAAAATCGGTAGGCAAAAGAATTTTTTCCATTATATATATTTTAATACCGGCCGTACGGGCCGGGTCAGAGATTCATATTCGTCTGTGATGTTTCAAATTTAAGGATTCCGACGGATTATCCGGCATTGTTCTGTAAAATAAGAAGCGGGATGTCTATGTGGTAGCACATATCCCGGGTATGACTGAGCCCGAAGAGGTGGTGCAGAAAACTGTGTTTTTTGGCTACCATACAAAGCATCTGTATATTCCTGCTCTGGACAAAAACACGTGTTGCGGTACTGAGTGAGGTCTCGGTAAGGAGGTAAAATTCCGACTGGTGACCGGCGAACTGTTTTTCCATTTCCTTTTTGGACTTTTCGTTCTCTTCGGTGAGTTCGTCTTTCTTCTGTAATACGTGATAGACATGAATACCAGCAGAAAATTTATCGGCTATGTGAAAGAATACATTCAGGTTTTTTTCCCTGTAAGCCGTATTGTAATCCGTAGCAAAAGCAATGTCTTTAAGGGGGGTGAATTTCACTTCGTCCGGGATGGCCAGGAGCGGGACGCCGATTTTCCCGATAAGACTTGCCGTGTTACTGCCTACAAGGGCTTCCTTCAGCCCGCTTGCCCCCGTAGTCCCCATAACAACCATATCTATGCGCTCCTCCTTACACACATCAACCACGGCATTCGTAAAATAATCAAATCTGGAAATGGTGCGGAAGGCATGCATTTTATCCGGATTTGAAGATAGTATCTCCTGAAGGGACTTTTCGAGTCCTTCCAGGGAAGCTGACTTTACAGCATCAAAAAGCGTTTTGGTGGCTGCGGAAGAAGTCATTACTTCTCCCGGGCTGATCGTGTTGGGGGAATATGAATTGAGCAGGTAAAAAACAGTTTCTTCACCTGTGTAAAGGGCCGTAGCATAGTTTATGGCGTTCCAAGCATTATCGGAGAAATCTGTAGGTATCAGTATGCGATACATAGTATGAGGTTTTACGGTTATACTAGAAAAAGGTACGAAAAAATACGTAAACCCTATAGCATCTGTCGTTAAATCAACCATAAATTCTCAGGGCGGATAAACAGAAAACGGGACCGAAAGAGATTTCCGGTCCCGTTTTTAAAATTTCACTGATCTTATTCGTGAAGACAGAAACGGTTACTGGGCGTTTCTTTTGGCTTCTTCTTTTAATTTTTCATCAGCAACAATAGCTAGTTCCACCCTTCGGTTTTTAGCCCTGCCGTCCGCAGTACTGTTATCGTACTTCGGCTGGTCTTCTCCGTACCACTTGGTCGTAAACCTTCCGGAAGAAATTCCCTGGCTGACCAGGAAACTGGTTACGGATTGGGCTCTTCGCTGTGAAAGTCCCATATTGTATTCGGCACTACCGGTATTATCGGTATGTCCCTCTACAAGAACAAGTGTGTTCGGATATTCCTTGAATATACCGGCAAGTTTATTTAATGTATTAGCGGATTCCGAATTTATGTCGTATTTATTGGTAGCAAAATAAACCCCGCTTTTTTCATCGAAAGTAACGTTGATCCCTTCACCGACCCTGGTTACATCCGCTCCCGGGATCTCCTCCTCGATGCGTTCTGCCTGGCGGTCCATCCGGTCCCCGATATACGTACCGGCAGCCCCCCCGACAACACCACCGATAATGGCTCCCAGTGCGGAGTTCTTCTTATTACCAATATTATTACCCAGGATACCACCAAGTACCGCACCGCCGGCGGCACCGATTACAGCGCCTTTCTCCTTGTTACCGGCATTTCTAACGGTATCACATCCTGTTGTAAACAGGGCTATGGCAATTAAAGCCGCCCCTAATTTGTTTAATGAATTTCTAAGCATAACGGATTTTTATATATGTTTTTAAAGCGATCTTGTAAAATGATACACGACGGTAATGGGCTCTCCCTCCACCGTAGTATTGGTCTGCAGGGTCATTTCCTGCTGGTTAAGGGTTACGATATCCAGCCGGTAACCATACCCGCCGCTTACATCGTTCCGCTTCTCATCGATAAATTTGAACTGAAGCTGGCTTGCCCCTTCTCCTTTTTCGTATACGGACCATCGGATATTCCTGGTCCCTTCCATGCATTCCGCTCCGGGATTAATGGTATACGAACCTGTACTGTTACTGTTCCTGAAAAACCACTGGCTTCCTTCAAAGCAGGCATCGGAAACATCGTTGAAGAGTACGGATTTAAAATTTCCGCTGTTCCCTGTGTAGGTCACGTCATTTAAAATCCAGTTGCCGACAATGGCTCCGCGATACTCCTTGTTCACCTTGGAAAGGGAACATGAAGAAGCCACCAGGGCAATCAATAAGATAAGGGTTACACGATTTTTTGTCATAATTTATGTATTTTTTATGTTTAAAAATACGTAAAAAAAATAAATTTATTGCAATAAGCGCGCCATTAAATCGGATAAAGCTTATTATTCGACATCAATACATCAATAATCGATGTACTGCACTTTTGAACCTTTCTTTAGGCAAAAAACCGTCTTCCAGGGCTTTGGCAAACGGCACCGGTGTTTCCAGGCTTCCTATCCTTTGTACGGGGGCATCCAGGTACTCGAAGCAATTTTCCATGATCATGGCCGAAATATCACTGGCAATACCTCCGAACAAGGTATCTTCCTGGAGGATAATTACCTTACCCGTGTTCTTCACGGACCTGAATATGGTTTCCGTATCCAGGGGCTGCAGGGTACGCAGGTCTATTACGTCTGCGGATATGTCTTCTCCGGCATCCAGTACTTCCAGGGCCCAGTGCACACCCATACCGTAAGATATAATTGTTATATCCGTGCCCTCCCGCAACAGCGAGGCCTTGCCGAACGGAAGGGTGTAATAATCTTCCGGGACTTCCTGATAAACACTTCTGTACAATCCTTTATGCTCGAAGAACAACACGGGATTGGGGTCTTCTATAGCTGTAGCCAGCAATCCCTTCGCATCGTACGGATAGGCAGGATATACCACTTTCAGTCCGGGGGTTTTGGTAAACCAGGCTTCGTTGGTCTGGGAATGAAACGGCCCGGCCCCTACCCCCGCCCCGCAGGGCATACGGATAACAACATCGGCACGTTGTCCCCAGCGATAGTGTACCTTGGCCAGGTAATTGACCACCGGGTTAAAGCCGCTGGAAATAAAATCGGCAAACTGCATTTCCACCACGGCTTTCATTCCGCTAACAGAAAGTCCCATTGCTGCCGAAATAACAGCGGATTCACAGATAGGCGTATTGCGCACCCTTTCCTTCCCGAACCTGGAGACAAAACCGTCGGTTATCTTAAAAACACCACCGTACCCGGCAATGTCCTGCCCCATTAGCACCAGGTCATCAAAACGCTCCATGGCCTGTCCGAGTCCGCGGGAAACCGCGTCTACAAAACGGATACTGTGCCTTGTGTCGCCCGGCGGAGTCTCCTTGTAATCAAAACTGCCATACACATCGAAGAGTTCTTTTTCTTCGTTAAAGGTAACAGGAGCTTCGTCGAAAGCGGTTTGCAGGTTATCCCGTATATTCTCCGTGATCTGTTCGCGCATACGGGTGTCCTTTTCTTCCGACAGGACTTCTTCGGCAAGCAGAAAATTACGGTAGTTCTCAATAGGGTCCCTTAAAGCCCAGAAGGCCATAAGTTCGTCCGGGACATACTTGGTACCGCTTGCTTCTTCATGTCCGCGCATGCGGAAAGTACTGAACTCCAGTAACACCGGCCGGGGGGCTGTGCGCATACTTTCTGCAAGTTCGGATACCTTTGTATATACCTCCAGTATGTTATTCCCGTCTATCCGGTAAGCTTCCATGCCATAGCCGGCGCCCCGGTCGGCAAGATGCCTGCACCTGTATTGTTCTTCCGTGGGTGTGGATAACCCGTAACCGTTATTTTCTATACAGAACAGGACCGGCAAATCCCAGACGGAGGCCACATTCATGGCCTCGTGAAAATCTCCTTCGCTGGTTCCTCCTTCTCCTGTAAAAACAGCAGTTACCTTATTTTCCTTGCGTATCCTGTGCGCAAGGGCTATGCCGTCGGCCACTCCCATCTGGGGACCGAGGTGTGATATCATGCCCACTATACGGAATTCATTTGTGCCGAAGTGAAAACTGCGATCACGCCCTTTGGTAAAGCCTCCTGCTTTTCCCTGCCATTGCGAAAACAAACGGTACAACGGTATGTTCCGGGAGGTAAAAACCCCCAGGTTACGGTGCATGGGCAGTATGTATTCATCCGCTTCCAGGGTCAGGGTAACCCCTACCGAAACAGCTTCCTGGCCTATACCGCTAAACCACTTGGAGATTTTCCCCTGGCGCAGTAATACCAGCATTTTCTCCTCGATCATCCGGGGAATCAGCATTTGTTCGTATAGCAGGAGGAGTTGTTCATCACTAAGGTCTTTTCTGTCGTAAGTGAGGGATATATTTCCGGATGTAGTCAAATTCATATAAAAGATACTTTATTCGCCTTCTCAAAAGTAGTCAAAAATAACATCAGAGCATGTAAATGTGATATTTTTTCGCATTGTTAATAACTATCTTTTTAATTTAGAGTGCTAATTACCTAACTTTGTATAAGAAAGCGAAATATACCCCGCAAAAAACCGACGGCGGGGTTTAACGATGAAACAGATGAACAAGATACCCAGTGTAGACCTTCGCGAGTTTCTCTCGGAAGATCCGGACAAAAAAAATAAATTTATACATGAAATCGGGGATGCTTATGAGCGGATCGGTTTCGTTGCACTGAAAGGACACTTCCTGTCGGACCAACTGGTAGAGGACCTGTACACGGAGATCAAAAAGTTTTTTGCGCTTCCGGAAGATGTAAAGAAGAAATATGAAATAGAAGGTATAGGCGGCCAGCGCGGTTATACATCTTTTGGCAAAGAACACGCCAAAGGACGCAAGGAAGGGGACCTGAAAGAATTCTGGCATTTCGGACAATATGTAGAGGACGATCCGAAACTGGAAGCGGAATACCCCCCGAATGTCATCGTGGAAGAACTTCCGAAGTTTAATGAAGTGGGCAGGGAAACCTATAAAATGCTCGAAAAAACAGCCAGGTACGTACTAAGGGCATTGGCCCTGCACCTGGACCTGGAAGAAAAATACTTCGATAAATGGATCAGGAACGGTAATTCCATATTGCGCCCCATCCACTACCCGCCCATAACCCACGAACCGGAAAATGCCATAAGGGCAGCTGCTCACGGAGATATAAACCTGATTACCCTTCTTATGGGAGCACATGGTAAAGGGCTTCAGGTACAGAGCCATGACGGACAATGGATCGATGCCATAGCGGAGCCGGATGAACTTATGATCAATGTGGGGGACATGCTGTCCCGCCATACGAACAACCGACTCAAATCAACCATTCACCAGGTGGTCAACCCGCCCAGAGAACTGTGGGGTACTTCAAGGTATTCCATTCCTTTCTTTATGCACCCAATAAGTGAAATGCCCCTCAATTGCCTCGAAAACTGTGTGGATGAAGAACATCCCAAACTGTATGAGGATATTACTGCCGGAGAATTTTTGCATGAACGTCTCGTGGAGTTAGGGCTTATAAAAACATAGAACATCATACACCACTACCGGCGGTACGGATAGCAAGGGACTGGTAATCAATCTCGTTGAGCGGTTGGTTATTTTAGTCTTTTTTTCGCATGTTAACTAATTAATGTTAAAGAATATACGCTAATCGTATTTCTTGCGTTTACTTTAAAATACGGTTGTCAAAAAAGGGAGAAAAATGGGCAACAACAAGCTGAATAGTCTGGAAGATCTGGGGAATTTCGTTTTTTCAACGGGTGAAAAACCTGCCCGTGAAGAAGAGGGGACGGAAACCCTCCCTCCTGCCGAACAATACCTGGAAGCTCATTTCAGCAATAAAGGCAGGGGTGGAAAAACAGTTACCGTAATCAAAGGATTCGAAGGGGCCGAAGAAGACCTCAAAGATCTCGGGAAATTTCTCAAAACAAAATGCGGCGTGGGCGGTTCCGTTAAAGACGGGGAAATCATCATTCAGGGAAATTACCGGGACAAGGTCATGGAATTGCTGCGTGATGAAGGTTACAACGTAAAACGTGTAGGGGGATAACCTCCGGACTTTTACTCACTAAGTGAGATTTAAATGTTCCGACGCTTGCGTCGAAAAGTAATCTATGGTTTCCGCCTTATGCCTCGCGTCCCGATAATTATCAGGATTGCCCCGAGAGGTAGTTGACTTATTTAGACATACCTAAAGGTTAAAAAAATAATATCGGTGCGGGTGTTATTATAATACTATAGAAAGTGGTTTTAGGTTCATAATTAAAAACATATTTTTGGCTAATCTAAATAAACCTTGAAATGACTGCAACCTTACACATTACCAATGGGGATGGCTTTACTTCCCATTTAAAGGAACTAAAGCTGGAAGGGGAAATTATTACCTGGCGGGAAATGCTCTGTGAAGGAAGGACCATAACCGAAGTGGGCAGTGAATCCTTCTGGAAGACCCGTTTTGAATTCCTGAACAAGAACTATAAGGTCACCAAAACGAACTTCATAGAGGCTACCCTGAAAGAGTACAGGCGCCTTTGTAACCAGAAGACCCAGGAAGAAATAGTCCTGTGGTTTGACGAAGACCTCTTCTGCCAGATAAATATGATTGCGGTGGTGAGCTGGCTGAAAAAACACCGCAGGGGCGCACAGGTCTCGCTGGTCTGTAAAAAACAGAAAAAAGACAAACCCTTTATCCTCACCAACCACACCGACGAACAGCTGATAAAATTATTCGATTCCAGAATACAACTCACACAAGACGATATAGAATACGCCGATTACATCTGGCAACTTTACTGCAGCGACACTCCTTTACGACTCGAAACTTTTTCCAAATTCAACTCTTCCCAGTTTCCTTACCTCACCGACACCATTGCCTTGCACCTTCACAGGTTTCCAACAGTTAAAAACGGCCTGAACCACCTGGAAAATGAAATACTGGCCATAGGCAACAGTAAAAAAATAGCTTCCAAGGAGAAGTTCGTTGAAACACTTATTAAGAACGAGAGTGATTACGGGTTCGGAGATTTACAGTATTACAGGCTGATAGACAGTATAAAACCTCTTTTCAAATCGTTCAGCCCCGTAAAACTCAGCCCTATGGGCAAAGATGTTATGAATAAAATACAAAATTATTATCCCTTTATAAAACGAGATGATATTTATCTCGGGGGAACTAAAAAATACAGCTTTCTGTACCATGAAGACACAGCAAGGCTATTAAAGTTGTAATACCCCCCGAAATAAAAACAACAGAACCGGAAAGAAGGGCTTTGGAGTCCTTCTTTTTGTTTTTTAACTTTACGGATATGAACAGAATCGCCGAATCCGAACTTATACTCAACCAGGACGGTAGTGTATATCACCTGAACCTAAGACCTGAACACATTTCGGACACCATCATTTTTGTCGGGGACCCGGACAGGGTGGAGAAAATTACCGCGCATTTTGACAATGTGGAATTTACGATCCGGAAAAGAGAGTTCAAAACCCAGACCGGCACCTATAAAGGGAAAAGGCTAACGGTTATTTCCACGGGAATAGGCCCGGACAATATAGATATAGTGCTCAATGAACTGGATGCACTGGTCAACATAGACCTGGAAAAACGCATGGTAAAGGAACAACTCCGTTCGCTGAAAATCATCCGCATAGGCACATCCGGATCGTTACAGCGTGAAATTCCCGTAGGTTCTTTTCTTGCCAGCTCCTTTGCCCTTGATCTCAGTGGTATGCTGCACTCTTACCACACCGAAACAATTACGCTTCCCGAAATAGAAGAAGCTTTTATAGCCCATACTAGGTGGAGCATATACAAATCCCGGCCGTTGGTAATATCCGCAGGCAAAAAACTGCTGGAATACTTCGGAGAAAAAGAGGTTTACCGGGGGTTCACTGCAACAGCCGGGGGCTTTTACGGACCACAGGGGCGGGTTTTACGACTGCCTTTACAGGACCCGGAACTGAACAACAAAATGCATAATTTCAGCCACCTGGGGCTCAAGGTAACCAACCTGGAGATGGAAACCTCTGCTATCTATGGCCTGTGCGCCTTGCTGGGACATGAAGCTATCTCCCTTAATGCCATAATTGCCAATCGTGCGGACGGTACTTTTGCGCCGGACCCCAAACAACTGGTAGAAGACCTTATAGGGTATGCGCTGGGAAAAATCCTGCATATGTAAGGGTCCGGGAATTTACAGTATTTCTTCGAGATTCCCTTTCCCCTGCCGGATCACTTCCGGTTCTGTTCCGGTAAGGTCTACGACGGTAGATGCTATGTTGTCACCATATCCCCCGTCTATTACCACATCGACAAGGTTTTCCCATTTTTCATAAATAAGCTCGGGATCGGTGGTATATTCCAGCAGTTCGTCTTCGTCATATATGGAAGTAGATACGATGGGATTTCCCAGTTCCCGGACCAGCGCCTGGGCAATATTGTTTTCCGGCACACGGATACCTACCGTCTTTTTTTTCTTAAAGTCCCTGGGAAGATTATTGTTACCGGAAAGGATAAAGGTAAATGGTCCCGGGAGTGCACGCTTCAGCAATTTAAAAGTCGAATTATCGATCTGCTTGACATAATCCGACAAGTTGCTGAGATCCGCACATATAAAGGAAAAATTGGCCTTTTCCAGTTTAACGCCCTTGATCCGCGCTATACGCTCCAGGGCCCTGGAGTTGGTAATGTCACATCCCAGTCCGTATACCGTATCGGTAGGATAAATAACCAGTCCTCCCCTCTTCAATATATTAACCACTTTATGTACTTCCCTTATATTCGGGTTTTCTTCATAAATTCGGATGAGTTCGGCCATGATTATCAGTTTAAGATCTGTTTGAGCAATGAAGTCTGGTACAAATTTACGGAAAAATTATGGTGCGGGCACGGGGCTACACCTTTACATCCGAAATGCCGTATATGGATATCCTACTCCCGTCTTTTTGCCGTATCTTTGATTGGTTTCGGATACAGTTCCAATGGCTTTCGTATCTGAAGCGGGTAACCGGCTTGTATCGGGCTGACGGATGTTGTCCGGATAATGCAATAACCAAAGAACACCCTGCCGGACGGGCAGGATTATTTATAAAACCTGTGGATTTGCGGTCCGCACGAATTAACGAAAGGCGTTTTATTGCTATGGATGCTTTGGAAAAAAATAAAAAAATCATTCTTTTTGACGGGATTTGCAATCTTTGCAACAGTTCCGTACAATTTGTTATCAAGAGGGACAAAAAAGATATTTTCCGTTTTGCTTCCCTGCAAAGTGAACCGGGGCAAAAACTGCTGGCAGAACGGGGCATTGACCCGGAAAAAACCGATTCTATTGTCCTTATAGAGCCCGATGTGGCGTATTATACCAAATCACAGGCCGCCATTGAGATCGCTTCCGAACTGGGTGGCGGGTGGTCTTTCCTGAGAGTATTCGAATATATTCTTCCTGTCACACTCAGGGACCTGCTGTACGATTTTATTGCGCATAACCGCTATAAATGGTATGGCAAAAAAGACCAGTGCATGATTCCCGGTCCCGGATTAAAAGCCAAATTCCTGAAGTAATCTTCAAAAAGTTTTCGAACACTTTTTTTTATTTCTATCTTTAGGGGAATCGATCATATCATTATGAAATGATCCATAACAATCCGAGTTGATATCTCCCGATCCCGATAGTTATCGGGATTATCGGGATCGGGACTATCGGGACGAAATGTTCAATGGCGAATAACATCTGACCCATTGAAGCCAAATAGAAATGAACAGATGAAACACCTTAACGCCCGTATTACTTTATTCTGTCTATGTAGCTGTCTCTTCATGGGATCGTGTAATAATTCCAAAACAAAAAAACAGGATTCCCCGCCCCCGGAACCCGTTCCCAATATCATCTTCATCCTGGCAGACGACATGGGGATAGGCGATTTAGGCTGTTACGGACAGGAGCATATTCTTACTCCCCATATCGATCGATTGGCGGCAGAAGGAATGCGTTTTACCCAGTTTTATGCCGGCAGTACCGTTTGTGCCCCTTCGCGTGCCAGCCTTATGACCGGGCAACATACGGGAATAACCCACATACGCGGTAACGGGGAATATCCGCTCCGTGAAACCGATACCATTATTCCGCAATTATTGCAAAAAGAAGGGTATACTACGGCTATGTACGGCAAATGGGGATTAGGGCTTGAAGGTACTCCCGGTGAACCTTTGAAAAAAGGCTGGGATCATTTTACAGGCCATCTCCACCATGTTGATGCCCATTACCAGCGTCCGGATTCACTGTGGCGGATCCGCAATGGCAAACTGGAAAAATTCGACACGCCCGAAGGCAGTTATGCCAATGAGATATTTGCGGAAGAAGCGCTGAGTTTTATAGAAGAACAACCGAAGAATAAACCTTTTTTTCTCTACCTCTCTTTTACCCTTCCTCATGCGGAACTCGTTACCGCGGAAAATTATATGGAACCGTACCTCAATGAGTCCGGTGAAAGCCGGTTCATGCCGGAAAAACCCTGGCCTGACGGGAAGCATTACGGGGGACAACCTTATCCTAAGGCGGCCTACGCCGCAATGGTGAGCAGCATAGACAAATATACGGGCCGTATAACGCAACTGCTGAAAGAAAAAGGCATTGATGAGAATACCCTGATCCTGTTTTCCAGTGATAACGGTACTCATATAGAAGGAGGTCGCACCATGGAAGATGTCGCTTTTTTCGAGAGCAGCGGCTCCTATAAAGGAGTGAAAAGAGATGTCTATGAAGGCGGGATACACGAACCGTTTATCGCGTACTGGCCGGGTAAGATCGGGCCCGGCCGGATAAGCGACCATATTGGCGCTTTCTGGGATGTATTGCCTACCCTGGCGGAACTGGGCGGTGTTAAAAAACTACCTGCAAACATCAATGGGATTTCTTTTGTCCCGGAACTACTGGGAAAGGGTAAACAGGCCGAACATCCTTACCTGTACTGGGAATTTTACGAGCAGGGCGGCAAACAGGCCGTGCGCAAACAAAACTGGAAAGCCGTACGGCTACAGGTGAAAAAGAACCGTCATGCGCCGCTGGAGCTGTACGACCTCAAAACAGATCCGGGAGAAAAACACAATGTTGCGAAAAAACACCCGGAGATCGTAAAGGAAATGGAACGTATAATGCAGGAAGCACATACGCCCAACCCGCTGTTTTCATTTTAAGGACGTTTCTCAGAATTCAAACCAGGATTTTACCTGCGTCCCCGTATCCGTTGTATGGGATTTGTGCAGAAACTCGTTCCTGGACTTGTCATAAGCATAATCGGAGGCCCATTCCGTATGGTTTTCGGCTAATGCCCGGATACATTCGCACACATACCGGATCTCATCACAGCTTAATGTAGGGTGAATGGACATCCGTATCCATCCCGGTTTTTTTATCAGGTCACCAAGCGTTATTTCTTCTACCAGCTTACTGGAGGTTTCCTGGTCCACATGCAGCAGGTAATGTCCGTAAGTACCGGCACAGCTGCACCCGCCACGTGTCTGTATCCCGAACCGGTCGTTAAGCAGTTTCACCCCGAGATTATAATGAAGATCGTCTATAAAGAAAGACAACACTCCCAAACGGTCTTTATGCTGCGGTGCCAGTATTTTAACATTAGGGACATCGGAAAGGAAATTAAATACCTGTTCCAGTATTTCATGCTCCCTGTCCAGGATGTTTTTTACGCCCATCTGCTCTTTTAAGCGGATACACAAGGCGGTCTTAATGGCCTGCAAGAATCCCGGCGTTCCCCCGTCTTCCCGCTCTTCGATATTTTCTATGTATTTATGCTCTCCCCAGGGATTGGTCCAGGTTACTGTCCCTCCTCCGGGGGAATCGGGGATCATGTTCTTGTATAATTTTTTATTGAACAGCAATACCCCGGAAGTCCCGGGGCCTCCCAGAAATTTATGGGGTGAGAAGAAAATAGCATCCAGCGACGCTTCTTTATCTTCCGGATGCATATCTATTTCCACATAAGGTGCGGAGCAGGCAAAATCCACAAAGCACACACCTCCGTGGCGGTGCATTACTTTCGCTATGTCGTGGTAAGGGGTTCGTATCCCCGTTACATTGCTGCATGCGGTTACCGAAGCTATCTTTAAAGGACGGTCACGGTGCTTTTCCAGTAATTCCAGCAGGTTTTCCATACAAAACAGTCCTTCATCGTCTGCCGGGACCACTTCTACAACGGCCAGGGTTTCCAGCCATGATGTCTGGTTGGAATGGTGCTCCATATGGGTGATAAAAACCACGGGGCGGAGGTCATCGGGAATGGTGGTATGTTTCCTGAGGTTTTCCGGTACCTTAAGCCCGAGAATGCGCTGGAATTTATTGATAACTCCCGTCATTCCGCTCCCTGAGGTAATGAGTATATCATCTTCTTTTCCGTTCACATGTTTTTTAATGATGTGGCGGGCTTCATGGTAAGCTACCGTCATCGCTGTTCCGGACACGGTGGTTTCCGTATGGGTATTGGCCACATAGGGACCAAAATCCCGTAACAGCTTTTCCTCGATAGGCCGGTATAAACGACCGCTCGCCGTCCAGTCGGTATACACGATGCGTTTTTTCCCGTAAGGTGATTCGAATTCCTGGTCTATCCCCACAATATTATCCCGGAACGGTTTGAAATACGCCTCAAGCTCCGTCCGGAATATTTTGGATTCCTCCGCTGTTGTTACCATGTTCTGAATATTAATTAAGCTGAAAATCTATGTTTTATCAAGTGACATGTGCAATATGGGATATGGTTTTCCCGTACCGTCCAGTGCCGACCTCTTCACCGTTTTGAACCCCATATGCTCGTAAAAACCCACGGCCTGCAAATTATCTTCATTAACATCAACCTTATCCGCATGCATTTCTTCCACGGCATATTGCAGAAGTTTCCTGCCCAGGCCTTTTCCCCTGGCCTCCGGATGTATGAAAAGCATTTCAATACTAGAGCCGGAAACGGCCATAAAAGCCAGGATGCGCTGATGCCCTCTTCGCCGGATACACCTTACATCCAGTGCCTTTAAATAGGTATTGCGGATCAAAGGCCTGAAATACACTATATCTTCCTCTTTCAGGAAATCATGTGTAGCCCTGACCGAAGCTTCCCAGACTTCCACGATCTCGTCGAACTCCCCTTCCCCGGCCTGGTCTATAGAATGTTCGTCAATCACTTGTTAATGCTTATTTTTATTAACCCTAAGATAATATTTATTGTTTGCCAAAATGATATTAAGCCGGAGCCGGTAAGGGATTAGATTAATTCACGGTTACCAGATTTTCGATCTCTGCTACTATCTTATCTGCAAGTGTATTGGCCTCATCCTGGGTTTTTGCCTCGGTATAGATCCGGATAATTGGTTCGGTATTGGATTTTCTCAGGTGAACCCAGTTTTCCGGAAAATCGATCTTAACGCCATCTACCGTCGAGATATTTTCGTTCTTATATTTTTCTTCCATCTCCTTCAGTATGGCATCCACATCGATCTGCGGGGTGAGTTGTATTTTCTTTTTGCTCATAAAATAGGAAGGATAACCGGCCCTGAGCTCACTTACCGGGATATTTTTCTCGGCCAGGAGCGACAGGAAAAGGGCCACCCCGACCAGCGCGTCCCGTCCGTAATGCAATTCCGGATAAATAATTCCCCCGTTACCTTCTCCTCCTATAATGGCATTGGTTTCTTTCATCAACGCTACTACGTTCACTTCACCTACGGCACTGGCGCGGTAATTGCCGCCGTGCTTTTCGGTAACGTCCCGCAGCGCCCTGGAAGAAGACATATTAGACACCGTATTGCCTGGCGTCTTACCCAATACATAATCCGCACAGGCTACCAGGGTATATTCTTCACCGAACATCTCGCCATCTTCACCCATAAAAGCCAAACGGTCTACATCCGGATCGACCACAATACCGAAATCGGCTTTTTCTTTGACCACCAGTTCCGAAATATCCGTAAGATGTTCTTTTAACGGTTCCGGATTGTGCGGAAAATGTCCGTCAGGCTCGCAATAGAGTTTAATGACTTCTACTCCCAGCCTTTCGAGCAGACGGGGAATGGCAATACCCCCGGTAGAGTTAACACCATCTACAACCACCCTGAAACGGGCTTCTTTAATGGCTTTGGCATTTACCAGCGGAAGGTTGAGCACTTCATCTATGTGTATATCGATATAGGCTTCGTTCAGCGTCACTTTTCCCAGGTAATCCACATCGGCAAACTCGAATTGCTCGGCTTCGGCAAGTTCCAGTATTCTGGCGCCCTGTGCAGCATTGAGGAATTCGCCTTTATGGTTCAGCAGTTTCAGGGCGTTCCATTGTTTGGGATTGTGACTGGCCGTGAGTATGATTCCCCCGTCCGCATGTTCCAGCGGTACTGCCACTTCTACCGTAGGCGTTGTGGATAAATCCAGTTTTACGACATCTATCCCCAGACCGGTGAGTGTCTGAATAACCAGGCCCTGTATCATGGCTCCCGATATCCGGGCATCTCTTCCTATTACTACTTTGAGTTTTTCCTTTCCCTGGTTTTCTTCTTTCAGCCAGGTTCCGTATGCAGCAGCAAATTTTACGGCATCTATCGGGGTCAGATTATCACCCGGGGCCCCGCCTATGGTCCCCCGTATTCCGGATATGGATTTTATTAGTGTCATAAGTATATTAAGTGTTGTTGTTTTATTGCCTGCTATTGATAAAAATAGTACTGTAATCCTGTTTTTGTCATAAAAAAACAGAACAAATATACAATTATCTGCTTTCAGATTCCGGATTTACTGTTTTAGATTCAGGACAAATCCTTTAAAAATTCTCCCTCTGAAAAAACAAAGTCGGGAAATATGACTTCCCGACCTGTAATACCTAACACAGCAGCATTTTTTACGGCTCCGTTATATTCCATTTCACTTTTCCTCCGTACGGATCGTTTTCCAGGACATACCCATTCCCTCGTTTAACAACTTTCACCGTTTTTATATCAGTTTCTTCCGGGAGGTATACCTTTCCTTCGGCACTGCCCGTTGTAGAATATACTTGTAGATCCAGTCTGCTCCAATCCATGTCTTTGGTAGATTGGGCCAGGGCTATATGTGGCAATACCGTACCGTCTCTGATCAATATTACAACAGGAATGTTTCCTGCCTTCACACGGTGCCACCCGCCTTCATAGACTTTACGGGTCTGGTAATCTATCCATTTTCCCGGGGGGAGGTATATATTCCTTTCGGTAACATCTTCAAAGAGCGGGGCAACGAGCACAGACGAACCGAAAAGATACTGGTCGTCCACGAGCCAGGAGCCCGGATCGTCCGGGTATTCCACGAACATAGCCCTTAACATAGGTAATCCTCTTTCCGAACTGTGTTTGGCCTGGGCATATATATAAGGCATAAGCCGGTATCGCATATTGTCGGCCTTACGGAAATCATTCAGGAAATCTTTTCCGTATTCCCAGGGTTCTGTCGGTGGTTCCCCGTGGCTCCGGACATGTGACGTAAGCATCCCGAAAGGGGTCCAGCGACGGTAAAGGTTTTCGGGGGATTTTGTTACGAACCCGCCTATATCGTGGCTCCAGAAGGTAAAACCGCTCAGTCCCAGGGATAATCCTCCCCGTAATGTCGCTGCCATGGCGGTATTTGTCGTAGCTGCATCCCCTCCCCAGTGCAACGGGTAGCGCTGGCTTCCGGCCCAGGTACTCCTGGCCCAGATAAGGGTATATCCCTTTTCCCTTTTGGTAACCTCGGCCACGGCTTTGTTATACCGCAACGGGTAGAGATTGTGTTCGTAGAACCCGGTCCTGCCGGAATGATAGAGTCCGGAAGCGGGGGCGGCTTCTCCAAAATCCACTTTAATAACACCCACGCCCTGTCTTAATAAGCCGGCAATTTTATCCTGATACCAGCGCACGGTTTCGGGATTTGAAAAATCGAGTACGGCATCTTCATACTGTATATTGCCTTTCCTGTCCTTGACGGCAAGCCCTTGCTCTACTATTTCGGAGAACAGGGTGTTTTTGGGGGTAAAATACGGAAGCTGCCAAAGACATACGTTAAAACCGTCCTTCTTCATATCCGCGATCATTTTTTCCGCATTTTCGAAACGGTCCCGGGCAAATTCGTAATTATTTCTCCAGTCCACATCAAACCATCCGGTATCGAAATGGATGACATCGCTGGGGATTTTATGTTTTCTCAGGTTATCAGCTACTTCCCTGCCTTCCTTTTCCGAAAAGTAAGTGATACGGCTCATCCAGAAACCGAAAGACCACAGGGGCGGCATTTCCGCTTTTCCGGTTAACGAGGTATATTCGTTCAGTATATCCTTGGGCTCCCCGATAAACAGGAAAATATCGGCTTCGTCATCCCCTATCATCATACTGTTTGCCGCATTGAAATATTTGCCGAAATCCACGGTTATGGGAGTGGAATGATGCATGAACACACCATATCCCCTGCTGCTCATATAAAACGGAACAGGTTTATACATGGTCTCGTTCTGTACCCCGTTGGCATCATCCGTCCAGAGTATTACTTTTTGCCCTCTTTTGTCGAACCGGGTAAAGGATTCCCCGCAACCGAATATCTTTTCTTCCGGGGACATGGAAAATACGGCAGCCATGCTCCTGGAATAGTCTTCCGCTCTCCGGATAAAGGAAAAAGGGGTTACCGGGGTGTAAGTATTCTTCACATCCTCCGGGTGCAGGGTACCGGTCAACAACCTGCCATCCGCATCATAAATTTTAACATGCCACGGATTCTCCAATATTTCTACGCTCCCGTGTTCACCGGTGTACTTATGTCCTCCGTCTATCCTGCTATATTTCCAGGATTTCATGTCCGAAGGCGCAGTACCGTTGACCAGCATCAACGACTCCTCTTCCTTGCGGAAATCCGGCCCCGAGCTCATGCGAAGCCGTATGGTCCTGTCCGTTACAAATTGTATCCGGAACGGAAGTTCGGGGGAAACGGCATATTCCGTAGTCGGAAATTCATTGGCCCTGGCTTTTTCCAGGCGGGAAAGCATGTTGTTAAAAGCCTGTCGCGTGGCAAAATTATACCGGTTGTACTTTACAGTTCCCGTAGCTGTTTTCGGATCGAAGGATGCCAGTTCTTCAGCTACGTAAAAGGTGTTTTTATAATTTTCGAAATCTTTGCTGATATCCGGCGGTTCATTGAGAATACCCGTATTTTGCAGTTGTGCCGTTGCAGGCAGACTCAACCCTGCAACAAGAACTAAAACAGCCAGTTTGCATCGGTTTTTCATAAGCGTATTTTTGGTTTGATTATACTTGGAAGTTCCGTTAGGACTAATGCCGCATTACCGTAAACAATACCCTCCCCTCCTTCAAAAAACTAAACCACGCCGCACTGAAAGGTGCAGACGTTTTGATAAAGAATGAAATTGCACTTTAATCAGTGGTGATTAGTCTATTAAGTTCGTCAGGCAACACCAATTCCAAAATCCCATAACTCCTTACCGCTGACCAATAAATAACATGCTTTAATGTAAACAGTTAGACCCGGGACTATTATATCATTTCGATTATAGTTACATTGACTACAAGTGTACTTAATAATTTTGAATGTTGCAATATTTTGTAATATAATTTTTGTAATTACCGAAAAAATGAGATATTTATAATCCTATTGATAATAATCTCTCTACCCCTTTCCTCTTACCGGGAAAAACAAGAACTTTGCAGCCTGTTTTGGTCGGGCGCAGAACTTAACTTAAACAAAAGATACAAATGAATAAAAAAGCCATTGATTCCGTGTCTATAAAAGAGATGGACAGTGAAGATGTTGTAGATACAGTAACCATTGATTGCACCATATTCGGATTTAATGAGGGTACGCTGGAAGTTTTACTGGTCCAGCATGCCGAAGGGATAAGCAAAGGAAAGTGGGGATTGCCCGGAGGGTGGATCAGGAAAGAAGAAAGTATAGATGACGCGGCATACAGGCTTTTAAGGGAACTGACCGGAATAGACAATATTTATCTCGAACAGCTAAAAGCATTCGGCAGCCCCAAAAGGTTTCCCCTCAGCCGGGTAATTACTATAGGATATTACGCCCTTATCAAAAAAGAAGACTATCGGTTAACTCCCGGTTTCACCGCTTCTGCCGTTAAATGGTATAAGGTAAAGGATGTACCGGAACTTATTTATGACCATGCCGATATCCTGGAAGTAAGCCTGAAACGCTTAAAAAGAAGGGTCCGGCAGGCCCCGGTAGGCTTTAACCTGCTCCCGGAAAAATTCACCCTGTTACAATTGATGCACCTCTATGAGGAAATCCTGGAAGTGGAAATGGACAAACCTAATTTCCGCCGGAAGTTCCTTCGCATGAAACTCCTGGTTCCCCTGAATGAAAAAGAGACAGACGTATCGCACCGGGCCGCCCAGTTGTACAAATTCGATCCCGGGATCTATGAGAAACTCACGGAAAAAGGCTTTAACTTTGAGTTTTAATCACTCTGCAATCGTATAGGTTAAAAAATGTTTTCCCTGGGGGGAATACCGGAGCTAAAGATAATATTCCCGGACAACTGTGTAAACGGACAGATTCGTATCCTGTACTTATAAGGGTTGCACCATAATGCAGTCCTGCAGTATCCATACCCCTTTAATATCCGTACTGCCGGATTCAATCTCCACATTCCCTCCCACTTTCTTTTACTACTCCCTATTTTTTGAATATTTTAGCAGCGTTTTTTCCGGCAGGCATTTTTCTCCCGGTTGCAAGAACAACAAGTTGTTTGAAAAATCAGTTTACACACTAACACAATTATACAGCCTTATGAAAAATACAGCACTGACCGATGTACACATCGCTCTTGGGGCCAAAATGGTACCTTTTGCAGGATATAATATGCCTGTACAATACGAAGGGGTTAATGCAGAACACGAAACTGTCAGAAACGGCATAGGCGTTTTTGATGTGAGCCATATGGGAGAATTTTTTCTCAGAGGTGAGAACGCACTGGATCTTATTCAGAAAGTAACCTCCAATGATGCCTCCCGGCTTACCGTCGGTAAAGCACAATACAGCTGTATGCCCAATGATAAAGGCGGTATAGTAGACGACCTTATCGTATACAAACTCGGTGAGGAAGAATACCTGCTGGTTGTGAACGCCTCCAATATAGAAAAAGACTGGGACTGGATAAAATCGCAGAATACTTTCGGGGCAGATATGGAGAATGTGTCGGAAAATTATTCCCTGCTTGCCATCCAGGGGCCAAAAGCCGTGGAAGCTATGCAGTCACTTACACCCGTTGACCTGTCGGCCATCCCCTTCTATAGTTTTGAAACCGGTGAATTTGCCGGGGTAAAGGACATTATTATCTCTGCTACGGGCTATACCGGTAGCGGCGGTTTTGAGATTTATTGCAAAAACGAAGATGCAAAACAGGTGTGGGACAAGGTTTTCGAAGCCGGGGCCGGGTTCGGTATAAAGCCTATAGGACTTGCTGCCCGGGATACGCTCCGGCTGGAAATGGGATATTGCCTGTATGGCAATGATATTGACGACACCACATCACCGATAGAAGCCGGACTGGGATGGATAACCAAATTCACCAAAGACTTCGTCAATTCCGGGGCACTTAAGGAGCAAAAGGAAAACGGTGTAAAGAGGAAGCTTGTCGCCTTTGAACTGACGGAAAAAGGCATTCCCAGGCAAGGTTATGATATAGTAGACGGCGAAGGCAAGGTTATAGGAAATGTGACCAGTGGCACGATGTCCCCTTCTCTCGGAAAAGGTATAGGACTGGGATATGTCCCTACGGAACTGGCCGGAGCCGGGAATACCATTCATATACAGGTAAGAAAAAAGGCAATTCCGGCGGTTGTGGTAAAATTGCCGTTTTACAAGAAATAAATATTTCGGGAAGACGGGGTGTTACGGAAAAACCGTGACCTGTCTCCCGTGAAAAATAAGAGTAAATGGAATATCAGAATATCCTGGAAGAAATTCATGCCACATTAAAAAATGTCCCGGAAAAAGGTACTGTAGCTTCCTATATCCCGGAGCTGGAGAAAGTGAATATCAACCGTTTCGGCCTTTATCTGCTGATGTTGAATAAAGAAGAGCACGGTACGGGAGATTTTGATATTCCGTTTTCCATACAAAGTATATCCAAGGTACTTTCCCTGGCTAAAGCCCTCCATTTTACAGGTGCCGACCTCTGGAAACGGGTGGATGTGGAGCCCTCGGGGAACCCATTCAATTTCCTGGCCCTGCTGGAACTCGAAAAAGGCATTCCCAGGAACCCTTTTATCAATGCAGGGGCCATAGTGGTCAGCGATATTCTTCTCTCTTATTTTTCCGATCCAAAGAAAGATTTCTTAAATTACGTGAGAGAACTTGCGGAAGACGATTCTATCAATTATAACGAAGCCGTGGCCCGTTCGGAAAAAGCCACCGGTTTTCGCAATGCTGCCGCAGCCAATCTTTTGAAATCCTTCGGGAATATACACAATAAGGTGGAAAATGTATTGGATTTCTATTTCTACCAATGCTCCCTGTCCATGACCTGCAGGCAGCTGGCAAGAACATTCTATATGTTCGCCAATTCCGGTAAAAACGCTTCCGGGAAGGTGTTCCTGACCCCGAGCCAGGCAAAAAGGATCAACGCCGTAATGCTTACCTGCGGTTTTTATGATGAAGCAGGAGAATTTGCTTTTGAGGTAGGCCTGCCGGGAAAAAGTGGCGTAGGCGGAGGTATTGTCGCCGTACATCCGGAAAAATACTGTATCTCCACCTGGTCTCCCGGGCTCAACGAAAAAGGAAACTCCCTGTTGGGAATGCAGGCCCTGGAAGTGTTTACCACCAGAACGGGACTGTCCATATTTTAATACGAATCGGTTTGAAAAGAATATTGATATTAGGAGCTAGCGGATTTATAGGAGGCACCCTCTACAGGGAGCTGTGCCCCTATTATGATACGTATGGTACCTATTTTACCAATACTTCTTATGCGGGCAACCAGCATTTCCTGTATTTCAACCTGGAAACCGACCCGGTAGAATCCATAATCCAGGCCGTAAAACCCAGCTGTATCATTTCTGCCCTTCGCGGTAATTTCGAAGAACAGGTAGCCTTGCACAAAGAAATAACAACCATTATAGCCAAACGGGACATCCGGATTATTTTCCTCTCCTCGGCGAATGTTTTCGATGCCTTCAGTAATTTTCCTTCTTATGAATACGACAAAACGCTATCCGAGAGCATATACGGCCGGTTCAAGATAAAAATAGAGAACATGCTCCTGCGGCTGCCCGTATGGCAGTATGTCATAGCCCGTATGCCCATGGTTTTCGGCCCGAATTCACCACGGCTGAACCAATTGAAACACTATTTGCAGAACGGGGAAGCCTATGAAGTTTTTCCGGACCTGGTAATGAATGTCACCTGTGCAGACAAAATAGCACAACAGGTACATTACCTGCTGAACAGGCATAAGTCGGGAATTTATCACCTCGGTAGCCGGGACCTCATACACCACGATGAGTTTATCCGGGAGATTTCGGAAGAACTGGGATATAAAAAACCGCTTTTCAAAAATGTTTATACCCGGAACACGGACAGGTTCCTGGCCGTACTGCCCAAAGACAACAAATTACCGGAACAGCACCAGATCGAAGTGGCAGACGTTATTAAAAGTACGGTTCTCCGTTGAGCCATATAAAAAGTCCCCGGAGAAACAACAATCTGTCTCTAAAATGCTTTAAAAACAACAGTCCGCTAAATAAATTGGACAATAAAATCGAACTTTATATTTTTGTACGATCGACAACAGAAGTACATAACTTAATAATGCATCATATTTATGGGAAGAGCTTTTGAGTTCAGGAAAGCACGGAAATTAAAAAGGTGGGGCGCCATGGCCAAAACCTTTACCCGTATCGGCAAGGATATTGTAATTGCGGTAAAAGAAGGCGGGCCTAACCCGGAAACCAATGCACGCCTGAGAGCCATTATCCAGAATGCCAAGGCGGCAAATATGCCAAAAGATAATATAGAACGTGCCATAAAAAGAGCTTCCGACAAGAATACCGAAAACTTTAAAGAAGTCCTTTTCGAAGGTTACGGCCCGCATGGAATAGCCGTGCTGGTAGAAGCCGCGACAGATAATAACAACCGGACCGTAGCCAACATAAGAAGCTATTTTAACAAGTGCAACGGAAACCTGGGCACCAGCGGTTCCGTGGAATTCATGTTTGATCACACCTGCAACTTCCGGATCAATGCGGAAGGTATGGATATAGAGGAGCTGGAACTGGAGATGATAGACTTCGGTGCCGAAGAGGTTTTTATGGATGATGACGGCATACTTATCTACGCCCCTTTCGAAAGTTTCGGCGCCATACAAAAAGAACTGGAAAGCCGCGGTATAGAAATCTTGTCCTCCGGATTCGAAAGGATTCCTCAGGTAACCAAAAAACTGGATCCCGAACAGGTGGCCGACATTGAAAAACTGCTGGAAAAGATAGAGGACGACGATGATGTGCAGAACGTCTATCACACTATGGAAGAATAGTTCAAAGAAGTAAAAAATAATTTCTTATTTAACCGTAAAAGCCATCTCGTTTAAAACAGATGGCTTTTAAATAATATAGCTACTTATTGGTTATCAGTATATTCTGGTGAAAAGCCCTTTCCCGTTACCGGAACCTCCGCTTCCGGTTATGGTAATATGGCCCGTATTTCCGTTTCCGTCGTAACCCCAGGCCATATTGTCTTTTGCTGTATTACCTGTTACTGTATGCGGAACGGATTGTCCTGCACTACCCAATTTGAAACCGTTTCCGTCTCCGTTTGAGCCATATCCGTTATTGCTGGCCGTACAATTTCTGATGGTTACCGTATAGGGTTGACCATATAAATCCCAGCCATCGTCAGAATTGTGATGTGCCGTGCAGTTTTCAAATACGTTATTTCTTCCTGCGGACAATTTACAGGCATATCCGTCTGCGTTTTCTCCTCCGTTCTGCGAATCGTAATTATCGTTTGAATAACACTGCCTGACATAGTTGTCATGGCCCCCGTTATAAATCTGCAAACCGGAATCTCCATTATAAGAAGTGGTTACATTGTATACATAATTATGACCGCCATGCTGAAATACTATACCACAGTCAGGAGCATTTCTTATGGTCATATTAGTAATATTCCAATAACTGCCATTTACCTTGACCCCCCAGCTACCGGAAGGTTGGTTGGCGCAATTTAAAACTCCTCCGGTGATATTAATTTTTGAACTTGAAGTTCCGCTCCTCGCTAATTCCAGAGTGCGTGTTAAATATATGGTACCGTTAATGGTAATAACATCTCCCGGATTGGCGGAAGAAACAGCTGCCCTTAAATCTGCTTCGGTGGTAACCGAAACCGATCTGGCCGAGATCATTTTCTTTTCTTTTTGAGAAGTATCCGGCTCCGTAGTAATAATCTCTTCATTTAAAGAAGACGCTGTCCCGGTCATAAGGTCCTCTTCTTTTTCACAGGCTAAGAACGTTAAAATCCCGCTCAGCAGGATTAATTTGATTTGGGTTTTCATAATAAAAAAGTTTTGTTTAGTTATCTCATAATCACCTTGATTATTTATTTTAAAAACCATAGCGCATTGTTGCTCCTTTTAAAAAGCCAACAATAACCTCGTTTTATATTTTAAATTTTTAATTTACAACACAGTAATACCCTACTTTAGTAAACAGCTTTATTTTATAGTTAAATAAATTATTTTCCTATATAGCATACATTTAGTATTCCTCGCAATCTAAGTCCGCTTTTAAACATCCGGCGGGCTATAGAGGGTTTTTCTATCCCGAGAAAATATTCCGGAAATTGTTATTTTTTAATGAAATTAAG
>NZ_RJTM01000175.1 GCF_003725735.1 Sinomicrobium pectinilyticum | reverse complement strand
CTGGTGGCCACAACAGTAGCCAACAACTAATTACTCCCAAAAACCAATGTCGTCTATTTCCAGAACGGTATGATCCCCCGCAAAATTTCTAGCGCTGCTATATTTCCATTCCGTTAGCTCGGTCACAAAGCGGTTTCAACGGTATGGTTATAAAACCTTGTCTGCCGGGCAGGTTTGTAGTTTCTGCTCATGTCCTAAAAATATAAAAACTACACTATTAAATCATAGCTTTTTGTTCTGAGGCTTGTTACGTGCTCATGCCGCCGCCAGTTAAAAACTGGTGGAAGAGGGGGGGGGAACCGGTGGTACATAAACAATCTAACAGTTTCCGTTTAAAAGAAGTTTTAAGTTTGAAAAAACACGCAGTAGCGGGGGGAGCGGGGACATTTCGTTATTTTTTTCTGCAAGCTCACAATATTGTACCCTTCTCATAAATTTATCAGGTGAAAAAGATTCTTTATATTCTGCATGGAATTAGACAAAAACATGGCTTCAAAAAACCTGCCGAATTTGAAAGTACTTTTCCTATATTAGTTTAGTGTATATGGTATAGAATTTTTCATGTACTTATCCTTACGTTATCCATAGTAATTGAAAGCATTATAATTTGACCAATGAAGAAACTAAAAAAAATACTTTTTATAGTAGCCATCTTATTTCTAACAGGCATTATCCTAATCAGCATTCCAGAAAGCAAAAGGACGCTTAAAACCAAACATTTTACATTCCTTTTCAGTAGTAGCATTGACACAGCAAAAATTATCCAACTTTCCAATGCTTTAGAGAGCAATTATCTTAAAATTGGAAAGAATTTAAATACTATTCCAGCAGAGATGATAGAAACAAATATCTATGCTCAAAGATGGAGGTACATAACGGCAACTAAAAACTGGGGAGGTTCGGGCAATATTGAAGGTATTTCCAAATTACACTTTGTAGAACAGGCATAGGGAGAAGCCGACAGCCAAAAAGTTGCTGTTCATGAGTTTGTTCATGCTGTAACATTAAAATTACTTTTAGACCATGAGCCACAACCTGTTGATTCAAAGGAATTCGATAAGAAATTTTCAACCTTTCCAATATGGCTTTGGGAAGGAATAAGTGTGTATGAGGCAAAACAATTTGTAAATCCTAAAACCTTAACCTATCTGGAAAATGGGCAATACCCAAGCATCGTGGAGCTAAACGGCCGCTTCAAAGGTGATAAAATATATGATTGTGGTTTTACAATTATCGAATATATCTTAGCTAAATATGGGCAAAAAAAATTTATTGACCTAATAGAAAATTATGGGAACTTGAAAAAGACATTTAATGTCACTGAAGAACAATTTTGCAAAGACTGGTATGAGTTTGTTAAAAATAAGTACCTAACATAAAGCTTTTCGATAATAATGGTTAAATTTCATAGGCGCCTTTGGAGCTAAAGGCATAGATTTCCACAGCATTTTTCATTTTGCCGATTAGGTAATTACTCCGGTTTCAATACAAAACCTATAATAATCTTTATGGGCAGGGCCAACAGATCATACATTTGTTACAAATTAATACCTACACTTCCAGACTCACTTTTTTGGGAAAAAACTGAAAAAATTATGCCGTCAAATAACAACTCACTTAAATTAACGTGAATAATGGATAAGCAGAGGCATAAAGCACGGATAAACAAGTGATATATTAGTGATGATTTGGGTATTTCCGAAATCCATAGCTGAAAAGCGTCTCCCGCTCCCGATATTATCGGGACCATCGGGGCTTCGCTTTTATTTACCCAATATTTTAATCCTTGATTCGCATTGGTATTAAAAAGTTAATCCAAAAGTTTTGAGCCCGAGGAATCTCTAATAAAAATGATCAAATCATAATCTTCGCTTAAATTTGTTTCGTAAAATTCTCTTTCCGGTTTCATTACTCCTACTTGTCTGAAGTCCAGTTTTTCCAATAACCACTTGCCAAACGTTGGTTTTTGTGCTTTGACGCTCCTTAGATCGATAATGAAAATAGGGGCATCAATAGCTTCGAAAAACTTTTCAAAAGTACCATTATACGGTTCCTCGGCCTGATATTCGGTTAGTCCCTGACTGCCCATTGCCGTATAGGTGCCTCTTGCAAAAGCGAATCCGACCGACAGATAGTCTTTGGCCAGACTATCGGAAAGAAAATTTCCCATACCGCGCATGGTTCTTTGAATATGTGCGTTATGTGCCCAGATGACAATCTTTGATCCCGGATTTTGTGATCTAATCCACATGAGATTTTCTGCCATAAACTTGTCTCGTGAGAAAATAGTTTTGTCCACATATTGCTCAATGATCCTAATATTTTGGTACAGCCATGGCATCCTGTCCCCGGTAATCTTCAATTTTTTTATAGCGTCCCTGATACGTGAAATTTTTACCTCTATAGTATCTTTATCTTCCTGGGAAATTGCACCTAGCCTAGAACCCATATGTTGGTTTGAAGTTTTATCCAATAGCTGTTTAATAGCAATCAAATCGTCTAGTGTTGTAGGATTGTTTTTAAATTTTTTTTCCAGCTCCTGGATAGACAAATCATAGGATTGCATATCAAATCCGGTGAATTGTATTTGTTGTTTAGAAGCATTATGCAACTTCATCCATTCCACCATATTTAATACTTCCCGGGTGCTCCAGGTCCAATAATCCATGCCTTTTATTAATTCGGTTGGATTTCCCTTTCCGCTTATGATGTAATCATTGAGCCTATAGGCCTCTGGCATATTCACTTCCATGGAAAAAATTCCGAAATTCTTTTTCTCCGCCAGAAATTTGATGATCCGGTGTTTCATTTGGAATATTTCGCTCGAACCATGCGTAACCTCTCCAAGACCTACAACATGGGTATCCCCGATCAATGAATCCATGATTTCAAGGTCCTCGTCGGATTTCTTTGCGGGATCATAGGTCGATAGCGGATAAACATTGTTCTTTAACCATTCTAATTCCTCCATGGTGGGCGCACTTACCCGGGGTTGCAGATCTTCAAATTCTTTGCCGTCAATACGTATTTCAAAATCATCGAACCAGGCTGTGCCAAGCCCCGTTAATAAGCCACCAAAACTGACGTCAGTAGCATTTTTATCCACATTCATTCGGATGGAGACTTCTTGCCAATCATTGGTGCCCCTTAAGCCACCCTCCTCCATATTATCAAACGCTAAGACCCCGGCTTCCCCATCTACGCTCCACCAAAGTCCTGCATAACCATTGGTCACGGATTCCGTTTTTACATGTCCTGTGAACTCAATGCTTCTGCCTTTTGCCAATGTCACCGGAAAGTTTCCGGTAAAGACGGCAATATGATTTTCTACCGGACTATTACTTGTCATCTTTAAACTCCTTTCGGAGCTGTATTTTTCGGTTTCATCCATTTTAGCAATGTATCCCGGACTTTCGATGTACCATTTCTTTGGAATTTCTGAACCCCTGACTTCGTATTCAAAATCAAGATTTAAAAATTCCTGGGAAAATGATGCTTTGGCTAAACATAGAAACAGGCATAGCAGTGTGGTTTTCATAATTTTAATTTAGGGGCCATTTAAACTTTTTCAATGCTTTTCATCATGAGCGTTGACTACTATCACCAGTTTACAACTGGTGCCCACAACAACAGGAGGCATACATTTCCATTTCTTTTTCCTTTCTACAATATATGCATACTTTCCTTCACACCGGCCTTGTTATAAAACCTTGCCTGAAGGCAGGTTTGTAGTTTCTGCTCATGTCCTGGAAATACAAAAACCACATTATTCAATCATAGTCTTTTGTGCTGAGGTTCATTACTTACTCCTGCCTGCCACCAGTCAAAAACTGGCGGTAGCGGGGCAGTTCATTTCTGCCATTTATCCGCCAAATTTTAATTTGTAGTTCGCTCCCTTCTTTTCCCCCATCTGGTGCTCGTTTGTAACGAGAACCCCCTATTGCCGCACGATTGTATCGTGTGGCTTAAACTAAACTATCTATAATGTCCTTTTCTTTTAACCAAAATACTGAAAAACAACCACATTATCCAATACCCCCTTTTCCCCCGCATAATCCACAGCACTGCTGTAAACATAATCTTCCGGCCGAAATACTAAGCCTGCATCTACCGGATTATTGTGTATGTAGTTTATCTTTTGCTGTATAATTTTATTGCTCCAAAGTTCAATAGGTTTGTTGTCGTGTCGCCAAAACTGATATCCGGTAACGTTGGACGACTTTCCTGCCGTTTTTTAAACCTTTCGAGCAAAAACTCTTTTCTGCTTTCTCTCGGATTATCCCGTATTTCCTTTACTTATAGCCTTACTTGTATACCGCTTAAAATCGCCCAACAACAATGCGGGATGTTGCCTGTCTACACTCCTGAACACCAAATGTATATGGTTGGTCATAATGCACCAGGCCACAATTTCCATACCTTTCTTTTTTTGGCAAAATGCCAAACTTTCCAACAGCAGGTTCTTATATTCATTCCTGGTAAAAACATCAAGCCATTCCACGACAGCAAAGCTCACAAAGTATAGGCCCTCCGGGTTATGGAACTTATAGTTTCTGCT
>NZ_RJTM01000174.1 GCF_003725735.1 Sinomicrobium pectinilyticum | reverse complement strand
ACAGATTTTTCATTTCCGGAAAAATAGGGTTATGAGTAAAGCTCAGGAAATTAAAGATACCTCTTCTCAGAAGACTTCCAAAATGGTATTCCGGTTGTTTTTTGCGTTTTTAGGATAAAACTTTGCGAAAACCGGATAAAAACTAGGAAAACATTATGAATATATTTGGTCTTTAACATTACGTCGCTGTATAACATACGTATTTTCTAAAAAAAAACAGCATTTATGTGATCCTGTAAATAGAATTACAACTATTACTATAATCTACCTCCTTTTAATTTCAGTGATTTTCATAGGTGAAAACCTGTATTATGAAGTATGAAATCTATCCGTTTAACGGTCCCGGGAAACATTTTTATCTATGGATAAGCATGTTCCTTTATGCTTTTTATTTGGGTATAATCGCTTATATACTGTTATTAAAACGTGTAGTGACACATAATTGTTTGGACTGTCCGGAACTTATTAACCTTTTAAATAAACAATCCTATGAAAACACCAAATCGAAAACTATGGAAAAGGGCATTATTTATGCTTTTGATATCTGTATCCATTCAGGTTTTAACAAGCTGCTCCAAAGAAGAAGAGAGTTCGGAGCCTTTAACAGAAATAGAGTCCAAAGAACCTGACATGCCCCAAGAGGAAATGCCGGTAGAAGAGGCATTCCCGGGGTATATCGGGGAGGTTGAAACCATATCTTATCTCGGTCAAAAATTCAATGCTTCAAAACATGGAGATCACTACATTCTCGAGGGGGATGTCCTGCTCGCCGAGGATGAGTTGAATAAGAATTTTCATGCCGCCGGGATAGAAACCGGTAATGACTACAGGTGGACCGATAATGTGGTATACTACACCATTAATCCCCGCCTTCCGGACCAGGACAGGGTAACCAGCGCTATTGCACATTGGGAAAACAATACTAACCTTAGGTTTGTGGAACGTACCGACGAAGAAGATTATATAGAGTTCATTGCCGGTAGCGGATGTTATTCGACATCTATTGGAAAAAAGGGGGGAAGACAGTTTATAGGCCTGTCATCACGCTGTAGTACCGGAAATACCATACATGAAATAGGACATGCTGTTGGTTTTTTTCATGAGCAGACCCGGGAAGACAGGGATAATCATATCATTATTCATTGGGATAATATTCAAGAAGGACGCACAAACAATTTTCAAAGATACTCAACCAGGACAGAAACAGGCCGTGATATCGGGAATTTTGATTTTGGTTCCATTATGATGTACCCTTCTACTGCCTTTTCCATAGATCGCAGTCGTTTTGCAACCATAACGAGGATAGACAGCACTGTTTTCGCAGCGCAGCGCAACGGATTATCCGAAACCGATATAGAAGGGGCCGATTTTCTGTATCCCCGCAGGGAAATCAGGATAAATTCGGGTAGTACAACTTCGTATACCGATGACGAAGGAGAGATACATAAACCAGATATATATTATACCGACGGAGAGGTAGACAGCACTACCAGCGCCATTGCCAATACAATCAGTGATTCGCTGTTTCAATCATACAGATCTGGTAATAGTTTTAGTTACAGCATCATTGTTCCGAATCGTACATACCAGGTGCAGTTAAAATTCATGGAACCCTCTCATAATGCTTCGGAATTACGCGTATTTGACGTCAGGGCCGAAGGGGAGATTCAAATCGATGACCTGGATATCTATGCGAGTACCGGCGAAAGGTTTCATGCTATCGAAAGAAGTTTTACCGTTGAGGTCAGCGATGGTTATCTCGACCTGGAATTTGAGGCCGGTACAGGTGATGCCATAGTTAGTGGAATTGTAATATTGCAGCAGTAATATTCGAAGTTGGCTATTATGACAAAATCATAATATTTATAAAGGAAGCTAACCATGGATCAGCGTAAATTACCTGACACGTCAAAAAATAGTTCCGCCCGCAGGACAGGGCCGTACTAAAAATTTAGGACGGTCCCCATTTGGGCAGAAAAAGTCATCCAGCAACACCGTCGGGGAAATCCGCTGTTACCGGATCATTAAATAAGTAAATTGTTTGCTAATGGCACGGGGTGTTGAATGTATGGCATGTGGGGTGACCGATTCCTGCTCGGGATCATCATTTTTCCTTCCGAAGCACAGCGAATCAAGCTTTAAATAATGTATGCTGATGAGGCAACATAGCCAGTCAACCACAACCCCGACAGGAACGGGAAAAATAGGGATATCCCCATGATCTTAGCTTTTTTCAACCTTTATCTTTGGTAAACAATTCCTTATATAACCAGGCAGTTAAACCAAAGCTTAATCATATTTCTTGGGCAAATATCTGATCTTTCATGAAAAGAATCCAAATGCGAAAAGAAGTGCATTTTTAAGATCAGGAAATCTTATGACAAAAAGAATTTAAACAATCAACATTAATGTATAAAAAGAGTATTATGAAAAGACTACTTATTGTTACTATTACCGCAGTTACCCTCTGCCTTTCTTGCCAACATTTGGAATTTGTACCGGGAGAAAATTCCGAGGATACAGAAGAAACCCGAAAACCTCTGGAGATTACACCAAACTCCTTGCAGATAGCGTACAACGAAGGTTTCTACGGAATCTATACTTCCGAAGAACAATGGGGAGAATGTACGGTGCTTTCGCCGAATACCGTGAGAATTGACCAGGTCAACTACATCCGGAAACTTACGAATGAGGAAAAGAACCAGATCGGCGATTCCATTTCCTTCCGTATCGAATTGTATGCGGCTTATGATGAGTGGGATCGGAATGCAAATTCCTGGTATTTTAAGGTCCCGAAAGGTACCACTATTACATCGAAAGAAGATTTGGAAGGTATCGGTAAATTTCCGCTGATCATTTATACCACCCCATATTTCCACCATGAAAACGAGTTCAACCACATTACCTATGAGCGGAATATCAGTGCCTATGCGCAAGACCTGCGGGACCCCGAATCGGATATCTACATCCAGTACGAGGTTGAGTCAAATCCGCAGAAGTTCTTCTCCGATACGATTCCATATTGCGATCAGCCGGGTTTCCGGGCGGATATTTTCATTGATACGAAAGATAAAGGTACCATCCCGAATACGGTGACAAATGTCTATGTACCGTTGATCAGTCGTAATCTGGAGGAAGGAGAAGAGGTGTTCAGCACGAGCTTTAAACTGGGTGAAGACATCGAAGACGCCTACATTTGGTATACCTCCAGCGGACACGGCAGTAAAGAAGAAGCACGTACACGGCAGCACCTGGTTTCAATAGACGACAAGGAGGTTGCCAATTTTGATTCGAAGATAGCTTGCACACCTTATGAATATTACGATGAGATCAATCCCTGGGGGAGGAAATGTCCTGGCTGCACCTGGCGTTACCCGACAAGGAACTGGTGCCAAGGAGGTGAGATTGAACCCCGGATTCTCAAGCTCGGTAGCTTAGCGAAAGGTACGCATACATTTACATTGGACACAAAACAAATGAACGATGAAGGTGTTAACAAGGGGATCAACACGGTTACCCCGATTGCGGGCTACCTTAGCACCAACGCGGTAATTATTGGCCGAAAAAAAAGTACGAAATAATTTTTTATTGAGTTATACGTTCAAGTTCATTATTTGATGCTGAAAAATGGGATTATAGTAAAGCATTCTGAGTAAGGCCTTATGAAAGATGGTTGGTTTGAAGTGCGAACGGTTAATTCGATATGAAAACTCATCAAGGTACTTTTTCATATATGTGAACCCATTAACAATCCCTAATTGGTATAGGACCTAAAAATCGCCTGACATATGCTCAGGCGATTTTTAGGTATAATTTAATCTAAATGCTGCTTGGTACGGCACGACGGAGTCCACGCATTGGAAAACTATGGTTTCGGAACAAACTTATAACGTATTGTACCCCAGAAGATATATTCTTCTTCCTGAATTAAATCTGAAGGTGCATCAATAACAACAGGAAAGATATCTTCCTCCGTAATTATTCCAAAATCATTACTTTTTTCATAGACCACTTCATTATTGTCTTTATCCGTAACAATAAGGTAGGCAAGGTATTTTTTAAACAAGTACAATCCCTCATTATCGTC
>NZ_RJTM01000173.1 GCF_003725735.1 Sinomicrobium pectinilyticum | reverse complement strand
TCCTATTAATATTTTCTTGTCCCCCTGGTATATGAATACATCATTTTTTTCCACCTCGTATTTATAGATATATACCGCAGGTTCCGTACGGATTTGGATGGAATCTTCCTCAAAGTTGATGTCCAGTACCCCGGGGTCTTTATAAAAGCTCCATTCCTTTTTCAGGAAGGCCGTGCCATCTCCTTCAACTTCTTCGCCCCCTGGTCCCACAAAATGTTTCACTTCCGTGATCTCATAAGTGTTGTCATACACAAAAGTGTTGTTTTCTACCGGGTCAACGGGATCGACAGGGTTGTCATCATCGCTGTTTGAACAGGAGAGAAGCAGTACTATAAACGGGATAAATACTAATCGGTTCATAATCAATTAATGGGATATAGTTAAAATTCTCATCTTCGGTAAGGTAATAGTCCATATTTGTTTCATTGATTAAAAGCCTATTTGCGCAATTAGGTATCTACCCGATAGAGACACAAAACAGAAGATTAACCCCTAAGGACTTTTTTATTTTAACATTATTCTGATGTTGCACAACAGAAATTGAGGTATAGCAGTAGTATTGATTTCATTTAATTTACGGAATACTAAGATTTTGTTTACTTTCTTAAAGAGCAAAAATCGCCTGGCGCAGGTTCAGGTGATTTATAACAATGCTTTAGCAGTATCATGTCGTAGCTACCGCCGGTTTGCAACTGGTGGCCACAACAGTGGCCAACAACTAACTAACCCAAATAACCAATGTCGTCTATTTCCAAAACGGTATGATCCCCGGCAAAATTTCTTGCGCTACTATATTTCCATTCCGTTGGCCCGGTCACAAAACCGGCACCGGCCTTATTATAAAATTTGTAGTTTCCGCTCATGTCCTGAACATACAAAAACTATACTATTAAAGCATAGCTTTTGTTCTAAGGTGCATTACGTACTCATGCCCGCCACCAGTTGCAAACTGGCGGTAGGGGGGATAGGCTCTAAATAGACTCCAGGTATTGAATGGCAAAATCCAGCAATTCATCTTTATTTTCTTTTAAACCTTCGATCGTTTCTTTCCGTTCAATATCCGGGAGTATACCCCGCTACCTGTGGTATCCAAGAAAACATCCAGCCACTCCACTACGGCACAACTTACAAAATACAGGCCTTCCGGATGATGGAACTTGTAGTTGCTGCG
>NZ_RJTM01000172.1 GCF_003725735.1 Sinomicrobium pectinilyticum | reverse complement strand
ACAGATTTTTCATTTCCGGAAAAATAGGGTTATGAGTAAAGCTCAGGAAATTAAAGATACCACACGATACAATGGTGCGGCAGCGGAGGGAGGAGAGAGAAGGCAATACAATCGCGCACCAGCGGGGGCGAATGAATCCCATCAATTCACCATTATTTTAGAATAATTGCACAATAAAATGTGCATTAATTAGTCATAGTGCATTTTTAAATGTGCATAAAATGATTTAAATTGCACTTTGATATGGTCATTTTATGGAAGCATTATTAAATAAATCAGTAAGGTTAGTCCGCGGAGTAAAGACAGGCAGTGTGCGTTATCTGTTTGATAAAATATTGTGGAATAATAGATTAATAGGAATTAAAGGAGCCAGAGGAACAGGTAAAACCACTTTGTTGTTGCAACGGTTAAAAACACTGAGTCTTCCGCCGAACCAGGCGACCTACTGGACATTAGACGATTTGTATTTTACCGATTCGGGTTTGGCAGATACTGCCCGGCTTTTTTACAACAGGGGCGGGAGAATTTTGTTTCTGGATGAAGTACACAAGTATCCTGCCTGGTCGCAGCACATTAAAAACCTGTATGACGAATACGATGATCTGCAAATCATATTTACGGGTTCATCCATTATAGATATAGCAAAAGAAGAGGTGGATTTAAGCCGCCGGGCATTGATGTACACACTTTACGGAATGTCTTACAGGGAATATATGAACTTCAAATACAGGTCAGAACTGCCTGTGCTGTCTTTCGACGAAATAATCAGCGGCACACAGGTATGGCAACATAAATTTCCCGAAAAATTCCGGCCATTAGAATATTTTGCGGAATACCTGCAGCAAGGGTACTATCCGTTTTCACTGGAAGATGAAGAAGGTTTTGCTACACGACTGCAACAGGTCATCCGTATTATCGTGGAGTATGATATGGCACAGCTATCGGGGTTTGATATCAAGAACGCTCAGAAACTGTTACAGCTTTTATACATTCTTTCTGCCCATGTTCCGTTCAAACCCAATATTTCGGAACTGGCCAGAAAAAGTTACATACACCGAAACACCATAAACGAATACCTGCATTTTTTGGAAGAAGCACAGCTCATACGACTGGTTTATCCGGCAGGAATAAGTGTGAGTACCTTGCAAAAACCGGAAAAGATCTTTTTGAACAATCCCAATCTGGCCTTTGCATTGGCTCCCAATGCTACTGATAAAGGGAATCTGCGTGAAACTTTTTTTGCATCGCAAGTGGCAGTACACCATAAAATATCTCTCCCCAAACAAGGAGATTTTACCATAAACGATACCTATGTATTTGAAATTGGCGGAAAGCAGAAAGGTCGCAAGCAGATTGAAGGGATGGAGCATGCCTTTGTCGTTGTTGACGATGTGGACTTTCCCGCACTCCATATTCCACTTTGGGTCTTCGGAATGTTGTACTAACCAAGAAAGCTCAAACGTCTGGGCTGTGAAGTCAGGGGACATTCGTATAACCTATGACATTTCGGAGAGCGGGAAGAGAGAACGCGATACAATCGCGCACGAGGGGGGGAGCGGGAAGAGAGAACACGATACAATCGCGCACCAGCGGGAGGAATCGATGAGAAAATTCAGAAAAGAACAGTAAAAAAAAATTAATTAATTTAACCGAAAGTTTTTGAGAAAAGTGTCCGTTTTCAGCGGAATATACAGTGTATTAATGAATGGTGTGCAAGCTAAAAGAAATGAAGTACGTAGATAAAATATATGGAGAGTTTGAATTTTCAGGAGTAATTGAAGAAATCATAAAGACAAATGTCTTTCAGAGATTGAAGAAAATTCATCAAGGAGGTTCTATCTTTTTAGTTAACCCAAAAGTAAATCATACAAGATTTGAGCATTCGATTGGGGTAATGCTAATCATAAAAAAACTTGGAGGAAGTATTGAAGAACAAATCGCCGGATTAATTCATGATATTTCGCATACCGCATTTTCTCATTTAATTGATTATGTACTTGACATCGAAGGAGAAGATTATCATGAAAATAGATATGGTGCGGTTTTAAAAGATAGTGAATTAAACGCTGTATTGGAGAAATATCAAATGGATAGAACGGTGTTTATGGATATCGAAAAATTTAAACTTTTAGAATACCCGTTACCTTATTTGTCCGCGGATAGAATAGACTATACACTTAGGGATATGTTTCAAATCGGAGAAATTTCACTTGAAAATATTTCCTGGTTTATAAATGGGTTAGCGACTTTTGATCATAGAATTGTCCTGAAATCCGAAGATTACGGAAAATGGTTCCAGGCAAAATACAACTTCCTGACAGCTGAATATTTTGAAGGAGAGGAAAATGTAGAGATAAATATAATAATGAAGACGATAATTAAAGATTGCTTGGAAAAAGGGATAATTGAAGAAAAGGACTTTTTCGAGGACGACTTTTATCTTATGGACAAAATAAATCAGAAATTCAATTTAATGCAATGGATTGTTAAGATCAGGGGTAATGGATTGAAAAATAAAAAGTTGAAGACTAAAAAA
This sequence comes from Sinomicrobium pectinilyticum, assembly GCF_003725735.1. Lineage (GTDB taxonomy): Bacteria > Bacteroidota > Bacteroidia > Flavobacteriales > Flavobacteriaceae > Sinomicrobium > Sinomicrobium pectinilyticum. The sequence goes on along the minus strand of NZ_RJTM01000172.1, from coordinate 4,305 downwards.
CGTATAGTGAATCCTGAAATTATTGTACATAACCAAATCTTGAAATTATCAGAAGTGAATTAAAGTCCGCACACAACACTGTATATATGAAATGAGCGAGATTAAATTCAAGGGTTGTAACCCTTTTTAAATTTCTTTCGATTTGATACGTTTAAAGCCTACAATCACTGTAAGGCTCCCCTAAACAGAAGACGCACATTCAAATAGTCTGCATTTTTCCCGGATTGCAAATATGCTATTGAGGTTATGCGAAGAGGAGGTAAAGAGTACTGCCTTAGCATAACCTTTTTCGTGCGTTACACCTGTGCTGAGTATACGTTTTGGAAAAATAAAAAATAGGTTATAGTATTGCGTATATTTAGGAGTTAGCTGTCAGGTAAAAAACAACATTGATAAATAAAAACATTGAAAGAACATGCCATTAGTAAGAATTAGCTTGCCAAAGAAATTCACGAAAAAAACAAAAGATAATATCTCGGTTTCTATTCATAAATCATTAATTAAAGAATTTAACATTCCTGAAAATGATTATTTCCATATTATTGAAGAATTAGAATCGGAGCAAATTAAATATCCCGAAAAGTATTTAGGAATTGAACATACTTCAGATATTGTTTTTGTTCAAATTATTGCCGGTCAAGGACGGACTTTAGAGCAGAAAAAGAAGCTATATAATGAAATTGCCATTCAAATAAGTTCTTCAACCTCAGTGGCCAAAAATAATGTGATAATTACGCTTCTTGAAAATAACGGAAGAGAAAATTGGTCATTTGGTAACGGAGAAATTCAAGAACCTAAACACCTGAAATAGATGATAATATCGAATATAGACGAAACATTAAATAATGTTGTACAAGATAAAAATGTAGGTGTAAAGCTTGCTCGTTTGACAGGAGATGAGGATATGTCTGTTTTTGCAATTGAATTAAAAAGAGATCAATTCATTCCCGCTCATTATCATAAAACAGGAATTGAAACCTACTTTATCTTGTTTGGTGAAGGAATTGTATCAATAGGTAAAATAAATGGCGAACGAATAGTTTGGGAAGACAGCAAAAAAGTTGTTAGTGGAGATGCCTTTACTATATATCCAAATGAAGTTCACAAATTTGAGAATGTATCCAAAGAAACTTTAAAAATAATAGCGACTACTCCATTAAGTCACAGCAAAGAAGATAGATTTTTTATATACGAAAAAGAATAAACCCGAACAGTCAATAACTAAGTATTCGGCCTGCCGATAGGCCAGGGCTGAATATCTTGTTGACGGATCCGGTTCTCAAGGAAACTACAAAAGGCAGTATCTCATAAACTGTGTAAATAGGAAATATCGAGGATCATTACGTACTCATGCTCGCCACCGGATAGTGACTAATTTGTATTTTTGCCAGGGCGACAATAGCAAACTGTCTTTGTCGGTATGGTAGATATACGCATAAGAGATTAGCCGAAAACCACATATCATATTTCGGCTTTCGGCGCAAGCCCTTCGATAAACTTAGGACAGGCGTCGCAACATTTCAGATAAGGAAGCTATTTTATAGGACCAAAAAAGGGAATCGAAAAATTAGAAAAGTAAAGATGAAAGAAGCGTTAATAGAATTATTCCGTCAGGATTTAAATCGGGTCAAACAGGAAATTGAATTATACAATAACGAATCAGCCTTATGGAAAATTGAACATTCTATAAAAAATTCGGGGGGAAATTTATGTCTGCATATCATCGGAAATCTGAAAACTTTTATTGGGAACGGGTTAGCTGAAATTGGATATGTCAGACAAAGGGATCTTGAATTTTCCGCTAAAAATGTTGATAGGGCTAAAATGTACGCAGAAATAGATGAAACCATTGAGATCGTAAGTCAAGGAATAGGTAAACTAAAAGAAGATCAAATAAAAGGGGATTTTCCGATGCTAATCGGGGGAAAAGAAACAGGAATGGCATTTACTTTAATACGTTTACATGCGCATTTAAACTATCATTTAGGGCAAATAAATTACCACAGAAGGATTTTGGATAGAAACTAGGCTTATTACTGCATTTATCCCATACGTTGGTGACAAACCGGAAAAAATGATCAAAATGAAAAAAATAGGACTTATCGGCGGGATGAGCCAGGGATCATCCCTGGTGTATTACAAGATCATCAATGGAAAAACACATGATATTTTAGGTGGGGGTTCATTCTTTAAGGTATAAATATTGGAGCAGAAGGAGTTATTTTAGGCTGCATGGAAATCCCATTACTGATTCAGTGCAGCGATATGAATGTTCCGGTTTTTGATACAACAAGGATACATGCCGAAAGCGTTGTGGAATTTGCTTTGGGAAAATAGTAAACTTCTTTTACTTCCTCTTTTTTCTGGATACCCGGGTTCATTATTATAAATATGTTATCATTCATGACACAAAAACTTATCCTTTTTATATTTTTATTTTCATCTGCTCCGGGCTTCGCCCAAAAACTGAAATTTAATCCAAAAGAAGATCATCCCTATGCCTTTGAGACCGAAGCTATTGTTTTTGAACAGGCTATATTCAAACTGGCACTCAAGTCCGATGTGGAAACCACTTTTTCAGAGAATAACAAGAGCATCAGCGTAAAATTGAACAGGGCCCAGGTAAAAGAATCATCGCACGTACTGGATACCCGAAATCTTGAAAAGATGGGAAAAAAAGACAGCGCCCGGATAAAAACGACCATGTCTGAACCCTTTATTTTTAAGCCCGAAAACGGAAAACTGCAGCTGGTAAGCCATACAAACGTAAAGTATTTGGATAAGATTCGTGAGGTTATAAATGCCTTTGGAAAGTACTACAACCCGGAATACAATGAATTTTACAAGGGCATTGTGCTGAAGAAAGGGCATTCGTGGAGTGTTACCGGTGCCGAATCAAATAAGATCATGGGGGCGGGAAACGGATCTGTAGCCTTTCATTATACCGTCAGGGACATCAACGATAAAGAGGTGGTCGTCTATGGAAAAGGTATTGCAGAAGAACAACAGCATACGACCAATATTGCGGTTAAATATGTGCTGGACAAAGAAACAGGAATACCGCTTTACACCAAATTAATAACCTACGGAGACAATGACAGATGTGTTTTACTAATAAGCAAGGCCAAAGATTATCAGGCACCGAGCGCCCTTGAAGAATTTATGCCTATCGAAAACACTTTATTGGTTAAAAGTTATAAGAGATCCAATGCATTCAAACCTGCAGAATACAGTTATAAAAAACGCCCTTTAATAACAGACAAAGATAAGCTGGAACAACTTATTAAACAATGTACGGACAGCCTGAAAACAAGTATTTCCTGGGCTAAAAGCATGTACTACCTTTCCGGATTCGGGGATACAGGCAAAAATATCAGGATTGTAGACTCTCTTTTGGTTGGGGCGTATTCCAAGGTGAATCATATTTATTTTTACAACAGGGACGGATTCCCTGTTTTTGAACTAAAACAGGACAGGAACGTAAAATACAACACTCCTTTATTTATAGGGCCCTACTATAGCAATTTATACCAGAAGCCGCTGGACATCACAAAAATTGAGGTCGACATGATTACATTTACACCCACGAAGAGAAAAACGATCAGCCTCACCTCAGATACCAACAATTCCGATTACAATTTTAAAATTTCCGACAGTAGCGTTGTCATGGACTTGAAAAAACACATGAATATTGACTATCAGTCTTTTAGGTTCTTTGATCGTGAAGGGAACGAATTAACCTCAAAATGGATCCCCAATTATAAATACGGCAGGATTATTACCGATAACGAAGCTTTTACACAAGAAGTTTTAGAACAGGTGCCGGGCGAGAAAAAAGAAACGCTATACAGCGTGAAATTTCTTGTGGGCAATGTTTCAAAGGTGACTTTTGATATCCTGACAGACGATTTGGAATTCAGACATAAAAAGAGAATTTACACCCACCCCGTTTTAAACAAGCGTTTTGGGTCATAACCTCAGGTAACATTTATAAAAAAGCAAAACCCATGTTCGAATATCCGGAAGAAACCAAAAAACTAATAAATAAACTGTCCTCCGGACAAAAAGAGCAGTTAATGCAGGTCACCGGGATGGTTGCTGATGTCATCATCAATGATGGTATCATACATACATTCGGCACGGGGTATTCGCAAATGATTGGCATGGAAATGTTCGGAAGGGCATGTAAAAGTTCATAGATATTCTTGATTATTTTTTGTTGTGTAGTCATAATATTTAATCTGATTTTAAAATTACCTTTTTACTCGTAACTGTCAGATTAAATATTGACTAATTCAATTTAAT
>NZ_RJTM01000171.1 GCF_003725735.1 Sinomicrobium pectinilyticum | reverse complement strand
TAAGGTGTATTTGTTCCTTTAACGTCCCGGATGCCCCGGTGACCACCATAGAAAAGATACTCACCGAAAAACTAAATGCTGCCACCACCTATATTGGAATGACTGCCTTTTATATGGAAGTCCCTGTGCTGCAGTAAAAATAAGGTATACCATCCGGGGCTCGTTTCCACCAGGCTCAAACGAGGACCGGGGCCTGCAAGACTTCGAAGAGCAGGGGAAAGTCGAAAAGTTTCAATATCGACGTATACTTAAATCCTTTCACATTTGATGCCATGGCCAGCTATTGACGTGTAATAGGCTGCGAAGTCGGAGACGTTCGCCATAGCATATGACACTTTGTAGAGCGGGAGCCAGTTGGAGTCCGGTTGAAATGCTGTCATTTGTCTTTCGCGGTATTTTTAAAGATTGCTATGGCCGAAGCTACGATCAGAAGAAGAGAAAATACTATGATTATAACAGACCATTCTGTTGAAAATTTGAATAGCAAGTCTTTACGGTATATACTCACCATATATGCAAGTATGTTGGCCAGAGAATGAAAGAGAAAGCAAAGCAGGAGGCTTTTGGTTTCCGTATATACTAGGCCTAAGAACACACTAACCATAAAAACAGGTAAAAGACCCGAGTCACTGAAGATATGACATAACGCAAACCCCAGGGAGGTTAAAAACACTGCTTTTTTCAAAGAAGAATGCTTTAAAAGCGAATCCAGGAAACATCTTCTGAACACCAGCTCTTCCATAAAAGGAAAAAGAGCAAACATTTTTATTAAAAACAAGGTGTCGTTTTCTTCATAAAAAAACAGTTTATCATCCTGACTGCTAAAAACAGTGATGACGAAAAACGCATGAAAGATAATCACCGAAATAATCCCGGTAATGATGTACGGAAGGTTGTTGTACTTCCTGGTATTTGGAAGGATATTCCCCAGGGGTTTTTTCACAAAGAAAAAAGAAATCAGTAATAAAACCGGCAGCGTAAGCATGCCTTGTAAACCGGAGATATCATCAATATAGGTTATAGCGGTAATGAAAATAACATACAGAAAGAAGTGCAGATATGTAAGCTTGTTTTTTGACATATTCATTACTGCATACCGCATTTAACCGGCGACAATAAGATTCTTTTAAAAAGTCAAAACATTAGCCCATTTTAAAAAAAACATGATCAGAAATGTAATTCCGGTACCGGTGTATATGGTACCCTGCCAGTAAAAGAGTCTTGTATCCCATCGTTTCCACATCTTTTTACCATATTCCTTTTTAAAATGGCCATGGGTAAACCTCCAAAAAAGAAAAGTGATCATCAAAAAAAGCGATATTGCTATGGCCGCGATATTTTCCATGTGTCGAATTTTTAATGGTTACCAGCACATAAATATACACAATTCCTCTTTTCCGTGCTATACATTCACTTATATTCCCCTTGCTACCGCCAGTTTGCAACTGGTGGCCACAACAGTAGCCAACAACCAACTAACCCAAAAAACCCATATCGTCTGTTTCCAAAACGGTATGATCCCCGGCAAAATTTCTCACGCTGCTATATTTCCATTCCGTTGACCCGGTCACAAAACCGGCACCGGCCCTGTTATAAAACCTTGCCTGCCGGAAGGCAGGTTTGTAGTTTCTGCTCATGTCCTAAATATACAAAAACTACACTATTAAGTCATAGCTTTTTGTTCTAGGACGCATTACGTACGCATATCCGCCACCAGTTGAAAACTGGCAGTAGCAGGAGCAATGTCCCGGGAATTCCCACGTCATATCAGAAAAATCTTTATATTTATGAGCTGATACTACCCCGTGTAAATCTAAAGAATTATGGAATTTACAGTACACTCCATAAAGGACATTGAAAGCTGGTTAGAGATTCATCGGACGACAGGTATGGATATAGATCTTCATTTTCACATTAAACGAAGTCCTGATATTCCCGGTGAAGATTCACTGATTGATATGCCCTTTAAAAATACCAGGGGAGAAGAACCGTTTGACTGGACTAAGGAGAAAAAAACCGGCCGATACGTTTGGAAAGAAGATGTTACTTCAGAAGAAAATACACCCGATGGTTATGACTACATTGGGCGTAGAGAAAGTGACGTATGGAAAGACTATCAAAACAGTGCGTCGAATGGCGTAAGCAGGTTGTACCGTAAATATATAGGTGCTCCGGACATTGATAAAGATTCGTTTTATAGTGCCCGGAATGAAGATTTAAAAAAACTGGTAGAGGAAATTTTTGATGCAGTAAAAAGGAGGGTTGATAGCGTAAACCGTAATTTCGAGCCTATTGATTTAAGTACCAGGGGAAGTGGACAATACTACGGGACAGGGCGTGCTTTCGGTATCAAAGAAGGCGCTATCCATGGAGTGATTCTAAAATTGGAGTATGAAGGCATTGTTTTTACTGCAAACGTTAGTTTCGATCCGCTGGACCCAAGAGTAGATGCTCCAAATACGCTTAGCCACATAGAATCTGCCGAAATCAGGAAAGGAAATTCAAAATATAACGTATTCAAGTTTACGGGCCCCACGATTGGTGTAAATCAGCCCATGATATATATACAGATGGACCGCGAGGCTTTTAAGCAAGTTTATAAAGAAATAATGGGTTATGAGTATAGAGACTAAACAAGTTTGCAATGAAGATCATTAAAGTTATATTATCCTTATTAGTCATAACCCTATTATCCTATATAGGATACCAATATTATCAATTTACTTCTTTCCGGGAATTCATAAAGCAGTTTAAAAATTCCGGTAATGAATTATCTGTAAGTACAGCTCTTACGTCTTCATTCGATCATTATGGAGAATTGTGGCCAAAGAATAAAAATGATCTGGACTCGGTTTTAGACCGGGTAAAATTTTTGAATGGCCAGACAGACAGGTTATATATAGAGAAATACGGTTACAACATCCATATAGATACCGTAACGATCGACACGGATACCTTGAAAGCAAAGTATATAGAATACAAACTGTATTCTTACGGACCAAATAAAAAAGACGACCAGCTAAAAAACCTTCCTTTGAACAATCTTCCGATGGAGTATACTCCCTGGGGAATTCCAATAAAAGAAATAACTTTTTGGGAGTATCTTTTTATGGATAAAAACTTCGATGTCGTTCTTGTATATGCTTCTCCGTATTATGATTGCGAGAATAAAAAATACAGACAGGTAAATGTTATATCTCCCGAATCGAAATCGGGAAGAATGCAAGATGCCTATATCATAAAACCTGTTCAGAAAAGAAATGGCCCTTTGGATATTACCTATATTAAAAAATATGAAGAAGATAAGGAAAACCTATATACCAAAAAGTTTAACCAAACCCTTCAAACCATCCAGGAAAATCTAACGGAACAATATCCCAACATGCCCACAGAAGACCTTATCTTTAACTACAACGGCAAGCG
>NZ_RJTM01000170.1 GCF_003725735.1 Sinomicrobium pectinilyticum | reverse complement strand
TAAGGTGTATTTGTTCCTTTAACGTCCCGGATGCCCCGGTGACCACCATAGAAAAGATACTGACCGAAAAACTAAATGCTACCGCCAACTATATAGGCATGACTGCCTTTTATATGGAAGTCCCTGTGTTGCAGTAAAAATAAGGTATACCATCCGGGGCTCGCTTCCACCAGGCTCAAACGAGGACCGCGGCCTGCAAGACTTCGAAGAGCAGGGTAAGCCTCAGTTTCAGGTTTCGGGCGGCGGGGACCAGCAAAAACTATTCATAAATTTAAATATGTCTGTTTAGCTTTCAGTTGTGTGTGTTTTTGCTTGTTGGTAAGCGTTACAAATGCTTTTATATGTTAGATTCCCATTTCCGCGGTGCTCAAACGAGGACCATTTGGTTGCTAATTGATGTTTTTATTCTCAAGAAGTTCTTTTTTTAGCTGAATAAAATCTCCCCAATAAATGCTTCCTATCCAATAAGTACTTCCATCTTCTCTAACCTTTTCATATCCCCTCCAAAAAAACAGATATTTTCCATCGGGTGTCACGTGTGCGCCATTTTCCTGGAGTGCTGTATTTATCTTATTTCCCATGTTAATTGCTGTTCCCCATGAACCATCTTTCTGGCGAAAACTAATATACAAGTCGTTATCACCATATCCATCTTCTTTCTGAGCATCCCACATTAAATAAGATTCATCCGGGGCAATGAAGGGGTGGGCGATCCATTTTCCTGTGTTAATCTCCTTACTCACTTTTTGTGGCTCTTCATGTTTGCCGTTTATTAATCGTGAATAGCGAATAGTGCCTATCTTACTTGCCTCATCAAAATAGTATGTTCCTTTAGATGAAACCGAGAGCCCCATAATGCGGAAGTCTTTGAAAGGTGCTCCAAGGTTTTTTATATCTGACCAACCAGTGTCGGTTCGTTCCCGATATGTATTTCCACGGTACATAATATTACCATCCTTAGAAAAGAATGGGTGTATTATATCGGTCACAGTTTCGTTTCCCCAACTATGATTTTCATATCGAATAACAAGCGGTGTGCGTTTTTCATATTTTCCACCTTGCCTAACGAAATAGAACTCCTTCATATCTGGTGAAAACGTACCGCCAGCTTCAAAATACGCTTCTGTCGAAATAATGCCCGGGGCAAAAACTTCGGGAATTAAACCTGGTGGCTTTTGGCCTAAATAAGGGCTTTCTATAACCAGTGAATCACTGTTTTTTGTGCGTTGTTTTTTGGTATTGCACGCATTTAAAAATAGGGCCAATACAAGTATTGCAACTATAAAGTTGTTATTTCTCATCATTTTGTTAAATGTTTGGTAACGGTTTGCAAACTATGCACAGCCTCCTTTGTCTCTGTAGTTCTTGGGAACGCGATACAATCGCGCACGGGGGGCGTTTTTAGTTTATAATTCTTCTTGTTCATTATTCCGGTTTACAAATGGTCTGTAGCTATATGTCCGGGAAGGCTTTGCTGCCCGAATTGCTTCGATAGGGCTATATTATCTCTTCCTTTTCCAGGCTTTTAACCCTATAACATCATCCCTCACTTCTCTCATCCATTTCTTACCAAACGTGTCGGTCAGAAAATCAAAAACGGTTTCGTTATAGGCGGTCAACATTTTATCATCCGGGCCGGTACAGCCATATTCATAAAAAAAGATGCCATATTTCTTTTCAAATTCAGGGTCGGTTTCTACCATCACAGGGGCAATGCCTCCCATAAGCAACAAGAATGGAGTTCCGTTTTTTATATCGGATTCCGCCAGTTGCCTGGCTTTGCTTTCATCCGATACAAATGTCAACGACGATGGCCCGGCATTATGGCGTTGCTTCACAGCTTGTTCTTCCGGCTTTCCTAATACGGTTTGGTTGTTGTCTCCGGGCGTTTGCCCGAAAGTAGTCAAAGCTAAAAAGTACAGGAATACAGGAACGCTATTTTTCATTTAACATATTGCTTGGTACCCTAAATATACACAATTCCACTTTCCCGTGCCATGCATCCCCTTATATGCCCCGGGTAGGGTTAAGCTCAGCAAATTAAAGATGCCACCATGATACAATCGTGCGGCAGCGGGGTGTTTTAAAATTGCTTTTTTTACTCGTAACTGTCAGATCAAATCTTGACTAATTCAATTGAACAGTGTCTTAGATTGGGTAAGGCTACACTTCAGCGTATACTTTGTAAAGCGGGTTGGCCCTTCAATACTTCGTAGAGCAGGGCTGCGAAGTCAGAGACATTCTTCCTGTTCCATGCTTCCTACTTTCTCCTACCGTCTTAACAAGTCCTTTCCCTGGCGTTGCAAACGCCCGGAACGATAGGCACTCGTTTCCGCTTTGCTCAAACGAGCGCCAGCGGGAGGTTATGTGATGAGGAGGCAAAGAGTACTGCCTCAACGTAGCCTTTTTTGTATTGTTTTTTTATGGAAGGGCCGGAGAGCGAAGTTGCAAACCTGAAAAGAAGGGATGCCTACTTTACATGGTATATGTAAAACCCTTTTGCATGCATGATACGATGGGTGCTTGTTTTGAGCCCCGCTGAAACAAGGATTAGTAGGAGCAGTGCACATAAGACAATTACCGCAATAGTACTACCAGCCGCCACAGTTTTAAGGTTGTGAAATACCATGTTGCAAGGCCTTTCAGAGAGGAGCGTTACCTATTGGTCTGTTGTTTACCTAACCAATAGAGTGGGAAGCCGGAGACATTCACAGCGTTTTAAAATACTTCGTAAAGTAAGGATTTTTATAAGTCCTTCTATGGTGTGTTATAAACTCTGGTTACAATAGACCTTCATTTCCACATAGTTCAAACGTGGATTAGTTTAATACTTATATGTTCTTTTGGTGATAACACCTCGATTTTTATGATATTATGTAAAAGATGCTATTTAATAATTATTTTTGAATAGAAGTTTATAGAAAAGGGTTAATTGATTGACAAGATGGGAATACCAATAATAGACATATTTGCTGGTCCTGGAGGACTTGGGGAGGGTTTTTCTTCTCTTCTTGATGAAAATGGAGAACGGATTTTTAAAATTAAATTATCAATAGAAAAGGATACATATGCACATCAAACATTAAAGCTTAGAAGTTTTTTCAGGGAATTTAATGTTGGTAAAGTTCCTGAGGATTATTATGCTTTTGTAAGGGGAGAAATTACTATTAGTGAGTTATATAGCAGGTTTCCTGAAGAAGTTGCTTTAGCTGATTTGGAAACTTGTTGTGGAACATTGGGAGAGCCTGATGAAGGAGATGTCAATGCATTGACAAACGAAGAAGTCGATAATAAAATTCAGGATGCTTTGGGAGGTCGTGTTAACTGGGTTTTGATTGGAGGACCTCCATGCCAGGCATATTCACTGATGGGCAGATCAAGAAGACAGGAAAAAATACTCGATGAAGCTAAAGATAAAAGGGTTGGACTTTATAAAGAGTATCTGAGAATAATTGCTGTTCATCAACCTGCAGTTTTCGTAATGGAAAATGTAAAAGGAATATTATCTGCTAAAACAGAAGAGAACCAGATTTTCAGTAAAATTCTGGAAGATCTTTCTGATCCGATAGGAGCTTGTATTTCTGAAGGAGAAATAGAGGATAACAACCAGCGACATGTTCGTTATCGTATCTACTCTCTCACTCAGACCCCAAGGGATTATAACCCTGATGGTACCCCTGTTTTTAAGCATAATGACTTTATCATCAGATCAGAAGAATACGGGATACCTCAGAAAAGGCATAGGGTAATTTTATTAGGAATTCGTGAAAATATTCCGGTACCTGAACAAATTCTTCAAAAAAGTGACGAAGTTCCTCTTTCCTCTGTTATCGGAAACCTACCGGAAATACGAAGCGGCATTACCCGTAGTTTCACACATTTTACTATAGAGCCAGATAAAGAAGGAAAGTTGAGAAAAAAGAGACACTATGAGAGGATAAATGATTGCTTTGAAGAATGGTCAGCTTATATGGAGGAATTTAATAATCAGATTAATAATGTTCTTGGAATTGAAGCAGAACAATTGATACTTCCGGAGACTTTAGGTGAAGAGTTTATTGCTGTAGAAGATTATGATTTACCAGCAGATCATCCTTTGTTAAATTGGTATTCAGACAATAATCTTAACGGGATACTTCATCATGTATCGCGTAAACATTTACTTCAGGATATCAAAAGATATATGTTTGCGAGTCGTTATGCAGAATTGCATGGAAATTTCCCGCGTCTTGAAGATTACAGAGATGCCGGAGATGATTTAATGCCAGATCATGAAAATGCTGAATCTGGAAAATTTACAGATCGTTTTCGCGTACAGTTGCCGGACATTCCGGCTACTACAGTTACCAGTCACATATCCAAAGACGGGCATTATTTTATCCACTACGATCCGCAACAAAGCAGAAGTTTTACAGTAAGAGAAGCAGCCCGTGTACAGACATTTCCTGACAATTATTATTTCTATGGTGGACGTACAAAACAGTTTCACCAGGTAGGAAATGCTGTTCCTCCGTACCTGGCATATCAGATTGCAGAGGTTGTAGCTGAAATATTCGCTTTAATTCCAATAGTAAATAATGAAGCAGTTGAAGAAATTTAATATAGATGAAGCAGCTTCTAAGGGAATAGCATCAGAGGAAATCAAACTGTTTCTCAGTCAGAACAGTAATGGATTTCTATTTCAGAAAGTTGTCGAAAGGGCTCGCCAATACTCGGATCTTGCAATATATTATCTGGAAGCTTCTTATATCTGTGAAGAAATTGCGGTATTAGGAAAAGTAAAATCTTTTGAAATAGACTGGAAAAGTGGGTATCATCCTATTGCACAGTTCGTAATTGTGCCCAAAAAGTTAGAAGAATTACAAGAACTGCTGTACGAAATCAGTCAAGCCTTGGCTGGCGAACATCAAGATGAGTTTTGGTGGCCAGAAAGTCTCGAAGAATACCAAGAAAACATTAAAAAGAGGAAATTGAAGTTTCCGGAATTGGCAGATGATTATTTTGCGAACCTTATTAATGGAGCTTATAATGAATATGAATCTGATTATGATAACCCTGAAGAATTTCGAAGCAATATATTAAAGCAAAATCCTGAACATCTTTTCGGATTCTGGAAATGTATGTATTCAGATACAATACAACAAGACTTTTATGTCTCCAGTGAATCCTGGATAATCCCACCACAAAGTGATTTTAAAAAGATTCTAAAAAAGCATTCTTCAATAGAAAAATTTAGTTTTGATGTGGGAAGCTTATTTTCATTAAACGGTAATTATTTTGTCATTAGTAACAATTATGTATTAGCTATATCATTTACTTCCTTAGCTAAAGCCTATCAATGTATTAGTCATGTTTTTAATGAAGAAACATCATTTTATCAGCATCATAACTGGCTTTATCATTTTAATAATACATCTGAAGTATACATATCAGACTTTGCAGGTTTTATACAGTTTATAGTAAATGGATACAAAGTAATTCTTTGGGATCAGTATAAACTGAACTTTAACGAAATTAATTTACTAAATAAAGATGCAGCTATAATATTTCGAACTACATCAGCCTTAATAGGATTGAAAGAAAATATATCTTGTGACTGGTCACAAATTGATGATGAATCATTTGAAGAACTATGTTATGATCTTATATATTATAATCCCATATTTGATAATAAAACCATTAGAAAAATGGGAAAATCAAGAAGTCGTGATGGAGGAAGAGATATTGTAGTTTATACACAGGAAAGAATTGGCAATAAACCAGAGAAATTTATATTTCAGTGTAAATTAATTAAATCCAATAGTTCTCTGACCGCAACTAAGGTTCTTGATATTTCAGATATCATTGAACAATATGAAGCCGACGGATATGGAATTTTTACATCTGCAGTAATTGATTCTACTTTGTTCGATAAAATTGATAAGATAGCGAGTAGAAGACAATTAAAGACTGCCTTGTCTTCTAAATATGAACTGGAAAGAGATCTATCAATGCTGCCACAGTTGAAAGACAGATATTTTAAATAATTAAGTGATGGATGGCAACAGAAAACTGGCACATATTGTAGCATATTATTTATCAAGATTTGACAAAGTAGCGTTGTCTAATCTCGGATACAAGACAGATAAAGAAGCTTTCCATAAAACAGCAGAAGCCCTTGATATACTGCCTAATTATATTAAATTCAGACGTGATGAGTTTGATGTTGCCCATCCGCATCGTAAAGGATGGCACAAAAGACCCATGACTATGAGTATAATTAATACTATCAATGCCTTGCAGGATATTGATGAGCCTACTCTCCAAAGTATTGTTCTGGATATTCTGGCAAAAGATATTGAAAAGTCAGAAGATTTAGAGCTGCTTATGGCAATTCTACCTGAAGAAAAAAAGAAAAAACGGGTATATGTTCCAAGGAATATCACTGGAAAAAAGGCCGAAGAAATCTTTATGGAATGGTTCAAATCTGGTCAGAAAAATATTCCTCAGGGAAAAGACTTTATGGATATGAGAGACTACGGTTGTGGATACGATTTTCAGATTATAGTGTCTGATAGACAAGTTTATGCCATAGAAGTTAAAGGGTTTTTGGAAGATGAAGGAGGAATATTAATTACAGGGAAAGAATGGGAAACAGCGGGTATAATGAAAACCGATTATTATCTAGTTCTTGTCAGTAATATTGATAAAGTTCCGGTTATTACTGTTATTAATAATCCATATGAAAAACTCTCTCCTAAGAGAAATTTGCAGACTGTCATTCAGGTGAACTGGACAGTATCATCTACTGAAATCCGACAGCTTAAAACGAATTTATCATGATTACAGACTATTCAAAATATCCAACCGCTGATGCTGCACCAATTGCAGTTAATATGCTTGAATCGTTCAGAGCTGTGGGATATAGTATGGAAGCAGCTGTTGCGGACATACTGGATAATTCAATATCGGCAGGAGCAAAAAATATATGGATAGATTTTGATTGGAATGGAGCAGCCACCACATTTTCATTGAAAGATGATGGTTGTGGTATGACGAATGATGAATTGATTAATGCAATGCGTCCTGGTTCCAGAGACCCTAATGAAGAACGGGATGTAAATGATCTTGGTCGTTTTGGTCTGGGATTGAAAACCGCCTCATTCTCACAATGCAGAAAGTACACGGTCATTTCCAAAAAACAATCGAAAGAACCTGTTTTCTGGACATGGGATCTTGATTATGTATATCATCATGCAAAAGAGTGGAAACTAATAGCATCACTACCCAATGGAAACTGGCAAGAGCAAATTCAGAATTTATCTTCAGGAACGATTGTCATCTGGCAGGACCTGGATCATCTGTTGAAAGGAATAGCCGCTGAGAATCAAAAAGCTTATAACAAATTTCTTCAAACGATGGAACGTGTCAAAAAACATATCGCAACTGTTTTTCATCGATACATCGAAGGCAATAAAATAAAAATATTCTTCAGTGGCAGAGAAGTTGAGGCATGGAATCCTTTTCTGATACATCATACAGCAACACAGAATTTTCCTGAAGAGCCTCTGCACAATGGAAAGATTATAGTACGAGGTTTTGTACTACCTCATAAATCCAAACTCACGCCGGAAGAATTCAGAAATGCTGAAGGTGTAAGAGGCTGGAATGCACAACAGGGATTTTATGTATACAGGAATGAACGGATGCTGGTTAGTGGAGAATGGTTGGGGCTGTTTAGAAAAGAAGAACACTTCAAGCTCGCAAGAATAATGATTGACCTGCCGAATAGTCTGGACGGAGAATGGCAGATTGATATTAAGAAATCGGTAGCAAGAGCTCCTTTCGGACTAAAAGACAATCTGAAAGCCTATGCTTCCCAAGTAAAAGCTCAGGCTGTTGAGGTTTACAGGCACAGAGGTAAGGTTGTTCAACGGAATTCCGGAACTCAGTATTTTCAACCTGTATGGATAGAAAAACAAAAGGATGGGAAACGCTATTACGAGATAAATCAGGAACATCCTTTCATTACATCAATGGATATTAAAACTATAAAACCGCTTCTCAGATTGCTGGAAGAAACACTACCGGTTCCATTGATTGTTATCAATGAATCTGAAAACCCCGATTCATTTTTCAGACCGTTTGAAAAAATGGCAGCTTCTAATGAACTGAAAGAATTACTGAAAACAGTATATAAGTCATTATTGAATAATAATAATAACACCCCGGAGCAGGCAAAAAGCAGATTATTGCTGATTGAACCATTTAATGAATATCCGGAATTAATTGAATGTCTATGAGTAATTATCAACAGGCAAAAAATGTATGTATTACGATGCTTTCGGGATTAACCGAAAGTATGAATGCCGATTTAATAAAAAATACGGTAGAGAATGTAAATAAACTATTCTTTCTTCCTGCGCATGAACTGACAACTCTCCGTGAAGAACTGGAATCATTATATACTGTCTTTTCTGACCAATACCGTATACTGGACGCTGAAGAAGATAAAAAGAGAATTCCCTGGATAAAAAATGCAAAAGCAGAAATACCGTGGAAATTCTGGAATCGTTACAGAAGGTTGCTGGAACAAAAGAATTATGCTCCGGACACACTGAATAAAATGGACAATCTGACGGATGATATTCTTGACAGATTAATTCGCCCGGGAAGCAATATTCCTTTTGATAAAAGAGGATTAATTGTCGGTCATGTACAATCCGGAAAAACCGGAAACTATATTGGGTTGATATGTAAGGCATCGGATACCGGATATAGGTTGATTATTGTATTAGCAGGGATTCACAATACCTTACGTTCACAGACCCAGCTTCGTATTGATGAAGGGTTTCTAGGATTTGATACCCAGCAAGCCCGAAGTATAACTCAAACCACAAATAGAATCGGTGTTGGTAAGATTGACCCTAATCTGGTAGCACACTCTCTGACTACCAATGAAATTAATGGAGATTTCAATCGAAGGGCTTCTGAGACTTCAGGTATAAATATTCGTAGTAATGATCCAATAGTACTGGTCATCAAGAAAAATGCTTCTGTTATGAAAAATCTGCTGGGCTGGCTGGCAACCAGAGCAGAAACAATGGAGGATGGAAAAAAGCAGATCAAAAATCTACCTTTGCTGGTTATTGATGACGAGGCAGATAATGCATCCATTAATATCAGTAAAAACTATGTTTCAGGAATCAATGCCTGTATCCGTTCTATGTTGAAATTGTTTGAACAGAGTGCTTATATTGGTTATACAGCTACTCCTTATGCAAATATTTTCATTAAGCAATATACAGATGATGATGTCAAAGGACTTGATTATAACGTACATAATATACCTCTATCTTTAGGAAAAGACATTTTTCCAAAAAACTTTATTGTTAATATACCAGCTCCTTCTAACTACATCGGACCAGAAAAAATTTTTGGTATTGAGACTATTGAATCCATTGAAGATTATGACAACCCGGCCTATCCATTGATTGATTTAATAGAACCTGTAGATGACTATTTAAATTATATAAAGGATGGGCATAAAATGGATGATGAGAAACCTGATGAACTCCCGCCAAGCCTTAATAAAGCAATAAAATGTTTCTTTTTATCATGTGCAGCCAGAAGAGCCCGTGGTCAGGAAAAGGAACATAACTCAATGTTGATACACGTGACAAGGTTTATAAAATGGCAGGCTAGGATCGGCCGTTTGGTGGAAGAACAGGTAAAAACTTATGCACGTTTAGTAGAATTTAATGATAATGCATTCCTGAGAGAACTTGAACATCTATGGAATGAAGAATTTGTACCCATTACAAAAAATATTATAGCTAATCCAATGGTCAAAGATCCATCCATAAAAGAAATGTCTTGGATGGATATAGAATCTCATCTATATCCTGCGGTAGCTAAAATAGAAGTCAGATCTGTACATGGCGATACAAAAGTTGAGGGGCTTGAACATAAAAATATCCGGCCACTTGATTATTATGATAATAAAAATGGACTTTCTGTAATTGCAGTTGGGGGTAATAAACTTTCTAGGGGACTTACTCTTGAAGGTCTGACAATTACGTATTTCCTTCGTGCGTCAAAAATGTACGACACATTGATGCAGATGGGCAGATGGTTTGGTTACCGTCCAGGATATCTGGATTTGTGCAGATTATTTACGAGTAATGAGCTTATCCAATGGTATCAACATATTACAGTGGCTACGGAAGAAATGCGGGCTGAATTTGATAGAATGAGCGATCTTGATAAAACCCCAGCGGACTTTGGGCTCAAGGTAAGAACACATCCAGGATCACTTGTTATAACTGCTGCCAATAAGTTTCGTTATAAACATATAATGCGATTAAACTTTTCAAGCGTTTTGGAGGAAACATATACTTTTAAGAAGAATGATCCTCTGCATTTGGAAAACTATAACCATACATTAAAATTTATAAATGAGTTAGGATTTCCAGATCGAATACCTAATTCAGACCCAGCATTAAGAAATCATTTTGTTTGGATAAAACATAATAATAGCGATAAAATAATTGAATACCTTGATGGCTATAAAACAGATCAACTAAGTTTCAATACAGAACTCATAATTAGATTTATAGAAGAGCAACGAAAAAAGAATCTACTTATTAACTGGACAGTGGCTCTTATTAATAATACAACAACTAACAAGAAAACAAAAATTAATAATGATGTTGAAGTTGGATTGACAAGAAGAACAGATTCTAGTTCGAAAGAAAGCTACTATATGGTTAATAAATCTCATATTATAGATCCAAGACATGAATATATTGACCTGACAGATGAACAGATTGATAAGGCTTTAAATGAATCAATCTTTATAGCACGACGTTTTGATAGAGATGTTTCAAAAATAAAGTATCCCGCTCCTCTACAAATTAAAAGTAATCGGCCAGAAGAAAATGGTTTATTAATTATTTATTTTTTAGATCCTCAACCAGATGATAATAAGCCAAATCTTTCTTCTGTACCTATTATTGGTTTGGCTATTAGTTTCCCTGAAATGAAAGATGCATTCTCTTTAGAATATGCAGTCAACGAGCAGTTTCTAAAGGAGATATTGGATTATCCTGATGAGCTGGATGAAGAAGAAATTGATGATCCTTTGGTAGCCGAAACAGAAGAAAAAGACAGTGAAATGAAAGCATTTCTCCTTAGAAGGATGAGAGATAAAGAAAACTTCAATAAAGAATTTTCACTTGATTTTGAAGAAGGGATTAACATAAGTTACAGTAAAGAGTATAATGTAGGAGAAACGAAAACTGTTGCAGTACTGGAACCAACAGAAGACAGCGTTCCTTTAATCAGAGCAGAAGATATTAACAGATACTATACAAAACCTTATCCTGATTTTCAGGTCGTAAATGCAGGAGAGATACTGACAAAAAGGAAAAGTATCATAGCTCCTGTTATATATACTGATCAAAAGTTTACACTTTCTGATGGTGGTTTTGTTGCCGATAGTAATTGCCTGACTGTTCAAAGTTCAGAGCTAGCTTTGGAGTATTTACTGGCATTGTTCAATTCTGCACTTTTTGCCTTCTACAATATAGACCGAAAAAGAGAAAAAATGGAAATACTAATCAGAGAATTTCCGGTTGTTACTGACACTCAATATACAATAGCAATAATTGCCTTGGTAAAAAGTATATTACATCTTCAGCAAGATCAGGTATCAAGAGAAAAAAGGGTAATCAGTTCATACTTTATGAATGTTATGGATGTAGCTGTCTTTGAGATTTATTTTCCGGAAATATTTAAAAATAACCGCTTAAGTGTTCTTTCGGAATTAAGAAACCTCGAGCCATATAATAACGATATAGAACAAGTAAAAAGCTATTATCAGATACTGAATGCTCCGCAGAGTACTGTAAAAAAAGCAGTGTATGCCATAAATACAGTTCCTGAATTCAAACTTATTTACCAAACGCTGACGAATGAAAATTAAACGTATACATATCAGCAATTACAGGGCGTTCCTGGTAAATGGTGATCAGGAATCGTCACGTTATAAGATAGATCTCCCTAACGGAGAGAACTTACTGATATATGGTGAAAACGGAAGCGGGAAATCATCACTTTTTCGGGCTTTAAAAGATTTTTTTAATGCAGCATTAAATCCGCAACCATTTCAGAAAAACTTGTTTTATGAAGCAGGGAATACTTCGGATGAGCCCTTTATTGATATAGAAATTGATGATAATAGCCATCATAGGTTTTCCTCTGATGGTAATCAATACCTATTGGTTAATAATGAATCGGGCGGTAATACAAACTATATTACTCAGACAAATATTACCAATGGATTTATCAGTTATAGAGATTTGCTCAAACTACATTTCAGGCAGGATAATCAGGAACCCGATTTGGTTTCTTTATTTCTTGGACAAGATGGATTATTCTCAGATATGGTTGTTCCTGCACCGGCACAACCGGAAAATAAAATAGCTTATAAAAATCTCTGGGTTAAATGTGGAGGATTGGATCAGGAAGCTCTGACGGATTACAATACCAATGTTACAGCTCTTTTCGGAGAGCTTGAAACGAAAGCAAATATGCTGCTTGCTTTTTTTCACAAAGAATGCAGTTTGAAGATAGAATATACAGATGGGATAATAAATGATAACGCACTGAATCATCCAACAATATCATTTAAAGTGAAGCTTTTTGGTAAACACTTGCCAGAACATGATGATATGCTGAACGAAGCCCGTCTTACAGCTATAGCGATCTCTGTATTTCTGGCGCATCAACTATGCATTCCTCCTGCAGAATTAAAAATTCTTTTCCTGGACGATATCTTTATCGGGCTGGATATGACTAATAGAATTCCTTTACTGAAAATACTTACTGCGGATAATCTGGGAGATGGCAGTTCATTTAAAGATACTCAGATTTTCCTCACGACTTATGACAGAGAATGGTTTAATGTAGCTAAACCATATCTTGAAGGTTGGAAAAAAACAGAATTTTATGTAGATAACCATAGTCATGATATTGAACGTCCCTTTATACGCAAATCCGATACGTATAGAGAAAGAGCAGAGTATCATCTGACAAAAGGAGATTATCCTGCCTGTGCCAATTATCTGCGAAAGGCATTTGAAAAAGAGCTAAAGAGAATTCTTCCTGAAAATGTTTTATATCCAGATTTTAATGGTATATCGGGAGACAATAGTGTAATCGCTTTATCAAAAAGAAGTCTTTCAATTTCAGAAAATGATAATGCATGGTTTTATAAATTAAAAAAGGAAGAAGATACAGATGTAGATACTTTCAGATTTATCTCTTTACAACAAATGATAGATCAGTTTAAAAGCTTGGTTAATCAATATGGAATTCGATTTCCACTTATTGAAGAGCTGACTGGAATCAAAAACCGGTTACTAAATCCTCTTTCTCATGATGATCTGAAATCTTCAATATTTAAAACAGAACTCATTACTGGATTTAAAATTTTAGATGAACTTCAGAAAATAGTTTCAAAAGTCATATTATCTGTGAAAGATACTGAAGCAATTCAGATGTACAGTATTAAAAATGATTTCAAGAATGATAGCTACTATTATAGATTTGAATTAAGAAGTAATCTGAGGTACTTTCAATACGGTACTCATAAAATATTTTTAAATGCAGTTTTTCATACTCAATATAGAACAAGAGGATATAATTTTTCAAATTTTGAGATTTTAGAGAACAATTATTCCTCTTTGGAGAAATTGTGCCGATCTATATTTCATATTTCAGCAGAACCCAACACATCATATACTTTTTATGAAAATTTTATGTTCGATGAAATTTACACTGCTGAAGGAAAAAAAATATCTGAACTGATTTAATTATGGCACAACAGGAACTCAACCGGTTTTATACCGAATTATTACAGGATATTCGGTCAGAACAGCTTTCAAATGAAGAAGGAGGTTCATTAGAGCAGTTATTTACTACTCAGGCAATTGCTCTTTTGTCGGAAGGAGGAGAAACTGCAGATGTCAGGATTTCTTTCCATGAAAGTATCGTGCCAAGAAACCGTCATAAAATAAATGCTTATGCTATTGCTGATAATTATGAAACCCTCGATCTTTTTGTTACAGTATTTAAGTGTACGGAAGAACCTTTACGTATACAGAAATCAGATATTGATAATGCAGCAAAACGATTACTTTCCTTTTTGAAAAAAGCTGATAATAGAGAATATGCAAATAGCCTGGAAGAATCATCTGAGATATTTGACTTTGCACATACTTTAAATGCGTCAGCAGAACTAAGGGAAAACCTAGTAAGAATAAATATATTCATCTTAACCGACGGCATTTATAACGGGGAGATTCCTTCACAAAAAGAATTGAATGAGATTCCTGTTTTTTTCAGAGTGATTGACCTGAATTATCTCTTCAATATTTCAGAAAAAGAATATATCCCTATTGAAATTGATTTTGAACAGGACGGTTTTGAAGTACCATGTATTAAAGCGGATATAAATAATCCTGAATATCAGTCTTACCTGGCTTTAATCCCTGGACATGCACTTGTCTCCGTTTATGAGCAATATGGAGCCAGACTCTTAGAACAGAACGTGAGGTCTTTTTTACAATTTACTGGAAAAATAAATAAAGGAATACGAAATACTATCCAGAAAGAGCCACACATGTTTCTGGCTTTTAATAATGGTATTGCAGCCACTGCTGACGATTTAAGGCTCAAAAAGACAGAAAAGGGATATTTGATTGAATCTGTAAAAGATCTCCAGATCGTAAATGGAGGGCAGACAACAGCATCTATATATCACACATGGAAGAAGGATAAGGCGGATATAAAAGATATTGTAGTCCAAGTCAAATTGAGTGTTATAAAAGACAAGAATAATTTTACAGAAATAGTCAGCCGTATCGCAGAGTATGCTAATACTCAAAATAAAGTCTCTATCTCAGATCTTAGTTCCAATACACCATTTCATGTTGAACTTGAAAAACTATCCAGAAATACATGGGCTCCCCCTGTTAGCGGTAAATCACATCAGACAAGATGGTTTTACGAAAGAGCGAGAGGTCAATATAGAAATGCAAGATTAAGAGAAGGGACAACAAAATCTAAACTGAAGGCATTTGACCTAAAAAACCCTAAAAATCAATTTATTACTAAAGAGCTTTTAGCCAAGTATATTAATACATGGAATGAAGTGTATGTTGATGACAAGATGGTTATTGGACCACATATAGTTGTTAGAGGTAGTCAGAAAAATTATGCGCATTTTATTGCATATAATATTACCGAGGATCTAAGTAATGCCTATTTTGAAGATGTAATTGCAAAGACTATTTTATTTAGAACGGCGGAAAAACTATACGGTATAAAACCGAATTCTATTGGAGACATGAGATATATTACAGTTCCTTATACTCTTGCACTACTATCTGTTAGAAAAGGCTCTCAAATAAATCTATTTGATATTTGGAGAAATCAAAGAGTATCTGAAGAATTGAGTGGTATAATTTATAGTTTAATGATTCAGGTAGAACAGTTTATAAAAAAGAATGCACCTGGAGCATTATATGGTGAATGGGCTAAAAAAGAAGAATGTTGGTTAAGGTTGAAAGAATGTTTATTCAATTGATTTATATGTATTATTATTGGTAGTTTTCCAATATCGAAATCACTGGATATCTCGGAACAATTTGTGCCAGTGAAAACGGTTGGTTAGTGCCATGCGTTTCGGTT
>NZ_RJTM01000169.1 GCF_003725735.1 Sinomicrobium pectinilyticum | reverse complement strand
GGCATAGCCATCAGAACATGACCACCTGCAAAGCAGGTGGGTTTTTAAGGTTAACTAAAAATCCAAAATCATTGTCTTATAAAAGTCAAAGTACCCCGCCGGGTGTTAAAAGTGTTAAACAACCCTTAACAAAATAAGGTTAAAACCAAATTATCCTTACCTTATTGGGGCAAATAAAAATACACTGACTTATTAACTACTAAACTAACTTCATTATGCCAGCTTTTAAAATTACTGTAAATGGTAAACCCCATACGGTAAATGTCGAAGGCGACACTCCGCTGTTATGGGTCTTACGGGACGAATTGCAACTGGTAGGTACCAAGTTTGGTTGTGGTATAGGACAATGCGGTGCCTGTACCGTTCATCTCGACGGAGATGCCACAAGAAGCTGCCTGCTTACGGTCGGTCAGGTTGAAGACCGCCATATCACCACTATCGAAGGGCTTTCGGAAGACAATTCCCACCCGGTACAACAGGCCTGGAAAGAAGCCGATGTACCGCAATGCGGATACTGCCAGGCCGGACAAATTATGACGGCCTCCGCTTTTTTAAGCCACAATCCCAATCCTTCCCGTGAAGATATCCGTGGAGCCATGCAGGGAAATATATGCCGTTGTGCTACCTATGTACGTATTGAAAAAGCGGTAGCGCTTGCCTCCGAAAAAATGAGTTAACCCCAAAACATTTTCCATTATGACAGAAACTTTAACGAAAACCACGTTCAGCAGACGTTCCTTTATGCGTACGACTGCACTGGCCGGCGGAGGTATACTTATAGGGGTCAACTTCCTGAACTCCTGCAAGCCGGAAACCAAAATGCCACAGGATATTTCCGAACTGAACTTTAATGACTTCAATGCATATATAAGAATAGCCGATAACGGAAAAGTTACCATTTTCTCCCCCAATCCGGAAATAGGTCAGGGTGTAAAAACCTCCATGCCAATGATCGTTGCGGAAGAACTGGATATCCCCTGGAATGATGTTTATGTGGAACAGGCGCCATTGGATACCAAAAACTTTACCCGCCAGGTTGCCGGGGGAAGCCAGTCCATACGGTACGGATGGGACATCCTCCGGCAAACCGGGGCCAATGCCAGGCAAATGCTTATCCACGCTGCAGCAAGACAATGGAATGTATCTCCGGGAGAATGTAAAGCTTCAAACGGAGTAATTACCAATGCCAGTGGCGACAAGCTTGGCTACGGGGATGTGGTAAAAACAGCAGCTACCCTGGAAATAGAAGAAAATGCACCGCTTAAAAAACCTGCGGAATATAAGATCATAGGACACGATGCCATTAATGTGGATATCGATAAAATAATCAGTGGCAAACCTTTATTCGGACTGGATTACCGGCAGGAAGGAATGCACTATGCCTGTGTCATGCGTCCGCCGGCATTTGGCCGTAAACTGGTGTCGTTCGATGATTCGGAAACCAAAAAGGTCAGTGGTGTCACCGATGTATTCCGGTTCGGCGACAAGATCGCAGTTGTAGCTACCAACACATGGGCAGCTAAAAAAGGAAAAGAAAAGCTACAGGCCGAATGGGACAGTGAAAAACTGGAAAGTACGGAAGATCACGACCGTATTTTACTGGGGCTCCTGGACGGAAATAATTTTGAGACCCTGCGGTCTGACGGAAACATAAAAAAAGTCTTTGCGGAGGCCGACCAGGTTATTGAACGTACCTACGAATCGCCCTTCCTCCCGCATTCCTGTATGGAACCCATGAACTTTTTTGCCAATGTTACGGACGATAAAGTGGAATTGACAGGTCCCGTACAAACCCCGGAAGGAAGCCAAAAAGCTGTGGCGGAAGAACTGGGCGTTGACATAGAAAAAGTAAGTGTGAACATGACCCGTATGGGTGGGGGCTTCGGCAGGAGACTGATAGGCGATTTTGTTATGGAAGCTGCCAAGATCTCCGATGCCATCCGTAAACCCATACAAGTATTTTACACCCGTGAGGACGATATGACCTGCGGACAGTACCGCCCGGCGATCAAATACAGGATCGCAGCATCCGTAAAAGACGGAAAAATTACCGGTTATCACCTCAAGGAAGCTGCTATCAACAGTAATATGTATGGCCTGATTCCAAACTTCTTCCCTGCCGGGGCTATTGAAAATTACCAGGTAGACGTGGCCAACTACAAAAGCCATATCACCACGGCTCCATGGCGCGCACCTTATACCAATTTTCTGGCTTTTGCCGAGCAGAGTTTCCTGGACGAACTGTTTGAGATCATCGGAGCCGATCCTATTCAGATCCGGCTGGACCTGCTCGAGAAAGTAAAGGGCACTACCGACGAGAGAATACAGTATTCCCCGGAACGTATGCAGGAGGTCATTCGTACTGCAGTTGCAAAATCGGGCTGGGACAAACCTGCCCCTCCGGGTATACACCGCGGCTTTTCCGCCTACTATTGCCATAACAGCCATGTAGCCGAAGTTGTGGACATTCGTATGGATGAAAATTCGGGAATGCCTTCGGTTAAAAAAGTGACCTGTGTTGTAGATTGTGGTATTGTGGTCAATCCCACCGGTGCCAGGAACCAGGTGGAAGGCGGTATTATAGACGGTATCGGACATGCCATGTACGGTGACCTTCCCTTTGACAACGGAGCGCCACAGGTAAACAATTTTCAGAAGTACCGGCTTATCCGGATGCAGGAAGCCCCTGAAGTAGAAGTGCATTTCATAGAAAATGAACTCTCTCCCACGGGACTTGGAGAGCCCGCGCTGCCACCTGCAGGCGGGGCCCTGGCCAATGCCATTAAAAAAGCAACCGGGAAGAGACTGCTGGCACAGCCTTTTACAAAATATCTCGGGACTTCCGAAAAAGTCATCGGGTAAGGTAAATATGGTATATCAGTTTCTCAGTTATAAAGTTGCAGAAGGGACGACATGCAAAGTCGTCCCCTTTCTGTTTTAAAACCAAAATTATACAGCCTCTGTTTTTCCTTCGACCGTAAGGAACAGAACAGATCGTATACAAAAACATATTTTAATGAAACGACAATTAAAACCGGTAATCTCATGGTGCCTATTATTTTTTGCACTCTCCCTTCAACATGCGGCAGGACAGGATAAACTCCTGAATGTAGCCGTAGCCGGAATGAACCACGACCACATTCATGTCCTTTTAAACCAATACAGGCAGCACCGGGTAAATATCACGGGCATTGCCGAGCCCGATAAAGGCCTTATAAAACGGCTGCAAAAAAATTACGATCTGCCGGATGCCCTCTTTTATGATACCGTAGAAGAAATGCTGCAAAACACACAGCCGGATGTGGTGCTCGCCTATAATCCCATTTCAGAACACATAGATGTGGCGGAAAGATGTTTGCCAAGAAAAATTCCGCTCATGGTAGAAAAACCCCTTGCTATAAATAACAAACAGGCCCGACGGATTGCCTTTCTTTCCAGGGAAAACAACACTCCAGTATTTACCAATTACGAGACCACCTGGTACGGTAGCAACCAGATGCTGAAACAACAGGCAGAACGGAAAGGTTTCGGCCCGGTAAAAAGAATGATTGCCAAAGATGGGCACCAGGGGCCTAAAGAAATAGGCTGTAGTAAAGATTTTCTGAACTGGCTTACCGACCCGGAAAAGAACGGTGCAGGGGCATTGATGGACTTCGGGTGCTATGGCGCCAACCTGATGACCTGGCTGATGAACGGGGAGAAACCCATTGCCGTAACTGCAATAACCCGTCAACTAAAACCGGATATCTATCCTGATGTCGATGACGATGCCACTGTACTGGTAGAATACAAAAACGGGGCTACCGGTATCATACAGGCTTCCTGGAACTGGTCTTACGGCATTAAAGACCTGCAGGTCTACGGCAAAAATTCGTCCCTGCATGCGGTGGACGGAGATACACTCCTTGCGGGAAACAGTGTTCAGAACACTGAAAACGTTCCGTTGCCGGGCGACTATTTCAAAGACCAGATAGCTTACCTGGAAGCGGCTTTGTCTGGTAAGATCACTACCAAAAATGACCTTTCTTCGCTGGAAAACAATCTTATTGTAGTGGAAATACTGGAAGCGGCCAGGCAATCTGCACGCAGTGGTAAACGTATTGTCTTATAAAAAACTGCTTTACTTTTAATCCTTCCGGGGAAAAATATCGTCTATATTAAAGACACGTATAGTCATATTTTTTGAATTTAAAAGTCTGTCCGGTCTGTCGTTTGTTAGTTACTTTTGTCTTCGTGTTGTCCCCGACAAGAACAGTATCGTTACCGGGACCCCGTATTATTTTACGGATGTTCCGGTAGTAATTGCCATTTAGAAAAACATCCAGGCTTCTTGTTTCCGGTAACACAACAGAACAGATATGAATTTGTTATGATAGAACCTAAGAAAGCCGTAAAGGTCCCGGTAGAGCTGGAAAAAGCCCCGTATTACCAGAGCACGTTGCAACTCAACGGTGTTACTATCGTCGAATCGTGTACAAAAGCACATGACAAAAAAAACACCATGTTCCTGGAAAATCACTTCCTGCTTTTTGTCCTGGAAGGAACGCACCATATACGTTTCGGAAATACGGATTATACCGTCAACAAAAACGAGATGATACTCCTGAAGAAAGCCATTGCTATCGAATCCCGTAAACAGGGGAACCCGGAAAAGGATTTTGCATACGAAAGCATGATGTTCTTCCTGAAGGACGAATTCATTGTCGATTTCATACGGATGGCTTCGGTAAAATCACTTAAAACCGCGGAGATGGCACAGGTTTCGGTCCGCCCCTTTGGCGAAAGACTTTTAAGATTTTTAGAGTCCGTAAAACCTTTTTTCCGTAGTCCTGCTCAAATAAACAAAGGGCTGATCCGCATAAAAATGCTGGAACTCCTCTACGGTATAGCCAATGCGGACAAGAACCTGCTATTACAGCTTATACAGCTCAAACAACAGGTACGGACGGACATTACCAGGATCATGGAAGAAAACTATCTGAACCCTGTGTCCCTCTCGGATCTCGCTTACCTTTCCGGAAGGAGTTTATCCAGTTTCCGTAGGGACTTTCATGCCATATACCGGACCAATCCGGCTGCATGGATACGGGAAAAGAGAATGGCCAAAGCCAAAGAATTACTGAAGTCCACTACCCTGTCCGTTTCGGAGATCTGCTATCAGACGGGATACGAAAATATCTCCCATTTTTCCAGGTTGTACAAGTCTGTCTACGGTTGCCGTCCGTCGCAGGAACGATAAATAATTTTTTAATAACTTATTGCAGTAAATTTTAATAGAACTACATAATAAAAACTTAAAAACTTATTCTATGAGAACACATTTTTCCGCTTCCCCCTGGTGGTATATTCCATTAGTAACTTCTTTTGCCCTGGGAACCCTTTCCTGCTCTACCAAAGAGGACAAAAAGGACGGGGCCGTCCTGCCGGACGAAGATAATGCGGAACTAAAACTCCCCGACGGGTTCGGGGCATTGAAAGTAGCGGACAGTATCGGAACCGCAAGGCATCTGGTTGTCAATAAAAACGGGGATGTCCTCGTAAAGCTGAACCGGCCCAAAGACGGAAAAGGAATTGTTATCCTCTCTGATAAAGACCAGGACGGCAGGGCCGACAGCCAAACCGGCTTCGGGGATTATGGCGGAACGGGGATCACTCTCAAGGGGAATTACCTTTATGCCTCTTCCAATACATCGGTTTTCCGGTATACCCTTAATGCCGATGAACTCCCGGAAAATACAAACGTCCCCGATACCATAGTCCACGGACTAATTGACCGCCGTCAGCACAATTCCAAATCTATTGTCCTGGATGAGAACGAGAATATATATGTAAATATAGGGGCTTATTCCAATGCCTGCCAGGAAAGGGACCGGACCAAGGATTCGCCCGGAATGTACCCGTGTACCATACTGGATTCTGCCGGAGGTATCTGGAAGTTCAAGGCCAACGCCATGAAACAGTCTTACGGCGAAGGGACCCGTTATGCCACGGGACTGCGGAATGTGGTTGGACTGGACTGGAACAAGCAGGACAATTCCCTCTATGTCATGCAACACGGAAGGGATAATCTGCACGACCTGTTCCCGGAACTGTATGATACGGAGGCTTCCGCAGAACTCCCGGCGGAAACCCTGTATAAGGTAAAGGAAGGTGACGATGCCGGATGGCCCTATGTGTATTATGATCAGAAGCAGGGCAAAAAGATCCTCAGCCCGGAATACGGGGGAGATGGCAAAAAGGAGGCTGAAGAAGGAAAAGGAAAGGATGCTATAGATCCCCTTGTGGCTTTCCCCGCTCATATGGCACCGAATGACCTGCTGTTTTACACAGGGAGTATGTTCCCGGAAAAATACAAGAACGGGGCTTTTGTGGCGTTCCATGGTTCCTGGAACAGGGCCCCGGAAGAACAGGAAGGCTTTATGGTGGCCTTTGTTCCTTTCCAAGCGGGTAAACCTTCGGGCGAATGGGAAGTTTTTGCCAACGGCTTTGCGGGAACCGGCCCGGTAATGTCTCCCGGAGATGCAAAACACCGCCCGTGCGGACTGGCCCAGGGCCCCGACGGTTCGCTGTATGTTTCCGACGATGCCAACGGAACCATTTACAGGATAATATACAGCGGAAAATAGTTTGCCTGTTCCATATATGAAACATCTTATTTATACATTAAGCTGTATTACCATATTTTGCGGTATGGTTACGGCATGCAAAAACAGTGCTGAGAAAAAGGATACTAAAATGTCCGTAACAACAGGAGAAGACGGCACAAAACCGGGGGAGAGAAAGCAAGAATCGACATCCTACCCGGAAGGTGAAAAAATATACAGGCAATATTGCGCCACCTGTCACCAGGCCAACGGCAGCGGAGTACCCAACCTGAACCCTCCGCTACATAAAACAGATTATGTAACCGGAGATAAAACCCGGCTCATAGCCATTGTCCTCAATGGCTCGGATTCCGGCCTGGAAGTCAACGGACAGACCTATGCCAACGTCATGCCCCCTCACGGTTTTTTAGATGACCGGCAGGTGGCACAGGTGCTTTCTTATATCAGGACCAGCTTTGGCAATACTGCCGGGCCGGTTGCGAAAGAAGAAGTCAGGGCAGTGCGGGACAGCAAATAGTACAAAGGGAGATTATATGCCCGAAGAAAAACCGGACTGATATTTTATATACATACACAAATCACTAATAAATACATTAAAAAAAGTTATGAAGTACAGAAAATTAGGAAATACCGATCTCAATGTATCCGTTGTTACCTTTGGTGCCTGGGCCGCCGGGGGATGGATGTGGGGCGGTACCGAACGTAAAGATGCGGTACGTGCCATCCGGGCATCGTACGAACTGGGAGTTACTTCTATTGATACCGCTCCTATTTACGGCCAGGGCACCAGCGAAGAGATCGTGGGTGAGGCCATTAAAGACATTCCGCGGGATAAAGTACAGATCCTTACCAAATACGGTATGCGCTGGGACCTGGTAAAAGGGGATTTCGGCTTTAGCAGTAAAGATAATGCCGGTCGTGATATTGATATTTATAAATATGCAGGAAAAGAAAGCATCATTAAAGAATGTGAGGACAGCCTGAAAAGGCTGGGCACGGACTATATTGACCTCTACCAGATACACTGGCCCGACTCCACGACGCCTATACAGGAAACTATGGAAGCGGTTGCGAAACTCATAGAGCAGGGAAAAGTACGCTATGCCGGGGTATGTAATTATAATGCCGAACAAATGGCCGAAGCAGAAAAATATGTGTCCCTGGCTTCCAACCAGGTTCCATACAGCATGGTACAGAGAGACATAGAGACAGACGTGGTTCCGTATTGCCTGGAACATCAAAAAGGTATCCTGGCCTACAGCCCCATGCAACGTGGATTGCTGACCGGAAAATTAAAACCGGGACATCAGTTTGCCCCGGGCGACCACCGGGCTTCCAACCCCTATTTTAAAGACGAAAACCTGAGGCGTACCAATGCCTTCCTTGAAAGCATAAAACCGATAGCAGATGCCAAGGGCCTGACACTCGGGCAGCTTACCGTTCTCTGGACCCTGGAGCAACCGGCTATTACCATTGCCCTTGTAGGTGCCAGGAATGAGGCCCAGGCAGTACAGAATGCTAAGGCTACGGAAAAAACGCTTTCCGAAGACGAAATTACGGAAATTACGGAGAAACTGAACCAATTGAAACTGGACCTTTAAATTTCTCTTCCGGAAATAAAAAATATCCCCGAAAAGTATTTATGAAATGTCTTTTCGGGGATATTCTGCTTTGTGATGTCCTTCTTCCTTCGACAAAACCTACCGGGTTTTATCCCCCATTCACCGTCAGTCATATCGTACTGCAAAGAAAATCATTTGTATAATTATAAGAAAAATAGTATATTTTAACTCTAAATCAAATTGTTATGGCTGATGAGAATAAATTAGAGCAGATGCGAAAAATTCTTTCCAAACTGGAAGATATAAAGAATACCCAGGAAAGCAGCATCGACAAAATAAACCATGTCATCACAGATCTGTTCCAGTTTCCCGACAGTAAACTGGAAAAAGTGATGGAAGAAGCACATCAAAGAGCATCCGACAATGTAGATATGGTTCGCGAGGCTATTGATGAATACCAGATGCGGATCAACAAGCTGTCGTTATAATAATTTCCCGGTTCATTAATTTATATAACCGGTTAAAATGAGGTAAATCCTTTTCCTCCCCCGAATCCTTTCCGGACATCCCTGCTGTTCTCAATACTTTCCGGATAAAAAGCCCTATGCCATAACCCGGGCTGTCCGGCTTTATCCTATGGTACGCTAATCACCAGCGTACCTATATTCCCCGCACCAAGTTTTACAGGAACTGCACGATGTTCCAGTTTCACTGCAACTTTTTGTTCTTCCGTCCCGGTATTCTGTAGTATACAAACATATTTTCCTTCCGGGGTCTTAAACGCCACATTGGCAATAGCTCCCTGAATATCCGAATCTATTCTTACAGAGCCGGGCGGTACGAACCTTGATGCCTGTGCTATAATATAATAAGCGGGCTCACGGGTTACCTGATCGCCTGTAATGGTCACTGCTCCGAGGCAACGGTCGCAGCCCCCCCTGTCGGTATGCGGGTCCTGGTTTTCATCGGCGGCAAGGTTCCATTCCAATACCGTTTTGCACCAGTTCCTGGTAGCCCCTATAATGAGGTTTTCGGTATGCCATGCCATTTCCTTGGCAAAATCTCCCGGCGCCCCTACCCACTGTTCGGTAAAATACAGGTTCTTGTCCGGATGAGCTTCATGCACCCGCGAAAGCGCCCCGACCTCTCCCCCGTAAAGGTGAAAGGCAGATCCGTCTATATATTTTGCAGCCTCAGGATCATCGAGAATGGATATGGGATAATCCGGCCTGTCCGCATTATGATCGTAAATAATGATTTTCGTATCTATTCCGGCACCTTCGAAAACAGGTCCCAGATGATCCTTTATAAATTCTCCCTGCTGTTCCGGAAGCATCAATAAACTGGGATTGTTTCCCGGATGCAGCGGTTCATTCTGAACGGTTACGGCATCGATACGGATACCATAGTCGCGCATGCCTTCTACGTACTTCACAAAATACCGGGCATAACTGTCGTAATATTCCGGTAAAAGGCTCCCTCCCCGGGTGTCCTTATTGTCTTTCATCCATTTCGGGGGAGACCAGGGCGATCCCATGATCTTAATTTCCGGAGAGATCTCCAGTATTTCCTTCAGTACGGGGATAAGGTGTAAGGTGTCGTAAGCCATAGAAAAGTTCTTCAACTCTTCGTCTGTTTCCCCTTCGGCAGTATCGTTATAGGACCAGAGACGCTCGTCCAGGTCGGAAGCTCCTATACTCACACGAAGATAACTCACCCCTATACCGTCTTTACCGGTTCCGAATAATTCCCGTAAAAGGTTTCTTCTGGCAGTTGCCGACATATTATGGATATGCAGGGCGCTGCCCCCGGTAAGTGTATACCCGAACCCATCCATAGTCTGATATGTTTTGGCAGGATCAACGGTAATAACAATATCCACAGCGCTATCGCGGGAAATATCTACCGAGGTTTGTTCCGGCAGTGCTCTTTTATCTGTCGTGGTAAGCCATAATTCTGCTTTGTAATCTGCCTTTTTTTCTGGAGTACAGGCCAGGAATAACATTAAGACCAGCAAACGGAAAGCATGATGGAGGGTGCGCATTTTTAAATTTATTTTTATTCATTTAGAAATTACAGGTGGGATACCGGAAAATCATTTATCCCGATTTTCCGGTTCTCCGGCCTGACACTTAGGTCAATTCAAATTTATCTAATATCCCGGATTTTGCACTATAAGCGTATTTTCCAGTTCCTGCAACGGTATGGGCAATACTTCGTTCTTTCCGGCGGTAAAGCCTCTTCCGGCCAGTACGGACGGTGCTCTTCCGGTACGTACGAGATCAAACCAACGGTGCCCTTCACCGGCAAGTTCCAGCCTCCTTTCCTGCATGATCGCCTCCATGGAAACAGGTACCGGTGTAAGCCCGACCCTGCCCCTTACGGCATCGAGTAAGGCCTGTGCCCTTGCACCGGTACCGCCAAGTGCTTCGGCTTCCATGAGATAAGTATCTGCCAGGCGGATCGCATATACATTTTGCTTATAGTTCAATTCCGTGTTCCCGCCCCCGGTAGAGGCATCGGAATTAAGCGGCATGAATTTTTTCAGGAAGTAACCTGTATCCTGATAACTGGCAACGTAATTAGCCTCGCCTTGTTCTTTTAATACTCCCACTTCGGCAATCGTAGTGTCGAACCTCGGATCGCCGGAAAGTGCATCGTATAAACTCCTGGTAATTATATTGAATCCCCACCCGGAAATATAATCCGGTGCGGAAGAGTTTTCCGGCCGGTTATAACCTCTCGGGCTCACCATTATATTTATAGAATTCCCTTCGTCTGCCCCGGACCCCCAGTTTCCCCATTCCGCATTGCTTTTATCCGTATGGGAGGTTTCGAGTATGGATTCGGTATTGAATTTGTTTTCTATCACCCACAAATCTGCATAATCATCCAGGAGTTTATACCCGTAATCGCTGGTTTCTCCCGGTGTGCCATTTATTTTTTGCAATGTTGTGGCAGCTTCCGTGTTTTTGCCCTGGTACAGGTAAACCTTCCCCAGTATGGCGAGTACGGTCCCCTGAGAGAAACGGCCGGCTTCGGTACCTAAATCAGTGATTCTGACAGGAAGGTCCGGAATGGCTTCATTGAGATCGGTTTCTATCTGTGCATACACTTCTTCCGGTGAAGACTGGGGGATATTAAAGGTCTCGCTGGCTTCCACGCGTTCCGTAATGAGCGGAATATTACCAAATAACCGGACGAGTTCAAAGTAATAATACCCGCGAAGTGCTTTGGTCTCTGCTATAAACCTTTTCTTTACGTCTTCATCCATAGGTACTTCGGGGAGTTTTTCCAGAAGCACATTTGCCCGGAATATCCCCTGGTAAAAATTGCTCCAGAAACTAATAGGAATGGTGGATGCATCTATGGAATAATTGGAAAAAGACTGTATTCCTATACCGTCGGTAGCGCTTCCTCCCCCGGCATAATGGTCATCCGACCCGGCATTCATCATGGTGACCATATTTTCAAATCCACGTGCCTGTTTACCCACAATATCGTAGACGGCCACCAATCCGGAATAAGCCTGTTCTTCATTGGCATAATATGTTTCTTCCAGCGCTGTCCCTTTTGGGTCCACTTCAAGAAAGTCCTTGCTACAGGACATTGTAAACACCAGTGGAACGAGAATGGCCAATGTGTATTTTATCTTATATTTCATGATCCTGTTTTTTTAAAATTGTACATTAACTCCTACCATCCCCGTAATGGCCTGCGGGTAAAATCCGCGGTCTATCCCGAATATTCCACCTCCTATTTCGGGGTCGAAACCGCTATAGCCCGTAAAGGTGAGCAGGTTTTCTCCTGTTATATATAGTCTTAATCTTTGCAGGCCTATACGCTTTATGACATCTGTAGGTAGGGAATATCCCAGTTGCACCGTTTTGAATCGCAGATAATCTCCTTTTTCCAGGTGGAAATCGGACGGGTTACTGAAGTTCTTATTGGAATCGTTTGTAGTTAATCTCGGAAAGCTGTCGGACGTTCCCGGTCCCGTCCACCGTCCTAAGGCATCTTCCTGATAATTGGCATTGGCTATATCAAGCCGGCGCAATCCCTGGAAAATCTTATTTCCGGCAGCGCCCTGGGCAAATATGAGGAGGTCAAAGTTTTTATAGTTGAGGTTAACAGTAAACCCAAAGTTATACCTGGGAATGGAACTCCCCAGAAAATCCCGATCCTCATCAGTAATAGTGCCGTCTCCATTGAGGTCTTTCCACCGGAAATCACCAGGAACAGCATTGGGTTGTATAAGTCCGCCTTCACTGTTCGTATATGCTTCTATCTCTTCCCGACTCTGGAATATGCCATCGGTACGGAACCCGAAAAACGAACCGTAAGGCTGTCCTACCTGTGTCCTTGTAATCGGATAGGTCCCGGACTGAATGGTAGCACCTCCCGATAAATATTCGATATCATTTCCGAGATAGGTTACTTCGTTTTCAAGATAAGATAAGTTTGCATTAACCGAAATACCAAAATCATTGATGGTCTTGTTATACCCGACTTCCACATCAAAACCACGGTTTACCATATCGGCAACGTTACCGACAGGACTGCCGTTGGCCCCTATATATCCGGGGATCCGAACATCCTGAAGGATACCAATGGTTTTCTTTCGGTAGAGATCGAATACAAGGCTGAAATCGTGAAACAGGTAAGCATCAAAACCTATGTTGGTCTGGTTGGTCTCCTCCCATTTAAGATCGGGATTCGGTGGCGCATCCGGACTGTTCCCTACAGTTACGGAACCCGAAGTCCCAATGGTATAATTGCGACCGTCACCAATAGTTGCCAGGTAACGGAAGTCACCAATAGCATCATTCCCGGTAACACCGTAGCCACCTCTCAGTTTAAACTGGTTGATCACATCGCTTTCTTTCCAGAAATCCTCTTTGGTAAGCATCCACCCTAGGGAGAAGGATGGAAATACCCCATATTTATTGTTGGAACCGAAACGGGAAGAACCGTCCCTACGGATAATCCCGGTAAAAATGTATTTTTCCATATAGTCATAATTGACCCTGGAAAACAAAGAGGTTACCCGGTGCTCCGGGTTCTCATACGCATATGCATCTATCTGGTCTACGGGTACATCAAAATTAAAGGAAGCATCTTTATAATTATTGACAGGGATATTGTAGTACGTCACTCCTTCCCCGCTGCTGATATTGTCTACATAAACTCCCTGTCCGAGCAGAACACTAAAGTTGTGATCTCCGAGACTGCGGGTATACGACAGGATATTTTCTATATTCCAGCCAAATCCCTTGCTTGTATTCCTGGAAATATTGTTCTGGCTTTCGGTAGTGGAAGAATTGAGATAGAGCACAGGGGTAAAACTCTCGTCTCCCCAATAGGAAAGTTTACCTCCGAAAGTACTCCTGGCCTTTAAACCAGGAATAAATTCCACTTCCACATAAGCATTACCTACAAAATTATCGGACCAGCCATAATTTCCCAGACGGGTTTGCTGATAAGCAAGCGGATTGGCCATTTCCTGTCCTACCAGTCCGGAAATACCATAAGGATTGCCATTGGCATCTCTTATTACCCCGCGATTGGTATAGGGGGAATTATTTATGACGTCGGGATCGGTTTCTACTACGGGAGTGACAGGATCAAGATTTATCGCGGAACTCAATGGTCCTCCGAACTCACTGTTGGTATTCCCTATACCGAGTGTCTTTTCCCTCGAATAGCCGGCCGTTTGTCCGAAAGTAATGGATTTGGTTATTTTATGGGTAGAGTTCAGGCGGATATTTTTCCGGGTATACCGGGAGATATCCGGCATTACGATACCTTCCTGGTCCAGAAAACCGAAAGAAGCAAAGAACGTGGAAAATTCATTTCCACCGCTAAGACTGACTTCCTGCCCTGTGCGCTGTGCACTGTTATTGAAAATTACCGACTGCCAATCCGTTCCTTTACCCAGTGATACGGGATCATCGAATGGCGGGTTTCCTCCGCCATTTACGGCTGCTTCATTAAGCAATGTGGCATATTCGGAGGCATTTAACAGGTTTAACTTCTTGGCAGGGCCGGAAATACCGGTATAGCCATTATAATTTACCGTGAGCTTACCGGAACGTCCCTGCTTGGTGGTAACGAGAATAACCCCGGCCGCGGCCCTCGCGCCGTAAATGGCCTGGGATGCGGCATCTTTCAGGACTTCGATAGAGGCGATATCCGACTGGTTAAGATATCCTATACCTCCTGCATCTACCACTACCCCGTCCACAACCCAGAGCGGATTGTTATTACCGAAGGTAGTTATACCCCTGACGCGGATGGTCGAAGCCGAACCGGGCTGCCCGGAATTGGCCGCAATGGTGAGACCGGAAGTCCTTCCCTGTAACGATTGTTCTACCCTTGTTATAGGCAGGTTTTCAAGATCCGATTCCTTTATACTGGAGATAGCCCCGGTAACCACGCTCTTCTTCTGCGTACCGTACCCCACTACTACTACTTCGTCCAGGGACTCGGTATCCGGAGATAAAGTTACATTTATCTCGGTCCGGTCACCTACGGTCACTTCCTTCTGTATATATCCGATATAGGAGATCAACAGCACGTCTTCCGGAGAAGCTTCCAGGCTGAATTTACCGTCAAAATCAGTCACTGTTCCCTGCGTAGTGTTCCGGATGATTACATTGGCGCCCGGCAACGGCAATCCCTGTTCGTCTATCACCGTTCCGGTGATCTGGTTTTGCGCAGATGCGAATGTTGCGATACATGAAAAACACAACCACAAATAGATCTTTATTTTCATAGATGTTACAAAATTGGTTTGGTTAAGAAATTGTGAAATTGTTGATTCCGGCATTTTATTCCGGCACATTCCTGTCGTTTACACACCAGGACAGGCCGGAACCCCGGAATCCCGATATGTTTTTGACTTATTATTATTTTTAGCAGGAGTAAATTTATAATTTGATAAAACCAAGGGATATTTTATACATACACTTGAATTACATCAAATCAATAGAAGGTTACGCATATAGTACGCCACTATCTGCAAAATTTTGATTTACAAACACTTGTATTCATTAAAGTTTTTAGGTTTTTCTACGTTTTTTCAATAAAAAAATGTTAATTAGCATTTTTATCGACAGACAAAATATGAAGATCTTATTTTTTTTATTTTTAGTCTTTACCACACAAGTATACAGCCAGGTCCCGGGTACGGACATCTGGGATAATCAACCACGGACCATACACTATTCCAGATCAGATTTCCAGGCCGATCCGCAATTCTGGACAGCATGCCGCGACAGCAGCGGCATTACCTATTTCGGCAATAATGACGGTGTGCTGGTCTATGACGGCGAGCGCTGGGAGAAAGTCACTCTGCCAAACAATTCTTCCGTCCGGAGTCTGCTGTACACAGGCAACGGAACGGTATATGCCGGGGCGTATAATGAATTAGGGATTATCAGTAAGGATTCCTCCGGGACCTACCGTTATAATTCTTTAATAGATCAACTGGACCTCAAGGGCAGGAATTTTGAGAATATCTGGCAATCGCATGAACTGAACGGTACCGTCATCTTTCGTTCTTTCAAAGAACTCATTTCCGTTACGGACAACCGCGTAACTCATGTTCCTGCATTTCGCTCGTTTACCTATTCCAATGTTATAGGGGAAACCTGTTACGTACAGGACAATGAATCGGGGATCATGGCTTATTCGCCGGAAAAATCGAGTCTCGATCTGGTATTCCATCCCGAATCCTACGCAGGTGAAAGCATCGTGGCCATTCTTCCCTCGGAAAAGGAAAATATACTCCTGCTCATCTCCAAAAACGGACAGGTCTACAGGGGAAATACCAAAACCGGGGCTGTCATTACCGCGGGCAGTGCTTTTTTGCCGGGGCACACGGACCAGGTGATCTGCGCCATAAAACAAGGCAACGAATATTTATTAGGTACTCTGGGCTCCGGGATACGCATGCTAAACGAAAACAGTATGCCCATGGAAACTTCCCCGGTATACCAGGAAACCCAGAATTCCAGTATACTCAGCTTCCTTCAAACAGAAAAAGGTATTTGGGTGACCCTGAACAACGGCCTGGATTTTATGAGCTTCAAGACCCCGGTAACCCGTATTTTTGACGAATCTTCCATATATGATATACGCCTTCACAATTCCGGAATATACCTCGCTACGAACAAAGGTGTTTATTTTTGTGATACCACAGAACCGAAAAAACGTTTTCATTTCCGCAAAATCCCGGAACTTCAGGGACAGGCATGGTCTCTGAACGTCATTGAAGGGCAACTTTTTGCCGGGCATGATAAAGGGCTTTTTATCATACGGGGCGAGGAAGCCCGGAAAATCGGGGAAGAAAGCGGCATCTGGAAAATCATCCCTGTTCCTTATAAAACAGATACTTTCCTGGCATGCAGTTACAATGGTATCTTTCTGGTAACGGGAAAAAAAGGCTCTTATGTCATGCATCACAAAATAAAAGGATTTGACGAGTCTTCGCGCGATATCCTTCCCACGGGAGAGGATAATACTTTCTGGGTCTGTCACGGCTACAAAGGTGTATTCCGCATCAGGATCAATGACGATTATACCCGTGTCCATGCCATAGATCATTATACGGATCAGAACGGTTTTGATTCTCCCTTCAATATCAACCTTTTCCACTGGGATTCTCAGATTGTTTTTACCACGAACACAGGGATATATACTTTCAACCGCCGGAAAGGGATATTTGAGCCTTACGCCCCATTGAACAATATACTCAACCCTTCGCTGAACACACGTAAGATCCTGCAAACAAATGATACGGCATGGGTGGTACAGGATGATGAAGTAGCCTATTTTAATTATAAGGACGAAGATCCTTCATTAAATAACGAACTGTTTTTAAACCTAAAAGGCAGTCTCAACCGGGGAATGGAGAGTATTCTTCCCCTGGACGGACGAAAAGTACTTATAGGTTCTACCACCGGGCTCTATCTCTATCGCCTCGGACAGGACTCCAAAGAGACGGTACCCACCCTGCTAACCCGGGTATCCCAATACCGGGCAAAAGAGCAAAAAGCATTACCGGTTACGGGTTACAGGGATGGCATGGAACTTCCCACGGAAATAGATTTACTGCGCTTTGAATATGCTTCACCAGAACTCGGTAACTCGGGAGACATACAGTATAGTTATATTCTCGAAAACATAGACAGCGAATGGTCCGTTTGGAACCCCGTCGCTTTTAAAGAATATACCCATTTACAACCGGGAGAGTACATTTTTAAGGTCAGGAGCAGGGACAGCGCGGGAAACTCGGGCAGCATCGCTTCATACCCTTTTACGATAACTCCCAAATGGTATCAGACCAGAGCGGCACGTATATTTTATATCCTTATCGCCATCGGTCTTTTATGGCTGGCCTATGTGCTCATTCAGCAAAAAATAAAACACGAAAGACAAAAAGCACGTAATGCCGCCCGGAAATCGAAAAAGCTGCTGGAACTGGAAATAGAAAGACTGAAACTTACCCAGGACAAGGAGAAAATACAACAGGCCAAAAGTATCCTGGAAGAAGATATTCTGGAAAAGAGCAAGGAACTCGCCAATTACACCATGCAACTGGTAAACAAAAAGGACATTTTCAACGAGATACAGGAAGATCTCAAGGAATTGAAGGGCCTCGTCAAGACTCAGGTTTCCAGACAAAAATTACTGGAAATATTTCAAAAGATACACCAGCATAAAATAGGGGAAGAATACATGGAAGTATTTGATGTGAACTTTGAAAAGGTGCATCATAATTTCTTTGAAAAACTAAAGGAACTTCACCCGAAACTGACCAAAAGGGAATTAAGGCTCTGTGCATTTATAAAAATGGACCTTACCAACAAGGAAATATCACCATTACTGAACATTTCTGTCCGGGGCGTGGAAACCGCAAGATACAGGATACGGAAAAAACTGGGAATTCAACATGAATATAACTTCCAGGAATTCCTCAACAGCTTATAACCGGGGACATATGTTTTCCTATTCCCTTTTTATTTCGGCCGTTCGTTCGGATACTTCGCGGATCAGCAAAGGCAGGGCGGGTTTTACCATATTATGTCCGTAGCCTTCCAGTTCATAAAGTTCTGTTTCCTTATGCCCCGCAAGTTTCATCATCCGAAGCAGATAGGCATTCTCTTCATATCTTCCCAGCATTTCCATTTCCCGGTCCCCGGTGATCAGGAGCATGGGAGGGGCCTCGGGACGTACATGCCATAACGGGGCAAAACGGTCTACTACGGCCTGCACATCTTTAATACCGTTTTCCTTACGGATATTGAAATGTGTAATGGCATGCCCGCTGAAAGGGATAATCCCCGCAATACTGTCGGCATTTACGCCATGAACCTCCAGATACTGTTTATCCAGGGCGGTCATCATGGCCAGATATCCCCCGGCGGAATGCCCGGAAACAAAAATAAGGCCCGGATCACCTCCATATGTTTCTATATGTTTAAAAACCCAGGCAATTGCAGCAGCGGCATCTTCGATACATTGTACGGACTTTACTTTAGGCGAGAGCCTGTATCCAGCACCGATAACAGCAAAACCATTATTTTTCAGGTCTTCCGGGATCTCTTTGCTTCCCCCTGTAAGCCCGCCACCATGAAACCATATCACCGTTGGGAAATTCTTCTCGTTTTCAGGATAATACACATCCAGTTTGCACATCTCCCGGACATAGGCATCTTCAGCTATGGGGGAATCCTGATAATAATGTACGTCGGGTTCCGTCTTATATGTTGTCTGGCCAATCGCCGAAAATCCGGCCAAAACGGACAGTAAGATAAAACAGGTATTCAGGAACAAACGACCCGGCAGGATATTTTTCATAATTTTATTATTTTGATCTGGTTTCACTGTTCCCGGAATGGCCCGCGAACAATGGCTAATATAATCCATCTCCTGCAAACGAAGGTATAAAAAGAGAGCATTTCAAGACAAACTTACCTGTAAATTTTCGGAATGGCTTTCGGATATCATCCGGGATATCTCCGAATGGTTGCCCGAAGCATCTTCTAACAACCTGTCGGACCTTCTTTACGTAATCGAGTGAAGAAGATCATTATGACGGGGAAATTATCCTTCGTAACCATTCCGATGTCCCCTTTTTATAGAGTGTATCCTGTCACTTGATCACTGTACCATTATTTTTCTGGAAAAATTTCCGCTGGCAGTATTCAGTTTTAGTATGTATATCCCTTTCCGGACTGTACCCGGCAACTGCAATTTCATATCTGAAGTGTCCCCGCGGAGTTTCCGGGTCATTACCTGCCGGCCTTCTATGGTGAAGAGGCTTGCGGTAATATCTTCGTGCTCTTTTTCCATACCGATAAACAGGCTTCCGTCCGCCACCGGATTGGGGTAAACTTTCAGCAGCAACTCACGGGTATTTTCAGGATTGGCCTCGATAAGTATTCCCATGCCTTCCGTACCGGATGAGACAAGGCCGAATTCAAACTTTTCCCACGCGCCAACCGAAGGGCGGTTGCATAACATCGGATCTTCACCATTCTCCGAACTCACATACATCCCGTTAAAACCGCGTAAGGCTACAGTACCGTCCGGTTGGGGGAGCCATTCGAAAGCCTCCCATCCCCCTATGGACGTGCGATTGCATAACATAGGCGATTCCCCGTTCTCCGAGCTCACATACTGGTTATTGCTCCCCCTAAGGGCTACTTTACCATCGGCAGTCCCTACCAGGGTAAATACTTCCCAATCCCCGGCCGAATCGCGGTTGCACATCATGGCGGACTGGCCGTTCTCCGAACTCACATATTTGCCGTTATTGCCCCTTAACCATACGACTTGTCCGACAGGTAGTTCCGGGGAATTCCCGGGACCGCAGATACTTGTGCCCGGAGCGGGCAGGTCCTGTGTCACGGCAGCAATGGTATTGGTATTGGGAATACAGTTTTCGAACTTTATACTTTCCAGCACACCGGCCATAACCGATGCCCCGTCAGTCGGATAATTCCCCCCTATCCGCATAAGAGCCGCGTTTTCGGCAACGTCAAATCGTTTATACGTCCAGTGGCACCAGCCTATTCCTTCCGCATCGAGTTTTTCTATATTCTGCCGTAACCACTGGTTATTATTCTCTCCTGTCTCCCCCACCCATACCGGGACATTGTGGGTATTCCTGAAGTTTACCAGGTTTGCCATACGGTTGATCTGATTAGGATTAGGATCGGCCACCCAGTCGTCTGCCTCATCTATCCAATACCTGTGGGCATTGTATACCAATCCCCAGTTGGGAGAAAACGTAAAAGGTTCCAGGTAATCGTAGTTATTTCCCCAGCCGTTCCCTTCTACCATAATCATATGGTTGTCACCATTATTCCGCACCGTAGTGATAAGGCGCTGCAGCAACGCATGTATGGCCTGCCCTCCACCGGGAACCTGGTTAGGCTCATTGATAAGATCGTAAAAAGCAATGGCCGGTTCGTTAAGATACCGTTGCGATATCCGGTCCCAGAGACGGTCTGTTACATCCTGAAATACGGGATATAACCAAAGATTATTGTCATGAAATATATCTGCGATATTCTTGTCCGCTCCCTGTCCGCCGGGAGCAGCATGCAAATCGAGTATAATGTACATCCCGTTGTCCTTGCACCAGCTCAGGAGGTTGTCTATCATACGGAACCCTTCCAGCCCCGGATCGTTAAAAAGCTGATTATTGTCGTACCACGACCGGAGGGAATCCTTGTATATATCGTGACCAAAATTGATATTATTTATCACATTGTTCCGGATAGCTCGCTGTGCGGAACTGAGAAACAGTTCGTAATGCATGGGAAGACGTACACTGTTAAAGCCCAGGGATGCAATGTAATCTATATCGGCTTTGGTTATGAAATTATCCCGCCATTGCCGGTAAAAGTCCTCTACCTGCCCGGGGGTCTGACCTTCGTCGTAATATATCTTTTTCATCTGCCATTGTGGCCCGGGCGGACAACCCTGGCAATTTTGCGGGTGTAGCATATAACCTTCCTGTAAAGCCCAGTTTCCCAGGCCTACAGAACGTAATATCACGTTCTGCCCGGTAGTTGTATTGACAATCTGTTTGCCGTTTACTTCAAGCCAGCAGGATTGTGCGTGTGTTAAAGGCATATTCCAGGCCAGGCACACTACAAAAAACAGCAGTTTAAATACGGGTCT
The DNA here is from genome assembly GCF_003725735.1 of Sinomicrobium pectinilyticum. Classification (GTDB taxonomy): domain Bacteria; phylum Bacteroidota; class Bacteroidia; order Flavobacteriales; family Flavobacteriaceae; genus Sinomicrobium; species Sinomicrobium pectinilyticum. The sequence goes on along the minus strand of NZ_RJTM01000169.1, from coordinate 19,017 downwards.
GCATATTCGGAGAGATAAAATCGGGAACATAACATATTATTTTACGAGGTTAATAATTAAAACGAAATATCGCATCAAAAAGACCATTTTAATACCGATACATCATTTTTAAAGTATTTATTCTACCAAAAATACAATCAATGCTTTATTATTAACATACTTCCATGCACGTCTTGTTTACTTCTCTCCGTAGTTTTCACTACGTCATTCATACGTCATACTCCCCGGTCCCTTCCGTCTCTTGATCTTTCTACCTAAGGCAGGTATAAACCCGTTATGAAACCTGTCGGGCTAATTTCCAAACGAAGTAATGCCGAAAAGGGCACAGGCCGAAATGACAAGCCAGAGTATGCATCCCATAACAAACAGTTTAACACCTACGGTACCCACTACTTTTCTGCTAAGTCCGCATCCGACCAGAAATAAGGTAAGGGTCAGCACGGATCTGGAAATATTTACGATATAGGGACTTATATGTTGTACAAACGGGATGTAAGTGTTCAGCAGCATGGCCAGTACAAACAATCCTATAAAATAAGGTATCCGGATTTTTCTTTTACCCGTCCCGAAGGCTACGGACGAAAGCAGGGCGACCGGAACTATCCATAAGGCCCTGGCCAGTTTTACGGTAGTGGCCACTTCAAGTGCCGGGGCTCCGTATTTCGCAGCCGCACCTACCACAGAACTGGTATCGTGAATGGCAACGGCACTCCAGAGACCAAATGAATCCTGTGACAACCCCAGCAAATGCCCCATGGCCGGAAAAGCGAACAAGGCCACGGAATTCAGAATAAACACCACCCCGAGTGCCACGGATATTTGTTTTTCCCCAGCCTGTATTACCGGGGCTACGGCTGCTATAGCACTTCCCCCGCATATGGCAGTACCTATCGCCACGAGATATGCTGTTTTCCTTTCGATTTTCAGTAACCGGCATAATACAAAACCGAGCACCAGTGTTCCGGAAATAGATAATATGGTAAGCAGTAGCCCTTCTTTCCCCGCTTTTAAAGCACTGTTTGCCTGCATCCCAAAACCGAGCCCCACAACGGATACCTGTAATAAAAAATGGGAGGCTTTGCTGTTCAAATGCATATACGGATGTCCCGTAAACCAGGCTGTCATGATCCCAAGGAGAAGAGCAACAAGAGGAGAGATTACGGAAGACAGACAAAGTATAACCAACGTAATGAAAATAATTTCACGAAGGCTCACGTTCCTGTCCAAAACCTTCTTTGCATGGTCACCAAAGTAAGCCATCCCATTTCTTGATTTCCTGTACATAACGAATAATTTTACCCTGCAAAATTGCTCATAATACAGAAGTTCCGGAAATCACTAATGGCTATCTTCTATAACCTGTAGTTATAACGTAAGGCAAAATCCATAAAAAGACCGGAAAGGACATCGGTTTGTCCCTGCAGCCGGACAAAGTAAAAGTACCGTTCTATTTCCAATCCTTTTACATCGATGATACTACAGGTATTGTTCCGCAGTTCATGTAGAATAATATATACGGAGAGAAATGCGAGGCAATCGGAATGCAGCAGGTATTCCTTGATGCTTTCGCTACTGCTCAGCTGCATCACCAGGTTGAGATCGGAAATTTTTACCCGGGCTTCCCCGAGGGCATGGGCTATGACCTCGAGGGTTCCCGATCCCGGCTCACGCAGCAGCAATGGCAATTCTTTCAGCTCTTCCAGGTCGATTGTCCCTTTGCCGGTAACCGGATGACCCGCAGAACCTGCCAGTACAATTTCATCTTTGATAAAAGGGATGTATTTCAATACGGGAAGTTTGGAAAAGCCTTCTGTTATTCCCAGGTCTGCTTCTTTATTCCTCAAAAATTTTTCAACCTGTTCCGTATTGCCCGTGAGAAGTTCGATATCCACATCCGGATATGCCGACCGGAACCCCGGCAATACCCGCGGCAGGATATAATTGGCTATAGTAGTGCTGGCACCGATACGCAATTTACCGGCATGTTTCCCGGACAAAGCGTGCAGGTCGGTCTCCAGCTTACGGTAGATTTCAAAGATCTGCTCTGTGCTCCGTAACAGCAATTCCCCCGCATAGGTCAGTTGTATCCTGGTACCGTTCCGGTCGAACAACTGAATGCCGTATTCCCTTTCCAATGCCTTTATGTGTTTTGTAACCGCCGGTTGCGAAATGTACAGTTCACCGGCAGCCCGGGTAAAATTGAGTCTTTTGGCGACCGCATGAAAAACTTTTAAGCGAAAATCGAGCATAATGTAAAAGTATAAATTAAAATCCGTTTCCCTGAGCTTTTCGGTCCGGGCCCGTGAATATACTGTCATAAGCAAAAGTATCCCTTCCGTTTTAATTACTAATCTTCCCGCTGTTTACTTAATTTTATCCTAAACATCACCGTTTTGTGACCGGAAAGTTTAACTTTGCACATAAACCTTTTAAAATTACAGATTAATGAAAAAGATCGGCGTATTATTTTTTATGGCGCTTATTGTTGCTTCCTGTGGAAAACAGAACAAGGACAGCTACACGATTACCGTTAAAATAGACGGTGTGGAAGACGGCAAACAGGTGTTCATGAAAAAAGCAGATGAAAACAATCAGCCGGTGGATGTGGATTCCACAAAAGTACAAAGCGGGGAATTTACCTTTTCCGGAAAAGCAGATACTCCGGAGATACATTTTATTCTTATAGACCAGGTAGGAAACATTCCTGTTATCGTAGAAAACGGAGATATTGAAATAGAAGCGTACAAAGACAGTATTAACTTTTCAAAAATGGGAGGGTCTCCGTCTAACGATGATTTCTATGAGTTTATTTCCGGCACGCGCGGTATAGGTGAAAGAATCAATGCTCTCCGCCAGCAAATGATGAAAGCCTCCCAGGAAAGGGATACCGTGACCATTGCAACCCTTCAGGATACCTATGCTGATATACAGGAGGAAGCAAAAGAATACGAAGTAAAATTCGTTGAAGAACATTCCAATTCCTACATCTCTGCACTTGTACTGGAAAAGATGCTGATGTCCCGTTCTCAGACTCCCGAAGAGATCAAGGAATTACTTTCTTCCCTGTCTGAAGACATACAAAAAACCGCGGTTGCACAAAAGGTAGCTACCCAGATAGAAAGCCTCACCAAAGTCTCAATAGGTTCCGTAGCTCCTGAATTTTCCGCACCGACTCCCGAAGGAGAGATGCTTGCGCTTAAAGATGCCCAGGGGAAAATTACCATTATCGATTTCTGGGCGGCCTGGTGCAAGCCCTGCAGGGCTGAAAACCCTCACGTGGTTAAACTCTATGAAAAATACAAGGACCAGGGCCTGAGTATCATCGGGGTTTCCCTAGACAGAAAGAAAGAAGACTGGGAAAAGGCCATCGCCGAGGACCAGCTTCCATGGCACCATGTTTCCAATCTTAAATTCTGGCAGGACCCCATTGCACAGCTTTATAATGTAAAAGCCATACCTGCAACCTTTATACTGGATGAAGAAGGAAAAATAATAGCTAAAGACCTTCGTGGAGAAGCCCTGGACACCAAACTGGCCGAGCTTTTCGAGATGTAGATCCAGATCCTATTAAAAGAACTAAAAAATTACAGGCTGTCTTTACCGGACAGCCTTTGATTTTTATAATAATACCCTATTGCGGTCAATACAGTATAACAGCCAGTTCTTTAGCTCCCTGTGCACCCTTTACGAGCGTCTGTTCTATATCCGCTGTTTTCGAAGCCCCTGCCATAAAAAGACCGAAACCAAAAGGAGGTTCGGCCCCTATATTCTCATAGGCCTCGTGCATGGTAGGTACCAGGGTATCGGCTTTGAGGAGAACTATTATCCTTTCCGGTATAAAGGCCAGCAACCGGGAACTGAGTTCATGATCCGTTAGCCACAAAGCGGCATTCTCCGCAACGCCAAATGACGCTTCAGTGACAAATATTCCGGGCATCTTATCTTTTTCAAAAGGGACCTGCTCGTCGAACACCAGAGGGTATTTTTTCTGCAATGCGGGAACAGAAGATTGTATATTGCCTCCCTTACTCCAGGTTTCTATGGTTTCTGCCACGGTATCGCCGGTAGCGAGAAATACTTCCGTACCCGAAGCTTCTGCTACGCCTATAAATATTTCTGTAAGTGCTTCTGTTTTATATTGAAGGTTTATTTCCGGTCTGGGAAGCGGCTCCCCCACAACATTCTTCAAACTGCTTAATATTCGTTCTTTACTGTCCATCTGATTTCACATTACCCGGTTTTACGAATCCTCCTGATTTTTCTTGTACCACTGCCGGAAACTCTCTTTGGGAACTTCCGGGAACACTCTCCCTTTCCTGCCATCCGGCAAATGCACATTCCAGGGATTAAGGCCCGATTGTAAAAGTCCTTTCGGTACCCAGCGGAAAACACTTCCGGCCAGATCATATTTTTTCCGGCTCTTCAGTATCTTGCTTCCTACTTCCATTCCTATTTTTTTGGACATGTCCGAAGAGGTTTCGTCCGTGAGTTTCTGCCGCCATCGGTATAGAAGCCCTGCCAGATCTATTTTAACGGGGCACACATTATTACAGGACCCGCAAAGTGTTGATGCAAAGGGCAGGTCCTTGTTCTTTTCTTTTCCGTAGAAAGGAGCGAGTACACTACCAATGGGTCCGGGAACGGTATGGTGATAAGAATGTCCCCCTGAGCGCCTGTATACCGGACAGGTATTCATACAGGCCCCGCAGCGGATACACCGCATGGCCTGCCGGAATTCCGGATCGGCAAAGATATCGGTGCGTTTGTTATTAACAATAATTATATGCTCCGTAGTTTCCGGACGTGGTTTCCTGTAATGTGAAGTAAACACGGTAACCGGCTGTCCTGTTGCGGAACGGGCAAGCAGACGAGTAAAAACGGCCAGTTCGTCATATCCGGGGACCAGTTTTTCCATCCCCATACAATGTATCACCGTTTTTTTGCTGTGTACCCCCATATCCGCATTGCCTTCGTTGGTGCAGACAACTACCGCCCCCGCTTCAGCAACCCCGAAATTAACCCCTGTAATAGCTGCATCGGCTTTCATAAAATCTTTCCGTAGTGCCTCACGTGCCACAGAAGCCAGGTAATCCGGACTTGCATTACCTTTCTCCGTATTCATTTTTTCGTGAAAGGTATCACTCACCTCCTCTTTTTTCAGATGGATGGCGGGGACCACGATATGACTGGGGTGTTCTTTACGAAGTTGCACTATCCTCTCTCCCAGGTCCGTATCTACTACTTCAAAACCTTCTTGTTCCAGATAAGGGTTGAGCCCGCACTCTTCTGTGAGCATCGACTTGCTCTTTACTACCGATCTGGCGTTATTATCTTTAAGTATTTTTGCTGTTATTTCGCGAAGTTCCTTATCATCCCAGGCCCAGTGTACCTGCATACCGTTCTTCACTGCATTTTCCTCGAAGGTCTGAAGGTATTCCGGCAACCGGGACAAAGTATGGTCTTTAATGGCCGCAGCCGTAGAACGCAATTTCTCCCAGTCTTCAATAGTATCCCGTTGAATATCCCGTTTGGCACGCAAAAACCACAGGGCATTATTATGCCAATCCGTTTTATCGGACCCAGTAATAAAATCTTTGCTCAGGTTTGCATGTGTTCCTTTCATAATTCGTCATTTAATCGGTTGGCCCTGCAGTTCCCGTTTTCCGGAAACCGTATGATCCGGGTTTGTCTTTATTCCTCCGAATTGAGCAGTTCGGCTATGTGCATAACCCGCATAGGGCTGTCTCCCGCACGGAAAACCCCTTCCAGGTGCATGAGACAGGACATATCGGTCGCTGCGACATATTCCACTTCTGCTTCCGCCATTCCGCACATTTTATCACTTCCCATTTTTACGGAAACCGCAGATTCGAATACGGCAAAACTTCCCCCGAACCCACAGCATTCGTCGGCCTTGGGCGGAACTACAAGGTCCAGCCCTTCCACGGCGGAAAGTACTTTTTCTATCTTGGAATAATAGGGCACTTTCAGTTCCGAAGGCGTCCCCAGGTCTAATCCTCTTAGCCCATGGCACGACAGGTGTAAGCCTACTTTATGCGGGAACGATGCTTTCAGCTTATCTATTCCCGCTACATCGTGAAGAAATTCGGTAAGCTCCTTCACTTTCGCCAGTTCCTCTGCACTTACCAGGGGTTTTAACAGGTGGTGCGACAGGTGATAAGAACAACTGGCTGAAGGGGTTACCAGGTAATCTACTTCGGGAAGTGCCTTTAGGAAAGGCTTTTCGAAACCGCTGGTCATTTTTTCATACCCGCTATTGGCCATAGGCTGCCCGCAACAAAGAGGGTCCTGTAAAAAAACGACATTGCAGCCGGTCTTTTCCAGGATTTCCAGGGTATCCTTCCCCACTTTCGGGTATAACTGGTCTATATAACACGGTACAAATAGTCCTACGGTCATTATAATGCTGTTTTAAAATCGAATATTTTGTCCATCAAACGCCATTTTTCCCCCGGCCTGCTCCCGGGAAGCCCCTGCTGATAATTCCACATGAGCTTTTCCCATTGCTGAACCTTTTCACTGGAAGCATCCAGGTATTCTTTCTGTTTGAAACTGAAATCATCATCCGTCTCCATGATCATGAACAGCCGGTTTTCTATACGGTATATTTCCATATCTATCACACCGCTTTCACATATATTTTTCAGCACTTCCGGCCAAACTTTCTCGTGATGGGCTTCATATTCCGCTATAAGGCCTTCATCCTCTTTCAAATCTAAAGCTAAACAATACCGTTTCATTTTTACAGTTCGGGGTTCATCATGATTTATATTTCAGTTTCTATACTCACGATATCCGGTCGTTACCTGTTACCGCACTATCGGTACATCTACCCGTAAACATACAGGCCAGATTCTTCTTTTCTATTTTTACCGGCACTCTCTCCCTGATACTCCAGGGATTTTATACCTTATCCTATGGTCTTCTGTCTGTCAATTTTTCACACTCCCCCCGGGATTCAACCGTAAAAAGGTACGTTACAATCGTCATTTATTTGTCCGTCCTCAACTTTATTAAACCGGGGACTTAATACACTTTATTATGCACCCATTTACCATAACCACTGATATAGACAAAACACAGGAGGGGTAATATGAATGAAAAATTCACTTCGGGTACCCCGGCTATGGTAACATCTGCTACACCGGCACCTCCTATATCTATAATAAGTGCCTGTAACTGGGGCATTAAAGCTCCTCCTACAATGGCCATTACCAGGCCGGCAGCCCCTATTTTAGACTCTTCTTCGCTAAGGCCTTCCAGTGCGATACCATAGATTGTAGGGAACATGAGAGACATGGCAAAAGAAATCCCCACGATGCAGTAAAGGCCTGAAATACCTTCTATCCAGATCGTACCCAGAGAAAAAGCAATCCCCAGAAAAGCGAACAGCATCAGCAGTTTTCCGGAACTCATAAACCGTAGCATATAGGTACCTATGGCCCTGCCTATCAGGAAGAGGATAAAGGCTATGAACTGGTAATAGGCGGCATCGTCACTGCTTACACCAATAGCCTCGGCATATTGGTAAATATATGTCCAGCACATGATCTGCGCGCCTACATAGAGCACCTGGGCAAGTACTCCTAAGGTATATTTCTTATTTTTGAAAAGCCCGGAGAACGTCTCTGCAAGTCCCGGAATGCCGCCTTCGTCCCTCACCTGTGGCATTTTGCTCACTATGATAAGTACAAACACCGCAATAATCACCAGCCCGAGCCCCACGTAAGGGTCCCGTATCACCATAAGATCGGAAGTACGTATCATTATTTTAGTAGCTTCGTCAAGCGCGCCGAAATCCTCCACATCTACCGATTGCAGTTTTCGCAATACAAATTGCTGGGCTACCAGTAGCCCCAATACCAGGCCGAGGGGATTGAATGCCTGGGCCAGGTTCAGCCTTTGCGTTGCAGTCCTGGCGTCGCCCATGGCAAGGATGTAAGGGTTTGCCGTTGTTTCCAGGAATGCCAGGCCGAAAGTGAGAATATACAGGCCGAGACAAAAGAACCAGAATTTTTCCGTAATTGCTGCCGGGTAGAACAGTAAGGCCCCTCCGGCATACAGGGCAAGCCCTATAAGCACTCCGGTCTTATAAGAATACTTTCTCACAAACAGCGCCGCGGGCAGCGCCATACAAAAATAACCGCCGTAAAATGCCATCTGTACCCATGCCGCCTGGGAATTACTGAGTTCCAGGACCTTTTTAAATGCCTGTACCATAGGGTCCGTAACTGCATTGGCAAAACCCCAGAGGGCAAATAAGGAAGTAACTAAAATAAACGGAATAAGGTTTTTCCTGGAAACCACAGGGGGTAATGTGTCTTTCTTCACTATAGTATGGATTTTAAATTAAAACTGATTGATTCTGGGTATAGCTATGGGTTGATCGTTTCTCAGGTTAAAGCCCTGTCCAGGTGCACGTATCCTCCGTCTACGAATACGAGCTGTCCGGTGGTATGACTGGATTTCTCCGATAACAAAAATGCTACGGCATTGGCTATTTCCTCAGCCGTGGTCATACGGTTTTCCAGGGGGATTTTCTCTGTAATGGCACTTAGTTTCCCCTCCGGGTCCGGGAATGTCTTTATCCATTTTTCATATAACGGCGTATAACATTCGGATACAATCACGGCATTGACCCTTATACCATAAGGAAGCAATTCCACCGCCCATTCCCTGGTAAGTGCATTCCGTCCCCCGTTGGCTGCGGCATAACCCGAAGTACCGCCCTGTCCTGTGAGGGAGGTTTTTGAACCTATATTTACAATAGCTCCTTTTGTTTTTTTCAACTCCGGCAATGCATAGTGAGCCATGAGATAATAATGGGTAAGGTTTTTGTTGATAGATGCTATAAAACTTTCATACGAACCGTTTTCCAGACTAACCCCATCATTGACTCCCGCATTATTGACAAGGCCGTCTATCCTTCCGAATTTTTCCAGTACATTCTCGATGGCATCTTTACATGCCTGTGGTTCCGTCAATTCCCCTATGAGGGAATAGGCTTTTCCTCCTTTTTCGTTAATGGAGTTTACTGCTCTGGTATTGTCCTCTTCATTTCTCCCCACAATTACCGGGAATGCCCCTTCTTCTGCCAATACTTCACATATTCCGTAACCGATGCCTTTGGCTCCCCCGGTTACTATAATCACTTTTTGCTCTAAATGTAAGTTCATACCTTCATTTTCCTGTTTCCGGCACAATTTAAGGGCTAAAATTAGCTTAAAAAAAATTTCTGTGCCCTAATATTAACGATTTAACATTTGTGTTTTATATTGTTTTATTCCGTTATCCGAAACGGATTTCGGAAAGTAACGGCTATTACTTACTCCTTTTTCAGATCCGGCCCAAACCATACTTTTTCCCCTTCCGGAAGTTGTACCTCTTTCTCGGTTCCGTCATACCATAGTTTACATGTCCTGGCCTGTTCAGAATACAGGGCCAAGGCCGTAAGTTTACCGTCTTCCCAAATTATATCCACAATAATGTTCCCCCGCGCCACAAGTCCTTCTACTTTGCCGTCAGGCCAGTTTGCCGGAAGAGCAGGTAACAGACGGATAAAACCTTCGTGCGACTGCATCAGCAACTCGGCAACACCGGCGGTATACCCGAAATTACCGTCTATCTGAAAGGGCGGATGCATATCGAACATGTTATCCGCTATGGATATCTGTAAAAATTTCCTGATGTTTTCTTCTGCCGAAACCTTATCGAACAGGCGGGCATTAAAATTGATCATCCACGCCCTGCTCCAGCCGGTCCCCGCTCCGCCGTGTTCCAGGCGATATCCGATGGTCTTTTTCGCTGCTTCAAACGCCTCTTTATCGGCAGAAGTGATCTTGCTTCCCGGGTGCAATGCATAGAGGTGTGACATATGCCTGTGTCCTTTTTCCGCTTCTTCATACGGATGGTTCCATTCCAGTATCCTCCCGTCCTCCCCTACAACAACGCCCGGAAACAGGTCCTTTCTCTTTTGCTTTACTTCTTCGGTAAATTCATTTTCTATCCCCAGATCTTTTGCCGCACTAAGTGTATTTTCCAGGACTTCCGCGATGATCTGGTGCCCCATCGCCGATCCGGCAGATACGGCAGCAGCTTTTCCGTCTTCTGCTATATAAGAGTTTTCCGGGGAGGTTTCCGGCACCGATATCCATTTACCGTTTTTATCCTGCACCAGCCAGTCCAGGTAAAATCCTGCAAAGGCCTTTAAGGCCGGGTAAGCCCGGTTGCGCAGAAAAGCGGTGTCTCCTGTAAACTGGTAATGTTCCCAATAATGCTGTGCAAGCCATCCTCCCCCGTGTATCCAGGAGCCCCAGTACGGTTTTTCCGCACGCATCCATGCAGGTGCCCATAAATCCGTCGTATGATGTACTACTGCTCCCCTGTTTATGCCGTACTGTTCTTTAGCGGTAATTTTACCACGCTCGATCAACCTGTCGCCAAAATCAAATAACGGTTGGTGCAGTTCGCTTAAATTAGTGACCTCGGCAGGCCAATAATTCATCTGGAGGTTTATGTTGAGATGATAGTCCGCATTCCACGGGGCCTCGATGTGCTCATTCCATATACCTTGCAGGTTAGCCGGATTGGTCCCCGGACGGGAAGAAGAAATAAGTAGGTATCGCCCGTACTGGAACAGTTTTGCCATAAGGCCGGGATCATCGTTACCTTCTTTGATCCTGGCCAGCCTTTCGTCCGTAGGCAAAGAATCCAATTCCTTCCCTCCCAGGTCCAGGGTCACGCGGTCGTAAAATTTCCTGTAATCGGCTATATGTGATTCCAGCAGTTCTTCAAAAGTCTTGTTCCGAACCGCATCAAGTGTCTTGGTATTTTGTTCTTCGTAATTGTCATGGTAAAAGGACGTGGCCCCGGCAAGGAGCAAGGTAGCCCTTTTTACATTTGCCAGGCGCAATACCCCTTTATCTGCTTCTACAGTACCTGATTCATGTTTTACCCGCAGCCTTGTTTCAAAATCAACGCCGTAATCCATAGAATGCGGTTCGGAACCCACTGCACCCCCGTATTGTGTTACGGTTCCTTTCATACTGAGTTCTCCGGATGGCAAAGCAGAAACGGATACGGTAGGATGTCCGTGATCTTCGGGACGATCCAGTTTCAGGCTAAGGTCCATTCCTTTTTCTGCCGTGGTCGTAAGTTCTATAACCAGTACATCGTCCACAGCGGAAGCAAATACTTTTTCCGTATAGGTATTTCCGTCTGCCGTGTATTCCACCGAAACCACGGCATTGTCCAGGTTCAGGGAACGCCTGTAATCCTTTATGTTTTTATCTCCTTCGAAATCTATATACAAATCGCCCATTGTTTGGTGTGATTTGGTAATTGTTTTATAAGAAAAACGCTCTACGATCTCCTTATCCGCTTCGTGAGTTTTCCCTTCTTTTAAAAGTTCACGGAGATACTCCAGATCTTCAACGGTACCTTTCGAGTCCCCAAGGTCAGGGCCACCCGGCCACATAGAATCTTCATTTAACTGAATTCTTTCGTGTGACGGATCGCCGAAAACCATAGCCCCGAAACGTCCGTTTCCCACAGGGAGGGCTTCCATCCATTCTTTTGCAGGCTGGCGGTACCAGAATTCACCCGTCTTTTGCACTTTTGCGTCTGCAATGTCTTTTGTATCCGCTTTCCGGTTACAGGAAAGAAGAGCAATACCCAAAATAGTATATACCCATACTTTTATGTACTTATTTTTTTTCATGTGTAAAACAGGGAGTTAATCCGTTACCATTTTTATTTTGAATGTCCAGGCCAGTGTATTCCCGGTTGCCCGTAACGCTTCCTCCGGAACTGAGATTGTTAACCCCGATTCTTCACTATAGTTCCATTCCAAAGGTTGTTCATAACCGAGCAGAACCACTTCCGAACCTTCTTCCGGTTTCAGTTTTTCCACTTGAAAAGTTTTTCCGGGTTTTTCAAAAGTAACGGCGTAATAAAAAGGCGTACCCTTTTTCCTGGTGAAACGTATATTATCGCCTTCTTTATATCCGGACTTGGGGCTTTCCGTACCATACACGGCTTCTCCGTTAACTTTCATCCATTCCCCGATATCTTCAAGTCTTTTCATACTTGCTTCCGGGATGTTCCCGCTGGCATCCGGTCCTATATTCAGTAGGTAATTCCCACCTTTGGCCGCTGCATCCACGAGGTTACGGACCAGTTCCGCGGAAGACTTCCAGTTCCGGTCGTCGGTTTTATATCCCCAGGTATCGTTCATGGTCATACACGATTCCCAGTCCAGGTCGGAAATACCATCAAGAATTTCCTGTTCGGGAGTGCCGAAATCGCCTGCATAATCACTATCGTCCTTGTTCATCCCCTGCATTCCTTTTCTTCCTTTATCCACACGATTATTAATGATAATACCGGGTTTAAGTTCGCGTACGTACTGATAAAGTTCCTGCCCCTGTTCGTGGGTAAATTCTTTTTCCCATTCCCCGTCAAACCAAAGGATCGCCGGGTCGTAATTCCCGACCAGCTCTTTCAACTGCGGTTTCAGGTAGCTCTCCAGATAATCCGCGAAACGTTCCTCATTATTCTCAGAAGGTTCCCCTCCCGCATATGTATCGGCCTGAGCATCGGGATGATGCCAGTCCATAATAGAATGGTACAAACCGAATTTCACCCCCTGTGCTTTACAGGCATCGGAAAGTGCTTTAAGGATATCTTTATCGTAGGGTGAAAAATCAATAATATCGTAATCTGTAACCCCGGAATCCCACAGACAAAATCCGTCATGATGCTTGGAGGTGATCACCATATATTTCATACCCGCGTTTTTCATCCGGGTCACCCATTCTTCCGCATTAAAAGCTGTAGGATTAAATTCCTTTGCATAGCCTTCATATATATCTATGGGGATTTTGACATTATGCATGATCCATTCCCCAATACCATTGACTTCCTTTCCTTCGTATCTGCCTGCCGGTACGGCATATGCTCCCCAATGTATAAACATCCCGAACCTGGCATCACGCCACCAGGCCATGCGTTCGTCAAAAGCTTCTTTCGGTTCTTCCAGATAATTTACCGTTTCCTTTGGTTCGGCTTTCTTCTCTTCTGCTTTCGGTTTTTGCTTGCAGCTTGTAACCAGTAAAGCGGTTAATACTGCGAATTGTAAGGTTTTCATAAGTATTGGGTTTTAGTTGTGTTAACAGTGTTTTATTCTTCAGGAATACCATAAAACCGTATGGCATTTTGCCCCATGACCTTTGGTAGTTCGCTTTCGCTGTAAAAATCACGTACAATCTTCAGCACTTTCTCATATTCCGCAGCAAGCAGGCATACCGGCCAATCCGATCCGTACATGAGCCTGTCCGTTCCGAAAGTTTCCGTAACGATTTCCAGAAAAGGTGTAAAATCATCCTGTTGCCACTTCCAGTTTCTTGTTTCGGTGACCATACCGGATAGTTTACAGTACACGTTGTCACATTGAGCAAGAAGACGCATGTTTTCGGTCCATTCTTTATCCGGACCTGCAGAAATTACGGGCTTGGCTATATGGTCCAGTACAAAACGCTGTGCGGGAAATTCACGTACAAGGTCTATGGCGGCCGGTAACTGACGGGCATACACAAGAATATCGTAGGTAAGGCCCTGTGGTTCCAGCTCGGCAATTCCCCTGCGGAAAGCGGGACGGAACATAAAATCGTCCGGTTCTCCCTGAACAACGTGCCGTACTCCCCGGAAACCGGGATCTTCGGAAAACCGGGCAAGCACCTCTTTTATATTTTCGGCCTGCAGGTCTGCCCAGCCCACCACGGCTTTTATAAACGGGTTTTGCCTTGCACATTCCAGCAGGAAGAGTGTCTCTTCTTCTGACTGGCTTGCCTGTACGGCTACACAGCCATCCATTCCGTTATTTTCCAGAACGGTTTGCAGGTCCGAAGGCATAAAATCCCGTCTTATGGTCTGCATAGTCTCATCTATCCATGCATCTTTTTCAGGATCGTATTGCCAGAAATGTTGATGGGCATCTATATTCATACGACGTGTTTTTCTGTTTAAGAGCCGGTTTTATCTCTTAGACGGAAAACCGGGAAAACTCCCGGTCTTCCTTTAGTTCTCCACTATATTATTGCACCTTGTAGGCCACAGCTTCCTGTTTCGAAGATCCCAGACCCTCTATACCCAGTTCTACCACATCGCCCGGTTTTAAATAACGTGGCGGTTGAAATCCGAGCCCCACTCCGGCCGGAGTCCCCGTGGAAATCACATCGCCGGGGAGCAGTGTCATAAACTCGCTCAGGTAACTTATTACCGTAGGGATGTCAAAAATAAAATCGGAAGTATTGGAATTTTGCAGCATTTCTCCGTTGACCTTCAGCCACAGGTTCAGGTTATGCGGGTCAAGTTTTTCATCTGTAGTTACCAGGTATGGCCCCAGGGGAGCAAAAGTATCGCAGCTTTTTCCTTTGACCCATTGTCCGCCACGTTCCAGCTGATAGGCACGTTCGCTATAATCGTTGTGCAGCACATAGCCTGCTACATGGTCCATGGCCTCTTCTTTGGTTACATAAGAGGCTTTTTTACCGATTACTACTGCCAGTTCCACTTCCCAATCGGTCTTTTCAGAGCCCCGTGGAATCACGACAGGGTCATTAGGGCCTACAATAGAGGAAGTCGCCTTAAAAAACACCACAGGTTCTTTCGGGACATCCATGCCGCTCTCCGCTGCGTGTTTTGCATAATTCAGACCAATACATATCAGTTTGGAAGGCCGCTTCACCGCCGGGCCGAAACGGAATCCGGCCGGTACTTCGTGACATTTCTCCTGATTTTCCTTTAGCCAGGCTTTCAGGCGTCCGATACCATTTCCTTCAAAAAAATCTTCATTATAATCTTCTCCGAAAGCGGTTACATCCAGTTGCTTGCCATCCGGCAATTCTACTCCTGGTTTTTCTTCGCCTTCAGGGCCAAATCTGAATAGTTTCATTCGTTGTGTATTTATAAATTTATTTGATTAACTTATTTCCCCGTATTGCACAGTTTTTTAACTGTTCAACTTAATGAACCCGCCGTCCAGGGGATAATCGGTCCCTGTCGTGAAAGCGGCATCGTCCGAACAAAGGAAATAGGCCAGTTTCGCTACTTCGTCCGGTCTGGCCATTCGCCCGATCGGTTGGGTCTTCGACAGTTTGTCGTACATTTCCTTTTCCTGCCCGGGATAATTCTTAGCCAGAAAACCATCTACAAACGGCGTATGCACTCTCGCCGGGGAAATACTGTTACATCGGATACCGTCGGCCACATAATCTTTGGCCACCGAATAGGTCATAGCCAGTACGGCCCCTTTGGTCATGGAATAAGCAAAACGATCGGCAATTCCCACATGAGATGCTATGGATGCCATATTGAGGATGGCCCCTCCTCCACTTTTTTTCATATGGGGTATTGCGGCATGAATACAATTATATACCCCTTTTACATTGACTGCAAAAAGCTTGTCCATATCTTCTTCGGAAGTGGTTTCCACCGTACCTATATGGGATATTCCCGCATTATTTATGAGGACATCAATGGTAGCGGAAGCGGCTATATCATCGATAATTTGTACCACCCTAGCCTGATCACTGACATCACAGGGAAAGATGTGCAATTTGTCTTCTGTGTATTCTGAAAAGGCTTCCCTTGTACTTTCCACGTTCCTCTCGAGCATAAAAACGATATGCCCTTTATCCAGAAATATGCGACTGATCGCGGCCCCGATACCAGAACCCCCACCGGTGATGATTACATTTTTTGACATTTTATACTTATTTTATTTTTATACCTCGGTAAACTACAGGGCAGTCTGCCGTTTTTTAATATTTGATCTAAAACGCCCCCGGTGTACCCGGAGGGCTGTTTACAAAGATATTCCTCTTTTCCATGGAATAAAATCGTCTTGTTGCAACTTCTGGGCACAGGTTTGTTTTTCCCCGCTTGCTACGGCAATGATAAGTTCTATCAATTCATCCGCCAGTACTTCCTGCGACAACCCTCCGGAAAAAAGCCTTCCCGCATCAAAGTCAATAATATCTTTCATTTTCCGGGGAAGCATAGAGTTGGAGGAAATTTTCACCACGGGACATATCGGATTCCCGGTAGGAGTCCCGAGCCCGGTGGAAAAAAGGATAATATTTGCTCCCGAACCGGCAAGTCCGGTTGTGGATTCCACATCGTTACCCGGTGTGCATAGAAGGCTGAGTCCTTCTTTTGTAGTATATTCGCCGTAATCCAGCACATCGGCTACAGGGCTTCTCCCTCCTTTTGTCGCCGCCCCGGCCGATTTTATGGCATCCGTTATCAGTCCGTCCCGGATATTCCCCGGCGAAGGGTTCATATCAAAGCCGGATCCCACTTCATGGGCCCTCGCTTCATAATTTTCCATCAGGCGGACAAACTTTTCCGCGGCCTCCCTTCGTACACAGCGGTCTATGAGATCCTGCTCTACCCCGCACAACTCCGGAAATTCGGAGAGGATACTTTTTCCTTTCAAAGCATTAATGCGGTCTGTCACTACTCCTATCAAAGGATTGGCGGAAATACCGGAAAAACCGTCAGAACCACCGCATTCCAGTCCCAGGGTAAGTTTACTCAGTGACGCGGGTTGCCTGGAATTCTTATTTGCTTCTTTCAGGCCATCAAAGGTCGCCTGAATGATTTCTTCTAACATAACGTGCTCTGACGGGTATTTTTGCTGTTCGAAAAAGAGCAATGGCTTACCCAACTCTTCTCCTCCCCGTCCCAAGGCTTCTTCGAGCATGGACATCTGGGCATGCTGGCACCCCAGGCTTAATACCGTGGCCCCGGCCACATTAGGATGCCGGATATAACCTGCGAGCAGGTTGACCAATAACTGTGCATCTTGTCTTGTACCTCCACATCCCCCTTCATGGACAAGGAATTTAATACCGTCTATATTCGGGAATATTTTGGGTGTTTCTATGATGTTTTCCGCCTCCCTGTCTGTCCCCCTGAACTTCCCCGCAAGCTCCCGTACCAGGAGTTTGTATGGATTTTCCTTGCGGAATCCCAATCCGGTTTCCAAAGCCTCTTGTAAGACCTTCAGGTTCCGGTTCTGGCAAAAAACCAATGGCACAAAGAGCCAGTAATTTCCGGTACCCACCTGGCCGTCTTTCCTGTGAAATCCCTGAAAAGTACGGGTGGCAAACTTATCTACGGCAGGCTGCTCATATTTATACTCCTGTCTGCCTATCTGATAAGGCGCCGCCACATGCCGGGTATTCTCCGTAGTAAGCATACTTCCGGCAGAAAGTGAAACAACCACCTTCCCCACAGGAACGCCGTACATATATACAGTGTCTCCTTCTTTCATCGGCACCAGTGTAAATTTGTGCTTCACAGGGACATCTGCTGCCAGTTCCAGTTCTTTACCGTCTACGGTTACCTTGTCATTTTTGTTCAGATCTGTAAGGGCCACAACTACGTTGTCCTTAGGGTGTATTTTAAAAAATCGTTCCAATGATATATAATAATAGTATTTACAAAACCTGTTCTGTGCTTCAAAGAATTTCTCTATTTATTGTCCCGGTCCATAAAAAGTCAAAACCGGATCCCGGAGTAAAATGCCATTTAGTCAAAGAATCTGTTTAATCACAAATACATACCTGCGGAAATAGTTGTTTTTAAAACAGGTCATGCCTTCCTCGCTAAAATACATAAAGACTAAAGCCTCCCCGGTTTAACTACTGGTTTGCATGTCATTGCAGAATCCCGGCTTTAACCTGACCATAATTTTTTTCTATCTCCTTTTATCCCCTCCGGAACAACAATATTCCGGGAATTTCAAAAGTAAATGGTTTTTGCAACGAAAAGTTCTTATATATTTGCTCTTAATTGTACAATATTTGCATTAATACAGTCTTGCCAAAAAATCACAGATGGATTTACATTTCCTGCATAAAAACCTGGAAACAAATTTCAAAGTTTCACTCCACCGGGAAAGAGAGTTCCTGAAACTGTGGCATTATCACCCGGAATACGAACTGGTATATATTTCGAAAGGCAGGGGCACGGTTTATACGGGGGATTATATCGGGCCCTATCAGCCGGGAAATATATTTCTGATCGGATCGCATCTGCCGCATATGTTCGAAACATCAACGGTTGGTCCTGCTTCCGGGGACGAAGGAATTTCCGAAGCTTACGTAGTGCATTTCGGGGACAAGTTCATCCGGGGATTTTATGAAAATTCCATTGAATTCGGCTACATCACCTCCCTGATAAAAGAATCGGTTACAGGACTGTCTTTTTCCTCTCCGGGGAAAAAGGTGTATAAAATCTTTCAAAAGACCACAAGCGGTAATATACAGGAAAACACGCTTCACTTTTTGCGAATATTGTACTATCTGCAGCAAAAAAAGAAGATACAACTGGCTACTCCCGCCTGGATCGATCAGTTCAATTCGGGTGACAAAAAACTTAATAAAGTACTCCAGTATATCATGCTTCACTTCCAGGAAGAACTGTCCCTTACGGAAATTTCTTCTTATGCAGGAATGAACAAAACCGCTTTTTGCCGGTATTTCAAGATGAAAACCGGAAAATCCTTCGTGGAATTTCTCAACGACCTCCGGGTAAGCTTCGCCTGTAAGACATTATTGGAGAAAAATATCTCCCGGTCTATTTCCGACATATGTTATGCTTCCGGTTTTAACAGCCTTTCTTATTTCCACCGGATTTTTAAGCGTAGTAAGGGAGTGGCACCTTCCGAATATCGAGGAGGGTAAGTTCAAAAAAATAACTACTGACCGAAAGTCTCTCCGGGCATGAGAATGCAGAAACCTCCTTAAGATAACCATTATTACGGACTACGAATCCATAGGTCCTTATGAGCAATCCCGTCCGCCAGGCGGACTGGGAAATCGATCTTAGTAGATGGTTATTAAATTATTCAGGCAATATCCGTAAATCCGGTAAGTAAAAATCACACCTTCTAAGAAGGTGGCTTTGGCTAGCCCCCATAGGGGACCT
>NZ_RJTM01000168.1 GCF_003725735.1 Sinomicrobium pectinilyticum | reverse complement strand
GGCATAGCCATCAGAACATGACCACCTGCAAAGCAGGTGGGTTTTTAAGGTTAACTAAAGTATCGCCTAAAGGTACATAAGGTCAGAACGCAGTATGATATAGTGTTTTGCCGTCCGGCAACTACTTTTTAAAAGCTATAGCCAAATGTACTATTTTCAGAACAGTAAAAATGTTCCCCCGACCTCTCTACGAGATTTGCGCCATACAAACATATAACAGTTACAATCATGAAACGCCTTCAGGAACTTACACAAGAGATTTACAGGCTCACCAACGAAATTGAAGAGCAATACCCCGAACTTTATCCATACCTGGATGAAAACCCCGTGACCATTCCTTATTACCCGCATCCGGAATTAAACGACGAAGTCCTTTCTGGCTATCTTGACGACCTGAAACAGTTATTGCTCCACTATGCCGAAAGCCACCGGCAATCCGATGAAAAACAAGTGATGGGCAATGCATAATTCCGGTTTTAACGACGGACTGAATATGCTGCCGTTACTTCCAGCAGTTTGTTCGGTAACGGCCTTTTCCGAAGCTATCCCGGTCCAGTTCTTTTCTTCGGAGCTGTCTTCTTCAAAATCCTTGCGGAGGGTTATGAAATGGCTTTGTCAAAAATAAGAGCATTAACCTCAAAGTTCCGGTCCAAACTCAGGGGTATCAGTAATCTCACTGTTATTCCGCTCAAAGTAGCCATCTCCCGGCTTTCCAGCATCGTAACACCCGGAATAAAAATGGGGTTGACAATACAAATATATCTTTTCGGCCTGGTTGATTAGTATGACAAAATAGTACATGATGACCGAAAAATCCGTGTCCGGTCCCCCCGCAACCTGTACCGTGGTATCCCCGCCTGTTCCGTTCCCGGGAAAGTATTCCGGTTTCCTGTAACCGGTATGGAGCCCGTACTTCGGGTAATGATATCTTCAATTTTTTTTGTGCTTTGAAAGGGTGGCCGGGGTAAGCAGAAGATAAATAACAAAGATCACTGTTGCCATATGATATCGCCGTTAAAACGGCAAGGCCAGATCTTCCTTGTCACCGAAGGGCAGTATCCGGATCATATATCGGTGTTGTAAATTCAGGTAATCTCAGGCAATATGAGAAAGGGGACAGACACCCGGAAGGCTATTTTACGGATCACCTGTTCCCGGAAAAAGCTTTCCAGGAAACCGTGTTTACTGTTTATCATGGCTATCATACCTACCGGTTCTCGTTGGGCATACCGGTAGATCAGTGTACTGATATTATCATTTTTAACAATCTCTTCTTCCGTATAAGCAATGTCCTTTAATATTTTTTTCAGTTTTTTTCTGTGCTTTGACTGGTCGATATTCAAACATTCCTCTTCTGCGATATGCATGATCACCACTTCGCCCTTTCGTATCCTGGCCATTTCTGTCAGGGGCCATAATTCGAACTGCTCATAGTTTCTCTTAAAGTCCGTCGGAAACAATATCCCGGCAGGGAGAGCGGGTATAGAAACAGGATCAGGCGGAATAATCACCACCGGGCAAAAATCGATCTTACGGATAACATTCATGGTATTGCTCCCTATAAATACCCTTTCGGCCGCTGTCATTCCTTTCATTCCCATAAAAACATAATGTATGTCTTTGGCCAGGATGGCCCATCCTACGGCCCCCACCAGGGAATCATAATATACTTCTCCCTTATAATCGTGCTGTTCATTTTTATCGGCATCGCTCAACTTTTTACGGAGCTTCTCCATTTTTTCTTCTGTCTCACTAACGGTACGATAAAGGATTCCTTGTTTCCCCGTTCCGGGCGTATTGCCCTGCTCTGCGTGCAGCAGATAAAAGGTGCCTGTTTCTCCGGCAAAAAGGGCGGCCGCATACTTTGCTGCCATCAGTGCATTCCGGGAAAAATCGGTTGGTATCAGTATTTTTTTCATAAGCATGTGTTATGTGTCCTCCTTACTCCGGAGTACCAGGAGCGGTATGTCCAGGTGAAATCCAAGGTTTTCGACATTCTGCCTCAGCAAAAGCCTCTCAATAAAAGAATATTTCCGGTGTACCATGGCTAGCACATCGTAATGATGATCTTCGATATGATCGCGTATGGCCTCCGGAATCTCCTGATCCAGCACGGTAATAAAATCAAAATCAGTCCCTTTAAAAAGATCGAGCAACAACTCCTGTACCTTTTCTTCATTTTTTTCCGGTTCCATATCATGATCCACATGAAATACAGTAATTTTTGCACCGTGTTTTTCAGCAATGTCGATCAGCGGGTATAGTTCTTCCCGTTTATACAGTTTCAGGTAATCCGTTGCAAACAATATTCTTTTAATTCCCTTAAACCCGTACTCGTCGGGCACTGCCAGTACCGGGATTGTGGCTTTCCGCATTACAAATACGGTATTGCTGCCAAACAATATCCTCCGGGCTCCAGTAGCCCCTTTGGTCCCCATGACGATCATGTCCGTATGCTGCTCTTCCGTAATATCCCGGATCTCATCCGTCAGGAGGTCAAAATCGGAGCGACTGTAAAACCTGTGGTTCGTATTAGGGAATTCCTTTTCTATCTTGTCCATGGTCGAACGTAACCCGGTCAGGGTATCATCGATCATTTCATAATAGTCCGCTTCATAGAATGCCGGGTAATAAGTATGGAGCACATGAAATTCGCAGGATTCGTCCTTAAACATTTTCAGGGCATAGACAATGGCATTCCACGCATTGTCCGAAAAGTCTGTGGGCAACAATATTTTTTTCATCATGTAACTATTAATACACCTTCAAAAGTAACTGACTCCCGGAACAAAAGACATGATAAATATCAGCCATAAAACTACTGAAATACTGAAAATTATAATTTGTGAAGCCGGTTTTACCGCTTAATTTCATCAAGAAATTCTAAAGCCGGAAAAATGAAAAAACAGTTCTATGACCATTGCTACTATGAGGCTTTCCCCTACGCCCGGCACATTTCAGATATAACAGAAACAGGTAACTGTTCCGAGGGACTCATTTCCGTGGAAAAAGACGGAAAAACGGCGTTTTACAGATCCCAAAGGTGGCCTGATCATCGATTTCCGGGATGATATTAAATTGGAGGGTGGTACTCCCCTTTATAGTTCAGACCTTTGCCGGATCAGCGAAGTCAGGAACAGGATCGTGTTTTACGGGTATGTGAACCAGCCCGGGCAAACTGTCATTCTCTCATAGTTTCGCAACACCACTCCCTCTCACAACGGACTGGCCATAGCTATTGTTAATTCAACAAACGTTCGTGGCAAAATCCAATACCCGGATATGGATATTGTAGTTAATGAATTCGACGAAGTGGTTATAAATACACAAGGTGAGTTTGTATGTTTAAAAGGTTAAAAGTCGAGAGATATTTTCTGTAAGTTTAATAATAATAGAAAAGTCAAACTTTAAAATATCTCTCGAGATGAAAACATTGCAATTTACGGAAAAAACGGCTTATCAAGGAGAATCCATTTATGTTGGTATTGATGTGCATAAGAAAAATTGGGGTATCTGTATTTTGGGGGACTATTTGGAACGCAAAGTCTATTCCCAACCACCACAACCAGAAGTCTTGGTCAACTATTTACATACCCATTTTCCGGGAGCCTCGTATTACAGTGCCTATGAGGCCGGGTTTAATGGTTTTTGGATTGATAGGGAACTCCAAAGATATGGGATTAACAATGTAGTAGTCAACCCTTCTGATATCCCTACTACGGATAAAAACGACAAGAGGGATGCCCGGAAAATAGCTAAAGGATTACGCCATGGTAATTTGAGAAGGATTTATGTTCCTCATCAGTATATACTTGAAGACAGGTTATTGTTAAGGGGCAGACAAAAGTTACTTGCGGACATTAAAAGATGTAAATGCCGTATCAAATCACAACTTCATTTCTTTGGAATCAAAATTCCTGAAGCATTGGACAAGCCCTATTGGAGTAGGTCTTTCCGTCATTGGTTACAGACCAAACTATTTGAGGGCTCCGCACAAGTATTGCTTACGGCCCAGCTGGAAGAACTTGAAAGTATAGAACGACAAAAAAAGAATATTGAAAAACAGATCATAGCATTAGCTAAAGGGAAATATAACCAATTTGTGAGTTTGTTGCGTAGCATTCCTGGTATTGGTATATTGGCTGCAATGACCTTAATTACCGAATTGGTCAATATGGAAGTTTTAAGACGACAGATCAGATGCATAGCTTTTTGGGGATTGGTCCCCAATGTTTATGTCTCCGGGGAGACAGAAATAGTAAGAGGGATGACCGAACGCCATAATGCTTTTTTAAAGCCCATCCTGATACAGGCCGCCTGGAGAGCTGCCAAACTGGATCCCTCGTTGATGTTAACTTACAACCAATTATGCAGGAGGATGAAGCCCAATAAAGCCATTATAAGGATAGCTAAAAAATTAAGTAATAGAATAAGGTATGTCTGGAAAAACCAGATCTCCTATCAAAACCTATAAACCTTCTTGGATGGGAGAGGCGTTCACGTGAGTTGCAGCACCTGCCAAAGGAAGTCTGTGCTAATTGAGTTTACGCCTCCCTTCCTATTGCATTAATACAAAAATGCAGCTGAAAGGTCTGTTGATAGGAGTCTGAGGATAGGTTTTATAAATAAAAACGGAAAAAAGGTGCCGTTTAAATACAAACAACTTCAACACTCATACATCTAAAAGAAGTTGCTCGTATTTAAACAGCGCTAAAAAGCTCTTACGGCTTATTTTAAAAGTTCAAGGAATATTCCTTGGTTTTTAACATAGAAAACTCACGTTAAAATAAGAACAGGGACGTTGGTCCCTGTTCTCTCCGTGAAAGTTTTTATATTCCAAAAATCTTAAACGCCGGGACCCAAAGCTTCTCCGTTCGTTTATGTGTTCAGGAACATCTGCCGAACTTTCCGGATCATTGTCCCCGCTTACACGGGAACAATGTATTATGATGAAAAGTGTAGTAAAGAAACAGGTCGCCTTTCCGGCAGACCTGTTTCCGGGGATTTTCAATGTCAAAAGCAGTCCGTATATTACCGGAGATTAATCCGTGTAACAGACCTTATCGCTTTTAAGAAACTGAAAACCCTTTGGGATGAGGCTTCAAAAATCAATGAGTACTGGTTTTACCTTTTTACCCGGAACTCCGGATAAAATGCCCTTATTATTTTCCGTTTAAGGAAAACCGGGATCATACGTCAATACTTCCGAAGCCTCATTTTTCTTAAAAAACCGTTAACGGTTCATCGGTACTCAAAATACAAAGAACATCAATTTTACAGTATCAAAAGAATAACTTTTTCGATCTTAAAAAAATGATATTTATCAGTTTCCCGCTTATTTTTTCATCCCTTTGAAAAAAGATAGAAAAAGGCCGTTTTGTCCAACAGCCTTTTTCTTTCGGAAGGGCCGGTACGGAGTGCCAAAAAGTTTACTATCAAAACCAGATTTGCTCCTTATTTTTTATGTTCCCGTCCTCCTCCAATATGGTACTGTCAATAAAAACAGGTATCAAAGAACTTTGCTTTGTTTACGATACTAAAGTACATTACGGTACTCACCGGAAAAATGATATTTATCAGTTTCCTTTATTTTATTCGTGAAGCACTAGGAAAGGGATTTTAGTGTGATAGCTTATTTTTGCCACCCTCGGTCGGAACAGTATCTGCTGGGTAAGGTGGAGTTTTTTGGCCATCATGGCAATACAGTCAACATCCCTGCTTTCGGTAAAGCACTGTATGGCCTCTCCCAGGTTTTTATTGGTGAGCCTGTGAAAGCTGTGTGGAGTATCCTGTAAATAATCCCGGAGAAACTCCTTGTTCTCCAGCTGTACTTCAGTCAGGGTTTCTTCCTCTTTTTTTACAACGTGGAGGACACTGACGGCAGACCGAAAGATCTCCGCAAAGGAAAGCAGCGTATCCAGTACCTTTGCAGAATAGGTAATGGTATAATCGGTGGGGAAGGCTATTTCCCTCGGTGGATGGAAGGTCACCTTTTCGGGCACGGCCAGTACAGGGCATTTAACCTTGGTAATAACCGCCCCGGTGTTGCTCCCCAGGATAACTTCCTTCAGTCCTGACGCCCCTTTGGTCCCCATCACGATAAGGTCGATCTTCTTTTCCTCGACCTGTTTTCGCACGGTATCGATCAGGAAATCGTATTCCGACAACAGTGTAAAATGGTGATTGGGATTGGGATATTCCTCTTTAATCCGGGCCAATACCTTCTGTAATTGCTTCCTGGCTTCCGTACGGAGCACTTCGTCCAGGTCCTGCGGGAAAGTGACCAGGGGAACATCGCTCGTAGCATAGACGTGGGGATTCGTCACATGAAGCAGGTAAACACTGCACCTGAACTCCTTAAACAAGAGCATGGCATATTTAACGGCATTCCACGAATTTTCCGAAAAGTCCGTGGGGATCAGAATATTTTTCATCGTAGTTTACATCTTAATCCAACAAAAGTATACCGCCGTGTAAAAAGAAAACATGATAAATATCAATTTTAGACAGCCCCTTCTATGGTTACCAGGTTATTCCGTTCACCAGGCTTTACGAATAAATTTAATAACCCGATAACTTCATAACTCATTCCCCTGACTTTAAGAGCAATCAACTCATTTTCTGCAGGCCTTCGATGTTGAGTACCTTAATGTTCCGCCCTTCTATGGCTATAAGTCCCTCCCTTTTGAATTCGGACAGGGTTCGGATAAAGCTCTCCGGGGCGATCCCGGCCACACTGGCCAGGTCGTTGCGGGAGATCTTTATACCTTCGTCCGTTCGCCTTTGTAATTTCTCCACAAAACGGTGTATGGTATTTGCCGTCTTCTTTCGTACCGAGCCATAGGCCATTTGCAGCAATTGTTCTTTAACTCCGGCCAGGTCTTCCGCAAGAAATTCCACCAGTTCTACGGCCAGCTTATGGTTGTTCCGGAGTATTTCGGCAAAAGTATCTTTACGCACCCCGTACAGGCTTGTCTTCTTTAATGCCGTAGCCGATTCTTTATAGGGGATGTTCTGTATAAAGGAATAATAACCGAAAAAGTCGTCGTCTTTACTGATACTGGTAATCAGTTCCTTGCCATATTCCTCGATCCTATGGGTCTTTACCATTCCTTCTTCTATCAGGAAAATATAATTGGAGTGGGTACCTTCCGAATATATTACATCGCCCTCTTCGTAACTGAGGTATTCCCCTTCATCGAAAAAGAAGTTCTTGAGTTCGTTGATATTCATAATATCATCTTCAGCTTTCCCGGACCTATTATTCTCCCCTACCACTTCTTTCAGGATGGATATTTTGGCCAGCCTGCTCTCTATGGCGCTGATAAGTTCGGCCTCCTCAAAGGGTTTGGTCAGGTAATCATCCGCCCCGAGGTCCATCCCTCTGCGCACTTCCTTGTGCTCGGTCTTAGCCGACAGAAAAATAAAAGGAATCTTTCGTGTATTTTTATTACCGGACAATTCATCCAGCACGCCGTACCCGTCCAATTCGGGCATCATGATGTCACACAAAATGATATCGGGGAGTTTTTCCTTGGCCAGGGCCACTCCTTTTCTGCCATGGGGAGCTGTTATTACCTTGTATCCCGAAAGCTCCAGCAATTCTGCTGTGCTTTCTCTTAAGACGGGGTCATCTTCAATGAACAAAATCGTTTTCATGGTTAGGTAGTTTGACTGTAAATGTTGTTCCTTTTCCTTCTTCGCTGACAAAGTTGATCTCCCCGTCCAGGTTTTCCAGGTGACTCTTTACAATATTAAGCCCTATACCTGTGCCCTGGTCTATTAAGGCGTTTTTTGCCCGGAAATAGCGTGTAAAAATATATTTCTGGTCTTCTTCGGGGATGCCTATTCCCTGGTCCCTGACACTGAAAACAAACATTTCCCGGCCTGGTTTTACTTCAATGTCAATAACCGCATGTTCGGGCGAATACTTTATGGAGTTCCGTACCAGGTTGGACAGGATAAGCTCCAGTATTTTTTCATCCTGGTAGAGAATATAATTATCCACACCCTTCGGAAAATTGATCTTCTGTCCGGTCTTAAGCAGCATATTGGCATCGTAGATCACCTCGTTAAATACCCGGCTGATATTAAAGGGGGCGTATTTATACTGTACCTTCCCCGAGTCTATCCGTTCTACCGACAGAAAATCATTTAAAATATTGTTCAAGTAACGCACCTTGTTCTTTATGGCCTCCAGGTGTTTTTCCCTTTTTTCCTGTTGTTCTGCTTCAGTGTATTTCCCGATCAGGGTAGCGGAGACCAGGACATTGCTCAGGGGTGTTTTAAACTCATGGGAGACCAGCGACAGGAATTTGGTCTTCAGGTCATTGAGCTCCTTTTCCTTCTGTAGTGCATTCTTGATCTTGTTCTCGGCATCTTTCCGTCTTTTTATTTCCTTTTCAAGCTGTTTTACGGATGCCCGTAGCTCCCCGGTACGCAACTTTACCTTTTCTTCCAGCGCTTCATTGAGATGGCGTATCTTGTTTTCGGCTTCCCGGCTCAGGCTAACGTCCATCACCAAGGCAATGACGAACTTCTTGCCATAAATGGTAAAAGGATTAAGACCGATTTCCACGGGCAGTTGTGTCCCGTCTTTCCGTATACCCCAGAGGTTCCGTCCCGCAGCCATTTTCCTTTTGCTGGATTTCGCGTAATAGTTCCTGAAATGTTCGTTGTGGTTATGCTTGTAGTGATCGGGTATCAGTACGTCTATACTTTTCCCCAGCAATTCATCTTCTTTATACCCGAACATGCCCTCCAGGGGAGAATTGGTGGCCACAATGTTCTTTTTGCCGTCTACCACCAGGATCCCTTCGGAAATGGTTTCCAAAAGAATACTGAATACATCCTCTTCTTGCTGGAAAAATTTCATGGTTTCATAGAATTAGACTATTTGAATTACCGGGACAGTACACTAAATTTAATAAACGGACGGAGAGAACATTCAATTTATTAACAATGATATATATGACGGACTATGAATGTCTTTATCTATATGTACAAAACCAAAGATATGTATTATAAACATGAAAAACAATTTTAATACCTTCATAAATCCGTAGAAGCCTGTCCTGTAGCCTTGTTGTACGGGTTAGTGCAATCCCATCACGTAAAGGACTTGCACCGGTATAAAGGAAATCAAAGATCTTCTGGGAGACAGTGTACAGACCATTAAGGTTAATGCGGATAAAACCGGGCTATCCCGCTTTTTTAGGGCCCATAAAGTCCATACCCCGGCAGTAATCCAATAACTACTTCACCGGGAACTATCAGTATATTTTAAATGTCATTACGGGAAACCGGGCGTGGTTGGCCACATCTTCGGCCAGGCTACCACTGAAGAAATGCGACAGCCCTTTTCTTCCGTGGGTAGGTATGGCAATAAGGTCAACCCCGGTTTTTTCGGCAAAGGCATAAATACCTTCTTCTTTGGTAAAAGCATTCCAGGAATATACTTTTTCCCGGTTCTTTAAACTTCCTTCGGCATGGTGTAAAAAATCCTCGACTTTTTCATCGAATTGTACCGAATCCCGGAATCCCTCTCCCGGCAGATTCACATAAAGCAGGCTGACCTCACTTTGAAAAGTATCAAAAAAACGCATGGCTTTTCTGTATATATGGATGCTTTCCAGTTCAAAATCGCAAGCGAAGACCACTTTTTTCATTTTAAACTTTTTTACCGGTTTTTTAAGCACCAGTACCGGGACATCCGAGCTGCGCACTACCTTTTCCGTCTTAGACCCTACAAACAGCCCGGATATTCCCCCGGTGCCGTGAGATCCCATGACTATGAGATCTGCCGATTTTTCTTTGGCCACCTGGTTTATTTCCGAAAAGACCTTGTAGTTCTGTACCACTTTCTCCACGTTTATCCCTTTTAAATAGTCTTTGACCAGAAACCCGTCAAATTTTTTCCGGGCAAGTTTTATATAGTACATAGCTTCCGCATATTCCTGCGACTCATCCTTGGACAGCACTGCTTCGGATACTCCTACCATATGGAACAGGACGATCCCCGCTCCTTTTTCCCGGGCAATATCCGCCGCGGCCCTTAATGCGTATTCGGAGCATTCCGAAAAATCCGTAGGGACGATAATTTTCTTCATGGGTCTGTTGTATTTTGTGTTGTTTCTGAATGTCCGAAAGATAGCAACTGCTGTCCCGGATTTCCATGATAAATATCAACTGCTTCCCGCCCTGCTCATGATTTTAATCATTTCGCACCCCGTTGGCTCACCTTATTTTGGTCTGAACTTAAAACAACAGAAAAATGGAAACACTACAGGAAAAACCGGCTACCATGCCCAGGATCGGGGATGAAGCCCCCGCTTTTACCGCAATGACCACCCAGGGAGAAATTCATTTTCCGCACGACTACTCAGGCAAATGGGTTATCCTGTTCAGCCATCCGGCCGATTTTACCCCGGTCTGTACTTCGGAATTCATGACATTCGCCAGTATGGAAAGCAGGTTTAACAAGGCCAATTGTATGCTGGTAGGACTTTCGGTAGATGGGCTGTACTCTCATATAGCATGGTTACGGACCATTAAGGACAAAATAGAATTCAAGGGAATGAAAAACGTGGAGGTGAAATTTCCTTTAATAGAGGATATTACCATGAAAGTCGCTCAAAAATACGGAATGATACAGTCCGGGGAAAGCGAAACCCAGGCGGTAAGGGCCGTATTCTTCATTGATCCCAAAGGTATTATAAGAACTATCATCTATTACCCCCTGAGCTTGGGGCGCAACTTTGACGAACTGTACCGCGTTCTGATCGCCCTGCAGACCTCCGACGCTTTTTCGGTAGCCACTCCCGCCGACTGGAACCCCGGCGATGATGTCATTATTTCCCCGGCCGGGTCCTGTGGTATGGCACAAGACCGGATGGAGGGCAGAGAAGAAGGCCTGGAATGTAAAGACTGGTTCTTCTGTACCAAAAAACTGGACAAGGCGATGGTGCTAAATACCATTCTTAAAAGCTGAGACACCGATGGACACAGTAACCAAACACGGGGTCTTGCTGGAAAAAACCGACAACAGTTTTGAGAACGAAGGAGTTTTCAACCCCGCTATTGTGAAAGAAGGCGACACCGTACATATGTTTTACCGGGCCGTGAGAAAAGGCAATTTTTCCAGCCTTGGCTATTGTAAACTCCATGGCCCTTTAAATATCGTGGAACGTTCTCCGGCACCTGTTTTTTTTCCGGAAAAAAGCTATGAATTCCAGGGTACCGAAGATCCGCGGATCACCAAAATAGATGATACGTATTACCTGGCCTATACCGCTTATGACGGTATTAATGTCTTCGGGGCATATGCTACTTCCCAAGACCTTCGCCATTTCGAAAGGAAAGGGATTATCACTCCACGGTTTACCCTTGAAGAGTGTTCCGCTCTCATGAAAAAAAACGTCAAAAAAATAAATATCATGCATATGATGTTTTATAATTTTTTCACGCGGTATAATCTCTCCAACCTGGTCAAGGGCACGATTCACGTATGGGACAAGAACATCGTATTCTTTCCGAAACGGATCAACGGAAAGCTAACTGTGCTTCACCGGCTATACCCCTCCATTCAGTTGCTGAGTTTCGGGGATCCTTCGGAACTTACTTCCGAATTCTGGGCCCGGTATATCTCCAACCTGAAAAAACACATCATACTATACCCCAGGTACAAACACGAAAACGGTCATATCGGGGCGGGCTGCCCTCCTATAGAGACTGAGGACGGCTGGCTTGTTATTTATCATTCCGCACAATTCGTCCGTGAGGGCTATATCTACCACGCCTGTGCCGTATTACTGGACCTGGAAAACCCCAAAAAGGTCATCGGGCGGTTGCGGTCCCCCCTGTTCTCTCCCACCCTGCCCTGGGAAAAGAAAGGAACAGTTGACAATGTGGTCTTTCCCACGGGGACGGCGCGCTTCGGGGACGAGCTCTATATTTATTACGGTGCTGCCGATTGCCGGGTCGCCGCAGCTTCCGTCAACATTAACAGCTTATTGCAAAAACTTAAAAGTACATAAACCATGAAAACATTGACGTCAAAATTCAGGATAGTATTCGTAGCGACCTTCCCGCCTACCCAATGTGGCATTGCCACTTATACAAACGACCTTATCACTTCCGTTCACCGTTCTTTCGGGGAAAATGTGGAATGCGTGGTATGCAATATTACCGACCAGCAGAAAACAACGCCGGAAGCTCCATACGTCCTGAACCCGGAGATCAGGGAAGACTACAGCCGTGTGGCTCTAGAGATCAATGAGGACCCTTTTGTGGAACTGGTCCATATACAACACGAATTCGGGTTATTCCGGGGAAATTACGGCAATTACCTCCTTGATTTCCTCGAAGTCCTGCAAAAACCGGTGGCCTTTACCTTTCACAGCGTTATTCCCCATCCCGGCCCGGAACTGAAACAGCTTGTAAAGACACTGGGCCGCCGTGCTTCGGTGATATTTGTCATGACCGGGCAGTCGGCAAGAATACTGGAGGAAGATTACGGTATAGCCGGTACCACCATCCAATATGTTCCCCATGGCACTCATATCGTGGAATATGCCCTTCCGGAGGAGATCCGGAAAAAACACCGTCTGGAAAACCGGATTATCCTTTCTACTTTCGGCCTGCTGGGCCCGGGAAAAAGTATAGAAACGGCTTTAAGGGCCCTTCCCGGGATCGTTAAATACCATCCTTCCGTACTTTACCTCATCATCGGGAAAACACACCCCAACAACATAAAGAACCATACCGACGGATATCGCGATTACCTGGAAAATATGGTAGAAGACCTGAAGCTGTATCGCCACGTGCTTTTTATAGATTGCTACCTGGCCATTGGCGAACTGCTGGAATACCTGAAGGCTACGGATATTTACCTGTTTACTTCCAGAGATCCCAACCAGGCGGTGAGCGGTACTTTTTCCTATGCCATGAGTTGTGCCTGCCCCATAGTAGCCACCTCCATACCACATACCCGGGAAGTGCTCACCCCCGATGCCGGCATTCTTATCAACATCGAAAATTCGGAACAACTGTCGGAAGCGGTCAACCTGTTGCTGGCAGACCATCCGAAAAGGGTATCCATGGGAATTTCCGGGTTCCTGAAAACGAGGGAATCGTCCTGGGAGAATGTGGCCGTAAAACATGTAAACACGTATAACAGATATATCCATAACCACGGCAAGATCTCTTTTGATTACCCCGAAGTAAAGCTGGATCACCTGAAAAAAATGACCACATCAACCGGTATTATCCAGTTTTCCAAAATGAATAAACCCGATCTCTCTTCGGGCTACACCCTCGATGACAATGCGAGGGCCCTGATTGCCTTCTGCAGTCACTTCAGGCTGTATGGCAATAAAGACAACCTCAGGTACATCCGTACGTACCTGGACTTCGTAGAACGGTGCCAGCAACCCTGCGGGACCTTCGTAAATTATATCGATGAAAACAACCGGGAACACATAAAGAACAGCTATGTGAACCTGGAGGATTCCAATGCACGTGCCGTATGGGCCCTGGGCTGTGTTATCTCCCATAAGGAATACCTCCCCGAGGCTATTGTAAACAAGGCGAGCACCTGCCTGATAAAATGTACGCGATGGATAAAAAATATCATGGCACCCAGGGCTATCGGTTTTACGATCAAAGGCCTGTTCCTCTACCATTCGGCCTCGGGAGACGATGGTGTTGTCCCCGTGATAGAAAAACTGGCCAAAAACCTCGTTTCCGGCTATGACCTGGTCGCCGTAAAAGACTGGAAATGGTTTGAAGAATACATGACCTACGCCAACAGCATATTGCCCGAAGCCATGCTATACACCTACCTGGTTACCGGCGACTTCGCCTATAAACGAACCGCCGTGGAAACACTGGACTTCCTGTTGTCCAAAATGTTTGCAAACGGTGAGTTCAAAGTCATCTCCAATAAGGGATGGCTCGTAAAAGACGCGGTTCCCCACCCTTACGGAGAACAGCCAATTGATGTATCATGTACCATACAGACACTCGATATTTTTTACAGGACTTTCGGTATAGCCCGGTATGAAGATATGATGAGCAGGGCATTTGACTGGTTCCTCGGTAAAAACCACCTCAGCCAGACCATGTATAATCCTGCTACGGGGGGGTGTTACGACGGCCTTGAAAAAGATGGTGTAAATGTAAACCAGGGAGCGGAATCGACCATCTGTTATCTTATGGCCAGGCTTACCATGGAGAACAACAGAAGGGTAAAAGAGCCAAAACTCATCCCAGTGACAACTAAAACCGGTACCCTAAAACGGGTTCCGCTTATTGCAGACAGGCGACGGGACCTGATAGCCCGGGACAAATAAAATGTTTCCTGTAATATACTATTCCGGACTCCGGGGGCGGGTCCGGAAGAAGTTATTTCTACCGTCCGATTTCAGACAAGATTCAATATCCTGGCCATAAAGTCTATGTGAAGGTCTGTGCCCCCTTTATACATCCTGAGAAATAGTGATTACACAAAGTTGCACCGGGAAACTATTTAAATTTTTAAAGTATTTAATTTGGGTATTTACCCAAACCACAGTCAAACAGCGTCTTTGTGAACCCTGCCATAAGCAGGGTGCGGCAATCTCATGATGGTAAACCTACCCCCAATGGTATATGCATACTTACGCTTCGCTTGCTGAGACGATTATTTATATTGATACAAGGTACATCAGAAGATAAAATTTAAACTGTTTCCGAGTATTCACAAAGAACCACAGAATAAAACATGTCATTGGTTGCCTTTCCGCGCTTCGATCTGACCGGCGTTAAGTTAACCCGCTGTTCTTCCATCTGATATAAAACGGACTCTTATTATTCCCCCTTCTTTTCCCGCTGTCTTTCCAGTTTCCGGAAATATCCCCGGAACAAAAAGTTGTGCTTCAGTGCTTCCATGTTCTCGTTAAAACGGCCTGTTCCTTCTTCTATATGCCGCATGGTCTGTTCCAGTTGCCGGACGAGAACCGTATCGGTGACCAGGTAATGCAGTGCACCCTCACCGTACCTGATCTCCGCGACTAGGGTATCCAGGTCCTTAACCGTGTGGTTGATCGAGACCGCCGAACTTTCCAGGTGTTCCAGGGTGTTTTTCATCCTTCGCGCGGCCAGGGTATCGCTGAGCAATACCCCCGCAACACTTTCTTTGAAACTTACCTCTTCCAGTATACGGTCCAGTTTGCCCACCACGCTATTGGCACGCATCCCGGCGTATCTCAAACCGGCTATCGTCTGCCCGAGGTCGGCGGCCATCACGGTATCGTTCAACAATCTTCCCAGGGTTCCTTTTCCCTCGGTGAGCGAGTGGGTTATTTTTAAAAGATCGGCGGTAAGCAATGCCGCATTTTCGTTGGTGACACTCAGTGTATTCAGTATATCATCCGCCCCTATCCTGCTGTAAGACGGTATTTCATCACCGTGCTTCACACGCTCCGACGCATTTTTCCCCGGGATAATGTTAACTATCATATTTCCTACAAGTCCGTCAGAACCTATGGTGGCCACCGCATCTTTTTTAATGTACTCCTGCATTTTTTCATCGATGGCCATAGCTACGCGGATTGCGGTATCATTCTCCATTTCAATGGCTTTTACGGTCCCTACGTCGATCCCGGAAAAGCGTACGTTATTGCCCTTCTGTAACCCATTGACATTGGAAAAAACAGCAGTAACTGTAAAAGTTTTGCTGAACAGGTTACGGTTATTGCCGATCAGGTAGGCCGCTGTAAGCAGTAAAAGAGCTCCTGCAATTACAAAAATACCCAGTTTTATGTTTTCCGAAGATTTTGTCATGATTCCGTTTATTTAAAAAAAGCTTTTACCTGAGGATCGGCAGACCGCTGTAATTCGCGATAAGTCCCCTCCGCATAATTAATACCGTCTACCAGTAATATCATGCGGTCCGATATGACCCGGGCACAATCCACATCGTGTGTAATAATGAGTGCAGAAGTACGGTACCTGGCCTGGATGATTCGCATCAGCTCAATAATTTCTTTGGCTGTTATGGGATCGAGACCACTGGTAGGTTCGTCGTACAGGATGATCCTGGGATTCATAATTAATGTCCTCGCCAGTGCTACACGGCGTTTCATTCCCCCGGAAAGCTCGGCCGGCATCAGTTCCGTGGTATGCGAAAGCCCTACGCTCTTCAAGGCTTCCAGCACCAGGGTTTCGGTATCCGCACGGTCCCTAAACCTTTCCTTATGTCTTCGCAAGGGAAATTCCAGGTTTTCCCTGACGGTCATCGAATCGTAAAGCGCACTGCCCTGGAAAAGAAAACCGATGTCGGCCCGCAGCAGGTCCAGCGCCTTCCTGTCCAGTTTGGTTATATCCTTTCCCATGACCTCTATACTGCCGCTG
The DNA here is from genome assembly GCF_003725735.1 of Sinomicrobium pectinilyticum. Lineage (GTDB taxonomy): Bacteria > Bacteroidota > Bacteroidia > Flavobacteriales > Flavobacteriaceae > Sinomicrobium > Sinomicrobium pectinilyticum. Next base: position 1,799 of record NZ_RJTM01000168.1, on the reverse strand, counting down.
TCCGGCTGCATCAGTCCCACGAGACATTTAATCATCACAGTCTTCCCCGAGCCCGACTTCCCCATAATGACGAGGTTCTCCCCCTGGTAAAGTTCCATGTTAAAACCGTTGAGCACATGATTGTCCCCGAAACGCTTTTTCAGGTCCTTTATCCGGATGACGACATCCTCTTTACCTTTCCCGACCGGAAAAACAGGTGTTATGGCATTTTCCTTATTCATAATTCATAAAAAATATCGGAGATCAGCACCGCAATGAAATCCAGGATAAAAATAAGCATGGAAGCAGCTACCACAGCGGTATTGGCCGCAGTCCCCACCCCCACCGTACCTTTGGTACAGTAATATCCCTTAAAACATCCTACCAGGCCTATGGCAAATCCGAAAAAAAAAGTCTTTACCGTGGCCGGAATAAGGTCGCTGAACTCCAGGGAATCAAAAACCTGGTTAAAATAGAGTTGAAAAGATACATTCCCCTTCAGGTGTTCTATAAGGAAAGAACCGTACAGTGCCAGTACATCTCCGATGATCACCAGGACAGGGACCATCAGGGTGGTTGCGGTAATCCTGGTGACCACGAGGAATTTAAACGGGTTGGTCCCTGAAACTTCCATGGCGTCAATCTGCTCGGTAACCCGCATAGATCCCAGTTCCGCACCTATACCAGATGCCACCCGGCCTGCGCAGATAAGTGCTATGACCACAGGGCCGATCTCCCTTACGATAGAGATTCCCACCATGGCCGGCATCCAGGAAACCGCCCCGAATTCCTGCAGGGTCGGGCGGGTTTGCAGTGTCAGTACCAGCCCGATGATAAAACCGGTGATCCCTACCAGCGGAAACGACCGATTCCCTACATTATAGCATTGGTGCAATAATTCCCTGATCTCGAAGGGTGGTTTCCACACCTCGGTAAAATAACGCCCTGCGAAGTAGGAAAGTTCCCCGCTTAACCGGAAAAAACCGGCCACCTTTCCGGATATCCCCTTTATTCCATACATATGTCAGTAATTATATGTCCAAAGGTAGGTGCTGTTCCGCACTGCATAAATGATTAATATCATGCCTTGCCAACTGATATTTATCATTCCGAAATATCCGGATTACAGGTACTTTAGCATCGTTAATACTTAAATCATGAAACAGATCATCGACAATTCCGACCTGCATTTTGAGCACAAATTATGGGAAAAGGAAATCCTCTTCTGGCTGGACGAAATCCGTTCTTTTCAGAACAGACTGGAGGAGATACAAAGAAAATGGACCCATCCCGATGTACTGGTGGAAATGGGACAATTTCAGAACCAGTTTATCCTTCACCAGGGTAAAATAGAAGAACTCAAAGAGGAAATAGAGCAACATGAACTTCGCATAGCCGGTCAGTTTATGGCTCGTGAAGATGCCATAGACCGGGTGGCCCTGAAGTATCACCAGGAAATGAGAGATAAAATGGAAACACAACGAAATCTGTATATCAATCTGAAAACCCGGTTTTTCTCTTTTCTGGGCAAATACATGTAACTACAGCCATGACACAAAAAAACTATCTTGTTCGGGAAGAACGATCATTTCTCCGGGGACCGAGAGACCGTTTCAGGGAGCTTCTCTTTACCCTGAAGGTTCCCTACCATTTTATACGGGCTTTCCGGAAAATGCATTTTATCGGGCCCTGTGTTACCGTGTTCGGCTCCGCCCGCTTTGATGCGGAGAATCCCTATTACAAAAAAGCCGAAGAAATAGGAAAAGTACTTGCCGGAATGGGATTTACCGTAATGACGGGGGGCGGGCCCGGTATTATGG
>NZ_RJTM01000167.1 GCF_003725735.1 Sinomicrobium pectinilyticum | reverse complement strand
CGGGGGGCGGGCCCGGTATTATGGAAGCCGCCAACAAGGGGGCTTATGAGAACGGCGGGTATTCCGTAGGATGTAATATCATATTGCCCAGTGAACAGGGGGCCAACCCCTACCTGCACAAATGGATCGATATCCCCTATTTCTTTGTCCGGAAGTTTTTGCTGATTAAATATTCCTATGCGTTTGTGGTCATGCCCGGAGGGATCGGTACGCTGGACGAACTGTTCGAAGCCCTGACCCTGATACAGACCAAAATGATCAATCATTTTCCCGTAGTCCTCTTCGGGAAAGAATATCACCGGGAGCTTTACGAACACATACAACTTATGGCCAAAAACGAAAGTATAGACCGTGAAGATATGGAACTGCTGTTCATTACCGATTCCGTAGAAGAAATGAGCATTCACCTGAACACCCATGCCATTCAAAAATTCGGACTCGTTAAAAAAACGTACAAAACCCGCTGGTGGCTCGGCGAATATCCGGATAAAAACCGGAAATACGCACCACAAACGGCCCGAACCTCTTAAACAGACATAAAATGAATATGGTATTGCGATCTATAGCCTTCTTCGTTTTTCTCGGTGTAAATGCACAGCACCGCATTCCCGCGATTCCGGATAGCAGTTATACTCCTGCGCAAAGGTGGGTTCCTGTTTTGCGCAATATCACCATCGGGGATTATTTCAATTATATGGATTCGCTGGCAGACCGGTACCGTACCGGCTATCCGCTTACCGAACATCTCCTGGTACGTGCCAACCCTCGTATTATCGACTCCCTGGCCAATACGGATTATTACCGGCAGATGGCCAGGGACTCTTTCGTATATGACCAGAAGAAAATCATTGCCCTGCACCGGGGAGATTCCCTCCTGGTCCCCGATTCCATTACCGTAAATCGTCTTCTGAAGGTTTTTGAGAATACCCTGATCGACATCAATATCCCCGAATTCAAGCTCCGGATCTATGATGGTTCCGTACTTGTTCATACCTTCCCGGTAAGAGTAGGGAAAAACGCAAAGAGATACCTGGCCATGGGAAGCCGGGTGACCAACCTGCGAACGGTAAACGGAGAAGGGACCATAGTAAGGCATGAAAGGAATCCCGTATTTTACAATCCCGTCAACGGGCACCGTTTTTACCTCACTAAAAGAGATGACGGAAAAACCACTGTTATGCCCCGGATACCCTGGATAGAGACCGAGATCAACGGGGTACGCAACGGGCAGATGATACATCCCACCACCAACCCGGAAACCTTGGAAAAAGCCTATTCCAACGGCTGTATAGGTACCCGGGAGGCCGATATGTGGTATATCTATTATCATGCTCCCATAGGAACGGCCGTTCGCATCAGGTATGACCTGGAGGTTACGGACGAAAAGGGGAACAGCATTACACTAAAGGACATCTATAATAAATATAAAGCTACAGACCATGAATAATAGTGTAAATATAAGCCTGGGCAACGTAGTGTTAAAAGGGATACTGAACGTACCCGAAAAAGCACGGGGTGTGGTTATTTTTTCTCATGGCAGCGGGAGCAGTCGCCTGAGTCCCCGGAATAACAGGGTCGCCGTAATGTTCAATACACAACGGTTCGCCACCCTGCTTTTTGACCTGCTCACGGAAAAAGAAGATGCCGTTTATGAAAACCGGTTCGATATCGATTTGCTGACGCAGCGATTGATCGATGTCACCCGGTGGATAAAGGATCAGCCCGCGACCAAAGGGTTACCCATAGGATATTTCGGGGCCAGTACGGGAGCAGCTTCAGCATTGAAGGCGGCAGCCTATTTCGGCGATACCGTAAAAGCCGTGGTATCCCGGGGAGGGAGGCCGGACCTTGCAGGAAATGAAAACCTGTATACGGTCAGTGCCGCAACACTTCTTATTGTGGGAAGCTGGGATCAGGTGGTCATGCAATTAAACCGCGAAACTTATGGAAAACTGCATTGCAAAAAGCAGCTTGAGATCATTCCCGAAGCCTCCCACCTTTTTGAAGAACCCGGTAAAATGGAGCAGGTTACCGTATTAGCCGTAAACTGGTTCAAAAAATACTTGAAACATCTAACCAAATAATTATGAATCTGAAAACCATCCATTTAGAATATCTGGTTTGCCACGGATACACGAATAATTGTAAAACTACTCATAATATATTCATTTTTCTGAGACCCAGGTTTGCAGAAACTAAAGTAACAACACTTTACCGCCCTGGACTTGAAGTCCAGAGGTTTATGGCAGACTGAAAATCTGTTTGGCCACAGATTCATGAATATTTTTATAAGTATACCCCCATATTTATTCGGGAATTCGTGGCATAAATAACTTTTTAGAATCTGAAAGAATCCCGATTATCGGGATCGGGAGCAGGATCTTAACCTTTAACTTGAAAATAAAAGAAATCATGTTCAAAAATAGAGTACAAGCGGCCACTAAACTCGCCAAAGTCCTGAAACCCTACAGCAGTCAAAACGCCATAGTCCTAGCCATCCCCCGGGGGGGACTTCCCCTGGGAGTTGTCGTGGCCGGGACGCTGAAATTACCGCTGGATGTTGTCCTTACCAAAAAAATAGGCCATCCCTACAACCGGGAATACGCCATAGGTGCCGTAAGCCTTGAGAATGTGGTCCTGGATAATACGGTTAAAAACATACCGGAATCTTATATCGCAGAAGAGATCAGAAGAATACGTAATACGTTGACCGAAAGGTATGCACAATATTACTCCGGCCGTAAACCCGAAAGTGTAAAAGGCAAAACGGTTATTGTAATAGACGACGGTATAGCTACCGGGAATACCATGCTTGCCACGGCCGAACTCTTATACAAAGAAAAACCCGAAAAGGTCATTATTGCGGTGCCCGTAGCATCACCCCAAGCGGTACAAAAACTGGAAAGATCCGGCTATATCAATAAAATCATCTGCCTGGAACAACCCCCAGATTTTTATGCTGTAGGTGCCTGTTATGAAGAGTTTGACGAAGTTACCGATACAGAAGCCGTTAAACTGCTGAAAATGACTAACAGAATTAAAGACACTTAGAAACTGTTTAAATTTTGTTTTTGGTCCCGATAATATCGGGATTACAGTTTGGACTTAATAAGATTGAAGAAGATTGAGGGAGATTGAAATGTTTAAAATCAATCCTTTCAATCTCCCGGCATAGCCGGATTAATCACCTTCAATCCCTTTAACCTGCTTTGCCGGTACGGAAAAAGGCGCCCGAAAGAACCAAAGGTAATGCTCTGAGCCCTTCGATAAATTCAGAAATCACTGCCGAAGGGATAAAATCTAAACAGTTTCTTAAACTAATGTGAACAACAGACCAGCGAAAAGGCTCCTCTCCTGAAACGGAGAGAGGTGCAAGTCTGAGATGTTTTTGATTTATAGTATTTAAACATTACTCACCTCAAACTAAAACAAAATTACTTGGCATATTCACCCGACACTTTCCAAAAAAGAAAGGCAAACCCTGAATAGAGAGACTGCAAAAGATGATTCTAACTAAACTGACTGACAATGGTCTCCGGGCTTGCCTTATTTTACTTTAGATTTTAATCTTCCAGGACTTCAAAACACACTTTTGTGTTTACCCTGTATTCCGAAATCCGGTTGTCCGTTACGGTGGCCTGCATATCCTGTATGTACACCGATTTGATGTTTTTTACGGTTTTGGACACCTCATCTACAACCTGCTGAGCAGCATCTTCCCAGCTTTCTTCGGAATTTCCCAGTATTTCAACTACTTTTAAGACAGACATGATATTAAGTTTTAAAGGTTAATCATTCTTTGCTAATTTAAGCACGAATGAGTGTATGAAAAATGATAAATATCATCGGCCTGAACAGTTCATTACAAAATTAAAACTGAAGTGAGATCCCTGCTTAAACCATGGTATCTCTCATATAAAAGTAATGATATTGCTTATCCCTCGGTGCAGTCAGGATAGTTGATTTACCGGGTCTTTTCCCTCCTGCCAGTCATGCAAATTCCGAAAAACCGTATCCGCTATATTGGTCAGGGCCTCTTCGGTAAGAAAGGCATGGTGCGACGTTATTAAAACATTGGACATACCTATGAGTTTCTTTAAATAGGGGTCTTCTATCCCATTGGCTGAACAATCATTAAAAAAGACTCCCCTTTCCTTCTCGTAAACATCAATCCCCAGCGCACCTATTATTCGGTTTTCCAGGGCTTCCAGCAGATCGTCCGTTTTTAATACGGCCCCTCTTGCCGTATTGATGAGCATCACCCCCTTTTTCATCACCCTAAACAATTCCCTGTCAAAAAGATGGTGAGTAGCACCATTCAGCGGCAGGTGAATTGAAATGATATCGGCACGGGAACACAATGCTTCCAATGTGGTATATTGCATCTTGTATTTGCCCTGTAACGCATCGCTTTCGGCTATATCATAACCCAGTATCTTACAGCCGAAACCATTCATGATCCCCGCCATGACACTCCCTATGCGCCCGGTACCTACAATTCCCACCGTTTTGCCGTGGAGGTCGAATCCCGTAAGACCGGTGATATCGAAATTATATCCGGAAACCCTCCTGTTCGATTCGATCAGTTTACGGTTCAAAGCAAGTAAAAGTGCTACCGCATGTTCGGCAATGGCATAAGGGGAATATCCGGGTACATTAGCTACTTTCAGCCCCGATCGCCCGGCTGCCTTCAGGTTTACATTATCATACCCGGCAGACCTCAGTGCTATATACCTTACGCCCATGTCCTTCAATATGTCCAGGACAGTTGCGGAAGCATCGTCCCCTGCAAAAAGTGAAACCGCATCAAAGTTCAGCGCCAGCACTGCAGTCTCCGCAGTAAGGGATTCTTCCCTGAAGACCTCCTGAAAAGCATGATGCTTCGCTCTTTGCTGCAGGTAGGGCTTTTCGAAAGCCTTTACACTATAGAACAGGATTTTCATTAAAAAACAGATTTATTAAATTCATCCGAATATCTATCTCAACATCTCACATTCTCACTTTCTGTATTTTCCGCCGACCAGGTGTTTCCTGTTGGTTTCCCTCATAATATCATGCACCGTATAGAACAAGTCTTTTTTCAGCTCCCTGAAATCGAGGGATAACTGTTCCACTCCCTGTTGCATTTTTTTATGAGCGGTCTTTACTTCCCTTTCCTCATAAGGCTGGTCTATGCCGTCCAGGAGTACAACAAGTTCGTTCTGATGGTTCCTTATCTCTTTGGTGAGCCGGGATATCCGTTCTTTACAGGTCGAAAGACTTTCCACAAGTTTCCTGGTTTGTATATAGTTCTGGTCTGTACTGAGTTTTATGAAATAGGTGCCCAGCAGTTCGTCGAGAAAATGTGATTCGGTATGCATAAATTCCAGCTCCGAATACCATGTCCTGGCATCTTCGTGCATCTCTTCCGCACTTTTCCATTCCATATATTTCACGTTGGTATACAGTGTCATTTTGATTTCAATTAAAAGTTAAAAGAGAACAGGGAGTGCTGTACTCCCCGTTCTTTAACGGCCTCTCAACGAACTTCTATAGCCCTGGAAGGAGCTACTTTCGACTCTTCCTTTTTTGCCAGGTTGAGTTTGAGTATTCCGTTTTCATACCTGGCCTTTATATCTTCTTCCTTCACACTGTCGGGAAGCAATAACGACCGCTTAAATGAATTGTAATTAAACTCTTTCCGGGTATAATCATCGTCTTTTTCCTCTTTGGATTCCGCTTTCTCGGCACTGATGTTCAGGTAGCCGTTTTCAATAGCGATCTTAAAATCCTTTTTGGAAAGCCCGGGAGCTGCGAGTTCGATTTCAAATTCATCATCCTTTTCCCGGATGTTCAAAGCCGGTTGCTGTAATACGCTTCCATCCAGCAAACCATCCCTGAAAAAATCGTCCATGTCGAAAAACCGGGATAATCCGGAATTGACCCATGGTAACCTGTTGTTAAACTTAATGAGTGACATAACTGTATTTTTTTGATGTTAAACAATTTATACAACTAAAATAATCCAGGAAGGGGTCGAAAAAAATGATAAAAATCAGGAGTACAGATTTTTCTAAAAAAATAAGAGAAATTAGGTGTTTTTATTATTTTGGACATTCGTATATCACCTATTTTACGGCACTTATAACCACAAAAGAGCCTTTCCCGTAGCCTGTTTCGGGTTCCTGTTCTTTTGTAATTTCGTCCGGATTATCAAACAGCGTCTGTGTAATTCTGAGATCCCTGAAACCACAATCCAGGATCATTCTCTTCAAATGGCCGGTCCTGTAAAAGCTGGCATGCCGGTAAAAAATGCTCCGTTTACGCTTTTCCATATAGCTTCTGGCAATCTCCCCGTCTTTTTCTATAAAACCGATGATAAGAAGACCGCCGTCCTTTAAGACCCGAAACGCTTCCCGAAGTGCTTTTTTAACATTGTTCAGATGACAGATAGTGACAAAAAGAACAAAGTCGAAATGAACATCCTTATACGGAAGCGCTTCCGCATACCCTTTTACGATCTCAATACCCCTTTTTACCGCCAGCGCGGCCATTTCGTCCGAGGGTTCCACTCCTTCCCTGATTCCCAGGGGAAGGGCAAACCTTCCCGTCCCCACCCCGACTTCTATTCCCGTTATATTTTCCGGGAGCCGTGTAAAATGTTCGCGAAGTGCCCTGATCTCAGATTTGTATACAGCATCATGCCTGGCATACCAGGCTTCGTAATCGTCCACATTTTTACCGAATATATCCGAATGTACCATGATTTTGGGTTTGATTAAGTGGTTAATAAGGAACTGTTTTACATCTCAATACCCAAATGTATCACACCTTCACCCGTAAAAGAATGACATTCATCATTTCAACAATTTTGTTTTACTGTTTTCTTTACAGAAGCAAAAAAACAGCGTCGGAAAGAAAATTGATTTAACGGAAAAAAGATGTCGGCAGATCATACAGCAAAAACACCATGGCATCATATTGCCGCAGAACAGGTCTTCAGGAAATTAAGGACAACTGCCCTGGGACTGACAGACCGCGAGGCGGAAGACCGGAGAGCACGCTATGGCCGGAACGAACTCCGGGAGGCAGGGAAAAGATCGTGGATAAGCATCTTCGGAAAACAGTTCGGGAGCCTGCTGGTTATCGTGCTTTTTATTGCCGCGATCATTTCACAGCTCAGCGGAAATACCATAGACACCTATATTATTCTCTCCGTTATCTTTTTAAATGCCTGTATAGGTTTCGCCCAGGAATGGCGCGCCGAAAAAGCGGTGGCTTCCCTGAAAACTTCCCTGCCCTTATGGGCCAAGGTATTACGCAATGGTAAGAAGGAAACGCTTTTGTCCCGGGAACTGGTTCCCGGCGATATCATTTTCCTGGAAGAAGGCGACCAGGTCCCGGCAGATGCCCGGCTTATCGAAACCAGGAATGTCCGTACCATAGAAGCTGCACTTACCGGCGAATCCCTTTCAACCGGTAAAGACATCCTGCCCCTGCCTGCGGAAACCATCCTGCCCGAAAGAAAAAACATGGTATACAAAGGTACATTCCTGGCCAGCGGCTATGCCGTTGGTGTGGTAACCGCCACCGGGATGAACACGGCTATAGGAAACATTGCCGGTACACTGCAAAGTATCAGGACTTCCCGGACCAACTTCCAGAAAAAAACGGATATCCTGGGTAAACAAATGGCTCTGCTGTCTGTTACAAGTGCGGTTTGCCTGTTTGTCATCATGTATTTTTTCAGGGATACAAATCTGAGTGATGTTTTCATCACCGCTATCGCCATCCTGGTAGCCGCGATTCCCGAAGGTTTACCTGCAGTCCTTTCTATCGTACTGGCCATTGGTATCCGGAGGATGTCAAAACGAAAGGTTATTGTCCGTGAATTTACGGCAACGGAAACCCTGGGGGCGGTCACCACCATCATCACCGATAAGACAGGTACTTTGACGCAAAACAGCCTCACTGTACAAAAAATAGGGATTCCCGACGAGGAAGATATCCATGTTACGGGTGAAGGATGGTTCCCGGCGGGTAATTTTGTAAGGGACGGGTATATTCTCGATGTCAACCACCTTCCCGCTCTGCAACAGTTTCTGCAGATCGCCGGGTGGTGCAACAATGCAGAAGTCTATCACGACAATGAAAAGAATACATACAAACTGATGGGTGACTCCACGGAAGGTGCCCTGCTGGTCCTGGCCAGGAAAGGAGGTGTTTTTACAAATCGGGAGGATACGATAAAAAAACTGGATGACTATCCTTTTAACTCTATCCATAAAATGCGTGCTACTCTTGTTGAAAAAAACGGAAAGAAACAACTCCTCGTTATCGGGGCCCCGGAACAAATACTGGAAAAATCCACCCGGGCACTTACAAATAAAGGTGTTATTGACATGGATACGGAGCACAGGCAATTCATTTCCCGGAAAATAGAGCACTGGTCGGATCACGCCATGCGGATCGTTGCCCTGGCTTACAGGGATGAACCCGGCGACCTCCTGAGAATCAATAAAGATACAGGATCACTGACATTTGTCGGGATTTCCGGAATGACCGACCCTCCCCGTCCGGGTGCAAAAAGTTCGGTAGCCCGATGCAGGCAGGCAGGTATCCGTGTTATCATGGCTACCGGGGACCATATCAATACCGCCATAGCTGTTGCCCGTTCTACCGGTATCCTGGAAACCATGTCAAAGAGGGAAAACATAGCCCTTACCGAAACACAGTTATCGGCATTGGATGAAAGGGAATTTGAAAAAGCCGTACTGAACATAAACGTTTTTGCCCGCCTCACTCCGCACATGAAATTGCGCATCGCAAGCACATTGCAACAAAAAGGGGAACTGATTGCCATGACAGGAGATGGTGTCAACGATGCCCCCGCCCTGAAAAAGGCCGATGTAGGTATAGCCATGGGTATCATGGGTACGGACGTGGCGCGCGACGCGGCAAAGATCATCCTTGCCGATGATAATTTCTCTACCATAGTAAACGCCATAGAAGAAGGAAGGATAGTGTTTAACAACGCCAGAAACACCAGTTTTTACCTGGTAACCACCAATCTTGCCGAGATCGCAACGCTTATTTCCGCACTGGCCATGGGTATGCCTTTACCACTAACCGCCACACAGATCCTATGGTTAAACCTCATTACCGACGGCACCGAAGATATGGCTTTGGCCACGGAAAAAGGACACGGCGACCTGCTTCGTGAAAAACCTGTCAATCCCCGGGAAAATATTCTGAATAAAAGCATCCTTCCTTTTTTATTTATCAATGCCGTACTGATGGCGATAGTGACATTACTGGTCTTTACCTACTATTTGCCCGAAGGCTTACCGAAAGCACGGACCGCTGCTTTTGTAGTCATGTCTTTTTACCAGTTCTACAATGTATTTAATATGCGGGCACTGAAACTGTCTGTTTTTACCATAGGTGTATTCTCTAACAAATACATCAATGCTGCCCTGGTATTTTCGATCCTTATCCTGCTTTGCCTCATTGAGGTTCCGTTTCTCCGTAAGCTATTTGATTTTCAACAGCTCTCTTTTTACGAATTTATTTTTTTCGGGGTCATTTCCTCTTCTGTACTGTGGATGGGAGAACTCTACAAATACCTGAGGTACAACAAAAAGTTATTGCTTTGGAAATTCTCCCGATACTGAACAGCCAAAAACTATTATAAGGAAATTAAATAGTGTGAACTGATTTTCATCATTTTAATTCTTCCTTTCGTCCTTTTTCTTTACAGAAGTAAAATGTGATGGACATGGACACGTATATTAAATTTTTCGATCGGACCGGTATTGCCGATATTCCCGTTGTAGGAGGAAAAAATGCTTCACTTGGTGAAATGTATAACCGTTTATCATCCCAAGGGATCGCTGTTCCGTACGGTTTTGCAACCACTGCCCCCGCATTCCGGTTATTTCTAATGGAAAACGGACTCGACCATAAATTGCGGGAGCTGTTGCATACACTGGACCGGGAAAATTATACCAACCTCCGCGACATCGGCTCCCGGGCAAGACAGTATATCCTTGAAGCGGCTTTCCCGGAGAAACTTTCCGACGCCATAATCGAAGCCTATAGCGGGTTATGTGAAAGAGAAACCGCAGAAGTCGCTGTAAGAAGCAGCGCTACGGCAGAAGACCTTCCCGAAGCGAGTTTTGCAGGTATGCACGATACCTTTCTGAATATCAAGGGAGAAAAGAATGTATTGAAGGCCGCAAAACGGTGTTTTGCCTCTCTTTATACCGACAGGGCCATCAAATACAGGGAAGATAAGGGATTTAAACACGAGGAAGTAGCGCTGTCCGTGGGTATACAAAAAATGGTTCGTGCCGATAAGGGATGCTCCGGGGTGGGTTTTACCGTAGATCCCGAATCGGGCTTTGACAGAGTGGTCCTGCTCTCGGGAGTATGGGGGCTCGGGGAGAACATGGTACAGGGAACCGTCAACCCGGACGATTTTTACGTCTTTAAACCGGCCTTAAAAAAAGGATATAATGCCATTATCCGCAAAGAACTGGGTTCAAAAGACAAGACCATGATCTACACCGATACGGATCATCATGTGGCTACCATAAATACGGATACCCCTAAAGACAAACAGGAAACATTCGTACTATCGGATGAGGAGATACATCGCCTGGCCCGGTGGGCGGTGATCATTGAAGAACACTACGGGAAACCCATGGATATCGAATGGGCCAAAGACGGGCTGACCCACCAGCTGTTTATCATACAGGCCCGCCCGGAAACCGTACACCGGTCGGATACCGGGACATTTTTCAGGGAATACCATATATCCGGGAAGGGAAAAACACTGACGTCGGGAAATGCCATAGGGCACAAGATCGTCCACGGGACGGTGCGTTTGCTCCCTTCACCCGCAGATGCCGGTAAGTTATCTGCCGGCGATATTATTGTTACCGGTTCCATTACACCGGACTGGGACCCGTTACTGAAAAGCGTAAGTGCCATCGTAACCAACAAGGGAGGCCGTACCAGCCATGCCGCTATCGTATCGAGAGAACTCGGAATTCCGGCCATAGTAGGGTGCATGGATGCCACACGGGTGTTGACCGAAGGTGCGAAAGTCACCATATCCTGTGCAGAAGGCAATACGGGGTATGTTTATGAAGATGAAATACCGTTCACAGCAAAAGATATCGACCTTTCACGGATTAAAATGCCGAAAACGGAGGCCAAACTGATCCTTTCCGATCCCGGGACGGCATTCCGTTTAGCTGCTTACCCCCATAAAGGGGTAGGATTGCTGCGTATGGAATTTATCATTACACACCAGATTAAAATCCACCCCATGGCCCTGGTGGATTCCGGTAAAATAACGGATAAGGCCACCAGGACGTCCATAGAAGAGCTCACCAGGGGATATAAGCGGAAAGAAGCCTATTTTATTGACAGGCTGGCCCAGGGTATCGCTACCATTTGTGCTGCCTTTTATCCCGAAGAGGTCATTGTCCGCCTCAGTGATTTTAAAAGTAACGAATACGCCAACCTCATAGGCGGTCAATATTTTGAGCCTGTGGAAGAAAACCCTATGCTGGGGTTCAGGGGAGCTTCCAGGTATTACAATGAGGCCTACAGAGAAGCATTTAAGCTGGAATGTGAAGCCATTAGAAAAGTTCGCAGTGAAATGGGGTTTCACCATTTAAAAGTTATGGTGCCCTTCTGCCGTACTCCCGAAGAAGGCCGGAACGTGATCCGCCTGATGGCAGAAAACGGCCTGGCACAGGGTAAGGAAGACCTGGAAATATACACCATGATAGAAATTCCGAGCAATGTGATCCTCGCAGAAGAATTTGCCCGGATATTCGACGGGTTTTCCATTGGGTCTAACGACCTCACCCAGCTTGTCCTGGGGATTGACCGGGATTCCGAACTCGTTTCAAACCTTTTCGATGAAAATAACCGGGCCGTTAAAATGATGATTACATCGGTTATCGGGGCAGCACAAAAAGCCGGGATCAAAACAGGGCTGTGCGGACAAGCCCCCAGTGATTTTCCCGAATTTGCGGCTTTCCTTGTCGAATCGGGTATAGACAGTATTTCTTTTAACCCGGATGCATTACTCACCGGGATAGAAAATATGCGTAAAGCGGAAGACCATATCCTCCGTGTTTCTTCCGGACAACCGTAAATACAGTACAAGCTGCCGGCTATTAAAAATTTATAGCTGGTCCGCCAGCACCGAGCCTTGCCGAAGTATTAAACTAACCATAAAAATACAAACCCATGAAACAGATTCTCTTACCAACGGATTTTTCAGATAACGCTCTGCATGCCATACGATATGCAACAGCTATGTACAGGGACGAAAAATGTACATTTTATCTTCTCCATGTATTCGAAGTCCCTTACTACCCCATAATCCTTATGTCTACCGATCGCCTGCACGATCCGGCTTATGAAATTGCGCTCGAACGAAGCCGTAATGCCCTGCAGGACATTATGCTCCGGATGGGACCTGTGAAAAATTCCGACCATCATTTTAAGGCCATATCGAGGAAAGACACTTTGCTGCATGCCATAAAACTCCTGGTAAAGGAAAAGAATATAGATATGATTATCATGGGAAGCAAAGGGGCACGAAACGCAAGGGGGGTCAATTATGGCAGCAATGCGGTAACCCTCATGGAAAAGATATCTTCCTGTCCGGTAATGACTATCCCCCGGAAAGCAAGGTTCAGAGGATTTAATGAGATCGTATTCCCTTCTTCTTTTGAAATAGCCTATGAGAAAAAGGAAATAAATCCCTTACTGGAACTCGCCGGGAGATTCGAAGCCAGCATCCGGGTCATCCACATCGGGGACCAGGAGGAATTGACCGAAATCCAGAAGAAAAACAGGAAGTTACTGGAAGATCACTTCAGCGGATTGAATTGTACTTTCCATTCATTGTCCAATATTCCTCCTGCCGCAGGGATAAGCTGTTTTGCCGAAAGCCGGGATACGGACCTTATTGCGTTGGTAAACCGGAAGCACTCTTTCTTCTACAGGCTTATGGAAACGCCCGTAATAAAAGGGATCAGCTTTTACTCCAGACTTCCTATTATGGTAATGCACATTTAACCGGCGGTCTTATTTAATGTGAATAATGGATAACAAAAAAAGCACCCATACTGTTAGGGAGAAGGGGGGGGACCAGCCTAAGCCCCGGGAATTGTACCTAAACACTAATGTTTATCCGATGGTCTGGGATTTCAAACCCTCCGATCCCAATTGTCCCGATGTGTATCGGGATCGGGACCACCTCTCTTCGTCTGAAGGGAGGAGATTTTAAAAATTAAAAACAGTACTTAAACTTTTACAATGCTTTTATCCTGGAGAACTTATCTATTATTCGCGTTGATTTAAAAAGATTTAAAAAGATACCCCGGACATTATTCATGGTTTGCCGGTTTCCTGCTTGGCAGGGATGATCTTTTCTTTTTCGAGCTCCTCGGTAATTCGCTTTACATAGTCTTTTACGGTCCTGTTTATGCTCCCGGGTTCCACAAGGTCGAAAGACGCCACCCACACCAGTGATTTACTGTCGGGTACTCTTATGTCATACAGGGAAGCTTCTATATGATATATATTATACCTGTCGTAATAACCGGGATCAAAGTAAATATCCTGGTACACAAAATAATACCCCCCGAATCTCCTCCAGAAATAATCTGTTCTTGCATATCCCCTGCTATAGGAAACCTCTTCACTGACCCCTTTTACCACAGATACCAGAATAGCATCATATCCGCTGTCGGCAAACTTGTCTACTTCTTCCTGAATAGTCTCTTCAGACTGCCGGGAGTACATAAAGGAAGGACTGAAAACCTGATAGCTTTCCACTGCATCGATTCCCCTGGCCTGAAGCTCGTTTTTCAAATGTTCTTCATAAATTTTCCGTCCCGTAAGATTATCGGTAATTCCTACTACCAATACCTTTCCCGGAATCTCCCCGACATATGTGTTATTACGCCAGCTGTCTACCAGGCGAACAGAAGAGCATCCCGCAAAAACAATAACTGCAGTAATTAAAATTATTTTTTTCATGACCGGTTTCTTTTATGTGTTACGAATCTGTTATTAAGGAGTATGCTTCCTTGCTAATCACGCTCTAAGGTAATCCCTGGAAACAGCAAATGAAATGATTAAAATCAGTTGTGTTTTTCCGGACCGGTACAACAAGAAGTTGCTATAAATATGATATTAATCATTTCTCCGATCGCTGTCCGAAGGTATTTTTATACTGATAATCAATTGTATCATCAAAATAATTTGTCATGAATAACACATTAGGAAACCTGAGGGAGTTGTTTGTTCAACAAAGCCTGCAATTATTTGACACCACCATGAGAGAACAGTCCGAATTACCTTATGTCGCAAAAAATATAAGTACCCCCGAGTTAAAAGAACTCGTGCAAAAAAAACTCCGGTCCTCTAAAGACACCGGTGACTTTCTTCAGGAGGTTTTCCATACCATGGAAATCAGGCACGAAGTAGAAAAAGGTATTTACTGTGAATGTATATTAACACATGCGGAAGCATTGATAGACCGGAGTAAGGATCCCTATGTTTGTGATGCCGTCATTTTAAATGCTCTGCAGCAACTGTGTCACAATAACATCGCATCCCTGGGATCGCTGGCATCGTATGCGCGGGAAATCGGACAGAAAGAAATAGCTTTTAGCTTCGAAGGGCTTTCCGCTGAAGAAGGGAACATCGACAAGGAGCTTGCCCGGCTGGCAAAGCACAGCATTAACAGGAAGGCTTCTTTTTCAATTATGTAAGTTGCAAGATGTATAAAAACCTGATAATTTGCCTGGCAGGCCTGCTGGGGTTTTCGTGCGGTCAGCGAAAAGAAAAAGTTTTCCCCGAAAGAATGCTGTTAACCGAGTCCGTATATTCCTCGGTTACCATTCAACCCGACAGTCTCTACCAGATATATTCTGCCGTAGGTGGCATCCTCGATTACAATTTGGTGGAAGAAGGCGACCCGGTAAATAAAGAAGACCCTCTTGTGCAGATCATTAACCTTACCCCTGAGCTCAACCGGGAAAATGCCAGGCTGGCCCTTGAGCTCGCCCGGGAAAATTACAAGGGCCGGGCTGCAGTACTGGATGAAATACGGGATGAGATCGCCGCAGCTTCCATGAATTACAGGAACGATTCGCTCAATTATATCAGGCAAAAGAACTTATGGGAACAAAAAATAGGTTCGAAAATGGAATTTGACACCAGGAAACTCGCTTATCAACTATCGGGCAATACTCTATCCCTGCTCCGCAATAAATACTACCGCACTAAAAATGAACTGGAAACCCGGTTAAAGCAGGCTGAAAACAATTATAAGACCTCACAAATAGCCGCTACGGATTTTACCGTTAAAAGCAAAATTGACGGTACGGTATACGCCCTGTATAAAAACGCGGGGGAAACCGTCTCTCTCCAGGAGCCTTTGGGGGCGGTGGGATGTACCCATAGCTTTGTCATAGAAATGCTCATCGATGAAGTGGATATCGTCAAAATAAAAAAAGAACAAAAAGTACTTGTCACTCTCGATGCCTACGGAACAGAAGTTTTCGAAGCAGTTGTTCACAAGATTTACCCCGAAAAAGACGAACGTTCACAAACCTTTAAGGTAGAAGCCCTCTTTACAAAGCAGCCCCCGGTGCTCTATCCGGGGCTTTCCGGTGAAGGTAATATTATTATTGCGCGAAAAGAAGACGCGCTTACCATTCCGAAAGTTTTTCTGAGCGCAGACGACAAGGTGCTTACCGAAAACGGCCTTGTGAAAGTTGCAACGGGTTTACAAAACCTGGATCGTGTGGAAATACTGCAAGGTATCGATGAAAAAACTCCCCTGTTAAAACCGGAACCATGACCCGCTGGAAAGTATTGCTGGAAATTGCCCGTACACACCTGCTCACCCGGATGAAATCGACGACTACCGCATCTCTGGGGGTTACCTTCGGCATAGGGGCTTACATTACACTGGTAAGTTTTATGACCGGGCTCAACCGCATGCTGGATGACCTTATCCTGAACCAGACACCTCATATACACCTCTACAACGAAATAGAGCCCTCGGAACAACAGCCCGTAACCCTGTACCTGGAACCGGAAAGCGCATTTCACGTGGTCCATTCCGTAAAACCCAGACAAAGCCAGAAAAAGATTCACAATGCCTACCCCATTTTACAGTATCTGAAAGAAGATCCTGCTGTAAAAGGAGCTACTCCCCAGCTCCGGGCCCAAATATTTTACCTTTCCGGCTCCATAGAACTGGGAGGAAACCTCACCGGGATCGACATCATGGAAGAAGTCCGCCTTTCCAACATTCGGGATTATATTATAGAAGGAACTCCAGAAGCCCTGGACAATAATGAAAGTGGTATACTGCTGGGCGCCGGACTGGCCCGGAAAATGTCACTTTCCACAGGCGACCGTATACAGGTGAGCACAGTAAAAGGAGCTGTTTTTCCGTTAAAGATAGTAGGGTTGTATCAAAGCGGAATTGCCGATATAGATAATGTTCAGGGTTTTGCCGGCCTGAAAACCGTGCAGCGTATTTTGGGAGAACCCCGGAATTACATTACCGACATTAACGTAAAGCTCCTCAATATAAATAAAGCCCCTGCGATGGCCCTGCAATTAAAACGGCTGTTCAAAGTAAAGGCTACGGACATCAACGAGGCCAATGCACAGTTTGAAACAGGGTCCGATATCCGCAATCTCATTACCTATTCCGTTTCCGTAACTCTTTTAATCGTAGCCGGATTCGGCATCTACAACATTCTCAATATGCTTATTTACGAAAAAATGAAAGATATTGCCATTCTCAAAGCTACCGGGTTTTCCGGTGGTGATGTGCAGTTCATCTTTATTAGCCAGGCCATTATCATAGGCCTGGCCGGTGGTATCCTGGGCCTGCTGCTCGGTTTTATGCTCTCCCGCTTTATTGACGGTATAGCCTTTGAAACCGAGGCCCTTCCAACTATAACTACCTATCCTATTAACTATAACCCGTGGTTTTACATTATCGGTCTGTCTTTTGCGCTGCTTTCCACTTTTATAGCCGGCTTCCTTCCGGCAGACAAAGCGAGAAAAATAGACCCGGTAAAAATCATAAGAGGTTCCTGAATCCCATACCATGGCTGTCGTACTAAAAGCAGATCATATCGATAAGTATTTTAAGAAGCCGGTGGCATTTCACGTCCTGAAAGACATATGTTTTGATATAAAAAGAGGGGAGTTTGCCAGTATCATGGGAAAGTCGGGCTCGGGCAAATCCACCCTCCTGTATATCCTGTCTACCATGGATACTGATTATACGGGCGCGCTCTACTTTAATAACGAACTGGTTACGGGACAATCACATGAAAAACTCTCCGGGATCAGGAACAGGCATATCGGTTTTGTCTTCCAGTTTCACTACCTGCTTTCCGAATTCAGCGTATTGGAAAATGTAATGCTCCCTGCCAAGAAACTGGGCGAAAAATCCTACCAGGAAATTGAATATGACGCCATAGAAAAACTTAAGATGCTTCATATAGATCACCTGGCAAAAAAGCGGGCTTCACAGATCTCGGGCGGGGAAAAACAGCGGGTAGCCATAGCACGTGCACTCATCAACAATCCTTCTATCCTGATGGGCGACGAACCCACGGGGAACCTGGACAGCTACAACTCCGAAAATGTCTTTAGTATCTTTAAACAGCTCAAGGAAGAACAGGGGCTCTCTCTCCTGGTAGTGACCCACGATATCGATTTTGCCGAACGTACGGACCGCATTATTCAGCTGGAAGACGGCCGGGTTGTCAACTGAAAACAAATCAACCATATTGATATGAAATACAGAAATTTATATCAGACTGAAAGTCCGGTTGGCCACGAATACACGAATAATGAGCAAACAATCCGTAATATATTCATATATCTGTAACCTGAATCTATAGAAATTAAAGTAAATAACTGCAATGGCTTTCATCTTTAACCTGATCATAAACATCGGCAAGCCGTAATGTATAAACCGGTTTTTCGCAGGTAGGGACCTGTAATATTCCCGAGACTAAACGGACCGGTTTCAAGCTATGCCTTGTAGTCATTAAGCACATGGAGCAAGGGAGTTCATGCTTTGAACGCGGTTGTATTATTCATCCTTATGCCGCTTTCTTTTTACCCACTTAAACACCTCAAACCAAAGTACCGATACGGCAGCAATAAGCCCGGCTGTCCCTAATTCTGCTATATTCAAACCGGAGACTTTAAAAAAAACGGAAAACGGGGGAAAATACAGGATGCCGAAAAGGAGCAGTACCGTTATCCCGATGATCATAACAAATAATATGTTCCGGTTCCTGAAACTTTCAAACATACTGTAATAGAACGAACGGTTTGTAAGGCTTAGCCAAATATTGGCAAAAATCAGGGTGGTGAAAACCATGGCCCTTGTTTTTTCTTCATTCTCCCCGCTAAGTACGGCATATTGATAAGCAGACAATACCCCTATAGTAATCATCAATCCCTGAACAATACTGATACCAAGTTCTTTCCGGTTCAGAAATGTGTCGGTCATTTTTCTCGGTTTTTGTACCATGGTGTTCTTCTCCATCGGTTCGTTTTCATACACAATCGAACAGGTGGGCCCCATGATCAATTCCAAAAAAATAACGTGTACGGGAGTAAACAGCTGTGGATATACCCACCCCAAAAACAAAGGCATAGTCACGGTAAGAATAATAGGAATATGGATGGAAATAATATACCGGATCGCCTTTTTAATATTCGTATAGATCCTTCGTCCGGCAGCAATCCCTATAATCAGTTTTCCCAAATCGTCATTGGCGATGACCAAAGAAGCTGCTGCCTTTGCTATTTCAGTTCCCTTATGCCCCATGGCCACACCAATGTGAGCAGATTTCAAGGCCGGGGCATCGTTTACGCCATCACCCAACATGGCTACCACTTCTCCCTTCTTTTTCAACGCATTTACCACCCTGAGTTTCGCCTCGGGAAACATTCTGGTAAATATGACCTGTTGCCCGACCACCTGCATTAATTCTTCCTCTGGGTATTTCATGATTGCCGCCCCTTCTACAGCTTCTTCGGTCAAATTCACAATTCCTGCCTGTGCTGCGATGCTCTTTGTAGTATCGGTATTATCGCCTGTGATAACTTTTACCTTGATCCCGGCATTGTAAATATGCCGGAACACGTCCCGGATACCTTTTTTAGGCGGATCATAAAACACGGCCAACCCCAAAAACTCAAATTTAAAATTTTGTTGTTTACCGGGAAACTCTTCGCCCCGGAAACCGGACTTTGCTATCCCCAGGATGCGAAACCCCTGCTGCCCGAAACCTTTGATAAGGCCGCGAACTTTATTTTTCTGGCTTTCGGAAAGCGTGGATACGTTAAGTATTGCTTCCGGTGCTCCTTTTGCGGCAATAATCCGGTGTTTTTCCGCATTCTCAAAAAGATGTGTCATCATCGGCGGCTTACCGTCCAAAGGATATTCGTGAAACAGCGTGTATGATTTTCTCAGGTCCTCTTTTTGTGTCTGCCCATATACCCGGTGCAGGGTTTTCTCCATCGGGTCAAAGGGCACAGGCTCACTACTCCACATGGCATAACCAATCAAATCGGAAAGTACGGAAGCACTAAAATCCGGTTCCTCAAAAGTTTTATCGGAATTATAATCATACAGATATTTCAGGTGCATTGTATTTTCGGTAATGGTTCCGGTTTTATCGGTACAGATCACCGTTGTACTCCCTAAGGTCTCCACAATACTGCTCCGCTTGATAATAATCCCATCGCGCATCAGCTTCCAGGCGCCCAATGCCATAAAAGTGGTAAATGCTACCGGGATCTCTTCGGGTAAAACAGACATGGCCAGCGTAAGCCCGTTGAGCAGACTTTCGAGAAGGTTCCGGGTATGATAGTAACTGACCATACAAACCATTAGGAATACCACAACACCTATAATGGCCATTGTTTTTACAAACCGGCCAATCTGAAGTTGCAAGGGGGAAACTTCCTCTTTTATATCGGATAAGGACGCCCCGATTTTACCGAGTCGTGTTTCTTTGCCGATTTTTTCTACTTCAAAAACGGCAAGTCCCGACACTGAAAGTGTTCCGCTATATACCTTATTATCTTCACTTTTACTGTTTTTGAACACCGATAAACTCTCCCCTGTTAAAGCTGCTTCATTAACCGAAAAATCATTGCTATGGACAATTTTCCCATCGGCATTAATCATTTTTCCTTCCTCGGTAATGCTGAGATCGCCCACTACAATCTCGTTTGTGGGGATCTCGATCACTTTCGCATTACGGATAACTTTACTCAAAGGTTCGTTCAGCTTCTTCAGGGCCTCCAATGCCTTTTTACTCCGGTTATCCTGGTATAAGGAAATGGCCGAAACCGCAACGATGGCCAGGATCATAAACGTCGCTTCCCCGTAATCGCCTATGATAAAATAAATAGCTGAAATGGCAATGAGCAGGATAAGCATCGGCTCTTTTAAGATATCAATAAGCAACTTCAGCCAGGTACTCTTACCGGTGGCATCTATTCGGTTATACCCATACGTCTTTCTCGAAGCGGCTACCTCATGATCGTTAAGACCTTTCAGGTTATCAGGAACATTGTGGAACATAAACGATTATATATAAAATTTAAAAATACCAAATCTTTTGATTGAAGCCGGAGCTATGGAAGGTTTTTAAAAAGGTTATCTATAATAACGTGAATACTGGATAAGCATAAATATAAAGCACTGGTAAACAGATGAGATATTAATGACGATTTGGATATTTCCTCCCAAAGCCATAACTGAAAAGCGTCTCCCGATCCCGATTATCGGGATTATCAGGAGCGAGGAGCCGTTCGGCAAACCCGGGAACCACCGGCAAAGGAGGTGACGTGGCAATCGCATACGTCAGGATAAAAGGCTGGTTTGTCACGGCTTGTTACGGGACATTCCCAAGTCTCTACTGATCCCTTCGAAGGCCCGTTCTTTCACACTACATCCAATACAATTGTATTAAGTTCTCATACCTAATCATCTGTTAGCTATGGTGTGATGTTAAGAGGCTGCCCAACTTATACGATTTATAACAGTCAACTATCCCGGGGCAAGCCCACGAGAGATACATCGGAAAACCCGAAAAAAAGTATTCCGACGCAAGTATCGGAGTATTTTAAATCTCACCTAGTGCGTAAATTTTTCCGAAATTTGCCAAGTATCTAAAAATAGGATAAAGAGATGAAAATATATATAATTGGTGCCGGAGCAATCGGCAAGACCCTGGCTGTTTGTCTGGCCCTTAACGGGAAGGATGTTCAGTTAATCCGCGGTAGTGTGGATGATGGTAATACCTATAAAGAAAAATTAACTGTAAAGCTTAAAGCGGAGCAGGAACTAACGGCAGAAGTGGCGTTTAATTCTCTGAGTAACTATTCTGAATTAAACGGCCTGGTTATACTTACCACCAAATCCTTTGGAAACAGGGAACTCTCTAAAAAATTAGTGAGCAAAGCCATCCGGACTCCAATAGTCATTTTACAAAACGGCCTGGGAATAGAACAACCTTTTATAGAAAAAGGCTTCAAGGAGGTTTATAGATGTGTACTTTTCGCAACCAGTCAAAGCATTTCCAAAAATAAGGTACGGTATAAACCTGTTGCAGAGTCTCCCATAGGTGCAATCCGGCAAAATAGCACATTTTTGGATAAAATCGTTGAAGAAATAGATACCCCTGATTTTAGGTTTGTTACAGAAAAGTATATTGACAAGATAATATGGAAAAAGGCCATTGCAAATTGTGTATTCAATTCCATATGTCCATTGTTGGAAGTTGATAATGGAATTTTTCACAGGAACACCGAAGCCTTTTCCCTGGCAAAAAAAATCATTGCCGAATGCGTGTTGGTATCAAGCAACAAAGGAATTGACTTAGAAGCCAAAGAAATTGAAGATCAGGTGATTTCTATTAGCAAAATGTCCGATGGGCAATTTATCTCCACTTTACAGGACATCAGAAGTAAACGGGAGACAGAAATTGACACCTTAAATTTTGAGATTTACAGCATGGCAAAACAAATGAACCTGGGCTTACAGGTTCAGCGGACAAAATTACTAGGGGATTTAATAAAAATAAAATCCGGGCTAAACAGGTAAAATGTTCCCCCCTCTAAGAGACTGTCTTCCATGTTAAAATAACATGAATAATAGGTAAGA
>NZ_RJTM01000166.1 GCF_003725735.1 Sinomicrobium pectinilyticum | reverse complement strand
ACTGCTTTTACCGCTAAACGGATTAGTTACGCCGCATACGCAATTGCTTAAGCGGCTAAACGGGTTACGTTGACCGTTAAAGGGATTAAGTTAGCCGCTAACCAAACTGCTTTTACCGCTAACCAGGTTGGTTACGCTGCGTACACAATTGCTTAAGCGGCTAAACGGGTTACGTCGACCGTTAAAGGGAATGGGGTAGCCGTTAAAGGGATTAAGTTAGCCGCTAACCGAACTGCTTTTACCGCTAACCGGGTTAGTTACGCCGCATACACAATTGCTTAAGCGGCTAAACAGATTATGTTTGCGGCTAAAGGAAATGGGTTAGCCGCTGACCCAAACCGGTTCGCCGTATACCCAATCCCTTAAATAGCACTATTCAGGCTTACCCGGGAACACATAATCCCCTGGTTTGCTCCACCGTCCCGATGAATATCGATAACACTTCCGGATAATCTGCGCAAGTATTAGCCCGGTCGAAGGAGGCCTAAGCCTTAAAAACACCTTTACTTTCAAAAGCTCTAAACATTATTCATGTTAAATATTTGATATACAAAATATTGAATACATTATTTTCGATCCTCTCCCCTGCCCGAAAGCAGCAAAAACTGTTACTGTCCGGCTTAATAAACCGTTTGATTTTTAGCCCGTAAGGCAACCCTTCTCCCCTTGCTATTCAGAGCCCGGCAGGCACTCCTGTTTTATAAGATTGAAAAAACCGGGAAATACGGTTCCGTTTTACCTGTTCCCACAACAGGCCTCCCGTGTAAAAACCGGTAAGGCCGGGGATATATTTTAATCAGATTTTACATTCCCGGACGCAACCTTTGATTCTTTCACCGATCTTTTAATAAACCCTAAAATTTACTGTTATGGTATCAAAATTCAAATGCTATGCCTGGCTTGCCCTAGGTCTTCTTTTCTTCTCGGGATGTTCGGATGATGACAACGGAAACGACAGACCCGAAATCATCGATTTTCATTTTTCCAATGATGCGGAAGCATGGAGCGGTGATTTTGCCGATTATCCCCTGGGAGAGGAAGATTTCTACGAATTGGAATTGGGTTATGCAGCACTTCCCGATCCCCTTGATAACTCCGATGGGGCCCTCAGACAAACAGGAAATAATCACAGTGATGACCTGTTCATGTTCATAAAACGGAAGATAACAGGGCTTGATCCCGACCGGGAATACCGTATTTATTTTGACCTTCGGATAGCCTCCGATGCCCCGGAAGGATCTGTAGGCATAGGCGGAAGTCCCGCAGAATCCGTAATTATAAAGGCAGGTGCTGTAAAAGAGGAGCCGAAAAAAAAGGTAAACGAGAACGACTATTACGAGATGAACATCGACAAAGGAAATCAGTCACAACCCGGAGAGGACATGATTAACCTAGGTAATTTCTCCAATGAAACGGACGCAGATACCTATACCATCGTACAGAGGAGCAATACCGATCCCTTTACAGCTACCAGCAACGCAGACGGCGAACTGTGGCTGGTCATAGGTACGGATTCCGGTTTCGAAGGCACCACTACCATTTATTACGATAGTATATCGGTCACATTCGAATAAAAAAACAAAAACCTGGCAGATCATGATGACCCCGCCAGGTTTTTATCCTACTATTATGAACAAAAAAATTATTTATTCTCTTTATCCATTTTCTCTTTAAGTTCTGCAAGAGCATCCAGGTCACCGAGAGTGGTTTTCTCAACGTTGGTGTTGGTTGCAGACTTAACATTCTTCTCTTCCTGCTCTTTGAAGATCGCTGTGTGAGAAGCTACAACCCTTTTGAATTCTTTATTGAACTCAATTACTTTGAACTGGGCTGTTTCTCCTTTTTTCAGTTTTTTACCATCTTCTTTTTCCAGGTGACGTGAAGGGACAAAAGCAACGATATCCTCATTGAGGTTGATAGTAGCTCCTTTGTCTACGATTTCACTTACTTCCGTAGTGTGAACCGTACCTACACCGAACTCGGTTTCGTATTTATCCCACGGGTTTTCCGTAGTTTGTTTGTGACCGAGGCTCAGTTTACGCCCTTCGACATCCAGTTCCAGCACTTCCACTTCCAGTTTGTCTCCTACGGAAACGAACTCAGACGGGTGCTTGATCTTTTTGGTCCAGGAAAGGTCCGAGATATAGATAAGACCGTCGATACCTTCTTCCAGCTCTACGAATACACCGAAATTGGTGAAGTTACGTACGATACCTTCGTGTTTGGAACCTACGGGGTATTTGCTGGTGATATCGGTCCATGGATCCGGGGTCAGTTGTTTGATACCAAGCGACATTTTGCGCTCTTCTCTGTCGAGTGTAAGTACAACTGCTTCCACTTCATCTCCTACCTGAACGAAATCCTGGGCGGAACGCAGGTGCGTAGACCATGACATTTCAGAAACGTGGATAAGTCCTTCCACACCTTCAGCTACCTCGATAAAGGCACCGTAATCCGCAATAACGACTACTTTACCTTTCACCTTGTCTCCAACTTTAATGTCGTCGCTAAGGGCTTCCCAAGGATGCTTCTGAAGTTGTTTCAGACCAAGTTGAATTCTGGACTTGTTGTCATCGAAATCAAGGATTACCACATTCAGTTTCTGATCCAGTTCCACAACCTCACTCGGGTGATTGATCCTGCTCCAGGAAAGGTCGGTAATGTGGATAAGACCATCAACACCTCCAAGGTCGATAAATACACCGTAAGAAGTAATGTTTTTAACAACTCCTTCGAGTACCTGGCCTTTTTCGAGCTGACCGATAATCTCTTTTTTCTGCTCTTCGATATCCGCTTCGATAAGCGCTTTATGCGAAACCACAACGTTCTTGAATTCGTGGTTGATTTTTACCACTTTGAACTCCATGGTCTTGCTTACGTACTGATCGTAATCGCGTATAGGTTTTACATCTATCTGTGAACCCGGCAGAAACGCTTCTATACCGAATACATCCACGATCATACCACCTTTGGTTCTGCACTTTACAAAACCGTTTACGATTTCACCGTTGTCATACGCTGCATTTACCCTGTCCCAAGCTTTTATCGTACGGGCTTTCCTGTGAGAAAGCACCAATTGTCCGGTTCTGTCTTCGCGAACGTCGATAAGTACTTCTACTTTATCACCAACTTTCAGATTGGGATTGTAACGGAATTCATTAAGGGAAACAACACCTTCAGACTTAGCGTTGATGTCAATGATAGCTTCCCTGTCTGTCAGGTGCGCTACAACTCCTTCCACTACTTCCTCATCGGCAGTGTCTACGAAGTTCTCCTCTACGAGCTTTTCAAATTCTTTCAGCTTATCATCTTCAACCCTTTCAATACCTTCTTCGTAGTTGTGCCAGTCGAAGTTCGCTAAAAATTCCTCAGGATTCTTAACATCCTGTTCTGTGTTTGTTTGTGTGTCAGCCATTGCTGATTTAAAATTTGTATTCTGAATCCATACAAGAGGTACAGCAATAGGAATTCAGAAGCATTAATAATCGGTTTTTATACACCTTTCCCTCCTGGGTTTGCTTAAAAGGAGTGCAAAATTACAATTATATTTTTGATTTTCAAAAGTTTGTATCGTATTAATTTGTGCAAAAAAATACCAGGCGCCCTTGTTCTCCACAAAATTCTGACAAACAAGGGAAATATTGTGGTTAAAACGTCCGTACCCCTCCCTGCTCCTGACATTTTTAATACCTTTGCGCCAAAATTACACGGTATAAATCATACGGCAATGCTACAACCTATTTCCTGCAACGGTTATAACATCTATTTCAATGAAAACGGGTACAAGAAAATCCGGGAGTACCTGGATGAAAAGAACCACTCCAAAGTTTTTATTCTTACGGATGAAAACACCCATCAATACTGCCTTTCCCGTTTTATGAGCAATATGCCGGAAGATTTTACGGCAGAGGTGATAGAAATAGAAGCTGGTGAAATCCACAAGAATATAGAAACCTGTAGCCAGGTGTGGCAGGTCCTTTCAGATATGGGGGCCGACAGAAAAAGTGTAATGATCAACCTGGGCGGTGGTGTGGTTACCGATCTCGGCGGCTTTGTCGCTTCTACCTTTATGCGGGGGATAGATTTTGTGAATGTCCCCACCTCCCTACTGGCCATGGTCGATGCCTCCGTAGGCGGTAAGACCGGTGTGGACCTGGGACCGTTAAAAAACCAGGTAGGAGTGATCAATGTTCCTGATATACTGATCGTGGATACCGATATGCTACAAACCCTCCCCCCGGAACAAATGCGCAGCGGCCTTGCGGAAATGCTGAAACACGGGCTCATCTACGACAAAAATTATTGGGCGGAGTTCCTGGACCTCGCATCTTTAAACCTGGATGACCTGGATACACTGGTGAGGGATTCTATCGTCATAAAAAACAATATAGTCATGCAGGATCCCAGGGAAGCCGGCCTTCGCAAAACGCTGAACTTCGGTCACACACTGGGCCATGCTATAGAATCATACTTTCTGCAAAACCCGGAAAAACCTGCACTACTGCACGGAGAAGCTATTGCCATTGGCATGATACTCGAAACATACCTGTCTGTCGAACTGGAACAATTCCCGCAGGAAAAACTGGACCAGGTAACGTCGGTCATTCTCTCCTACTTCCGGAAAACAGAGATAAAAGAAGAAGACATAGAGCCTATTATCTCCTATCTGAAATACGACAAAAAGAATTCCCACGGGAATATCAATTTTGTATTGCTCAATGATATAGGAACTCCGGTCATAGATGTCCGGGCCGATAACGAAAAGATCCTCCGTTCATTTGCTTATTACAAAGGACAGGAAGTTTAAAAAGCTTAATCTATTCGTTCATAGCGGTACAGGCACGCCTCTATACAGAAGGTAGGGCTTAAAGGACTAAGCACGAGATCCCCACCTTCGAAATAGAATCGCATGATCTGCGGTTCGACATCATAATTGCAGTTGAAATCCAGTCGCAGGGAATCTCCTTTTACCGAAAACTTTCCCTCCTGGCAATCCGTTGCGTTCGAGGTAAAAGTACTGTCGGTCTTAAACTGATAAATCTCTCCGTCTTTCACGGTGTCCCAACGGACATTATTACCTCCGGTGCTGACGTACTTCCGGGTCATCTGCCATTTCCCGGTTACAAAACGGTCATCGGTCACATCAGAATCTTCCGAACATCCGAGTACGGACAATAAAAATAACATACCTAAAATAGTTTTCATTTTGTTTTGGGTTGTTTAAACATCATTTGCTTTTTGGAACATTTATTTGTTTTAAGATGTCCTGCTTGCGGAACGGTTGCGTGTTTTAACATTCCTCTGCCTTCCCTCAAGTGTATTTTTAACGTTTCCAACAGCGCATAACCTTCTTTCATTTTTCGACCTGAAACCTTTACGAAAACGTTTGAAATATATACTTTTGCCCCCGAACACTAAACTAATGATGCCCTTTCGTACAAAAACGGGAGGTACTACGCAAAACACAGAACAATGAGTTTTACAAAAACTTACGAAAAGGAACTTGCTTTCCAGGCAGATCGCCGAAAAGCTTCCGTGGAATTCAGTAAAATAGTGAGCGACCTGTGGTATGACAAAGCCATTGAGCTCGTTCTCTTCCGGAACCAGCTTATAGACCGCAATGTGAGCGAGATTATCAACCTGCACGAATACGCAGGGGAATTCGTCCAAAAACCCATCTCCATTTTTGATACAGTAGAAATAGCGCAGGCCATTAAACAGATGACACTTCCTCCTGCCAAACTGGATATCGGAAAACTCACCTACGAATATCACCTGGAGGACGACAAGTACACCAATGCAACCGCTTTTATCTACGATAAACTACGGGCTGCACAAAACAGTAAGGAAATACAGCCGAAAGATGTTATATTATACGGTTTCGGAAGAATAGGCAGGTTGCTGGCCAGGGAACTGATGGCTAAAACGGGCAAAGGGAACCAGCTCCGTCTCCGTGCTATAGTTACCCGGGGAAAATCTGATGCCGCCACACTTGAAAAAAGAGCTTCCCTGCTCCGCAACGATTCGGTGCACGGTGATTTTCCCGGGACCGTAGCCACAGACCCGGAAAACAACGCACTTATTATCAACGGTACAACCGTACACATGATATCCGCCAATGCCCCCGAAGAAATAGACTATACGACTTATGGCATTGACAATGCCCTGGTCATGGATAACACAGGGGCTTTCCGCGATAAGGAGCAACTCAGCCGCCATCTGATATCTAAAGGAGTAAGTCATGTTTTACTTACCGCCCCCGGAAAAGGCGTCCCCAATATCGTACACGGGGTGAACCACAGGGAACATGATCCAGACAGCGTACAGATATTTTCCGCCGCTTCCTGCACTACCAATGCCATTACCCCTGTGCTCAAGGTAATCGAAGATTCTCTCGGTGTGGTAAAAGGGCACCTGGAAACCATACACGCATATACCAACGACCAAAACCTCGTAGACAATATGCACGGTAAATACCGCCGGGGAAGGGCTGCCGCACTGAATATGGTTATCACCGAAACCGGTGCCGGAAGTGCCGTAGCCAAAGCCTTGCCTTCGCTCGAAGGCAAACTTACTTCCAATGCCATACGTGTTCCCGTTCCCAACGGATCATTGGTCGTACTGAACCTCGAGGTGGAAAAAAACACGTCGAAAGAAGCACTCAACACCATCATGAAAAAATACGCGCTGGAAGGAGAGCTTGTCGAACAGATAAAATACTCTCTCAGCAACGAACTCGTCTCATCGGATATCATAGGTACCTCCGCCCCGTCCATCTATGACAGTAAAGCTACCATTGTTTCACCGGATGGAAAAAACATTGTGCTCTATGTCTGGTACGACAACGAATACGGGTATAGCCACCAGGTCATTCGCCTTGCCAAATACATTGCCAAAGTGAGGAGATATACCTATTATTAACCGGCATCCCGGATAATTACGACAACCGGTAAATTTGTCCATGCTGTTCCTTTACAGGGTGCCGAAACAACAGGAAAAGGTTAGATTATTGTTTTTCAATTTATTATAAACTCATAATATTCTATATATTTGCAGCCTCACTTACCGTAGTGAGGCTTTACCTTTTTTCAACCCCGGTAACAATAAGTAAGTTATCTGAACGTTACGAAGCATAAACAACTATAACAAATATCAAGTACAGTCCGAAATGAAAATGAAAAACATGTACCTTACGTGTATTGCACTTACTTTTATCCTTCTCTTTACCAATGCCTTACATGCACAGCAAACTGCAGATGAAGAAGACCCCGCAAGCAAATTATCACTTACCGAAGGGAATATCGACAACCAGTTTGAATTTGTCATACAGCGTTCCAACAACTACCAGGAATATAAAGTAGTTAAAAAGAACTGGCTTTATACACTCAAGAAGAATACACTCGATTCCCTGGCGAGGGTAGAAAAGGAACTTGCCGAAGCTATAAATCTCACCAAAACCCAGAATACGGAAATCGCATCGTTAAAAGGGGAATTGCAGGAAAGCAACGATCATGTATCTACCCTGACCAACGAAAGGGACAGTATTTCCTTTTTCGGGGTGCTCATCGACAAAACCACCTATAAGGCCACCATGTGGGGAATTGTTGGCCTTCTGGCCGTAGTGCTTTTCTTCTTTATTTACAAGTTCAAAAACAGCAATGCCGTTACGCACAGTGCCAGGAAAGCCCTTTCCGAACTGGAACAGGAATATGAAGATCACCGTAAGAAGGCACTGGAAAGAGAACAAAAAGTGAGAAGGCAGTTACAGGACGAAATCAATAAACAAAAGATTTCCAAAACAAAATAAGTCCGGGGAGATCACCGGGTTAATATAAAAAAGACAAAGGTTCAGGGACAATATATAACTATTGGCTCTGAACCTTTAACTTTGCAGTCTAAATTTACAGAAATGCGTATCGACATTATCACCGTGCTCCCCGAACTGCTCAAAAGCCCATTTGAAGCCTCCATTCTCAAACGGGCTATAGATAAAGGATTGGTAGAAGTACACACCCATAACCTTCGCGATTATACTACGGACAACTACAAGACTATCGATGATTATCAGTTTGGCGGCGGTGCCGGAATGGTAATGATGATCGAACCTATTGACAAATGCATTTCCCGCTTACAGTCCGAAAGGGATTACGACGAGATCATTTACATGACCCCGGACGGGGAAACCCTCAATCAGAAGACGGCCAATCATCTTTCCCTCAGGGAAAACATCATCATACTGTGTGGCCATTACAAAGGTGTGGACCAAAGGGTAAGAGAGCAATTCATTACCCGCGAAATATCAATCGGAGATTATGTGCTTTCGGGCGGAGAATTGGGCGCTGCCGTATTGTGCGATGCCATTATCCGGCTTATTCCCGGGGTCCTGAATGACGAAACATCCGCCCTTACGGACTCTTTCCAGGACAACCTCCTCGCCCCCCCGGTTTATACCAGGCCGGCAGAATACAAAGGATGGAAAGTCCCCGACATCCTGCTCAGCGGTAACTTTCCAGAAATTGAAAAATGGCGTGAAGAACAGGCTTACCTGCGTACCAGGGAGAGAAGGCCCGATCTGCTGAATGACTAGAGCAGTAAAAAGAGGTTCCGGACTAGGATTTTCCCGGTCAAAACCCTTAACTTTGAACATATAACCACACCTTTGTTTAGATACTGAAAAAATGAACAGACGGGATTTCATACAGCACACCGCAGCTTCCTCGGCACTTCTGTCTCTCGGAGGATTGTCCCTTTCCTCATGCGGCACGGCAACAGGCAAAAAACACATTACCATACTGCATACCAATGACGTGCATAGCCATATTGACGTGTTCCCACCGGATGATCCGCGGAACCCCAACCAGGGAGGAGTAGCGAGAAGGGCTACCCTGGTGGAAAATATACGCCGCGAAAACCCCAATACCCTGCTCCTCGATGCCGGCGATATATTTCAGGGCACCCCTTACTTCAACTATTACGGGGGAGAACTGGAATTCAAACTGATGAGCATGCTGAAATACGATGCGGCAACACTCGGTAACCACGATTTCGATAATGGTATCGACGGGCTGTATGCCCAATTGCCGAATGCGAAGTTCGATTTCCTTATAGCCAATTACGATTTTTCCAATACGGTTATGGATACTCACACCAAGCCGTACAAGGTATTTATAAAAGACGGCGTAAAAATAGGTGTTTTTGGCCTGGGGATCCGCTTAAAAGGTCTGGTAAACGACAACCTCTACAAAGAGACCAAATACCTGGACCCTATCGAAATTGCGCAGGATATGTCGGCCACACTCCGCGGGCAGGAAGGCTGCCATATTGTTATATGCCTTTCCCATATCGGTTATCAATACCGGAACCCCGAAACCACCTGCGATATCAAACTTGCCGAAAACACGGAAAACATAGACCTCATCATAGGTGGGCATACACATACCTTTATGGACAAACCCGCCATACATCGCAACCGCAAAGGAGAAGAGGTCATGGTAAACCAGGTAGGGTGTTTTGGCATCAACCTGGGACGTATAGATTTTTACTTGGATGACAAAAACAACCTTGAGAAGCAGGGAGGGAGATCTATAGTGGTCTGAAAATTGCCGGGTCTTCCCCTGTTCGGCCGGCCCGAAGCAGTACAAAACACAGTTTGGTCCCGCTGTCTGACCGGATATCTCTGCTTATCCCTTCATATGGCAGAAAAAATAACATACGACGGCAGGTTCCCGTTACACACGGTTTTTCCATGGCGGAACAAACCAAAAGTCCTGTATTTTCCCTATCTTTGATATAGAGGAGCCTTACAGCGTATCCCGGATTTTAAAGGAAAATAACAAACACCCAAAGTCATGTGTACCAAACCCTTATTCTTATTAGCCACTTTATTGCTATTTATTGCCCCTGGCAAAACCGCAGCACAGTCCAAAACCATTTCCGTAGATTCCTTCGATAAGGTTATCATAAACCCGCACATACAGGTCATCTTCCGGGAAGGGGACAAAGAGTCTGTTGTTGTGAAGGAGATCAGCGAACCGATGGAAAAACTGCATGTAGAAGTAAAAAACAAGGTTCTGCATATGTATCTGGACGGCGCCAGGGTCGTTACCAAAACGGAAAAGATCAAAGGAGAAGGCCGGAAGGAGAAGAGGCCTATTTATAATGGCACGGTAGTAAAAGCCGTTGTCACCTATAAAAAAGCCGGCACATTCTCAGTGAGGGGTGACGAAACCATAGTCTTCGAAAGCCCGATACATCTCGATAAAATGAGACTTAATATCTACGGGGAATCCGAAGTATATCTCAATGAAGCCAATGTAGAAGATCTCAGGGCAACTATTTACGGGGAATGTCACCTGGAAATCAAGAAAGGAGATATTGCCGAACAAAAATTCACTACCTACGGAGAAAGCGAAATCAATACCCTTAAGGCCAATAACAGGTCTACAAAGATCGTCGCCTATGGTGACAGTAATTTTGAAGGCAGTGTTTCCGAAAGGCTTAAAGTTACCTCTTACGGAGAGGCTACCGTGAAATACAAGGGAAATCCGGAAATCCGCAAGGGTATTGTCATCGGGGATACCGAAATATCTTCGTTACCCTGACCTGTATGTGCCTCTGTCACGACAGCTTTTACCCTGCCTTCCTGTCTGTATTTATAAAGAAATGCAAGAAAACAAAGTATAAATTTGGCTGGCAAGATAAGGCTAAGTAATTTTAAACTTTAAAAAATTAATATTATGAGAAAAGTAGCATTATTAACATTATCTGTTTTGTTCCTGTCCGTTTCCTGTAAGGACAAGGCAAAAAAAGAAAAGGAAAATATGTTGGAAAAAGAACCGGCTCCGACGGAGACGAAATCAGAAGCCCCGAAAAAACTCACTGTAGTTATGGAGCCCAAAAGTGAATCCAATGTAAAAGGTACTGTCATATTCAAAGAAGAGAACGGCGAGGTTACGATGACTGCCAATTTCGAAGGCCTGGAGCCCGGAGAGCATGCCATTCACCTGCATGAAAAAGCCGATTGTTCTGCTGCCGACGGCACTTCCACCGGAGGCCACTGGAACCCCACTTTCCAGAAACACGGTAAATGGGGTGATGCCGAAGGATACCACAAAGGAGATATCGGAAACTTTAAGGCAGATGAGCAGGGCAAAGGATCTATCACGTTTTCTACCGACGAATGGTGTATAGACTGTGATGACGATACCAGGAATATTATCGGCAAAGGAGTTATTGTTCACAAGGGAGTTGACGATTTCACTACACAGCCTACCGGAGACGCAGGCGGACGAATAAGCTGTGGTGGAATTATACAATAAAACCTTTTATAAAATTCAATCCGTTATCAGGGGCCCGGGCCATAATTAAATGACTATTTACATAATCCACTTTTATCATTATGAACCCCTCGGCTGCAGGTTGGATAGATAAATTGAACACTATTTTAGATAAATCTGCCTCCTTTCCTGCAGAGAACGGTCTGCTTTATGACAGGCTCAGGGACTCGGGGTTTATTTACGGCACCAATGTAAAACTGGCTTATCCCCTTGATATCGAAAACAAGCTTACGGAGGAAGAATTGTCCAAAACGCATTTGTATATTTCCCTCCTCGCAGCAAATTACACAAACAACGGAATCCTCGTTTACGAGGAAGCCATAGATTCTATCATTGCTTTCTACACGGAAATAGAAAGCAATGATATTTCTTTTTTTCACAAACTGCTCTCCGGCAGAAGGCCATCCACCAAACTGGAAAAAATTATAGGCAACAGGATACAGTTTGACGAGAATATCCTTACCAAAAACTTTAACCGTATCCTCACCAATGTATTGCTGTATACCGACGTACTTGCCTATATCCAGTTCCTCGAAGGCAATACCGACTGTATAACCTACGCCAGAAACCTGGAAACTTTTGTGATCAATACCATGTACCGGGCCCTGGAAATAAAACCGGAAAAAAACGAATTCGATATGCAGTTGGTAAAACTGTTCGAATCATCTGCCAGGTATACCGGTTCTTTTGACAAGGAAGTGATTATCCCTTCCGGAGAAGAAAAACATGCTTTTACCTCTGAACTGGAGAAAAAATATCTTCTGGACCTGGCCAGCCTTACTGTCTGGAATGATGAGGCCATAGACCGGGCGGAGAAACAGTTTGTTTTTGATCTTGGCCGTACCCTCGATCTCGAAAAAGAAGAGATCGAAAGATCCGTTGCCCTGGTCCGGGATTTTTTCCGGACACATAAGGATGATATTCCCATTCTCAACTTTTCCAATCCGGTAAAGCACTTTTACGACAATTCTTCGCGAATGGTGAGCAACCTCATCCTCAGGAACAAAAAGCGCTTGCAGCAGGAACTCCTGCAAAGCAAGGAACTGGTGGTCCTGCTATCCAAATCTACCGTAAAAGAACTGACCAAAGAAGAAAAACAAAGACTGAAATTCCAGTTGCTTGATATCTGCAAGTCCATACCTTCCCTGGCCATTTTTCTTCTTCCCGGCGGAGGCATACTCCTCCCCCTGCTGGTTAAGTTCATACCTAAGCTTTTACCGTCCGCCTTTGATGACAATAAAATATACCCTGATATACCGGGAGCTGAAAAAAGGTAAAAAAACATCTTCCTGCAAAACTTCGGTAATGCAGTACCGGGACTGTTTCCCCTGTTTATTTCCCCGTTTATTCGCCCATCTTTCTCATTTCATCTTTAAAACATCTCACCGGCCGACCATAAAAGCCGTTCCTCCCGCAAAAACACCCGCGATTTCCTTCCGGACAATCCCCTCATTTTTTCCTAAACTACCGTATTTACTGTTATCAGCAACTTACCCCGCACTTTTTTAACGATTTCGTTATATTACATACAACATTCTTTCACAAATAAAAAAAATCTGTACATTTAGGCGGCCATTGGCATTCTGGATAGATTCTTACCACATCTCCTGTTTACAAGGGGTAAAATCTATCTTTTTTTGTGCAATATCAATCTAAAATCCAATATGAATTTTTCAACTGTAGACATCGTTATTTTTATCGGTTATCTGATCGTATTATGTGCCATAGGACTTTGGCTTTCATTTAAGGATAAACAGGAAGGCGCCGAAGATTATTTTCTGGCCAGCAAATCGCTCCCCTGGTGGGCCGTCGGTGGTTCACTGATAGCTTCCAATATTTCCGCGGAGCAATTTATAGGAATGTCGGGCTCCGGATATGTAGTGGGAATGGCCATAGCATCTTACGAACTCATGGCGGCCATCACCCTGATCATCGTAGCTAAATATTTCCTTCCCATCTTTATCAAAAAAGGGATTTACACTATGCCCCAGTTCCTGGAAGAGCGTTTTGATAAACGGGTACATACGGGGTTAGCCATTTTCTGGGTCCTTCTCTTTGTATTTGTAAATATCACTTCCGTACTTTATCTGGGAGCACTGGCCCTTAAAACGATCATGGGTATCGATATGATGTACGGTATCATAGGACTGGTGATCTTCGCTTCCACTTTCTCCATTTTCGGAGGCCTGAAAGCCGTGGTATGGACAGATGTCATACAGGTAACCGTACTTATTTTCGGTGGCCTGCTGGCCAGTGTCCTGGTATTAAATGCCATCGGGGGAAGTACCTGGGAAGGTTTCAGCACCCTACTCGAAAGGGCCCCTGAAAAATTTGACATGATACTCGACAAAACGCATGAAGAATACAAAAACCTTCCCGGAATAAGTGTTCTTGTGGGGGGAATGTGGATCGCCAACCTTTACTACTGGGGAAATAACCAATACATTATACAGCGTGCCCTGGGAGCAAAAAGCCTTAAAGAAGCACAAAAAGGAACGGCATTTGCGGCTTTCCTGAAAGTTTTACTCCCTTTGATCGTAGTTATTCCCGGAATTGCCGCTTTTGTCCTGGATGCGAACATCAGTAAACCGGACGAAGCTTACCCCTGGATACTCGACAACTACGTAATTACCGGGTTTAAAGGCCTTGCCTTCGCCGCATTGATCTCTGCCATCGGTTCTTCCCTGAGCTCCATGGTAAACAGTACATCCACTATATTTACTATGGATATATACAAGCCGCTAGATAAAAAGGCGAGTAACAGGAAAATAGTAACCATAGGCCGTATTGTGGCGGCAGTGTCCCTCATTATAGGAGGGATAGTAGCCCCTCTTTTGGGTAATCTCGACCAGGCTTTCCAGTTTATCCAGGAATACACCGGCTTTATAAGCCCCGGTGTCGTAGTGATCTTCCTTTTCGGAATGTTCTGGAAAAGAACATCGGCAAACGCAGCCTTCTGGGTCGTGATCTTATCCATTCCACTATCCGTAGCCCTAAAATACTTTACCCCGGAAATTCCCTTCATGAACCGTATGGGATTGTGTTTCCTGATACTTTCGGCCATTATTATTGTCATCTCTCTCATTGAGAACAAAACCGATGACAAAAAGGCTATTTACCTGGAAAAAGGCCTCTTTAAAACCTCGCCCGTATTTAATACGGCAGCGATCCTGATCATGGGAATACTTGCGGTTATTTATGCCGCCTGGTGGTAAAACCCGACAACAGAAAAAGAAAAAAATAATAACCGATAAACTTTCTCCCTTTACCGGGAGTAAACCTATGACAACAGAAGCATTAACGGACAAAATACGATTACTTTTTACAGAAAGACACAACACCGCACCTATCATCATACAATCTCCGGGACGCATAAATATTATCGGGGAACATACCGATTATAACGATGGCTTTGTGCTTCCGGGGGCCATAGACCGTTACATTATCTGTGCTGCAGCCAAGAACAACAGCGCGGATAAGTGCTCTGTCTATGCCGCTGATATGGAAGAGAACTGTACTTTCAGCCTCACCGATGTAAAACCTTCCGGAAAAGGAAGCTGGCAGAACTACGTCCTCGGTGTGGTGGCCGAAGTACTCAAAGCCGGAGGCAGATTATCCGGTTTCGATATTGTGTTCGGGGGAAATATCCCCAATGGCTCGGGGCTGTCCTCTTCTGCTGCCCTTGAGAACAGTATTATATACAGCCTGAACAAATTGTTCGGGTTGCAACTGTCCAGAAAAGAAATGATGTTGCTTTCTCAAAAAGCAGAACACAATTTCGTGGGGGTACAATGCGGGATTATGGACCAGTTTGCAAGCATGCAGGGGAAAGAAGACCATGTACTGTTCCTGGATTGCCGTACCCTGGATTTTACCCCCGTCCGGATCGATTTCGGCGATTACGAATTACTCCTTATTAATTCCAATGTAAAACACAGCCTTGCCGATTCAGCCTATAACGACAGGAGAAATGCCTGCGAAACCGGTGTAAAAGCATTACAGGAAAAATTCCCGGCAATCAAGGCTCTGCGCGATGCTACCGAAAAAGATCTCCTACAGGTAAAAGGCCTATTATCCGGGGAAGTATATACCCAGTGCTTGTATGTCATACAGGAGAACAATCGTGTTAAGCAGGCGATTGAAGCCATAGAACAAAATGATATCGATAAACTGGGCGAATTACTCTTTGCTTCGCATAACGGCTTGCAGCATCAATACCAGGTAAGTTGCCCGGAGCTGGATTTTCTGGTAGAAAAAGCCCGCATAACCCCTGCTGTACTCGGTAGCAGAATGATGGGGGGCGGCTTCGGCGGATGTACCATAAACATCATCAGAAAAGGAGAAGCCGACGCCTTTGTGGCATCCGTACGGGAAGAATACATCCGTACCTTTGGCAAGGAACCCGGCACATACCGAGTTTCGTTAACGGACGGGACCGACGTCAGGACCTCCTGACAGGTTTGTAAGGCTCCTCCCCTTCCGGAACACTCAGAAAAAGAAATCTCATGCCAGCACCAGTACTGCCCAAAATAGTAAAAAACCCGTATACATCATGAAAGACGGTGTTTTATACTGGAATATGGACCCGGTTATAGTCCAGATAACCGACACCTTTCCGTTGAAGTACTACGGACTGCTCTTCGTATCGGGCCTTTTCCTGGGATATCTGGTCGTAAAAAGAATTTATCAGAAGGAGAATATCCCGGTAACGCAACTGGACAAACTA
The DNA here is from genome assembly GCF_003725735.1 of Sinomicrobium pectinilyticum. GTDB lineage: Bacteria > Bacteroidota > Bacteroidia > Flavobacteriales > Flavobacteriaceae > Sinomicrobium > Sinomicrobium pectinilyticum. Next base: position 24,775 of record NZ_RJTM01000166.1, on the reverse strand, counting down.
CTTACCTATATAGTTATAGGAACTGTAGCAGGTGCCAGACTGGGACACTGCCTCTTCTACGAACCCGGATATTACCTGAATCACCCGATAGAGATCTTTTTGCCCGTACAGGAAATTAACGGTTCGTACAGGTTTACAGGGTACCAGGGGCTTGCCAGCCATGGCGGGGCCATCGGTGTACTTCTGGCCATTGCGCTCTATTGCAGGAAGTATAAAATACGGCTTTTATGGGTGCTGGACAGGATTGCCATAGCCATTCCGCTTACAGGGGCATTTATCCGCTTCGGTAATTTTATGAATTCAGAAATCTATGGCAAGCCTACCAATGGTAACTGGGGTGTGGTATTTATGAGAGACGACCTCATTGCCCGGCATCCCACGCAGCTTTACGAGGCCCTGGCATATTTATCCATATTCGTAGTACTGATGCTGCTCTACCGATCGGAAAACGTACGGCAAAAAAGCGGTTATCTGTTCGGACTTTTTCTTGTTTTACTGTTTACGGCAAGGTTCCTTATCGAATTTTTTAAGGAAAACCAGGTAGGGTTTGAAAATAACATGACCATCAATATGGGACAAATATTGAGTATCCCCTTTATTTTACTGGGAATATTCTTTGTTTTCCGCAACCGCATGCAAAGCGTAAAAACAATAAATTAAAATATTCAATACACCATGATCCAGAAAGAAGTTTTGCAAAATCAATCCCACAAGAGATTTAATATATTAACCGGGGAATGGATACTGGTCTCTCCCCACCGGACCAAACGCCCCTGGCAGGGACAACAGGAAAAACAACCGGGAGCAGACAGGCCTTCATATGACGAAAGTTGCTATCTGTGCCCCGGGAACACAAGGGCAAGCGGTGATGTAAACCCGGAATACACGGACACCTATGCTTTCACCAACGATTTTGCCGCCCTGCAGAAGGAATCCGACCCCTTTGTTATAAACGACGGCTTACTCCGGGCGGAGAGTGAACAGGGTACGTGCAGGGTTATCTGTTTTTCTCCTGATCACTCCAAGAGCCTCGCCGATATGGAAACCGGCGACATTGTAAAGGTAGTTACCCTCTGGCAGGAAGAATACAGGCATCTCGGCCAGCAGAAAGATATCCGTTATGTACAAATATTTGAAAACAAAGGTGCTGTTATGGGATGCAGCAATCCGCATCCGCACGGACAGATCTGGGCTCAGAGCTCCATTCCGAATGAAGTGATCAAAAAAGACAGGAGCCAGAAGGAATATTATCAACGTAATCAGAAGAGCCTGCTCTCAGATTATATAATACAGGAAATAAGCAATAAAGAACGACTGGTTTACGAAAACGAACATTTTGTTATACTTATTCCTTTCTGGGCGGTATGGCCTTTTGAAACAATGATCCTGCCCAAAAAACATCAATCTCATATCGGGCGGCTGTCCGGATCGGAAAAAACCGCTTATGCGGATGCCATTCGTTTTATAACGGCTACTTACGACAAGCTTTTTGATTGCTCCTTTCCGTATTCCGCCGGTATACACCAGGCACCCACGGACGGAAAAGACTATGACCACTGGCATTGGCACATGAGTTTTTACCCGCCGTTGCTCCGGTCGGCGACCGTAAAGAAATTTATGGTAGGTTATGAGATGTTTGCCATGCCGCAACGGGATATTACTGCGGAAAGTGCAGCGCAACGGTTACGCGAACTAGCCTAACCAGTCTTTAAAATCTTTTACCCGTTCCCGGCTTACTATGATCTCCTGCCCGTTATACCGGTGCAGTTTCACTTTGAGCCGGGCGTTGGTATATGCTATAATGTCCCGGATAGCGGATACATTGATATAAAACTTGCGGCTTACCCGGTAAAAGGTATCCGGAGGCAGTTCATTTTCCAGCGAATCCAGCGTAGTGTCCAGAAGGTAATCCCTTCCTTCGGAAGTATATATATAAGTTCCCTTATTTTCACTGTAAATACATTCTATCTCCTCTACCGGGACCATTTTCAGGCGCTGGCCGACTTTCACCGTAAAACGTTTTTTGTACTGGCGGTCCAGTGGGTTTACGAGCATTTTCCGCACTTCTTCGAAATCCAGCTGTATACGGCCTGCCGGAATACGGTCGCGGTATTTTTTCATTGCCTCTTCCAGCTCCTCATCGTCAATAGGCTTTAAGAGGTAGTCTATGCTGTTCAGTTTAAATGCCCTGAGGGCATATTCATCGTAAGCGGTCGTAAAGATCACTGCACTTTTTACCTCTACGGCTTCGAAGATCTCAAAAGACAGGCCATCCGACAATTGTATATCGAGGAAGATAAGGTCGGGATGCTCGTTCCTTTCAAACCACTCTATGGCTTCCTCCACAGAATGCAGCATATGGTCCACCTGAATCCCGAGTTTTTCCACCATACGCTGTAATCGTCTCGCCGCAGGTTTTTCGTCTTCTATGATAATAACTTTCATCTTATGAATTATGATATTTGCGTACCCCTTATTCCCAGCGTTGTCTCTGTTCCTCTTTTTCCATATAACGCCGTATTTGCCTTCTTTCCCATTCCTTGCTCAGAAAGAGATTGGGAATGAATACGGACATGCCGTGCACAACTACTCCTATGCCCCAGAAAATTGCCGTGGAAAAGGTACCGAAAGTCCAGAACTCTCCTCCGCCTTTGTATGCTTCCACACCTATAAACCCGATAATAATCAGGTTTATAACCGAATACCAAAGCAAATGCCGGTAAAATCCTTTTTCCCTGTCCAGCCTTTTCCTTGCGCGAAGATATTTCTCTTCTTTTGTATAGATCTTCATCGTTAATTTCTTTTTAGAATTACATTATGAAAGCTATTCCCACCTGGTGTTTTCTTCTTCCTCCCTCATATATTGCCGTATCTTTCTTTCCTCCCACTGTGCGCCGAAGAAACCATTGACCAGGAACACGCTGGCAGCGTGAAAGGCCAGCCCCACTCCCCAGCCAACAGCCGGAAAAAAGAACCATTTGACTTTCCAGAATGTCCAGTAATTAATCAAAATCAGGATCAGGTTTATCACTACGTAACAAAATAAATGTCTGTAAAATTCCTTTTCCTTATCCAGTCTTCTCTTGGCACGAAGGTACCTCTCATCTTTTGTCGTATTCATATCCATCATTGGTTTCTTTAAAAGTATTGAACAAACTCACTTACTGCCACCGGGTACTTTTTTCTTCTTCCCGCATATATTCCCGTATCTTTCTTTCCTCCCATTGCCTGCCAAAGAAACCCCGGTCGAGGAATACCCTGGCCGCGTGAAAGGTAAGACCAATCCCCCAGCCAAAAGTCGGAAACCAGAACCACTGAAAGTTCCATGACGTCCTGTAATTAATAAAGATCAGGAAAGGGATAACAATGCAGTAAGACATTAAATTCCAGTAAAATTCCTTAAGTTCTTCCACCCGTCTCTTGGCAGCCAGGTATTTTCCGTCGGTTTCTTCGCTTTCTGTTTGTATCATTTCCACTTGTTTGGTTAACATTGGTATTTTCACTTCAAAGGAAGTTGCGCTCTCGTATACTTCCACTTTCCTTTCGGTAAGCAGTTTATAGCGCTGGTTTATATTCGCCAGGCCCACACCACTGCCTTTTTTTATGACCTGTTTGGGTTGGATGTTATTGCGTACAACAAGGTTTCTGCCTTCTTCACAGATCTTTATGTGCAAAGGGTGCTTTGCCGTCACCGTATTGTGCTTTACGGCATTTTCCAGTAACAACTGCAGGGACAAAGGCACTACTTTTGCTTCCGGGTTAGTCGCTTTCTCCGGCATTTCAAATTCTATGCTGTCTTCAAAGCGCATCTTTAAAAGGCTCACATAAATCCGCGCAAATTGTAACTCCTCATCCACGGATACCAGCTCCTTGTTTTTCTGCTCCAGGACATAGCGGTATATCTTGGACAGGGAAGTCGTAAATTTCTGGGCGGATTCCGGCTTTTCGTCAATAAGACTGGTTAGTACATTGAGGCTATTGAACAAAAAATGCGGATCGAGCTGATTTTTGAGTGCGTCGAACTGTGCGGATGCCGTACCTGCAATGATCTTTTGTTCCTTTACCCGTTTTTCCTGGGAGGCCCTGTAAAAAAAGAAAGCATGGAAAAACAGCGATATGAGCAGGGTAATGATCATCACGCCAAAATAAAATCCTCCGTTCTCTGACATCCAAAAGGCCTTGAGGGACAATCCGTCCAGATAAACCCGGTGAAAAATCCGGAGCACAAAAATACAGGGAAGAGTTATCAGGACTGTTGCGAGTATTCCCGTAACCAGGTTGTACCTTTTCTGTTTTCTTTTATAAATATTACTGATATATTTTACGATATAGGCATTGGCAAAGGTCAGCGGTACCCCATACAACGCATAATAGCCGTACGACAACAGGATATCACTGTTAAAGGCCGTGGAAAACCCGGACAGAAACCTGTAGGTCTGATCCAGCAGAAAAAGGACGGCGCTTATCACTGCCCCTATAATTATCAATCGAAGATATTCTTTCATGAATCCGTTTTTCTCATTAATTCTGCATTCCTTTGCGGGGGAACGGGAAATCACAACGCCCCGCAACCGGTATTCCCAGATTGTTAAAGTTACAATTTTCCCTGGCATGTCCATTTACACACCAGCAAATTTCCACTTTGCATCTGTCTTCCGGAAAACCAACTGTCCGAATTGTAAAAATTACCGGATGAACTGTCTTTTATATGACCGGAAGGGATAATCCGGAAGGCACCAGACTGTATATCCTTTCCGCCTGTATAATAAGCTATATGTGATATCTCCTCCATACAGGTTACACGGAATACCTTTACGTAAGCTACATGAAACATCTTCATATAGGTATATGAAATCAAACCACAGGGCGGGTGAAGGTCCTTCACCCGCCCTGTGGTTTATCATCAGCCGGTAGCACCGCCCGCATACAAGGTCCGGATATAAAAATATCCCGTTTCCTGCAATAAAACACGGGAAACGGGATATCGGGGGAAAAGTATGTTATTCTTTAATAAAACGCCGGGTAACCTTTTTCGTATCCGAAAGTAACCGGATGAGATAGATGCCGGGCCTTAGCCTGTCCGTAGATACGGCATTTTCCCTGAGCACCCCTTTATCCACCTGTCTCCCCGAAAGATCTATAATAGTATAGTTCACCATGTCCCCGGGATTTTCAATGTACAGAAGGCTTTCCCGTACCGGGTTAGGATATAGTTTTATTCCGGCAACATCCCCTGCTTCTCCTCTTCCCATCCCGGAGAAAGCAAGTAAAGGCCTTTGAGCGGCCCCGGCACCTCCTATGCAGAAAGCAGTTGATTCCGAGGCATTAAAGTCTCCACCGGAAGCCAGCACCTCCCCTGTTTCTGTATTGGTGAGGGTATACGAACCATTGCCGTAGGAACAACAAATACCATCGCCGTAACTATCTCGTATGACGAAGGTATAGCAATCATCTGTCAGAGTTTCGTTCAGCAACAGCACAGATCCCCCGGTTTCCCCGTTGTAAGGGCCTCCCCGGGCCACTATGCCGTTACTGTTATCCAGTATTTCCCAACTGGTCTCGCCGGGGTAATTGTCAAACGTCAGGGCCAGCTCCACATCGGCCGAACCGGTAGGAGGTGTGGTAGTACCCATACAAAAATCCGTAGACTCTTCACCGGTGAAAGTCCCGCCGGAAGCAAGGGTATCGCCGGTAGTTATATCGGTGAGCACATAAGAACCGTTGCCATAGGAACAGCAAATACCATCTCCGTAAACATCTTTAATGACAAAGGCATAACATCCCTCCGGCAGGAATTCTTCAATCACCAGTGTAGAACCATCCGGCTGGCTGCCATATGTGCCCCCGGAGAGCACGACCTGCCCTGCCCCGTCCAACACTTCCCAGCTGGTCTCTTCGGGATAATTGTCAAAAGTAATACTAAGACGGATATTCTTATCGTCTCCGCCGCCGGGCTCATCTGAAATAGTGAAATTCGTATTGGATATATCATAGAAAATATTACCGGCAGCTTCCACTTTTATCCGGTTCTGATTGCCGGGGTTATCCGGCACCGTAATATCCGCCGAACCGGTATTGGGAACACCGGAAGCGAGAACGGTAAACGTATTCCCCCCATCGGCAGATAGCAGTATGTTCACATTCTGGCAATTTACCGGTGCATTATTACTCCCTGCAACATCCCATGTCACGGTTTGTGTGGTCCCCATTTCCCAGTTTACATTACTGTTGGGGGATGTAACGGCAAACGGGCCTGAATTACCATCCACGGCCACCGACATATCATCACTGTTATTTGCAGCTCCCCCGGCACGGTTGTCCCTGACAGTCAGTCTGAAATTCATTGTTCTGCCCACACCGGGAACCACTTCCCACTGCGAAGCAGTATTCCCGGTCAGGACCGTGTTCAGGGCGGGGAAATACCGTTCTTCCGAAGTGGAGGGCATTACGGAGCGGAAAGCTACCCCTGAAGTCGCTGTAGCTGTCGGGAAAGTATGAGCAGCGTTATTCTCATCCATTTGTTCCCAGCAATAGGTAAGTATATCTCCTGCGTCGGCATCTGTTCCTGTCCCGCTAAGCACAAAGGGAGTCCCTTTGGGTATGGTATAATCTGCCCCGGCATCTGCCGTGGGAACATTGTTGCCTGTAGCGGTTTCGGCCTGACAGCTGGTAGATTTCACATAATTGGTAATCTGTTCTATAGTAAATGCATGAAAATAGGGATCGCTGTGCGGCTGTACATCCGTACTGCCCGTAATTCCGGCATATCCCATGATCGTAGATCCGCTTCCCGGTTCGAAATGCGCGTCCGCTCCTTCATTACGTATGGTAAATGTATGATTCCCGCCGAACTGGTGCCCTATTTCATGAGCAACATAATCCACATCGAAATTATCTCCCTCCGGGGTAGAATGCGAACTGAAGCCGCTCCCCTTCCGGTTATCCACACAAACACAACCTATACATCCTGCATTACCGTTATTTCCTCCCCGCTGTAACAGGTGCCCTACATCGTAATTAGCTTCACCTATAACACTGCTGAGGGTAGATTGCAGCTGACTGTTATAGCTTCCCGTATACGGATCGGAAGAAGCGTTGGTATAGATAACATCGTCCGTATTGGCTATGAGTTGCATGGTAACACCAAAATCATTCTCAAAAAGGGCATTAACCCTGGTCATCGTTGCATTGATAGCCGCCAGGGCATCGGCTTTGGTTCCTCCGAAATACTGCGTGTACTCCCCCGGAACAGAAACTGCGAGCCTGAAGGTACGCAATATACCATCGTCCGCATTGGGCCGGGCCTGAACGAGAGCAGCTTTCTTTACCACCTGGTCTTTCACCATACACTCGAAAGGTTCCCGGGCAGTGTCCCTGTCCTTCCTGTCATATACCGTATAGTACGTACGATCCGAGGTATACGGTTCTATAAATACGGTCCCTTCTCCCGAAGAAAGCCGCATACTCTGCAAACCGAGATGAGATATGCTGAAACGGATCACCATAGACGGGTCGTCCACACCTTGTCCGGCATAAGACTGTATCCCGGGATACCTTACGGCGAGGTCCGGGTGCATTACCGAAGCCTCCGTTACCCGGAAAGTTTCCAGTTCACCTTCCGCATTGGGAAAGCGGACCATAATTCCGGAAGACGCGATGCGTCCCCTTTGCGGGGCCGCCCGCAGGGCCTGTTGCAGTCCCTTTACATCGAGTTTGTAAATTTTCCCGTAGGAGAGCGGTTCTTTGGCAGGCATTACCCGCGATTTTCCTGTTCCTCCTGTCAATGACCAGAAAGAATCCTGTCCGTAGCCGTACCACAGGCTACACAGAAACACCATACATAGTAGTTTTTTTCTCATAATAAGTTAAGTTTAAGATTATAGGCAATACGTTAAAATTAACAATTTTAAAGAAAAAACATGCGAATTATAACATATAAAATTTCATAACCTTAGACAAATCCTCATACCTGTCCGAAATATAGAGACTACCGTATACTTTATCCGGGTACCAAAAAACCGAAAAAGAATCGCCGGACATCCATTCCGGATGAAATGGTATGCGTGATCCTTTTTCGGTTTAAAAAGGAAAAATTCCGGGAGAAGATTATTCCCGGAAGGTTGTTTTTATTGTTCGCATATTCGCGGTAAACAGGTACCCGGTCCGCTATGAAGAACCTACGGGCTCTGTCATTTACAGCAGGTTTGTCTATTTAAAAACAACTTCTTTGTCCGAACGCGGCAGTTCTGCAAAGATGAACGGATTGGTGATGGCCATGCTCGTCATATCGCCCTCTCCGGGCTGTACTTTCCGGACATATACCTGTATGGCATCTGTGGTTTCTTCTATTTTTTCTATTTCTACCCGGTTTCCGCCGGACGACCGTTGTCCCATAAACACGGCAACGACCATATTTTCGGCAAAATCCACTTGGGGCACTTCTATTCCGGGCCTCCTTGTACGGTTGATGATCCCGTATACTTTTTCCAGTTCTTCCTGGTTGGTTATCACTCTGTTTTCCGCCGTATCCGTCCCCCCGTAACTATCTTCAAGGAGCACTTTATAATCCAGCGATTTTTTTCCGGCATCACTGCTCTGCGCCTTACCGTCCTGTTTTGCCCCTACACAGGCACAGAACGATAGAATTACACCGATAAGTAATAAAGATTTTTTCATGTTCCTCAGGGCTTAATATATTAATCAGTTCAGATCAAATCAGATCAAACGAAAAAACAGCAGGGTATTTTTATTCCTGTTTTTCATGATCCGTTTCTTCTTCTTTACCTGTGTGTTTTTCTTTTTTTCTATCGTAATAATTATCGCGAAAACTCTTCCCTTTACGATTCTTCCACTTTCGCACATTCCTTCGGTTGTTCCACATGACCAAAAGGAACAGCAAGACAACTATTATTACCCAGCCGATACTTTTCATAAAATAATCAGACAAATTATGATATACAATATATTAATAATCTTTTTTAGAACGTGATAAAATTTAATTTCCGTCGATAACTCCCCGGATTTGTCACCTCTGCCCTAAAGGAGGCAAATCGAAAAAATCAGACCTTCCCTGGTACCTGGGCAAACCGAGTTTCCGCGAAACCCGCTTCGAATAATTTTGTCATGAACTAAATAATCTTTCCTGTATGGCCTCGGATTGTTTTTCAGGCCTGCCCGTTATTTCTTATAAAGTTACGATTTTAAGGACGGATTATGAAATTTTCCCTGGCCTGTCCTTTCCTGAAGAACACTACGCCTACGTAAAAAAGATCTACCGTGACGGTCACCTGCCTGCACTTCTTTATTTCCTCCCAGGTGCTTTCGGATAGGGCACTGCTGTGGATATCCTTGATGATCAGTATATCATTAATCCCGAAATTTCCTTCTTTCCGGAAATACTTTATAGCATCCGGCCGAAGTTCTTTGTTGTAATAGGTGATCTTTCCCCGGGTATCGTTTACGGATGTGCCCGGGAAATATTTCCGTAGCTTCTCAACCAAATATTCATCCGGCTGCAGAACACGGACACTTTCCGTATTAAAATACGCCATGGTACGAAACAACAACTGTTCTGCCCTGGTGCCCCGGAAAGGTTGTTTACCGTAAAGTCCCCGGGTGACATAGGCATATACAAAAGGCGAGTGCACCCCGTGCTGATTGGTGGATTTTAGCAGAAATTTAAGGTACCTCAGCATAAGCCTTTTTTAGTCTTTATAGGAGAGCTCCAGCCACCGGTCGGTCTTTTCCTCTATTGCTGATAAGATCTCTTTAAGCCTTACGGAAAGCTCGTCAATACGTCCCCCGTCCATACTCTCATCGGAGAACATGGCCTCTATTTCTTTCTTTTCTTCTTCCAGTTTACGTATATCCTTCTCCAGCCGGTTATACTCCTTCTGTTCGTTATAGGAAAGTCCTTTATTAACATCTTTCCGCCAGGTATTCTTCTCTTTTCCGGAAGTGCTATCCGTATCTGTAGCCCTGCCCTCCTTTTCTGCCGGGGGCGCACTGTCTTCATAGGTTCTGTAATCGGTATAATTACCGGGAAAATCTTCTATTTCCGCATCACCTTTGAATACCAGCAGGTGATCTGTTATTTTATCCATAAAATACCTGTCGTGTGACACTACGACAAGACAACCGGGGAAATCGAGTAAAAATTCTTCCAGAACGTTGAGGGTAATTATATCCAGGTCATTGGTCGGCTCATCGAGAATAAGGAAGTTGGGATTCCGGATAAGTACTGTACAGAGATAAAGACGCTTTAATTCGCCCCCGCTCAGTTTCTCTACAAAATCGTATTGCTTTTTCCGGTCGAACAGAAATCGCTCCAGAAGCTGGGCGGCGGAGATCTGTTTGCCCTTCATTAAAGGGATATAATCTCCGAAGGCACGGATAACGTCTATAACCTTCTGTCCCGGTTTTACCTCTATGCCGGATTGGGTGTAATACCCGAACTTTACGGTCTCACCGATTACGACCTTACCGCTATCGGGCGCTATAGCCCCGGTAAGCAGGTTCAGAAATGTAGATTTTCCGGTACCGTTTTTACCGATAATCCCCACGCGCTCCCCTCTCCGGAATACGTACTGGAACTTCCTGAGTATTTTTTTCTCTCCATAGGCTTTGGAGACATTGTGCAGCTCCACGATCTTGCTCCCCAGGCGTTCCATATTGATTTCCAGTTGCACCTGGTGGTCCTTGCGACGCTGATGTGCTTTTTCCTTGATGACATGAAAATCATCTATCCTCGATTTGGATTTGGAGGTCCTGGCTTTCGGTTGCCGGCGCATCCAGTCCAGCTCCTTCACATAAAGGTTTTTCGCCTTTTCTACGGAAGCCTTCTCCGCTTCTATCCTGGCTTCTTTTTTTTCGAGGTAGTAGGAATAGTTGCCCTTGTACGTATAGAGCTTACCATCTTCCAGCTCCACGATCTCGTTACATACCCTTTCCAGGAAATACCTGTCATGGGTTACCATAAACAAGGTCATGTTTTCCCGTGCAAAATAGGATTCAAGCCATTCTATCATTTCAAGGTCCAGGTGGTTGGTAGGCTCATCCAGTATTAACAGATCCGGAGTATTAAGTAATACCGTAGCGAGGGCCAGCCTCTTTTTTTGTCCGCCCGAAAGTGAAGAAACCTTCTGGGAAAGGTCATCGAGTTTCAGTTTGGAAAGTATCTGCTTGTACCTCGTCTCGAAATCCCAGGCCTGGTGTAGTTCCATTTGCTCAAAAGCACGTTGGTATACCTCCGCTTCCCCGGGGTTTTGTAAAGCCTCTTCATAAGCCCGGATGATCTTCAATATCTTATTTTCGGAAACAAAGATCGTTTCTTCCACGGTAAGCCCCGGTTTCAGATCCGGTTCCTGTGGCAGAAATCCGATGTATATGCCGTTCCTGGAAACTACCTGCCCGGTATCCGGTATGTCCCTGCCTGTTATGATGTTCAACAGGGAAGTCTTCCCTGTGCCGTTCCTGGCTATGAACGCAATTTTCTGGTCCTTGTTTATCCCGAAAGATATATCGGTAAACAGCACGCGTTCCCCGAAAGATTTGGATATATTTTCTACTGACAGATAATTCATGATATTTCTTTGGTCTGGTTCAGATATCGGATCAGAGATATCGGATCCCCGATGTATGTCTCCATGCCCGATAATTCCTTAACTCCGGGATCTCCGGTCCCTAAAGGCCTTCAGCCAGTATCTGGGCAGCGTGGTCTTTGGTCTTTACCTTATCAATGACCCGCTCTACTGTTCCTTTTTCATCAATAATAAAAGTCATACGGTGTATCCCGTCATAGGTCCTGCCCATAAATTTCTTTGGTCCCCAGACGCCGAAAGCTTCGATCACTTTCTTGTCCACATCGGCAAGTAAAGGGAAAGGGAATTCATATTTTTCCTTAAAGTTCAACTGTCTCTTCTCCGAATCCGCACTCACACCGAGCAGTTCATATCCTTTCTTTTTCAGTTCCCGGTAATTATCCCGAAGGTTACATGCTTCGGCAGTACATCCCGGGGTATTTGCTTTCGGATAAAAGAAAACAATCCATTTTTTCCCCAGGTAATCCGAAGGGGAAACAGGATTACCATCCTGGTCGGTAACTGTAAATTCCGGTACTTTATCTCCTGGTTTCAGTGTTTTCATTTTATATAGATTTTAGATTTGAGATATTAGATTATAACTCCGGACTTCCAACTTCGGACTTCGGACTTTTTTACATATTTTAGTCGGCCAAAAGTAATGTAAAAATGACCAAAACCCAAAAAGTGGCGTTTGTTATGGAAACGCTGGAAAAGATATACCCGGAAATCCCGATACCCCTTGACCATAAAGATCCCTATACCCTTCTTATTGCCGTATTGCTGTCGGCACAGAGTACGGATGTACGGGTCAATCAGATCACACCTTTACTATTTGAAAAGGCCGATAACCCTTATGCCATGATAAGGCTTACCCGTGAAGAAATCCAGGATATTATCCGCCCTGTAGGACTTTCTCCCATGAAATCCAAGGGAATTTACGAACTGTCGCATATCCTCATCGACAAATACAACGGTGAAGTCCCTTCGGATATCAAAGCGCTGGAAGCTCTTCCGGCAGTTGGTCATAAAACCGCCAGTGTCGTGGTTTCTCAGGCTTTCGGTATTCCCGCTTTTCCGGTAGATACCCATATTCACCGGCTCATGTACCGCTGGGGGCTGAGTAACGGAAAAAACGTAGTTCAAACGGAAAAGGATGCGAAACGGTTGTTTCCTGAAGATAAATGGAACAAACTGCACCTTCAGATCATCTGGTACGGCAGGGAATATTCCCCGGCCCGGGGGTGGGACCTGGAAAAAGACATTATTACCAGGACTGTGGGAAGAAAATCGGTAATAGACGAATACTATAAAAAAAAGAAACCGTCTTCCAAACTTTAACTCAACCGGAAAACATCACCTATGGGGGTAAAGGGCAGACCTCCGGAAAAGAATTTCTTTAAAAAACGGTTTCTCTGATTACTTACGTGTTCAGTTCAGCAGGGTTTCGAACTGTATTTCCTCATAATCCACTACGCGAAGCGCTTTGGAATAATTGAGCAGGAAATTAATAGTTTCCCGCTTGGGTCCGATTTTCTTATAATCTGCTGATTTCTTAGTGTAAAGATTTGCCATGCTGTTTATAAAATTTTTCAGGGTTGTTTTTTAAAAACGTGGCAAAACCTTTAATATTGCATTACTGATTTGTTAAAACTATGTTATTTTTTTCCACAATTTTCCGGAGGTTAATAATGGCATAGCGCATTCTTCCCAAAGCAGTGTTTATACTTACCCCCGTGATCTCCGAGATCTCTTTGAAGCTCATGTCCTTGTACATACGCATGATCAACACTTCCTGCTGGTCCTGGGGAAGTTCTTTGATAAGTTTCCGTACATCGTCTTCCACCTGGTCTTTGATGATCTGCCTTTCCACATTAAGCGCATTATCACTTATCACCGAAAAGATATTAAAATCATCATTCCCTTCGAATTTGGGCATACGCATGCTCTTCCTGAAATGGTCTATGATCAGGTTATGCGCTATACGCATTACCCATGGCAGAAATTTTCCTTCTTCATTGTACGCTCCTCTTTTCAGGGTCCGTATCACTTTTATGAAAGTATCCTGGAAAATATCTTCCGCTATATCCTTATCGAATACTTTTGAAAAAATAAAACTGTAAACTCTTTGGGAATGACGGTTAATGAGCGTTTCCAACGCATTTTCATCACCGCTTAAATATTGTTCTACCAAAGCAGAATCCTGAAGAAGTTGCTCCATAATTTATTACTTTTTAATCGAAAGTGATGCACTTCCCGCCAGGGAAAATGCCATATCCTATTTTTCTGTTCTCAAAAAGTAATTTTATGGTCTATGCGATGTTTTTTTTAACGTTAAACTGGCCAAATATAATAACATTCCTTAAATAAATGCAAATATTAAATCGAATTTTCCATAAAAACCCAAAGCAAAACAACGTCCTAAAACATCTGAGATACCATAAAACCGGTCATTCACCGCTATTTAACCCAAAAAGTAAAACATGTTTTTCAGTTGCCTTATTATCCTTTATCTTTGTATTTTTCCTTTTTTGGCTATGACGGATATATCGCTATTAAACCCGAAACAGAATATAATCATAAAAGGGGCACGACTCCACAACCTGAAAAACCTGGATGCCGCTATTCCCCGGAATAAGCTGGTTGTCCTCACCGGACTTTCCGGCTCCGGCAAGTCCAGCCTCGCTTTTGACACCCTTTATGCAGAGGGGCAGCGAAGGTATGTGGAAAGCCTTTCTTCCTATGCCCGGCAGTTTCTCGGCAGACTGGATAAACCCAAAGTAGATTATATTCGCGGAATAGCCCCGGCCATTGCCATCGAACAAAAGGTCAACTCCACCAATCCGCGTTCTACCGTGGGAACTACTACGGAAATATATGACTACCTGAAACTTCTTTACGCGCGTATAGGCAGGACATTCTCCCCCGTTTCCGGCGAAGAGGTAAAAAAGAACACGGTGACCGATGTGGTCGATTTTGTAAACAGTTATGAACCCGGCACCCGGCTGTTGCTCTTGTCTCCGGTACATATACCGGACCATCGCAGTGCATTGGAGAACATTAAAATACTGGCACAACAGGGATATGCACGTATAAAATACCGGGGCGAGATCGTCCGTATAGACGAAATCGAAGAAGAAATAGAACCGGACTTTTACCTGGTGGTAGACAGGATCATTACCAGGCCGGACGATGAAGATTTTACAAACCGCCTCTCCGATGCGGTGGAAACCTCCTTTTTCGAAGGAAAGGGCGAATGTATCATTGAAGAAATGGCCACCGGAGAGCAGACGAATTTCAGTAATAAATTCGAAAGGGACGGCATACAGTTTCTCGAGCCTAACATACACCTTTTCAGTTTTAACAATCCTTTCGGGGCCTGCCCGAAATGTGAGGGGTACGGAGATATAATAGGTATAGACGAAGACCTGGTAATCCCCAATTCGGGCTTATCCGTATACGAGAACGCCATCTTCCCCTGGAGAGGCGAAAGCATGGGCTGGTACAGGGATCAACTGGTCAACAATGCCTATAAGTTCGGTTTCCCCATCCACAAACCGTGGTTTGAGCTCACCGAAGAGCAGAAACAGCTGGTCTGGGACGGAAATTCCTATTTTACCGGGCTTAATGATTTTTTTGCGGAACTGGAGGAAAAGAATTATAAAATACAAAACCGGGTGATGCTTTCCAGGTATCGCGGCAAGACAAAATGTCCGGTATGTAAAGGAAGAAGGCTGCGAAAAGAGGCCGATTATGTAAAAGTAGACGGCAAGACCATATCCGAACTGGTAGAAATGCCATTACATCGCCTTGCGGATTTCTTCAAAAACGTAACGCTTTCGGAATACGAACACAAAGTAGCCGGAAGGTTACTTAAAGAAATAAACAACCGTTTGCTGTTTCTTTCGAACGTGGGACTGGAATACCTTACCCTCAACCGTAAGTCCAATTCACTTTCCGGAGGGGAATCGCAACGTATCAACCTGGCCACTTCCCTCGGAAGCAGCCTGGTGGGATCCATGTACATCCTGGATGAGCCCAGTATAGGGCTGCACCCGAAAGACACCGAAAAGCTCATATCCGTACTGCAATCGCTTCGCGACCTGGGGAACACGGTTATTGTAGTGGAACATGACGAGGACATTATGAAAGCGGCCGACACCATTATAGATATAGGTCCCGAGGCCGGTACGCTCGGAGGGGAAGTGGTGGCCACGGGAACATATGATGAAATACTCAAAGCCGATACGCTTACAGGAGATTACCTGAGCGAAAGAAAACGGATAGAAGTCCCCCGAAAAAGACGCACCTCCAAAAACTACGTCCATATAAAAGGGGCCAGGGAGAACAATCTTAAAAATATAGACGTTACTTTTCCGCTGAACATGCTCACTGTAGTTACCGGCGTATCCGGAAGCGGGAAAAGTTCACTGGTAAAGAAGATCCTTTATCCTGTCATTCTCAAAGAAACGGGCGGATACGGGGAAAAAGCAGGGAAATATACTGCTGTCGAGGGAAATTACAGTTCCCTGAGATCCGTAGAGTTTGTCAATCAGAACCCCATAGGGAGGTCTTCCAGGTCCAACCCGGTTACCTATATCAAGGCATATGACGACATCCGGGCGTTATTCACTTCACAGAAACTGGCTAAAATAAGGGGCTATCAGCCAAAACACTTTTCCTTTAATGTGGATGGCGGCCGTTGCGAAACCTGTAAAGGAGAAGGCGAAGTCACCATAGAAATGCAGTTTATGGCCGATGTGGTATTACCCTGTGAAACCTGCAAAGGGAAACGCTTTAAAAAAGAAATACTCGAGGTAACCTTCGAAGGAAAGAATATAAACGATGTGCTCAACCTCACCATAGATGATGCCATAAGTTTCTTCGGGGAACACCAACAGAAAAAAATTATCAATAAACTACAGCCCTTGCAGGATGTGGGACTGGGGTATGTAACCCTGGGACAGTCCTCTTCCACACTTTCCGGGGGAGAGGCGCAAAGGATAAAACTGGCTTCGTTCCTCTCCAAAGGCAACACCGATGAAAAAGCCCTGTTTATATTTGACGAGCCCACAACAGGATTGCATTTTCACGATATCAAGAAACTACTGGCTTCTTTTAATGCGCTTATAGAAAAAGGACACTCCGTAGTTGTGGTAGAACACAACCTGGAACTGATCAAGTGTGCGGACTATATTATCGATCTCGGTCCGGGGGGCGGAGAAAAAGGGGGCACTGTCATTGCCGAAGGAATACCGGAAGAGATCGCCAAAAACAAAGCATCATTTACAGCACAATACCTGAAGGAAAAACTGTTCGGGGTTGACAGCCTGTCCTGACACCATAAAAACCCATATTTCCGGACATATCTGCGCGGAGATGTACAGTTGTGCATCTCCGTTAACGAATAT
The DNA here is from genome assembly GCF_003725735.1 of Sinomicrobium pectinilyticum. Classification (GTDB taxonomy): domain Bacteria; phylum Bacteroidota; class Bacteroidia; order Flavobacteriales; family Flavobacteriaceae; genus Sinomicrobium; species Sinomicrobium pectinilyticum. The sequence continues at coordinate 7,785 of NZ_RJTM01000166.1, read as the reverse complement.
CATTAACAGGAATTTAACCCTTTCGACATCCCGTTTTACAAGATTTGGCACACTATTTGAAATTAACTGGGTACCTTAAACGGTTAGTTAGTTTTTTTCATATTTTGGTTGGTTAGTTGTAAAGCCCTGTATCAAATGGTACAGGGTTTTATTTTTAACTCCTGCACGCAGATAAACCGGAAATTACTTCTATAACCGGGGAATATCGCTGTCTGATCCGGCATCAATAACCACTAATCTACAGCATTCGAAATTTTTATCTCCTTGTTATTCATATGCCTTTTTACGGAACCGGAGGGCCTTTCGCGGGCTTTTCCCGGTGGCCAGCAACAACATGAAGGAAATAAAAGACATCAAGAATATCAACAGGACCATGGGGAAGTTGGTACCATCATGCATTATACCCATCAATGCGGAAATAGCTGCTCCCGCTCCCATTTTAAAGCTGCCGTTCATCGCCGATGCCGATCCGATATTATTAGAAAATGGCCTGAGGGACAAAGCTGTGGAATTGGGATTTATAAACCCCAGGAGGAATAATATACAGAACAAAAGTCCCGCAAACACCGGTAACGGAAGCTCAAACCTCCACACCCCTATGAGAAAAATAACTGTAAGGACAAGCTGTATGAGAGAAGTCTTCCGGGTCAGTTCCACCACGTCAAAACGGTTCAGAAGGTACCTGTTGAGCTGGCTTCCCGCAATAAAACCGAAAGCATTCATCCCGAACATCCATCCGAAGGTAGATTCGGAAACGCCGTAGAGTTTCATCAGTACAAACGGTATGCCTGAAACATAGGCAAACATAATAGCCATGGCAATACTACCGGAAAGTCCGTATAACAAAAAATCCTTATTGCTCAATACGGAAATATAATTACCTGTTATCTTTTCAGGTCTTAACGATACTTCCCTGTCCTGCCCTTTACTTTCTTCCAGGAAGAAACGGATGACTACCATGAGTATGAGAGCAATAACAAAGAGGAAAACAAAAATGGAACGCCATCCGAAGGCACTCGTAAAAATACCTCCCAAAGTCGGCGCCAGTACGGGTGCCACTCCCATGACCAGCAATATGGAAGAAAAAGCCCGGGCTACTTCGTCCACCGGAAAACGGTCGCGGATAATGGCACTGTAAGCCACCATACCGGCACATCCCCCAAGTGCAAGAATAAGCCGCATTCCTATAAGCCACCAGATATTCGGGGACAATGCGCATCCTATAGCCGCAAGCGCATAGATGGCAAGTCCGGTCAGCAGAGGTTTCTTACGCCCGAAGCGGTCCAGCAAAGGCCCGTAAACAAGCTGTCCTACAGATATACCTATAAAATAAGTAGTCAGCGTCAGGGATACATGCGCATCATCGGTCTTCAGGTCCTCCGCAATAGCCGGGAAACCGGGAAGGTACATGTCTATCGAAAAAGGTCCTAGAGCGGCAATAAAGCCCAATATAACAATCAGAACCTGCTGTTGTTTCTTTGTCATTTCAGAAATAAAATATGGATGAGCCGGAATTTTGTAACGGGAATGTGCAAAAATATGCATAATAAGTGCTCCCGTTCCCATTACATAGTGCTTTAACATCATATTTACATTTCCATGAAAAAGAGACGATCTATTATGACAAAAAAATAAAAACCGACAGACGGACAGTCCTTATCTGACAAATCAGATTTCCTCCGTGAAAAATATAAAAGAAGTATTTTTCATACGGATTTCTGCCTAATCCGTAAAAAGATACTTTTTTGCATGCAATACCGAGAAATTTGCTGAAAAAAAACTATTTTCGTTCGGATACATGCCACTTTGGGGCAAGAAAATAACAATCAGACAAACATGAATACTCACCAGCTTTTCTCCCGCTTTACACCTATCTGCCTTTTTGTCCTTTTTTCAGCCCTCGGTATTGCACAGGAACTGAAATCCCCCGCGGAATTCCTGGGTTACGAACCCGGCACCCGCTTTACCCGTCACTATCGCGTCGTGGAATATTACAGGCACCTGGCGAAAGCCGCGCCTGACATGATAAAGCTACAGACCTATGGCGAAACCAACGAACGCCGCGAACTTATACTTTGCTTTATTTCCTCTTCTGCCAATATAAATAACCTGGAATCCATCCGCACCGGACACCTTAAATCACTCGAAGGGAAAACGGACAACGATACAGCCATCGTATGGCTCAGTTACAACGTGCACGGCAACGAAAGCGTAAGTACCGAGGCCTCCATGCAGACCGCTTACGACCTGATTACCAAAAAACGGGAATTACTGGACAACACCGTAGTTATCCTGGACCCTTGTGTAAACCCGGACGGAAGAGACCGTTATGTGAACTGGTATTATCAGAATGTAAATTATCCCCACAATGTAAACCCGGACAGCAGGGAACACCACGAGCCCTGGCTCAACGGGCGTCCCAACCATTATATGTTCGACCTCAACAGGGACTGGGCATGGCTTACTCAGAAAGAGAGTAGGCAACGCGTAGCCGTCTTCAACCAATGGCTGCCGCATGTACATGCCGATTTTCATGAACAGGGCGTAGATGCCCCCTATTATTTTGCCCCCGGTGCAGAGCCCCTCCACGAGGTTATTACGGACTGGCAAAAGGACTTCCAGGTAATGATCGGGAAAAACCACGCTACGTATTTTGATACCGAAGGATGGCTCTATTTCACCAAGGAGGTGTTCGACCTGCTCTATCCCAGTTACGGGGATACCTATCCCATGTATAACGGCAGCATAGGCATGACTTATGAACAGGGAGGCAGTGGCAGGGCCGGTCTGGGTATCATTACTTCCAACAAAGATACCCTTACCCTCAGGGACCGCTTGGCGCATCATTACACTACCGGAATATCTACGGTAGAAATATCTTCCGAAAACGCCGGAAAGCTCAATGAGGAATTCGAAAAATTCTATGCCCGACGCAATTACAAATACCGCAATTATGTCCTTAACGGCAACCGCGACCATATACATAGCCTTACCCGTTTGCTGGACCGGCATAACATCTGGTATCACTATACGGCACAGACCACGGTAAAAGGTTTTGATTATGCTACCGGAAAGCAGGGAAGCCTGAAAACCAAAGAGGGCGACCTTGTTGTTCCCTCCGACCAGCCCAAGAGTACCCTGGTAAAAGTTTTGTTCGAGCCGAGAACCAAACTGAACGATTCCCTCACCTATGACATTACCGCCTGGGCCCTTCCTTATGCCTATGGACTTGATGCCATCGCTACCGAAAGCAGCACGGTTTCTCATGGTAATAAAACTGCCGGAACAGAAACTCCTTCCTTTTCTCCCGATCCGGTGGCATATGCGTATGTCAGTAACTGGAATAGTATGGAAGATGCCCGGTTTCTCACGGCACTGCTCAAAACAGGCATCCGGATAAGGTATAGCGAAGAGCCTTTTACGGTTGCCGGAAAAGATTTTAAAAGAGGAAGCTTGATTATCGCCAGGACTGACAATGCCAGGGACAAGGACTTCTTCCGGAAACTAACCTCCGTGGCCAACAAATACGACCGGGAACTCACCGCTACGTCTACCGGTTTCGTAACCAAAGGAAAAGATTTCGGTTCGTCCCATGTACGCCCTGTTCCCGAAGTAAAGGCCGCACTTTTGTCAGGACCGCCCGCTTCCACCCTGAATGTCGGCGAAATATGGCATTTCTTCGAACAACAACTGGGCTATCCCTTAACCTTAGTGGACACGGATTATTTTGACCGGACAAACCTTTCAACCTATAATGTTCTGATACTACCCGAAGGGAATTATGCGGAGTATATAGACGAAGCTAAAATAAAACGCTTGAAAGAATGGGTGAAAAACGGCGGAAAACTGATAGCCATAGGACACGCACTTCATGCTATCAAGGAAGAAAAAGATTTCGGGCTTAAGGAAAAAGAAGCGAAAGAGGACGATTCGGTTTTTATACCCGTCCCCTACCATTCCTGGGAAAGAAACCATGTGAAAAACAACATCACCGGGGCCATTTATAAAGTAAAGACAGACCCCACCCACCCGCTGGCATTCGGCTATCCCGATACCTATTTTTCCCTGAAACAAAACAGCAGTGCATTTGATCTGCTCGAAAGCGGAAACGCATTTTATCTTAAAGAAAACGGAGCCCCGTTATCGGGCTTTGCCGGTAGTGAAGCACAGAAAAACATTGCGAATACCCTTGTATTCGGTGTGCATCCTTACGGGAAGGGAAATATGATATACCTGGTCGATAACCCCCTGTTCCGGGGATTCTGGGAAAATGGCAAGCTCTTGTTCGTCAATGCTCTCTTTATGGTACAATAGAAAGATTACAGGTTGATCAGGTATGCAGTTGTAACCGGGAGTAACAACCTATCAACTCCAGCACCGACACCTACCCGATAAAAAGAACCCGGCCCGGGAAATAAAAAAAGGGCCCCGATACCGAAACCCTTTTTATGCGTTTTTACGCCTGCATCTTCTTAGCTTTTTTAGCCTCGCGTTTTTCTTTGATCATCTCCATGATCGCTCCGCTTATCCAGTAAGGAATTGCAAAAGCGGTAAGGAAGATCATCAACCAGAAGCCCAACAGGGCTATACCTGCGAATGCCAAAAAGCCTAAATACTGGTCAAATTCAAACATAATTTCCGGAAATTTTCGAATTCAGTACAAAAGTACCGTTTTTAATCGAAAACCGGAAACCTTTTCGGGATTAAATCAAAGACTTCCTGTATAAAAAGCCAAAAATCACAGGGGTATTACAGGGCAAAATAGTAATTTTGTGTTTAGTGTAAAATCTTAATATACATCATGGAATACAGAATAGAAAAAGATACGATGGGAGAGGTTAATGTTCCTGCAGATAAACTGTGGGGCGCCCAGACCGAACGTTCTAGAAACAATTTTAAAATAGGGCCTTCCGCTTCTATGCCGCTGGAGATCATCTACGGATTTGCCTATCTGAAAAAAGCTGCGGCATATACCAATTGTGAATTAGGCGTACTCCCGGAGGAAAAAAGAGACCTTATCGCCCGGGTATGTAATGAAATACTGGAAGGAAAACACGACGACCAGTTTCCCCTGGTTATCTGGCAAACGGGCTCCGGGACCCAGAGCAATATGAATGTCAACGAAGTAGTTGCCAATCGTGCTCACCAGCTTGCCGGAAAAACCATAGGCGAAGGCGAAAAAACCCTTCAACCCAATGACGATGTAAACAAATCACAGTCTTCCAACGACACCTTCCCTACGGGAATGCACATTGCCATTTATAAAAAGATCATCGAAGTTACCATTCCCGGCGTGACCAGGCTGCGGGATACGCTGAAGAAAAAATCGGAAGAATTCCGGGATGTGGTAAAAATAGGGCGTACACACCTTATGGACGCCACTCCCCTGACCCTAGGACAGGAATTCTCCGGATACGTATCCCAGCTCGACCATGGCCTGAAAGCCCTGAACAATACACTCGATCACCTTTCCGAACTGGCACTCGGGGGAACTGCAGTAGGAACAGGGATCAACACTCCCGACGGATATGCGGAAAAGGTAGCGGAATACATTGCCAAATTTACCGAACTGCCCTTTAAATCCGCTAAAAACAAGTTCGAGGCGCTGGCCTCACATGACGCCCTAGTGGAAACACACGGCGCACTGAAACAACTGGCTGTTTCCCTCAATAAAATTGCAAACGATATACGCTTGATGGCTTCCGGACCGCGCTCCGGTATCGGGGAGATCTTCATACCCGCCAACGAACCGGGAAGTTCCATTATGCCGGGAAAAGTAAACCCTACGCAATGCGAAGCCCTGACCATGGTTTGTGCCCAGGTTATCGGCAACGATGTTGCCGTGTCCGTCGGTGGTACCCAGGGGCACTACGAACTCAATGTGTTCAAACCGGTGATGGCGGCAAACCTCCTGCAATCCGCGCAACTCATAGGTGATGCCTGTGTAAGTTTCGAAGAACACTGCGCCTCCGGGATAGAGCCGAACCACAACAGGATCAAGGAGCTGGTAAATAATTCCCTGATGCTGGTTACTGCCCTCAACACCAAAATAGGGTACTATAAGGCTGCGGAAATTGCCAATACAGCACATAAAAACGGGACTACCCTCAAGGAAGAAGCCGTTAACCTCGGATACCTTACTCCTTCGGAATTTGACGAGTGGGTTAAACCGGAAGATATGGTCGGCTCACTAAAGTAATAAATCTCTCTTTGCAGAGACGCATGGCCGTGCGTCTCTGCATTCATAAAAAACAGAAGGTTATTTGAAAGTATTAATCACAAACATCAGACAACTCCTCCAGGTAAGGGACAATCCCGTAGAAAAGGTATCGGGTTCCGATATGAAATCCCTTCCCGTCCTGGAGAACGCTTTTCTCCTGATCGAGGGAGACCGTATTGCGGACTACGGAAAAATGGAAGACCTCCCGGACATGGAAACGGACAAGGTCATCGACGCTACGGGCAAGGTCGTTCTGCCTGCCTGGTGCGACAGTCACACCCATATTGTATATGCAGGGAACCGCGAACAGGAGTTCGTTGACCGGATAAACGGGCTCACCTACGAAGAAATTGCCAATCGTGGCGGAGGTATTCTCAACTCGGCAAAAAAACTGCAGGACACCCCGGAGGAAGACCTGTACGAACAATCGGCAAAGCGTCTGGAAGAAGTGATCGCCTTGGGCACAGGAGCGGTAGAGATCAAAAGCGGGTACGGGCTTACGCCGGATGCCGAACTCAAAATGCTTCGCGTAGTCAAAAAACTGAAGGAAAATTATGGTATCCCCGTCAAAGCCACTTTCCTGGGAGCCCATGCCATTCCGGAAGCATACAAGTCTGACCGGAAAGGATACACAGACCTTATTATCAACACCATGATTCCCGCTGTGGCACAGGAAGGCCTGGCAGAATATGTGGATGTTTTTTGCGAAAAGGGATATTTCACCACTGAAGAGACCGAAAACATCCTCGAAGCAGGAAAGGCCTTCGGGTTAATTCCAAAAATACATGTCAACCAGTTTCACGCTATCGGTGGCGTACAGACAGGAGTTAAATATAACGCCCTGTCTGTAGACCATCTGGAAGTCATGCGGGACGAAGATATAGAGGCCTTGAAAGGATCAGACACCATGCCGGTGGCATTACCTTCCTGCTCTTACTTCCTGAGTATCCCGTATACTCCCGCGCGTCAAATGATAGATGCAGGTCTTCCCCTGGCCCTGGCCACTGATTACAACCCGGGCTCGACACCAAGCGGCAATATGAATTTTGTCGTGGCCACAGCCTGCATAAAGATGAAAATGACCCCGGAAGAAGCGATTAATGCCGCTACGATCAACGGGGCTTATGCCATGGGATTGGCCGCTACGCACGGGAGCATTTCCAAAGACAAAAAAGCAAATCTTATCATCACAAAAAAAGTTCCCGGGTATGCTTATCTGCCCTATGCTTTTGGCAGCAATCACATAGAACATGTGATGATCAACGGAAAGGTCTGCCATACAAATTAACCAGAAAACAGGGTTCCTGCTTCCGGAGCCCTGTTTTTGTTTATCCTGTCCTCAAACATGTTCTTCACTATACGGACAATATTCTCTCTCGGAAGAAAGCGGAAAGCATTGGACTGAATATAATTTCCGAGCCCCCCGGTTACCTTGTAGTTCTTATCCTTCAGAAATGCATTTATCCCTTCTTTCCAGTTGGAAATTTTTTCTTAGAGATACATTATGAACTCGTTTAAACTTTCCTTAATTGGCTGCAAAATGCCCTTTTTGCCCCACAGATTGT
>NZ_RJTM01000165.1 GCF_003725735.1 Sinomicrobium pectinilyticum | reverse complement strand
CGTTGTTGGTCACGGTGATCGTATATTCCACGGACTCGCCGGGGACAAATTCTGTTTGTCCCGCATCACTTGTTACTTTTACCGTAACAATATCGGCCTGGGGGTTTGGTTCCAGCGGTGGGGTCTCACAATCCGGGCAATCCGGGTCGGGGTCCTCTGTCGGGCTGGTTACCTGCACCGCATTCACCAGGTCATCCGTAAAGTCCGGTGGGGTTTGTACCGTAACCGTATAAGTCACAATTGCACCGTTCGGAAGCGTCGGGATCGTTTCATTGATATCGTCTGTTCCATTGGTATTCGGCAAGGTTACTGTACCGGTTGTTACAGCAGCT
>NZ_RJTM01000164.1 GCF_003725735.1 Sinomicrobium pectinilyticum | reverse complement strand
CCATTATCACCGCTCCCCGTGTTGGTCACTGTTTTCACCAATGCGATTGACGGTTCTTGTGTTAGAGGTGTATCTGTTGGGTCGTCATTATCTTCGTCTGTACCGGATTCATCCTCTACAGGATCGCCATTCGGGTCAGTACCGCCGGCCAAAGCCTGGTTACTGACACCACCGTTATCCACGTCTTCCTGGATGATCGTATAAGTAGCAGTTGCCGTACCTGATTCTCCGGGAGCTAATGTTGCCGGGACGATCGGCAAACCGGACGTATTTGTCAGATCGTCGTCGATAGTGATACCAGATACGGTTACATTTCCGGTATTAGTCACCGTAAAGATATACGTGATCCCATCTCCTGCATCGGACACACCATTACCATTACTATCTATATAATCGGCGGTCTTTACCAAAGCAATTGAAGGAGATTGAATGATCGGCGTATCTGTCGGGATATCATTATCTTCACTGGTACCCGAAGTATCTTCCACAGGATCGCCATTCGGAGCCTCACCTGTAGCCAGGGCCTGATTACTCACACTACCATTATCCACATCTTCCTGGGTGAGTGTATATGTTGCCGTGGCAACACCTGTTTCTCCAGGGACTAATATAGTCGGGGTAATCGGTAGATCGGTAGTTCCGGTCAGGTCGTCGTCAATGGTTATATTATCTATATCGACATTACCTGTATTAGTCACCGTAAAGGTATACGTAATCCCATCTCCTGCATCAGCCATATCATTGCCATTGCTATCGATGTACTCGGCAGTTTTTATCAATGCAATTGACGGTTCCGGTTTCATTTCCAGTGGTGGGGTCTCACAATCCGGGCAATCCGGATCGGGGTCGTCCGTAGGACTGGTGACCTGTACTGCATTG
>NZ_RJTM01000163.1 GCF_003725735.1 Sinomicrobium pectinilyticum | reverse complement strand
CAACAGCTGTCCAGTTGCTTATCGTCGTGCCGGCGGGGGCTGTGTCCACAACATTCACCTGCTCGGCAACACTGGGACCGTTATTGGTCACAGTGATCGTATATTCCACAGACTCTCCGGGGATAAATTCTGTTTGTCCGGCATCACTTGTCACTTTTACCGTAACAATATCAGCCTGGGGGGTTGGTTCCAGCGGTGGCGTCTCACAATCCGGGCAATCCGGATCGGGA